>NZ_JBWKOS010000002.1:0-708077 GCF_059416225.1 Sphingomonas sp. GW821-FHT09E03 | reverse complement strand
GACCGGCGGGACGGGTGCCGGCGGCGGCGGCGGTGGTGGCGGCCGGATGTCGAACAGCGCCAGCGGCGGGGCCTCGGCCACGGGCGGCGGCGGCGGCGTACGCCCCGTCAGCAGCAGCGCCGCGACGATCACATGCGCGGCGATCGTCGCCGCCAGCGCGCGCCGGTCCGGGCCCGTGCCGCGCCTCATCGCCACCGCATCGGCACAGCCGCCAACGCAAAGCGGCCCGCCTCCACCGGGGAGACGGGCCGCCTGATCATGCGCGCCGGTACTTGCCGCTCAGGCGGTACGGGTGCCGGACAGCGGGAAGCTGCCGAACGCGCCGGCGCCCACCGTGCCGGTCAGCGTGTCGCCCTCGGCGGTCACCTCGATGTCGAGCGTCATTGGCATCGGCGAGGTCATCTGCTGCTTCCAGCTGATGGTGTTGCCGCTGGCATCGCCCGAGATGTCGCTCGACCCCATCGCGCCCGACGCGGTGCCGCTGAAGCTGCCGCCGTCGGTCTGGATGGTCAGGTTCATGTTCTGGTCACCCAGCGGCGACTTCACCGTGGCGTCCCAGCTGCCGTCGATATCCGCCATGCTCACTCTCCCAATGCTCTCGTGACGAGACAAATCACTGCGCGCCGCTTCCGTTCCCGGCAACCGCCGACGCCGCGACGACCTCGACCGGCAAGCCGAGGGTGTCAAGCTGCGGCTTCACCTTGGCGGCATCGCCCACCACCACCCAGACGGACCTGGCAGGATCGAGCGCGCCCTGGATGGCGGCGTTGAGCTGCGGCAGGGTGAAGCCCTGGTAGCGCCGGGTGATCGTCGCATAATAATCATCCGGGCGATGCAGCAGGTCGTTCTGCTGCATCGCGCCCAGCACCGCCTCGGCCGTCTCGAACTGGCCGGGCAGCGCACGCACCGCGCCGTTGATCGCGCGATCGAACTCCACCTGCGTCATCGGCTGCTTGGTCAGGAAGTCGCTCATGTCGCTGCGCATCGCCGCTAGCGACGGCCCGGTCTGGTCGGCCTGCACCGGCGCGCTGATCGAATAAGGCGTCGAATAGGCCGCCACCCGGAAGCCGCCGCCGACGCCATAGGACCAATGCTTGCTCTCGCGCAGATCCATGTTGAGCCGCGACAGGAAGCTGCCGCCGAGCGCATCGTTGGCGGTGAGGATCGGCAGCAGGTCCTGCGTCCCCACCAGCCGGGTCGGAATACCGCCGACGATCAGCGACTGCGGCGAATCCGGCCGATCGATCAGCACGATACGCGCGCCCGCGGGGGTGCCGGCGGCGAAGCTCTTGGTGCCGGCAGGCCCCACCGGCATCCAGTCGCCGAACGCCGCGTCGAGCGCCGCCTTGACCTCGGCCAGCGGCCGATCGGAGGTGACGAACACCTTCGCCTTGTCGGGCCGGAACCACGCCTGCTGGAATGCGACCAGGTCGGCCCGCGTCAGCGCCGCCACCGCGCGCGGGTCGCCGCCGCCCTGTGCCTTGGCATAGGGCGAGGTCGCGCCATACAGCAGCGGCGGCATCACCCGCCCGGCGAGCCCCGCCGGGTTGGTCAGCTCCTGCTGGATGCCGGCCAGCTGCTGGTTCTTGAGCCGTGCCACCTCGGCCTCGGCAAAGGCGGGATGGCGCACCACATCGGCGAACAGGTCGAGCCCTGCGGCGAGGTTGACGCTCGGCACCTGGAACGACACGTTCGTGCGATCGGCGCTTGAGCCGCCGCCGATCTGCGCGCCGAGCCGTTCGCGCGCCTCGGCGATCGCGGTCGAGCTGCGCGTCGTCGTTCCCTCGTCGAGCATGGCCAGCGCCAGTTGCTGCGTGCCGATCTTGCCCGCGACATCGGCGGCGACGCCGGCGTCGAAGCTCAGCACCATCTGGGTGATCGGCACCGCGGTGCGCTGCGCATAGACGAGCTCGATGCCGTTGGAGAGCCGCGTCCGCTGCACCGTCGGGAAGCTCAGCCCGGCGACCTTGGCGACGGCGGGCAGCGGCCCGCGGGTGCCCTTGGCCGGCATCTCGGGCGCCGCGACCACATCCTTCTTCGCCGGCACCACCGCCTCGGCATAGGCATCGCGCGCGCCGGGCACCACGTTCAGCGTATAGGCGGGGCGCGACAGCCAATGGTCCGCCGCCGCCTTGACGCTCGCCGGGGTCTGCGCCGCCAGCGCCTGCAGCTGCTTCTTGTAGAAGCCCGGATCGTTGGAGTAGAGCGCGCCCTCGGCGAGTGCGACCGCCTTGCCGCCGAACCCGCCGACCGATTCAAGCCCCGCGATCGTGCCCGTGGCATTCACCGTCGCGACCCGCGACACCTCGTCCGCGGTGGGGCCGTTCTTGAGGAAATCGGCGACGATCTCGTCGATCCGCCGCGTCACCACCGCCGGGTCCACCCCCGGCCGCACGACCGCGCGGATCTGGAAGGTGCCGACCTGCGCGAAGCTGCTGTTGCGGGCCGAGACGTTGACCGCGAGCTTCTCCTGCTTGACCAGGATGTTGTCGAGCCGCGAGCTGTCGAGCCCGCCGAGCACCCCGGCGGCGACGTCGAGCGCCGGCGCATCCTTGTCGTTGAGCCCCGGCACCGCCCAGTTGCGGCTGATCATCACCGCGGCGACGCGGTCCTTCATCGTTTCGTTGACCGCGGTGGGCAGCGTCGGCACCGGCGCCGGCCGGGTCACGCCCTGCGGCCCGCGCGCGATGCCGCCGAAATACTTCTCCACCAGCGGCTTGGCGGTCGCGACATCGATGTCGCCGGCCAGCACCAGCACCGCATTGTTGGGTCCGTAGTGATCGTGGAACCAGCCCTTCACCGTGTCGAGGCTGGCGGCGTCGAGATCGGCCATCGAGCCGATCGTGTCATGGCCATAAGGATGATCGGCCGGGAACAGCCCCTCGGTGATCTTGTAGCGGATCAGGCCATAAGGCTGGTTGTCGCCCTGGCGCTTCTCGTTCTGGACGACGCCGCGCTGCTCGTCGAGCACCGCCTGGCTGATCGCGCCGGTGAGATAGCCCATTCGGTCGCTTTCGAGGAACAGCGCCCGGTCGATCGCCGCGGTCGGCACCGTCTCGAAATAGTTGGTGCGGTCGTAATAAGTGGTGCCGTTGAGATCGGTCGCGCCGATCGTCTTCAACGGATCGAAGAAGTCGCCCGGTGCATTCTCGCTGCCGTTGAACATCAGATGCTCGAAGAGATGCGCAAAGCCGGTCTTGCCTCTGGGCTCCGACTTGGAGCCGACGTCATACCAGACGCTCACCGCCACCACCGGCGCCTTGCGATCGGTGGTGACCACCACGCGCAACCCGTTCTTGAGCGTGAACTGCTGATAGGGGATGTCCACCGCACGGACCAGATCGGCCACCGGCGCCGGTGCGGGCACCGGGCGGGCAGTCTGCGCGGCCAGCGGCGCGGCCAGCGCCATCAGTGCGGCGCTGCCCAGCAGCGTAACCATCTTGATCGTCATGTTGTTGAATGTCCCCGAACGTGTTGGCGTCAGGCTAGCCAGCGTTTCGCAAGCTGCCAACTGCCTGCGTCGCAACATTTCACTGTCCTACAGTTTGCCACCTGTGGTTGGATCGGGCCGCGGAGGAGACATGAAAGACAAAGCGGTTACTTCCTTCCGTCAACCGGTGAACGCCGGGATCCAGCGCCACAGGCGCCGCCGTCGCGGCCCTGGATCCCGGGTCACGCCCGGGATGACGAACGGAGGATAGCCCGTGCGCAAAAGCCACGCTCGCAGCCGATGACGTACGAGAGAGCGAAACCGGTTGAGGCTCTCAACTTCCTCAACTTGTCACCCCTTGTGTTGCCTGAATATCACACCCACCTTGGCGTCAAGTAAGCAGGGATCATCCATGAACCTCGACAAATTCACCGACCGCGCCAAGGGCTTCCTGCAATCGGCGCAGACCGTCGCGATCCGCATGAACCACCAGCGCATCGCTCCCGAACATTTCCTGAAAGCCCTGCTCGAGGACGAGCAGGGCATGGCTGCGGGTCTGATCCAGGCGGCCGGCGGCGACGCCAAGCGTGCGGCCAGCGAGACCGATCTCGCGCTTGCCAAGATCCCCGCCGTGTCGGGATCGGGCGCGCAGCAGACCCCCGGCATCGACAATGATGCGGTCCGCGTGCTCGACCAGGCCGAGCAGATCGCGCAAAAGGCCGGCGACAGCTTCGTCACCGTCGAGCGTCTGCTGGTCGCGCTCGCGCTGTCGCTCAACACCGCCGCGGGCAAGGCGCTCAAGGCCGCCGGGGTCACCCCCGAGGGGCTCAACACCGCGATCAACGGCCTGCGCCAGGGCCGCACCGCCGACACCGCGGGCGCCGAGGACCGCTATGATGCGCTCAAGAAGTTCGCGCGTGACCTCACCGAGGCGGCGCGCGACGGCAAGCTTGATCCGGTGATCGGCCGCGACGAGGAGATCCGCCGCACCATCCAGATCCTCGCTCGCCGCACCAAGAACAATCCGGCGCTGATCGGCGAACCCGGCGTCGGCAAGACCGCAATTGCCGAGGGCCTGGCGCTGCGCATCGCCAATGGCGACGTGCCCGATACGCTCAAGAACCGTCGCCTGATGTCGCTCGATCTTGGCGCGCTGATCGCCGGCGCCAAATATCGTGGCGAGTTCGAGGAGCGCCTCAAGGGCGTGCTCGACGAGGTCAAGGCCGCCGACGGCGACATCATCCTGTTCATCGACGAGATGCACCAGCTGATCGGCGCCGGCAAATCCGAAGGCGCGATGGATGCCGGCAACCTGCTGAAGCCCGCGCTTGCCCGCGGCGAGCTGCATTGCGTCGGCGCGACCACGCTGGATGAATATCGCAAATATGTCGAGAAGGACCCCGCGCTCCAGCGCCGGTTCCAGCCGGTGTTCGTCGGCGAGCCGACGGTCGAGGACACGATCTCGATCCTGCGCGGGCTCAAGGAGAAATACGAGCTCCACCACGGCGTGCGCATCACCGACAGCGCGCTGGTCCAGGCCGCTACCCTGTCGAACCGCTACATCACCGACCGCTTCCTCCCCGACAAGGCGATCGACCTGATGGACGAGGCGGCGAGCCGGATCCGCATGGAGGTGGAAAGCAAGCCCGAGGAGATCGAATCGCTCGATCGCCGCATCATCCAGCTCAAGATCGAGCGCGAGGCGCTGCGCCGCGAGAGCGACGAGGCGTCACGCGACCGGCTGGAAACGCTGGAGGAGGATCTCGCCAACCTTGAGCAGCAGTCCGCCGAGCTGACCACGCGCTGGAAGGGCGAGAAGGACAAGATCGCCGGCGAATCGCGGATCAAGGAACAGCTAGAGGCCGCGCGCATCGAGCTCGACCAGGCGCAGCGCAACGGCGATCTCGCCCGCGCCGGCGAGCTGTCCTATGGCACCATCCCCCAGCTCGCCAAGCAGCTCGAGGAGGCCGCCGGCGCCACCAAGGGCGCGATGCTGCGCGAGGAGGTCACCGCCGACGACATCGCCGGCGTCGTCAGCCGCTGGACCGGCATCCCGGTCGATCGCATGCTCCAGGGCGAGCGCGAGAAACTGCTGCGGATGGAAGAGGTGATCGGCAAGCGGGTGATCGGCCAGGCCGATGCGGTCCGCGCCGTCTCCACCGCGGTGCGCCGCGCGCGCGCCGGCCTGCAGGATCCGAACCGGCCGCTCGGCTCGTTCCTGTTCCTTGGCCCGACCGGCGTCGGCAAGACCGAGCTGACCAAGGCGCTTGCCGAATTCCTGTTCGACGATCCCAGCGCGATGGTCCGCATCGACATGAGCGAGTTCATGGAGAAGCATGCCGTCGCCCGGCTGATCGGCGCTCCTCCCGGCTATGTCGGCTATGAGGAAGGCGGCGTGCTCACCGAGGCGGTGCGGCGCCGGCCGTATCAGGTGGTGCTGTTCGACGAGGTCGAGAAGGCACACGGCGACGTGTTCAACGTGCTCCTCCAGGTGCTCGACGACGGGCGGCTGACCGACGGTCAGGGCCGCACGGTGGATTTCAGCAACACGCTGATCATCCTCACCAGCAACCTTGGCAGCCAGTATCTCGCCAATGTCGCTGACGGCGACGATGTCGCGAGCGTCGAGCCGCAGGTGATGGAGATCGTCCGCGGCCATTTCCGGCCCGAGTTCCTCAATCGATTGGACGAGATCATCCTGTTCCACCGGCTGGGGCAGGCGCACATGGCGCCGATCGTCGACATCCAGGTCGGCCGCGTCGCCAAGCTGCTCGCCGATCGCAAGATCACGCTCGATCTTACCGACGCCGCGCGCGCCTGGCTCGGCCGGGTCGGCTACGACCCCGTCTACGGCGCCCGGCCGCTGCGCCGCGCGGTACAGCGCCACCTCCAGGACCCGCTCGCCGAGCTGATCCTGCGCGGCGAGGTCAAGGACGGCAGCACCGTCAAGGTCGACGAGGGCGACGGCAAGCTGGCGCTGGCGGTGGAGTGAGCACAAAAAAGGGGCGGCCTCCGCAAGGAAGCCGCCCCATCTTCTTGTCGTCTGGTCGGTCTTAGAAGTCGAGCTTCACCGACACCGCGTAGCGGCGGCCCAGCACGTCGTAGGTCGACGGATAGGTGTTGCCGCTGTTGAACGCGGTCGCACCGATGGTCGAGCCGACGATCGGCGGCTGCTTGTCGAGCAGGTTGGACACGGTCAGCACGAACTCCATGTGCTCGGTCGCCTGAATGCGGGTCGCGAGGTCGATGATGTTGTACGCCTTGATGTGCTGATACTGCGCGAGCGGCGCTGCGTCCTGAGCAACGTCGTCGGCGAGCTGCAGCGGCTCGTAGTTCACCGCGCCGACATGGCGCCACAGCAACGACAGATCGACCTTGTCGATGGTGAAGGTAGTGCGCTGGTTCCACGAGAACTTCGGCTGGATCGAGGCGCAGTTGACGCTGTAATAGCCGACGCACTCACGATCGACCGAGGTCGGGGTCGCCTGGAACTTCGAACGGTTGGTCCAGTTGCCGGTGAACGACAGATTGATGATGCCGACGCCGAGATCGCGACGGTAGTTCGCGGTCAGGTCGATACCGTCCGTCAGCAGCGTGCCGAGGTTCGACAGCGGCTCGGGCAGGCCCGGGGTGTCGGCCGAGCTGCCGCTGAGCGAACCCGTGGTCGGGTTGCGGCGGATGCCGGTGCAGGCCGGATCGGTGGCGCTGGTGGCGGTGATGTTGGCAAAGCAGGCCGCGATCACGTCGCCAGGCGTCGGCGAGCTGATCGCACCGGTCACCTTGATGTGGTAGTAATCGGCGGTGAACGACAGGCCGCGGATCCGGTCAGGCTGGATCACCGCACCAAAGGTGTAGGTACGAGCCGTCTCGACGCCGAGGTTCAGGTTGCCCGAGGTGGTGACGTTCGGCTGGTTGGCCGACGGGTTGAGGATGCTGCCGATCGACGCTGCCGGTGCGCCCTGGGCGAGGCAGACCGCGCGCAGGTTGGCGTTGGCGGTCGGCGCGGCGCCGGCGCAGGGATCGGCCGACAGGCTGTCGAGCCCGGTCACCGCCGGCGAGAACAGCTCGGAGATGTTCGGCGCACGCACGGCCTTCTGGTAGTTGCCGCGCAGCTTCAGGCCCTGGAACGGCTCCCAGCCGCCACCGGCCTTCCACGTGAAGGCGGAACCGGCGGTCGAGTAATGCGACTCGCGGGCGCCCAGCTCGAGGTTCAGGCTACGGAAGAACGGACGATCTTGAACGATCGGCACGTTGAGCTCGGCGAAGCCTTCGTACACGTCATACTTGCCGAACGTATCGGGATTGGCCGCGCCGTTGCCGAGCACTTCGCCCGGGGTCTGGTTGTAGATGTCCGAGGTCGTCGAGGCGGTGTACTTGCGATACTCGCCGCCCACCGCGAAGCTGATCGGAGCCGATGCCCAGGGGCTCGACACGCCGACGTCGCCGTTGACCTCGCCATGTACCTGACCAAGCGTCGTCTTCACCGCCGACTCGGTCTCGACGTTGATGAAGTTGATCGAATCCTGAGTCAGCGAGCCGACCCCGCCGAACAGGTTGATCGGCACGCAGCCGTTGCTCGGATCGACGCAGGTGGTGGTGTTGACCGCCTGGAGCGCCTGCTCGACCCGCGAGTTCAGGCCCTGGCCGGTCTGGCGGTTGGTGTTCTTGCTCTCACCGTAGGCGCCGTAGATGTCCCACTTGATGTTGCTGGTGATCGAGCCACGCGCACCGCCGCGGACGTTGAACAGCTCGGTGGTGTAGGTCGCATAGCGATTGCCGGCTTCGACGAAGCGGCGATAGACGCTCTCGTCCACTGTCTGATAGCCGGCCGCGGTCGGATTGGTGACGCCAGCCGCCACGGTGCAGGCTGCGGCCGAGATGCCGCCGGCGTTGCACAGCTGGGTGCGCAGCGCGTCCGACAGGAACGGGTTGCTGATCGGGATCGCATAGGTGTTGCCGAAGGTGCCCGACGGCGCGAGGATCGTGCCGACCGAGTTCTTGGACCACATGCCCTGGGTGTAGACCTCGACGTCCGGCGTCACGTCGTAATGCGCGGCACCATAGACGTTGTAGCGCTTGAACGGCGTCTGGAAGATGTTGGTCGGGGCGTAATTGTACAGGTTGTCGTAATTGCCGTCCTGAACGGCACCCGTGGTCGGATCGATCTGACCCGACAGGATCGGCCCGTCGAGGATCGCCGGCGCGGTGGTGAACGAGCCGCCGTTGCTGCCGTCGGTCTGGTCGATCGCATTGACCGAATAGGGGCGCTTGCCCTGATAGAGCGGATCGGCATGCTGGTAGCTGAAGCTCAGCACCGCGTTGCCACGATCACCGCCGAAGTTGTGACCCACGGTGATGTCGGCGCGGTAGGTATTGGCGTCGCCGCGCTCGGTGATCTGGTTGCTGACGGTCGCTTCGACGCCGCTGAAGTTCTGCTTGGTGACGAAGTTGACCACACCAGCAACCGCGTCGGCGCCGTAGGTGGTGCTGGCGCCGCCGGTCAGCACGTCGGTGCGCTCGATCAGCGCAAGCGGGATGTTGTTGAGGTCGACCGCGCCGACGAGGTCGGCCGGCACGATGCGCGCGCCGTCGATCAGCACGAGGTTACGGTTCGCGCCGAGGCCGCGCAGGTTGACGAACGACGCACCGGTGTTGCCGTTGTTCACCTGGGCGCCGATGTCCGGCACCACACCCGGGATGTCACGCAGGATTTCTTCGGCGGTGTTCGACTGGCGCAGCTCGACTTCGGAGGAGCTGATCGATGCGACCGGGCTCGACTGCACGAGATTGGGCGAGCGGATCAGCGAGCCGGTGACGATGATGTCGCCCGCGCCGGGCTTGGCAGCATCCTGCGCGGTGTCCTGGGTTGCCTCTGGCGAACCCTGGGGAGCGATCTGGGCGAAAGCAGGCGTGGTTCCGGCGACTGCACCGATCAGCAGCGTCGAGGCGAGCAGCCGCGCACGAACAGCATTCTTCATAAGCTACCAATTCCCTATACTGATCAGCCCGGTCCCTGACGTCGGTTGCTGATATGCAGCGGCGTGTAATGTTCCTTGTCGCGGCACTGCAACTTACATTCCCGTCATTTGCGCGATTCGGTCGGCATTGTTGCAAAATGACAACATGGCTGCCGCATGTATTAATTAACGACCTGGTAATTCACGCTGTCATGTCGTTGCTTAATTGGCGGATTAAACGCATCAAAATTGCCGATACTCGCTTCGGCTACGATATAGAGTGTACAGTGTTGCGACAGATGGCGTCAGCGGCAGCGCCTGGTGGGGCTCACGGCTGCGCCGTCATCGCCCCTGCTAGCAGCATCGGATCGAGCCGCTTGCCCTGCCAGCTGACGCTCCAGTGCAGGTGCGGCCCCGTCGCGCGGCCAGTCATCCCTACCGCGCCGATCGGCTGACCCTGGCGGACGTGTTCGCCGACCGCCACATCGATCCGCGACAGGTGGAGGAAGGCGCTGTTGAGGCCGAGGCCATGATCGAGCATCAGCAGGTTGCCCTCGAGCGTGAACGGATGATCCGCTGCGAGGATGACGACGCCATCGGCGGGCGCGCGGACGATGCTGCCGGCGGGCTTGGCGATGTCGGTGCCCGAATGATAGCTGCCGGGCTCACCCTTGTAGACGCGCTGCGCGCCGAACAGCCCGGAGATCCGCCCGCTTGCCGGCCAGCGGAACGGCTGGCGCCAGCCTTGTGCATCGGTCGCCAGCGCCCGCGCCGCGGCGATCGCGGCCAGTTCGGGCGGGCGCAGTCGCGCCATTTCGGGATCGGGTGCGGGAAACTTGGGCAAGGTGTCGAGTTGCTCGATCCGCCACGCGCGCGGCGCGATCGTGAGCGGCCGGGTGACGACGCGTCCATCGGCAAGCGTCGCGGCGAGTATCGCCGCAGGCTTGGCGTCACGATCGAACCCGGCGATGAAGCGCCCGCTTTCCAACCTGATCGGCTGGCCGTCGAGCGCCAGCGACACGGCGCCCGCGGGTGCGGTGCCGACGATCAGGCCGCCCTGGCTCAGCGTGCCGCTCCAGCTGAACCCATCGTCGGAAACCATGACGGCTGCCTGCTGCGCCTTGAGCGGCGCGTCTCCGACGCCCCAGCCTGCCCCCAGCAGCGCCGCGATGGTCGCCGCCAGCAGCCGCATCAGGGCCGCAGCGCCTCGCTGGCGATCTGCGCGCTGGCATAGGCCTCCTGCCGCGCCGCGCTCCAATAACGCAGGATGTCGAGCGGGATGCGCGCGCCGGTGATGGCGCAGGTGACGTGATCGCCCGGCGTCAGCACGCGAAAGCCGTTGGCCATATAGTGGAGCCGCGCGGGCCGGTCTGAATTGGAAACGAGCATGATGGGATCCGTCTAGAGCAGCGAGGGCTGGTCGGGCTTGGCGCCGGCATAGGTCTTGGCAGCGGGGCGCTCAACCTTGGGCTTGCCCCGGGGTTCGGTGTCGCCGGCGACCTCGGCATCGACGCTGCCATCCTTGAAGCGCAGCGTCACCGCGCCCGCGGCGCGCACCGCGGCGCTCGAGGACAACGTCTCGCCGCCCCCGCCCGCTGCCCGCGCCGTCACCCGCGCATAGCCGCGATCGAGCACCGCATCGGGGTTGAGCGACTGGACCAGCCGCCAGATCGCCGCCAGCCGGTCGCGATCGCGGTCGATCT
Organism: Sphingomonas sp. GW821-FHT09E03; assembly: GCF_059416225.1. Taxonomy (NCBI): domain Bacteria; kingdom Pseudomonadati; phylum Pseudomonadota; class Alphaproteobacteria; order Sphingomonadales; family Sphingomonadaceae; genus Sphingomonas; species Sphingomonas sp. GW821-FHT09E03. Next base: position 696,987 of record NZ_JBWKOS010000002.1, on the reverse strand, counting down.
GGCGCTGCAGCACCGCCGGGCGCAGCGCGCCGCCGGCGCGGTCGAGCACCCCGCGCGCCTGGGTCACCCGCCGCTCGAGCCCGCGATCGAGCCGCTGGCCGGCGTCGTCGGCCCGCTGTCGCTGGGGCCCAAGCAGGGCATCGCGCTTGGGTAGCAGCCGCGCCTGCGCCGCCAGCCGCTCGCGCCCGCGCTCGACATAGCGGCTGGCGCAGCGCTGGGTGCGCGCAGCATGGCTGGCGATCGTCAGCCTGAGGTCGGCGAGCACCGGCACCGCGAGCTCGGCCGCCGCGGTGGGCGTCGGCGCGCGCAGGTCGGCGGCGAAGTCGCACAGGGTGGTGTCGGTCTCATGCCCGACCGCCGAGATGATCGGGATCGAGCAGCCGGCAACCGCGCGCACCACCGCCTCCTCGTTGAACGCCCACAGATCCTCGATCGAGCCGCCGCCGCGCGCGACGATGACGAGGTCGGGGCGCGGCACCGGACCGTCGGCTGGGATCGCATCGAAGCCGCGGATCGCCGCCGCGATCTCCTCGGCCGCGCCCTGCCCCTGCACCTTGACCGGCCAGACGATCACATGGCTGGGGCAGCGGTCCTCAAGCCGGTGAAGGATGTCGCGGATCACCGCGCCGGTCGGGGAGGTGACGACGCCGATGGTGCGCGGCAGATAGGGCAAGCGCTGCTTGCGCGCTGAATCGAACAGCCCCTCGCCGGCAAGTTGCGCCTTCAGTTTCTCGAACAGCGCCATCAGCGCGCCGGCGCCGGCGAGTTCCATCCGCTCGATGATCACCTGATATTTGGAGCGGCCCGGATAAGTGGTGAGCTTGCCGGTGGCGATCACCTCGATGCCGTCCTGCGCCGCGAACGGCAGCGCACTGGCCTGGCCCTTCCACATCACCCCGTCGATCACCGCCTGATCATCCTTGAGGCAGAGATAGACGTGGCCCGACGTCGCCCGCTTGTAGCCCGATATCTCGCCGCGCAGGCGGACATGGCCGAACTCGCCCTCCACCATCCGCTTGAGCTTGAAGCTGAGTTCCCCCACCGACAGCGCGAGTGCGTTGTCGCCGGGGCGCTGCTCGGCTACCAGCCGGCTGCTTTCATCGAATGGGGAATCGGGCATGAACGTCCTGCTGCTGGGCTCAGGCGGCCGCGAGCACGCGCTCGCGTGGAAACTGGCACAATCTGAGAGCCTCGATACGCTCTATGCGGCGCCAGGCAACCCCGGCATCGCCGCCTGCGCGACCTGTGTGGTGCTCGACGCCACCGATCATGCCGCGGTGATCGCCTTCGCGCGCGTCGCCGGCATCGGCCTGGTCGTGATCGGGCCCGAGGCGCCGCTGGTCGACGGCCTCGGCGACGCGCTGCGCGCCGCCGGCATCCCGGTGTTCGGCCCCAACCAGGCCGCCGCGCAGCTCGAAGGCTCGAAGGGCTTCACCAAGGATCTGTGCCGCCGCGCCGATATCCCCACCGCCGGTTATGTCCGGGTCGGCTCGCGCGCCGAGGCTGAAGCCGCGCTCGCGGCGACCTTCGGCTATCCGGTGGTGATCAAGGCCGATGGCCTTGCCGCCGGCAAGGGCGTGGTGATCGCGTTCAGCGCCGCCGAGGCCGCTGCCGCGTTCGACGCGATGTTCGCCGGCGGCGACGCGCCGGTGGTGCTCGAAGAATTCCTCGAGGGCGAGGAAGCGAGCCTGTTCGTGCTCACCGACGGCACTGCGCTGATGCCGTTCGGCAGCGCCCAGGATCACAAGCGCGTCGGCGAGGGCGATACCGGCCCCAACACCGGCGGCATGGGCGCCTACAGCCCTGCCCCGGTGCTCACCGCCGAGCTGGAGCAGCGCGCGATTGACGAGATCGTCGCGCCGACGGTGAAGGCGATGGCCGAGGACGGCATTCCCTTCAGCGGCGTGCTCTACGCCGGGCTGATGCTCACCACGCAAGGGCCCAAGCTGATCGAATATAACGCCCGCTTCGGCGACCCCGAATGCCAGGTGCTGATGATGCGCTACCAGGGCGATCTCGCTGCGCTGCTGCTCGCCGTCGCCGAGGGCCGCCTGGGCGACCAGCCGCCCGCCAGCTTCTCGCCCGAGACGGCGATGACGGTGGTGATGGCCGCCAACGGCTATCCCGGCACGCCACAGGTCGGCGGCGCGATCCGCGGCGTCGCGGCGGCGGAAGCCGCCGGGGCGGTCGTATTCCAGGCCGGCACCCGCCAGCAGGGCAGCAGCCTGGTCGCCGCCGGCGGCCGGGTGCTCGCCGTCACCGCGCTCGGCGCCGACATCCGCACCGCGCGCACCATCGCCTATCGCGGCGTCGATGCCATCGACTTCCCCACCGGCTTCTGCCGCCGCGATATCGGCTGGCGCGAACTGGCGCGATGACGGTCCCGTCCGCGGGAGGGTCAGTCGCCATTGCCGTCACCCCAGCGGAAGCCGGGGTCTTTAGCGGCTTCCGCCCCACCCTCCCCATGCAGATCCCAGCTTTCGCTGGGATCACGGTGGAGCGCCCGTAGTGCCAGCAATCTCCGCAACTTACCGCTGTCGAGATCGCTGGCCCCATGCCGCCGCGGCGGGCGATTAGCCCTCGCGGAACAGGGCGCGCATCGCTAGGGTCACAGCCATGAACGATAGCAGTGCCGTCACGTCCGCCCCGGGGGCCAGCCTGTTGCCGGGTACCACCGGCACCTTCACGGCCCTGCACCTCGCGGTGGTCGCGATCTTTGCGCTGCTGGTCGTGATCGCGATCATCTGGGGCGTGCGGCTGAAGAGCCAGCGCCGGCAGGCCGATCGCGAGCTGCACGAGCATAACGCGCTCGTCGAGGACCGCGCCACCCCGACGGCCCCTGTTGCCACCCCGACGGCTTCCGTTGCCGCGCCACCGGCTTCCGCGACGCCGGCGGTGGCACTGGACGACGAGATGTCTGCGCCAGGACGTATCGCCGACGCGCCAATCGCTGCCGCCGCGCCGCTGGCAGCGAGCCCCGCCGCCGAGGCATCGAGCGCGCCGGTCATGGCCCCACCTGCGGCGGCGGCCGCACCGGCCGCGGCGGATGCCCCCGTCACCCAGCTGAAAGGCCTCGGCCCCAAGGTTGCCGCCCGGCTTGGCGAGCTCGGCATCACCAGCGTCGGCCAGCTTGCCGCGCTCGGCGCCGGCGAAGCGGCCGATCTCGATGCCCGGCTCGGCGCCTTCCAGGGGCGGATGGGCCGCGATCGCTGGATCGAGCAGGCCCGCTTCCTCGCCGCGGGCGACCGCGCCGGCTTTGAAGCGGTGTTCGGCAAGCTCTGATCCCCCGCGCCGCCGCGGGAACCAAAGCTCGCGCTCGCGCCTTGCCCCCGGCATGGGTTTATCGCCACGCCGCACCGGCGCCACCGCCGCGCGCGCGCGCCATTCGCCCGCCGCCGCTGCGTTTCTCGACCGGATCGAGCCGTTCTTTGCCGGTAGCGACGTCTCGGGCGGGCCGCTGCTGCTCGCGACCGTGATCGCGCTGGTCGCGACCAACATCGGCCTTGCCCATGTGTACGAACGCTTCTGGGATACGCCCTTCACGCTGTCGTTCGGCGCTTGGCGGCTCAGCCACAGCCTCGCCGAGTGGATTGACCACGCGCTGCTGCCGTTGTTCTTCATCATCATCGGCGCCGACGTAAAACGCGAGATCGTCCGCGGCGAGCTGTCGCAATGGCGCACCGCCGCCTTCCCGGTGGCCGGCGCGATCGGCGGCATGATCGTGCCGGTCGCGCTGTTCCTGCTGATCAATCATGCCTCCGCCGACAAGGCCGGCTGGGGCACCGTGGTGACCATGGACACCGCCTTCGGCCTCGCCGCGATCGGGCTGTTCGCCACCCGCCTGCCGCCGGGCGTGCGCGCATTGTTCCTCGCCTTCGCCGCGATCGACGACATCGGCGGCCTGCTGGTGATCGCGATCGCCTATACCGAGACGATCCATGTCACCGGGCTGGTGATCGCCGGCGTTGCGCTGCTCGCGATGATCGGCCTGCGCCGCTTGCGCTGGGTCGCCTCGCTGCCGTTTGTGCTGCTCGCGCTGGTGGTATGGGGCGGGATCTTCGCCGCTGGCGTCCATGCCACCATCGCCGGGGTGCTGATCGGCCTGCTGGTGCCGGTGACGCCGCGGCTCGAGCGCGGCACCTTTGCCGACGAGATCCAGCACCGCGTCGACCAGTTCCAGGAAGCGCACCGTGCAGCCGACGATGCCGATGACAAAGGCGTCGCCGAACAGGCCGAGGAACGCGCCGAGCATCGGCTCGGCTTCCTCCACGAGATGACCGCCGCGACCAGCGAGACCAGTGAACGCGTGATCGTGCTGCTGACGCCGTGGATCAGCTATGTGGTGCTGCCGCTGTTCGCGCTGTCGAACGTCCGCATCCACTTCTCCGCGCCGCTGCTCGCCGCGGCGATGAGTTCGACCCTGGTGCTCGGCGTCGTCGCTGGCTTGGTGATCGGCAAGCCGTTGGGCTTCCTGTCCTTCTCCTGGGCGGCAACCCGGCTCGGCGCCGCGAGCCTGCCCGATCGCGTCACTTGGGCGATGATCGGCGCGATCGGTGCGCTGGCGGGGATCGGCTTTACCGTCTCGCTGTTCATCGCCGGCCTCGCCTTCCCGGATGCGGCCAAGCGTGAGGAAGCCTCATTGGGCGTGCTGCTCGCCTCGATCATCGCCGGGCTGATCGGCTATTGGCTGCTGAGGCGCAGCGCGCCGCAGGCAACCGACGGCTAACGCGTCCGTCATCCTCAACGCGTTCGGCATGACACGGATAGTTAAAGGCGCCACCCGCTCACGCCGCGCTCACCAGCAATTTGTCGATCCGCCGGCCGTCGAGGTCCACCACCTCGAACCGCCAGCCCTGCTCCTCGAAGCTCTCGCCCTCGGCGGGCAGATGCCGGAATGCCGCCAGCGCCAGTCCTGCCACCGTCGCATAATCGCGATCCTCGGGCAGCTCTATCCCCAGCCGCTCGGCCAGTGAATCGGCGGCCATCGCGCCGGCGACCAGCAGCGAGCCGTCATCGCGCTCGACCACGTCGGGCGCCTCGTCCGGATCGACGTCCGAGGCGAACTCGCCGGCGATTGCCGCGAGCAGGTCGGCCGGAGTCACGATCCCCTCGAAATGGCCATATTCATCGTGGATCAGCGCCATCGGCACCTCGGCCTGGCGCAGTGCCATCAGCGCGTCCATCGCATCGATCTGGTCGATCACCACCGGCGCCTTGCGCATCAGCACCCGCAGGTCGAGCGGCTCGCCGCGAAACAGCGCGCCGGCGATGTCGCGCGCCTGGACCACGCCGACCACCGCATCGATCGAGCCGTCGCCGACGGGCAGGCGGGTGTGCGGCGTGCTCAGCAACTTGTCGCGGATCCCCGCCGAGTCGAGCGCGCAATCGAGCCAATCGACCTCGGTGCGCGGCGTCATCACCTCGCGCACCGGCCGGTCGGCGAGCCGCACCACGCCCGAGATGATCGTCCGCTCATGCTCCTCGATCACGCCCGACTTGGAGGCTTCGGCGACGATCAGGTGCAGCTCTTCCGCCGTCACCTGGTCTTCCGATTCGCGCTTTAGCCCGATCAGGCGGAAGATGAGGCTGCTCGATTGATCGAGCAGCCAGCCGAGCGGCGCGGTCGCGACCGCGATATAGCGCATCGGGATCGCCACCGTCGCGGCGATCGCCTCGGGGCTGCGCAGCGCGAACTGCTTCGGCACGAGCTCGCCGATGATCAGCGAGAAATAGGTGGTGATGCCGATCACCAGCGCAAAGCCCGCGCTTTCGGCAGTGTGCGGTGCCAGCCCCAGCGCCTGCAGCCGCGCCGCGGTCGGCGTGCCGAGGCTCGCGCCCGAATAGGCGCCCGCGAGGATGCCGATCAGGGTGATGCCGATCTGCACGGTGGAGAGGAACTTGCCCGGGTCTGACGCCAGCGTCACCGCCGCCACCGCGCCCTTGCGCCCCGAACGCGCCATCGCCTCCAGCCGCGCCTTGCGCGACGAGACGATCGCCAGCTCACTCATCGCGAACACGCCGTTCAAGGCGATCAGCGCGAGGATGATGAGGACATCGATCCAGGGGAAGGGAGGCAGTTGCGCCATCGGTTCGCCCCTCCTTTGCCGGTTTAATCCGGCGCCGACAATGGCCGACGTGCAGGCATCGTGTCGCGCCGCGTCAGTCAGCGTTCAGATCGCAAGCGGAACAAGCCGTCGAAGACCCGGGTTTACCTGGGCAACGGTTCACGAAAGGGACGCCATGAAAACCAAGTTGCTCGCCGCCGCCGCGCTCGCCGCGCTGGTCACCACCAGCGCCTGCACCACCGATCCCGAGACCGGGCAGCGCCACATCAACAAGGCGGCGCTCGGCGGTATCGGCGGCGCGCTGGGCGGCTATCTCGTCGGCGATCTGGTTGGCGGCCGCCACGATCGCACCGCGAAGATCCTCGGCGCCGGGATCGGCGGCCTCGCCGGCGCGGGGATCGGCGCGTACATGGACAAGCAGGAACGCGAGCTGCGCGCCCGCACCGCCGGCACCGACGTGCAGGTGACGCGCGAGGGCGACAATCTGCTACTCAACATCCCGTCGGGGATCACCTTTGCCTATAATAGCGCCGACGTGCAGCCGCAGTTCCAGCAGACGTTGAACCAGGTCGCCGATACGCTGTCGCAGTATAACCAGACCTATATCGATGTGTACGGTCACACCGATTCGACCGGGTCGGACGCGTACAACCAGACGCTGTCGGAGCGCCGCGCGGTCGCCGTTGCCGACTACCTCAGCAGCCGTGGCGTCCAGAAGGCCCGGATCGGCACGCGCGGCTTCGGCGAAACCCAGCCGATCGCCTCCAACGACACCGACGAGGGCCGCGCCGCCAACCGCCGCGTCGAGATCAAGATCGTGCCGATCAGCCAGAGCGACCTGCGCCAGTAAAGGCGAACCGCGGACGCTCGCCTCGTTACATCCACCGTCCCCCCAGCGAAAGCTGGGGTGTTCGGCGGCTCTCTTCCGGCGCGTGCGGTTTGACCAGCGCCCGCTGGCGTGACGGACGATGGTTGCGGCTGGCCCCGCTCACCGCCGCGCTTGGAAGAATCCTCGCAACAGGCCGGCCGCCTCGTCCTCGCCGATTCCGGGATAAACCTCGGGCCGATGGTGGCAGGTCGGTTGCGAGAACAGCCGCGGTCCATGTTCCACCGCGCCACCCTTGGGGTCCGCGGCCGCATAATAGAGCCGCCCGATCCGGGCATGCGCGATCGCGCCCGCGCACATCGCGCAGGGCTCCAGCGTCACCCACAGATCGGCCTCTTCCAGCCGCTCGCGCCCCAGCTGCGCCGCCGCCTCGCGGATCACCCGCATCTCGGCGTGCGCGGTCGGGTCATGCAGGGTCCGAGGCGAGTTCGCCGCAACCGCGATCAGCTCCCCCCGCCATGTCAGCGCCGCGCCGACCGGCACCTCCCCGGCGGCGGCAGCGGCGCGCGCGGCATCGAGCGCGGCGCGCATCGGGACAGGCAAGGGAAACATCGCCCCTGCCTGCCCCACCGGCTCCCGTGCGTCCAGCACGTCGCTTACTGGCTGTTCCCCGGCTTCTCGACGTTCACCGTCGGCACCGCCACCGTCTTGTTCTCGGTGCCCAGCGTCACCTTGCCGACATCCGCCTTGAACGCGGGCGCCTGGACCATGCCGGGCCGCGTCTGGTCGATATTGATGAAGCCGAAGTACATCAGCGCGACCACGATCAAGGCCACGATTCCAATCAACACGAGCAACGAGCGCATCCAGTTTCCCCTTCCTTGGAATGATTCACTGGCGTAACAACGTCGCGCTGCCTCAGGGGTTGCACCGGCGAGCGGTTGACGGACCGGCCGCCACGCGTTATCCGCGCCCACTTTCCGGGCAACCGAATTCAGGAATTACACATGTCGCGCATTTGCGAGCTGACCGGCAAGGGCCGGCAGGTGGGCAACAACGTTTCCCACGCCAACAACAAGACCAAGCGTACCTTTCTGCCGAACCTGCAGAACGTCACGCTGATGTCCGATTCGCTCGAGCAGAGCGTCCGTCTTCGCGTCTCGACCCACGGCCTGCGCTCGGTTGAGCACAATGGCGGTCTCGACAATTGGCTGGTCAAGACCAGCGACGACAAGCTGTCGCTGCGCTGCCGCCGCCTCAAGCGCACCATCGTCAAGAAGCTCAGCGCCGCCACCGCGGCGGCCTGATCTTCCCACGACAGGTTGCCTGCAGACCCGCCGCTCACCCCGAGCGGCGGGCTTGAGGCGTTTTGGACGGCGTGCCCGTCTCCACGCGTCATCCTGAACTCGTTTCAGGATCCATGACCCATGGCAGTCCGCAAGCATCCGGGTCGTGCAGGCCGTGCAGGCCGAACCAGGTTCAGCATGACAGAGGGAAGATGGCCGCCGCCGTCCCCGGCTCTTCGTTAGAGATCCAACCGGAACTTCAGCAGCAACGTCCGCTGCATCATCGACTGGTTGTCGTCCGACACCAGCCACACGATTGTCTTGCCGCCTTCGCTCGTCGTCGCCACGCCTTCGAAATTGTCGTGGATCAGCGGTGCCGCCAGCACCGCGAGCAACCGTCCTCGCGCGACCCCGCCGGCACGCACGTCCGCAGCTCGCACCAGCGACAGCCGGTTGGCGAATCGGTACGGCAGGCTGAACGCACGATCGAGCACCAGCAGGTCGCCATTGGGCAGCGCGGTCGCATCTGACGGATCGTACCGGCCGACCGGTTCATAGGCGAAGCGCGTCGGCGCCGGTGCCTCGATCGGATCGCCGGCGAAGATCAGCCCCTCGCGGGTGTGCAGCCGCTCCTCTTCCCCGCCCCGCCACTGCTGGCGCGATATGTGGCGCTGCTCGCTGATCGTCACGAACCGCCCGTCGGGCAGCCGCGCGAGTGATTCGGGGCCACCGTTCACCGGCCAGCGCGCCATGGCCGGCGGCGCGAGCTGCGCCTCGGCGCGCGCGAAGCCCGGGGCATAGCGCCAGATTGCGTTGTAATTCTCATAGCCCACCCAGATCCGGCCGGTCGCCGGGTCCAGCGCCATCGATTCGGTGTCACGGTCGCGCTTTTCCCAGCCGATCCCCGGCCCCGCCGGCAGGTTGACGAAGCGCAACCCGCGCAGCGTCCAGTCCGCGCCCATCCGGAAGCTGACGACATTGCCGCCATCGCTCAGCAACGTGAAGGTGTCGCCCACCACGGTCAGCGACGAATAGCCGCCGAACGCGGGATCGCGGCTGCGCAGCCGCACGCCACCGAGGAAGGTCAGCGCCCCCACCTTGTTGTGGTCAGGGTCGCGCGGATCGAGCGCGACCGGCGTCGCGATCAGTTGCGCATTATTGCCCAGCAAGGCCAGCCGCTGTTCGCCACTCCAGCCGGGCACGACCAGCAGCACGGCCAGGATCACGAAGATGATGCGCACAGGCCCTCATAGGCGCCAACCGCTGCAGCGGAAGCCTGAACAGGGGATAACGGCGGCATTCAGGCTTGGCTCAACGCGAATCAGGCAAACCTCCTTTATCGAGACGGCCATCAGTCCCCCCGGGGCTCCGCCGCGATGGATTACGGGAGACGCACGATGTTCAAGACCCTCAGCCTCGCCGGTGCCGCGCTCGCGATGACCGCCGCCGCGCTGGTGCCTGCCGCGCCAGCGATGGCGCAGGGCCGCTATTATCAGGACGATCGCGGCGGCTATGACCGCGGCGGTTACGGCCGCGGCTATGACGATCGCGGCTATCGCGGCCGCGGCTATGATCGTGGCTACGACCGTCGTTATGATCGCGGCCGCGAGCGGTGCAGCAACGGCACTGGCGGCACCATCATCGGTGCGATCGCCGGCGGCCTGCTCGGCCGCACCGTCGACACTCGCGGTGATCGCGCGCTCGGCACCGTGCTCGGCGCCGGCGCCGGTGCGCTCGCCGGCCGCGAAATCGATCGCTCGGGCCGTCGCGGCTGCCGCTGACCCTGATCCCACGGTTACTGCCTCGCAGGGGCAGTGCATGACCCTCGCGTAGCGTAACGAGGGCGGGGCGTCGGTTCGCAAGAGCCGGCGCCCCCTGTTCGTTTGAACGGCAACCATCTGGAACGACGCTGTAACAAACCGTCGCCGTGTTCATCATGCCGACACAATCCGGCTCTAGCTCCCACCCTGCCGGGGGGCGGACGACGGCAGGGACATATCCCGCGGTGCGCGCCCCTCGATGATCCATCAGGGGAAATTTTTGTGACCGCTTACCGTTGCCTCAAGACCGTGCTGCTGCTCGGCGTCGCCAGCCTCGCCGCCACTGGCACCGCGACCGCGCAGACCGCCAACGAGCCTGCCGGCGCCGCCCAGGGCCAGGAGGCCACCACCACCGACAGCAGCGCGCTTGGCGACATCGTCGTCACCGCCGAGCGCCGCTCGGAGAATTTGCAGCACGTGCCGGTGTCGGTCGCCGTGGTCGGCGGCGCCGACCTGCGCGACTTCCAGGCGGGCGGCGAGGACATTCTGACGCTCGCGGGTCGCGTTCCCGGCCTTTATGCCGAAACCACCACCGGCCGCATCTTCCCGCGCTTCTACATCCGCGGCCTCGGCAACATTGATTTCTACCTCGGCGCCTCGCAGCCGGTGTCGATCATCCAAGACGATGTCGTCCTCGAGCATGTCGTGCTCAAGTCCAACCCGGTGTTCGACGTCAATCAGGTCGAGGTGCTGCGCGGGCCGCAGGGCTCGCTGTTCGGCCGCAACACCACCGCGGGCATCATCAAGTTCGACACCATCCGCCCGAGCCAGACCTTCGAGGGTCGCGGCTCGGCGAGCTACGGCAGCTACAATACGGTGACGGCCGATGCCGGCGTCGGCGGCCCGATCATCGCCGACAAGCTCGCCTTCCGCCTGTCGGGCCTCTACCAGCACCGCGACGACTGGGTCGACAACCGCTTCGCCGGCACCGGGCCTGACGGCACCACCGGCGGCAAGGATGCGCTCGGCGGGTTCGACGAGAAGGACGTCCGCCTCCAGCTGCTCCTCACCCCTGCCGATGGCGTGTCGGTCAACTTCTCGGGCCACGCCCGCGATTACAAGGGCACCTCGACCATCTTCCATCGCGGCGCGCTGCGCCCGGGCTCGAACAACATCGATGCCGAGCCGCGCGATTCGGTGTCGCTCGACGAGGGTGCCGGCAACGATCAGGCGTATAAGACCTATGGCGGCTCGGTGAACGCCGCGTTTGAGATGGGCCCGGTCACCCTCACCTCGATCACCGCATACGAGACCACCTCGGGCTATAGCCGCGGCGATACCGATGGCGGCGCCGCGGTGAACTATCCGGGCAACGGCACCCCCGGCCAGAGCCAGGGCAGGATCCGTGATCTCGACCAGTGGACCCAGGAACTGCGCCTCGCCAGCAACGGTGACGGCGCGTTCAAGTGGCAGATCGGCGGCTTTTATTTCGACAGCCGCGACGTCACCGAGTTCGACCAGCGCGCCTCGCTGCTGCTGCCGACCAACGCCGCCTACAATGCCCGCAACTTCGTTCAGCTGCATGACGTCAACACCTCCTGGGCGGTTTTCGGCCAGGCGAGCTACCGGATCGGCAAGCTCACCCTCACCGCCGGCGGCCGCTATACCGAGGACGACAAGCACACCACGCTGATCACGCCGGCCTATACGCTGGCCGGCGCGGTCAACTTCCCCGCGACCGCCCCGCGCGACGTTCGCCTCAAGGGCAAGGAGCCGAGCTTCGACGTCTCGGCGCTGTACGAGATCACCCCCGAGTTCAGCCTGTACGGCCGCGTCGCGCGCGGCTTCCGCGGGCCGACCATCCAGGGTCGCTCGGCGGTGTTCGGCTCGGCCTTCACCACCGCCGATTCCGAGACGATCATGTCGTACGAGGCGGGGTTCAAGTCGCAGCCGTTCAGCAACCTGCGCTTCAACGCCACCGGGTTCACCTATCGGGTCAACGACATCCAGCTCAACGGCAACGACGCCAACGGCAACGGCACGCTGTTCAACGCCGATCACGCCAATGCCTATGGCCTGGAAGCCGAGCTCGAGTGGCGGCCGATCCAGAACATCACCTTCAGCCTCGGCGGCAGTGCGCTGCACACCGAGATCAAGGACAAGAACGTCTATGCGCAGGTCTGCGCGATCGGCGCGCGGGTGACGTGCACGGTGCTCGACCCGACGATCGTGCGCCCGCTGTTCGGCACGCCGACCACCTTTGCCCAGATCGACGGCAATCCGCTGCCCAACGCGCCCGAGTGGCAGCTCGATGCCGCGGTTCGGTATGACATTCCGCTGTGGAACAACGGCAACCTGTTCCTGTCCACCGACTGGAACGTCCAGGGCTACACCAATCTGGTGCTCTACAAGACGAAGGAGTTCTACGCGAACGGCAACCTCGAGGGCGGCCTCAAGGTCGGCTACACCACGCCGGATCGCAATTACGAGATCGCCGCCTTCGCTCGCAACATCACCGCGGAGAAGAACCTCAAGGGCGTGATCGAGAATTTCAACGCCGCGGTGTTCAACGAACCGCGCGTGATCGGCATCTCACTCAGCGGCAAGTTCCACTGATCGGACGCGGCCGACCGCGGAACGTCGAGGCCGGGTGGCGACACCCGGCCGTTTTTTTGTGGGCAATGCACGCTGCCCCGCCCCTCGTCCGTCATCCTAGCGCACGCTGGGATCTCTGGCGGCTCTTGCCCCGACAACCACGAGACCCCAGCATGCGCTCGGGTGACGCGTTTTGCGACCAGGTAAGCGACACAACGAAAAAGGGGCCAGGTGTCGCCACCCAGCCCCCCCGTCAAACCCAAGCCCGAAAGCTTACGCCGCCTTCGCCCGGCTCGCGCGCTTGCGCTCGTTCGGGTCGAGGTAGCGCTTGCGCAGCCGGATGTTCTTCGGCGTCACTTCCACCATCTCGTCGTCGTCGATGTAGGCGATCGCCTGCTCTAGCGTCATCTTCTTCGGCGGGGTGAGGCGGATCGCATCGTCCTTGCCGCCCGACGCACGGAAGTTGGTCAGCTGCTTGGACTTCATCGGGTTGACCTCGAGGTCATCCGTCTTGGCGTTCTCGCCGATGATCATGCCCTCGTACAGCGCCTCGCCATGGCCGACGAACAGCACGCCGCGCTCCTCGAGCGGCCCCAGCGCATAGCCCTGTGCCTCGCCGGCGCCGTTCGAGATCAGCACGCCGTTCTTGCGGCCTTCGATCGCGCCCTTGTGCGGGCCGTACTTCTCGAACAGCCGGTTCATGATGCCGGTACCGCGGGTGTCCGACAGGAACTCGCCGTGATAGCCAATCATGCCGCGCGACGGCGCGGAGAAGGTGATGCGGGTCTTGCCGCCGGTCGATGGCCGCATGTCGGTCATCTCCGCCTTGCGCAGGTTCATCTTCTCGACGACCGTGCCCGAATGCTCGTCGTCGACGTCGATGATCACGGTCTCGTACGGCTCGGTCTTCTTGCCGTCCTCGTCCTCGCCGAACAGCACGCGCGGGCGGCTGATGCCGAGCTCGAAGCCCTCGCGGCGCATCGTCTCGATCAGCACACCGAGCTGGAGCTCGCCGCGGCCGGCGACTTCATAGCTGTCGCGGTCGGCGGCCTCGGTCACCTTGACGGCGACGTTGGACTCGGCCTCGCGGAACAGGCGGTCGCGGATCATGCGGCTGGTCACCTTGGTGCCCTCGCGGCCCGCCATCGGCGAATCGTTCACCGCAAAGCGCATCGACAGCGTCGGCGGATCGATCGGCTGGGCATGCAGCGGCTCGCTGACGGTGACGTCGGCGATGGTGTTCGCCACCGTCGCCACCGACAAGCCGGCGAGGCTGATGATGTCGCCTGCCTTGGCTTCTTCCACCGGCACGCGATCGAGGCCGCGGAACGACATGATCTTGGAGGCGCGGCCGGTCTCGACGATGTTGCCGTCGTTATCGAGCGCGTGGATCGGCTGGTTGAGCTTCACCGTGCCCGAATTGACGCGGCCGGTCAGCACGCGGCCGAGGAAGTTGTCGCGGTCGAGCAGCGTGACGAGGAAGGTGAACGGCACGTCCTCCACTTCCACCTTGGGGGCGGGCACGTGCTTCACGATCGTCTCGAACATCGGGATCAGCGTGCCTTCGCGCGCGTCCATGTCGGTCGAGGCATAGCCGTTGCGGCCGCTCGCGTAGAGCACCGGGAAATCGAGCTGCTCGTCGTTGGCGTCGAGGCTCACGAACAGGTCGAACACCTCGTCGAGCACTTCCTGGATGCGCGCGTCGGAGCGATCGACCTTGTTGACGACGACGATTGGCTTGAGCCCGAGCGCCAGCGCCTTGCCGGTGACGAACTTGGTCTGCGGCATCGCGCCTTCCGAGGAATCGACCAGCAGGACGACGCCGTCGACCATCGACAGGATGCGCTCCACCTCGCCGCCGAAGTCGGCGTGGCCGGGGGTGTCGACGATGTTGATGCGGATGCTCTCGTCGCTGCCCGGGGGAGTCCAGTCGACCGAGGTCGGCTTGGCGAGAATGGTGATCCCGCGCTCCTTTTCGAGGTCGTTCGAGTCCATCGCACGCTCTTCGATGCGCTGGTTGTCGCGGAAAGTCCCGGACTGACGGAAGAGCTGGTCGACGAGCGTGGTCTTGCCGTGGTCGACGTGCGCGATGATCGCCACGTTGCGGAGGCTCATGGGAATTCCTGATCTGAAAGAGATTGCGCGCGCCCCTAGCGCATTTTTGCAGGCGCGAAAAGCCACCCGTCGCCGTGAAGCAAACGACGGGTGGCCATAAGGTTAGCCGGTGCCCCTCCAGATTGCCACCCTGGCCCCGAGACTCATCATGGGGGCGGCAGGTCTGGCCGCCGCACCCCGGGTCGGCCCGACATGGGCGGAAGGGCGTCGAGTGACGTCAGTTCTGCGTCGTCACCGTTGTTGTCGTCTTCACCGCAGCCGGCTTGGCCGTCGTGCGGCGGGCCGTGGTCTTGCGGACGACATGCTTGGTGGTGGTGGCGCGAGCCGCGGTGGTTGCGGCGACCGGCTGCTCGACAGTGGTGGTCGTCGTCGTGCTCGCCGGCTGGGCGGGCGGCGTGGCGCGCAGCGCGGCAGCCTCGGCCTGGGCGCTGGCCGCCTGCGCCTGGGCAGCCGCCGCGCTCTGCTCGGCGTCGGCCGCGCGGGCCTTGGCGGCATCGGCTTCCGCCTGCGCCGAGGCTGTCGCCGCTACCGCATCGCTGCGTACCGCGGCATTATTCTCGGCGCGACGACGCTGCGACTCGCCGAGTGCCTGGTCGGCTAGCTGCGAGGCGCGATTGGCGGTCGCGATCGCGTCGTCCTTGTGGTTTTGCGCCAGATCCTCCTGCGCGGTGCGCAGGGTCGCCTGCGCATCGGCGAGCAACTTGGGCGTCAGCGTCGTGGCATCGACCTTCATCGCCGCCTCCACCTTGGCCTGCGCCTCGGTGACGGCCATGCGGGCGCGATCCTTCTTGCCCTGTGCATCAGCGGGGCCGGTCGCCAGCGCAGCGATCATGCACAGCCCGGCAGCCTGGGCGAACAGTGTGGGACGCATTATCGTATCCTCTCCGTAATGATCGTGCCGAACGCGCTGCCCGGATGGCGGGTTCCGTGGAACCGCGATGCCGTCGTTCGGTCGGGACGCGGATGGTCACCGGCGCCTTCGCTGCAGCCCCGGTCTCCCCGTCACCACACCGTCACCACGCCCAACCAGGCGCCGCCGTGCGCCAATGCCGCCACCGCCGGCGGCGGCGCGAGACCGCGGCGTTGGGCGGCATGGACCACCCCGCTCGCGCGTCCCCAATGGCCCAGGTCGCGGGGCAGCGGCCGCTCGTCGAACGGCGTCGCGCCCACCAGCGCGGCGATCCAGCGCCCGGGAGGCGCCAGCCCAAGGCGGCGATCCCGGATTGGGGCTGCGGGCCAGTGGCCTGCCCCCTCTCCGCGCAACCAGGCCGCCACGCCATCTCCTCTGTCAGCACTGCCGCCAGACGTATTGAGCGGCGCCATGGTCGGCACCATCATCAGCACCGTCACCAACGCCGGATGGACGATCCCCGGGACGAGCCAGCGGGCGAGATGCTCGGCATCCTCAAGCCCGAGTGCGGCCAGTAGGGGGCGATGGGCCTGCGCCGTCGCCAGTGCCTGCTGGCCCAGCGCCGCAAGCGCCTCATCCCGCCGCGCCGCGGCCATGCCCGCGGCGGCCAGCAGGCGCGCCCGACCCTCGACGCCCGCCCGCCACGTCAGCGCATGATAAACGACGGCCATCGGCTCAGGACGTGCCCGTGGCGCCTTGGGTTCCGGTCACATCGTGCAATTGTTCAGCGATCCGTTGATCACCGTTACCACCCCTGTCGCGGCCACTGCCGTGTCATGGAAGGCAGCCGCGGCATTGGCCTCCGCCTTGCTGTTGCTGCTGCCCATCTGCGCCTTGAGGATTGACCAATGTCCCTGCGGATTATTGTCATACGTCACGGTCCAGGGGCTGGGCGGGGCTGTCTGCGGCACTACCAATGCGATCGTGCCCGACCCACCAATCGGAACCGGTACCGCTGCTGCATCCACCTTGATCTCGAGCCAGCACGCCCGGCTGGCGTCGTGCGCGTTGGTGAAGGACAAGGTGCCACCCGAAATACCGAAGCTCTTCGTCGACCAGTCGACCTGTCCGGATACTGGATTGGCCGGCACGCCACGATAGATCAGCTCTGTGCCTTGGCCGACGCGCAAGGGGACCGGACCGGTCGTGCTGCGCGCCGCCTCGGGCGGTGATGATGTGCGTTGCGGGGTGGCGCACCCTGCGAGCAGGGCGGTGGTAGCGATCAGCAGCAGGCGGCGGGCCATTCGGAGCTCCCCTTGTCACGCCGCTCGGCGGCGGCTTGCCCCGGAAGCTAGCCGCCGCCCGCCCCCTGCCCCAGCGCAACTGGCTCCGCTACGGGCTCATGCCGCGCTCGAATGCTCCGTTTCTGATGCTTGTCCGGCGGTGTATTATTTATGGCATACACTTGATTGCCGGTGCCCTTGTCGCCAGTCTGTAGATAACAGGTTGGAGATTGAAGACATGGCCACCACCGCCGCGACCCTGACGCCGGACAAGGGGCTGGTCCTCACGCCTCCCGATCCGGTGCCGACGGTGACCGCCGAGCGCGCCGCCGGGCTGGTGCCGGTCGACGATACCAAGAAGACCCAGCTCGAGGCACGCGTCGATACCTTCGTCGCCGAACTGGTCGCCGAGGACGTCAACTCGCCCGAATTCGGCAAGCGCGTCGATGCGATCACCGCGATGGGCGCGAAGGAGATCCGCGAGGCGGCGGGCCAGTCGAATCGCTTTCTCGATCGCCCGATCCGCGCGATGGACAAGGATACCGGGGTCGGCGCCGATCTCGCCCAGCTCCGCCGCGTCATCGAAGATCTCGATCCCGGCAAGAAGGGCGCGCTGTCTGGCCCCAAGAAGATCTTCGGGATCATCCCGTTCGGCTCGAAGATGCGCGACTATTTCGACAGCTACAAATCGTCGCAGACCCATATCAGCTCGATCCTCAAGAGCCTTGCCAGCGGCAAGGACGAGCTGCTGATGGACAATGCGGCGATCGATACCGAGCGTGCCAATCTGTGGGGCGCGATGGGGCGGCTCGAGCAAATGATCCACCTCAGCCAGACGATGGACGCCAAGCTTGAGGACAAGGCCAACGAGCTCGACGCCACCGATCCCGCCAAGGCCAAGGCGATCCGCGAGACCGCGCTGTTCTACACCCGCCAGCGCACCCAGGATCTGCTGACGCAGATGGCGGTGACGGTGCAGGGCTATCTGGCGCTCGATCTCGTCAAGAAGAACAATGTCGAGCTGGTGAAGGGGGTCGATCGCGCGTCGACCACCACCGTCTCGGCGCTGCGCACCGCGGTGACGGTCGCGCAGGCGCTGACCAACCAGAAACTGGTGCTCGAATCGATCACCCAGCTCAACACCACCACCGCCAACATCATCGATTCCACCGGCAAGCTGCTGCGCTCCAACACCGCGGCGATCCACGAGCAGGCGGCCGCCTCGACGATCCCGCTGG
This sequence comes from Sphingomonas sp. GW821-FHT09E03, assembly GCF_059416225.1. NCBI lineage: Bacteria > Pseudomonadati > Pseudomonadota > Alphaproteobacteria > Sphingomonadales > Sphingomonadaceae > Sphingomonas > Sphingomonas sp. GW821-FHT09E03. The sequence continues at coordinate 678,969 of NZ_JBWKOS010000002.1, read as the reverse complement.
AGACGCTGCAGCGCGCGTTCCAAAACATTTACGACACGATGGATGCGATCGACACCTTCAAGCTCAAGGCGCTCGATTCGATGAAGATCACCGTCACCGCGCTCGGCAGCGAGGTGGAGAAGTCCAAGGGCTATATCGCCCGTGCCGAGGGCGCTGCGCAGGGCGCGCTCAAGGGCCCGTCCGGCGGCCTGGGCGACCAGTATAAGCTCGAATCGTTGTGAGCCCGAAAGTTGACGCATGACTGAAGTCGACGACCAGATCGAACGCGCCCGCGCGATGATGGCGCGGATCTCCGATGGCTATGCCGACGCGCCGCAGCGTCACCGCGCCACCCAGGCGATCGCCCAGCGGCTGGCGCGGATCGCGATCGCCGATGCCGCGATCCTGCTCGGCGCCTTCATCCTCGGGCTGGTGATCCCGCTCGGCATCCTCGGCGCGCTCGCGGTGATGGCGCTGCTGGTTGCCGCGACCGTGCTGTTCGCGATCTGGCCCGCCGAGGGCCGCGCGCCGCCGCCCGAGAAATTGCGCACCGTCGATCTCAAGGCGCTGCCGGCGCAGACCGAGCGCTGGCTCGGCACTCAGCGCCCGGCGCTGCCCGCGCCGGCGCGCACGCTGGTGGATCAGATCGGCGTCCGGCTCGAGACCCTGTCGCCCCAGCTTGGCCGCATCGAGGGCAATGACGAGACCGCCCACGAGGTCCGCCGCCTGATCGGCGAGCAGCTCCCCGCCTTTGTCGGTGATTATGCCAAGGTGCCGCCGTCGCTGCGCACCGTCGAGCGCAACGGCAAGACCCCCGATCGCGAGCTGGTCGACGGGCTGCGCCTGATCGAACAGGAGATCGCCGACATGACCGCGCGGCTCGCGCAAGGCGACCTCGACCAGCTCCAGACCCGCGGCCGGTTTCTCGAGATGAAGTATCGCGACGACGAGAAGGCGAGCTGAGCGGCCGCGTGGTGGGCGATGACGGGCTCGAACCGCCGACATTCTCGGTGTAAACGAGACGCTCTACCAACTGAGCTAATCGCCCCCTCTCGGGATAACCCCGCCCTGCCAAACCGCGGGCGATCCCGCAAGCCCCTAGGCGGCGACCATCTCGCCCAGCCTCGCCGCGACCATATAGCCGCGCATCGCTTCGCTCGCCTGGGCGGACAACGCCATGAAGGCGCGGCGGCGATCCTGCGGGTCGGGCTGGCGGAGGAACAGGCCCATGTCGCTCATCTTGGTGATCCAGCGCAGCGCCGTGGTCGGCGCCACCGCGGCGGCGATGCACAGGCTGGAGACGGAGACGCGCACGCCTTCGAGCTCGGCGGCGAACAGGTCGAGGAGCATGTCCCAGGCCGGATCCTCGAACAGGCCGGCGGCGAAGAACTGGTCGCGGATGCGCCGCGCGCGGATCGCCCGGCGCACGTCCTGCGGCTCGAGCGACGGCAGCTTGCCCGGTCCGGCGTCATAGCTGCGCCGCCGGTCCTCGATCTCGCTGCCCGCAACAGGCGCGTCGCTCCGCGTCAGCCGCGCCAGGATCTCGGCGATCCGCGCCACTTCCTGGTTGAGCCGCTGCAACCGGATCGATTCGGTCTCGCGCCAGCTGTCGTGAAGCGCGACGCTGCCGCTCGCCTGGGCGGCCAGCGCGAGCGCCGCGACGCGATCGCCGAGCCCGGGCGCGCACAGCAATTGCACCCGCCCGCCGAGCAGGTGGCGGGTGACCAGGTCGATCTGCGGCTCGGCCAGCGTCACCACCATCTGCAGGTCGAGCGCGCTGGCATAGCCGTCGAGCCGCGGCAGCGCGGCCTCGAGCACCCGATCCTCCACCCCCGCCGTCTCCAGCACCAGCAGCGGCCGGGCCGCCTGTGCATCGAGGCTCGCCGGCAGATCGGCCCAGTCGACCCGCTCGAGCAGCCGTGCGCCGGCGAGGTCGATCGCCTGCGCCGCCGCCGCGGCCCCCTGCGCCCCGGCGATCAGCAGCGCCGCATGGCCCGCCTCCTGATATGTCGCGCCCTCGTTCATCGCCGGCTCCCCACGCAATCGCCGTTTCCTGTCCAGAATAGACCTGACACAGAAGTGGTGGCGATCATTCACCTCCAATTCCGTGGAATCATGGATGTCGGACAGTAGCAGATCGCCGCGATTGCCTCCATTGTGGAGACAACATGATGTTTCCGGTCAATCCAGCGCCTTGACGATATCCTCGACCATCTTCTTGGCATCCGCCAACAGCATCATCGTGTTGTCGCGATAGAAGATGTCGTTATCCACCCCGGCGTATCCCACCCCGCCCATCGATCGCTTGATGAACAGCACGGTCTTTGCCTTGTCGACGTCGAGCACCGGCATGCCGTAGATCGGGGATGATCTGTCGGTCTTCGCCGCCGGATTGGTGACGTCGTTGGCGCCGATAACAAAGGCGACGTCGATCTGGCCGAATTCGCCGTTGATGTCCTCGAGCTCGAACACTTCGTCATACGGCACGTTGGCCTCCGCGAGCAGCACGTTCATGTGCCCGGGCATGCGGCCGGCGACCGGATGGATGGCATATTTGACGCGGACGCCCTCGGCCTTGAGCTTGTCGGCCATGTCGCGCAGCGCATGCTGGGCCTGCGCGACCGCCATGCCATAGCCCGGCACGATGATCACCTGCTCGGCCTGGCTCATCAGGAACGCGGCATCCTCGGCCGACCCGCGCTTCCACGGCCGGTCGCTCGCCGCCGCCGCGCCGGTGCCGCCGTCGCTCGCCGCGCCGAACCCGCCGGCGATGACGCTGATGAAGCTGCGGTTCATCGCCCGGCACATGATGTAGCTGAGGATCGCGCCCGACGAGCCGACCAGCGCGCCGGTGATGATCATCGCGCTGTTGTGGAGCGTGAACCCCATCGCCGCCGCGGCCCAGCCCGAGTAGGAATTGAGCATGCTGACCACCACCGGCATGTCGGCGCCGCCGATCGGGATGATCAGCAGGAAGCCGATGGCAAAGCTCAGCCCGGTGATCGTCCAGAACACCCAGGGCGCCTGGTCCCGGGTGAAATAGGCGATCAGGCCGAGGATCGTCGCGAGCAGCGCGAGGTTGATGACGTGGCGCCCCGGCAGCATGATCGGCTTGCCGCCCATCGTGCCGTTGAGCTTGAGGAAGGCGATGACGCTGCCCGAGAAGGTGATCGCGCCGATCGCGACGCCGAGCCCCATCTCGATCCGGCTGACCGGATGGATCACCGCGAACGGCCGGCCGAGCATCGGCACCACCAGATCGGCGATGCCGAACGCGCTCGGGTTGAGATAGGCCGCGGCGGCCACCAGCACTGCCGCGAGCCCGACCAGGCTGTGGAACGCCGCGACCAGTTGCGGCATCGCCGTCATCGCGATCCGCCGCGCCGTCACCAGCCCGATCGCGGCGCCCAAGGCAATCGCCGCCAGTATCTCGCCGATGCCGACGTTGAGGTGCGTCACCAGTGTGGTGATCACCGCCAGCCCCATGCCGATCATGCCGAGCCGGTTGCCGCGCTGACTGGACACCGGGCTCGACAGGCCGCGCAAGGCGAGGATGAAGCACACGCCGGCGACGAGATAGGCGAGGGCGACCCAGGGATTGGCCGCCACGTCGCGCATCGCCGCCCCGGTTTGGAGATGCCCCATCATGGTGCCGGCCGCTCCTTCTTCTTGTACATCGCCAGCATCCGCGCCGTGACGGCGAAGCCGCCGAAGATGTTGATGCTCGCCAGCACCACCGCGCCGAGCCCCAGCCATTTGGCGACGGAGGAGCCCGCGGCGCTGCCGGCGATCAGCGCCCCGACGATGATCACGCTGGAAATGGCGTTGGTCACCGCCATGAGCGGCGTGTGCAACGCCGGGGTGACCGACCAGACCACGTAATAGCCGATGAAACAGGCCAGCACGAAGATCGACAGAATGGCGACAAAGTCCATGGCCTGCTCCTTAGCCCGCTGCCGCCGGGCGGTTCATGCCAGCAGCCTTGCGCTGACGACCTGGCCGCCGCGGGTCAGCCGGATCGCCTCGCCGATCTCGTCTCCCTCCGGCAGCACCGGCCGGCTCGCGTCCTTGTCCCAGAAGGCGGCGAGGAAATTGTAGAGGTTGCGCGCGAACAGCGCCGAGGCATCGGTCGCGACCCGCGAGGGCATGTTGCGATGGCCGACGATCGTGACGCCGTGGCGCACGACGGTCTCGCCCGCCACCGCCCCCTCGACGTTGCCGCCCTGCTCCACCGCCAGATCGACGATCACGCTGCCGGGCTTCATGCTCGCGACCTGCGCCTCGCTGACGAGCCGCGGCGCCGCCCGGCCCGGGATCAGCGCGGTGGTGATCACGATGTCCTGCTTGGCGAGATGGCCGGAGACGAGCTCGGCCTGTGCGGCCTGATACGCGGGGCTCATCTCGCCCGCATAGCCGCCGGCGCCCTCGCCCTCGATTCCCGCGACATCCTCGACGAAGATCGGCTTGGCCCCGAGGCTGATGATCTGTTCGCGGGTCGCGGCGCGCACGTCGGTGGCGGATACCTGCGCCCCCAGCCGCCGCGCGGTGGCGATCGCCTGCAGCCCGGCGACGCCCACGCCCATCACGAACACCCGCGCTGCAGAGATCGTCCCTGCCGCCGTCATCATCATCGGGAAAGCGCGGCCATAGACCGCGGCGGCGTCCAGCACCGCCTTGTAGCCGGCGAGATTGGATTGCGAGGACAGGATATCCATCGATTGCGCGCGGGTGATGCGCGGCATGAACTCCATCGCCAATGCCTCGTAGCCGGCCGCCGCATAGCCGTCGATGCGCGCACGCTCGGCAAAGGGGTTGAGCGCGGCGACGATCCAGGCGCCCGGCGCCGCACCGGCGAGGCTGTCGGCCGCCGGCCCCTGCACGGCGAGCACGATCTCGGCACCGGCCAGCGTCGCGGCTCGATCACCCACCCGCGCACCTGCCTGTCGATACCCGTCGTCGGGATAGGCGGCCGCCGCCCCCGCGCCCGCCTCCACCGCGACGTCGGCGCCGAGCGCCACCAGCTTGCGCACCGTTTCCGGCGTCGCCGCCACGCGCTTCTCGCCATCGGCAGTCTCGCGAACGATGGCGATCGTCATCGCCACAGGGTCAGGCGATCAACCAGATAACGAAGCCGGCGATCACCGCACAGGCCACCGCGCCCCACTTCAGCAGCCCGATGACGCTGCCATAGGTCGCCTCATGCGCCTCCAAACCACTGTTGTCGGCCATCTGCGTGCCTCTCCTGCCCGTGATTGTCACCGATACCTATCCTGCACCGGGGGCCGCTTCAAGCGCCGGCGCTTAAGAGCGCCTTTACCCCCTTCCGCTAGCAAGGTGACCCGAACCGGCACAGGATGAACCATGACGCGCAACGGCCAGCGCTTGCTTTTGCTGATTGACGAAGAACCGGCCCAGCGGCGGCTGGTCTCGGCGCTGGCCGCGCGTGCGGGCTGGCGATCGATCTTTGCCGCCGATGGCGAGATGGCGCTTGCCCAGCTCGGCACCCAGGACGGGATGCAGCTCGATGCGATCCTGCTCGACCATTGGTCGCTGGATGCCGATGCCGCCAAGCTGATCGCCGAGTTGCGCGAACGCCGCCCGGCGCTGCCGATCCTGATGCTCACCGCCAATGGCTCGGTGGCGCATGCGGTGGCCGCGATGCGCGCCGGCGCCACCGATTTCCTGGTCAAGCCGCTCGCGCCCGAGCGCCTGCTGGCGGCGCTCGAGACCGCGGTCGGCGGTACCAGCAGCGGCGAGCTGCGCCCGCTGACCGAGAAGATCCCGGCGCTGCTCGCGTTCGACGAGATTGTCGGCTCCTCGCCCGATTTCCGCACGGCGCTGGCGATTGCCGCCAAGGCGGCGCGGGCGCGGGTGCCGGTGCTCGTCGAGGGCGAAAGCGGGGTCGGCAAGGAAGTGATCGCCGAGGCGATCCATGCCGCCTCCCCCCGCGCCAAAAAGCCCATGATCACCGTCAATTGCGGGGCGATCCCGGACAATCTGGTCGAATCCGAGCTGTTCGGGCACGAGAAGGGCGCCTTCACCGGCGCGTTCGAGCGCAAGATCGGCAAGTTCGCCGATGCCGATGGCGGCACCATCCTGCTCGACGAGATCGGCGAGATGCCGATGGACACCCAGGTCAAGCTGTTGCGGGTGCTGCAGACCGGCGAGGTCCAGGCGATCGGCGCCCGCCACCCGCGCGAGGTGGACGTCCGCGTCATCGCCGCGACCAACAAGAAGCTGCTCGACGAGGTCGAGGCCGGCCGCTTCCGCGAGGATCTCTATTACCGGCTCAACCCGGTCCAGGTGACGATCCCGCCGCTGCGCGAGCGTACCGGCGACATTCCCGCGCTTACCCGCCACCTGCTGGCGCGGATCGCCCAGCAGCCGGGGCTGCGCCCGCTCGGCATCACCGACGATGCCCTGGCGCTGCTCGTCGAATATGATTGGCCGGGCAACGTCCGCCAGCTCCAGAACGCGCTCTTCCGCGCCGCCGTGCTGTGCGAGGGCTCGGCGCTGACCCGTGCCGACTTCCCGCAGATCGCCGCGCTCGGCCACCGCCGTGGCGGCAGCGCGGCAGCGGCGTCGGGCGGCGGGGTGACGCTGTTTCGCCCCGACGGCAATCTGCGTCCGCTCGAGGATATCGAGGCGGACGTGATCCGCCTCGCAATTGGCCATTATCGCGGGCGGATGACCGAGGTTGCGCGCCGGCTGGGGATCGGCCGATCGACCCTGTATCGCAAGCTTGGCGAGCTCGGCATCGACAATGCCGCGGCCTGACGGCCACGCCTTGGTAAGCAGTTGTTAACCGGATCAGCGCATCGCAGCCTCATGACCGACCTCGACCCTTCCCAGCGCGAACCTCGTAGCAGCGTCATCATCCGCGCCGGTCTCGAGCTGCCCGGCGGCACGGTGGAACGACGGGTACGCAACCTCTCGCGCCTCGGCGCCTGCATCGATCAGGAAGGCGAGCTCGTCACCGGTACCACCATCACCCTGGCGCTCGGCAGCATCCGCGAGCTCAAGGCCGAGGTGATGTGGACCAAGCCGCAGCTGGCGGGCCTGCGCTTCCACCAGCCGGTCAACCTCGATGACGCGCGCAAGCCGCGCAGCGCTGGCACCGTCACCAAGGCGGGTTGGATGGCGAACATGGACAATGCCTACCGCCGCTTGGGCTAGGCGTCAGCGTCGGGGCCGGGGCTAGGCCCGCAGCCGCATCCCGGGTTCGGGCAGCGGCGCGTCATTGCCGCCGATCACCCGCGCCACCTCGGCCTCGCCCAGCGGCAGCGTGAAGGCGATGCCGAACCGCGAACCGCTCGACCACATCACCGTTGCCAGCCGCAACACGCCGAGGCAGTCGAGCCGCACCCGCACGCCGGGCAGCGGCGGCGACGCGTGGTGCACCAGCGCGCCGCTTGCCGATAGGTTGAGCAGATGGACCCGGATCGCGCCATGCCCGGCATCCATCACCGTGGGCATGAACAGCTTGAAGCGCGTGTGCTGGCGCGGATGAGTGCTGTCGCCGTAATCCATGGCGGCCAATCCCCTTACCGGTGGAAGACTATCACCGCGGCTTGTTCCCGTCCTGTACAAACAACCCTAATGGGGCGGTAAGCACGAATAACATCCCGTTCTTGGGGGATAATTTAATCCACATTAGCTAATCACCACAGCACGCCGTGGACCGGCTTGATCGACTCGGGCGCGGCGTCGCCGATCGCCTGGAGCAGGTCGATCTCGATCGTCCGGCACATCGCGGTCAGCGGCACGTCGTGAACGGTGTCGGCGAAGGGATCGACCAGATCGTCGCCGATCTGGAGCACCGACAGGAACATCAGCCCCGCCACCGTCGAGCCCAGCGGGGTCGCGAAGCCCAGCGTCTCGACCAGCCCGATCGGCAGCAGCACGCAGAAGATGTGGGTGAAGAAGGTCGGGAAGAAGCGATATTGATTGGGCAGCGGCGTGTTCTTGATCCGCTCCATCCCGCCCTGGGCATTGGCGATGTCGACCAGCACGCTTTCGATATGGGTCTGCTGGATGGTATCGATCCAGCCCATCCGCATCGCGTCGTCGAACCGCCGGCCGGTGCCGTCGAGCAATCCGTTGGCGATATTGGTGCGCGCCAGTGCCGGTTCCGCCTCGCCCCGCGAGAGCCGGCTTAACACCTGCTCGCCGACGGGCTGGCGGCGCAGCTGGCAGCGCAGCGCGTTCACATAGGCGATCTGGCGCAGCACGATCGACCGTTTGAGATCATGCGCATCGGGATCGGGCAGGAAATTGCGGGTGGCCCGCGCCAGGCTGCGCGAGGCGTTGATCATCGCGCCCCACAACACCCGGCCCTCCCACCAGCGCTCATACGCCGAATTGTCGCGGAAGCCGAGGAACAGCGCCAGCGCCGAGCCGAACAGCGTGAGCGGCAGTGACGGTGCCTTGAAGGGCAGGAAATAATAAGTGACGGTGACGATCACGTCCCACACGAACAGGATGGCGAGCGGCCGCCACACTTCGGAAACGATCTGCCGCAGGCGCGGGGTGGCATCAACGATCATAGGCTCTTCTCTGCTGACGGAGGCAGCGATCTAACGCATCAACCCCCTGAAGGTGCGTGGCAAAGTGTTGCCCGCCGCACGATCAGCCGCCGGCGAGCGCGCGATCGCGCAAGCCCCGCCACACCCTGATCGCCTGCACCGTCTCGGCCACGTCGTGGACGCGGATCAGCTGGACGCCAGCCTCCGCCCCCTTGATCGCCAGCGCGACGCTGCCGCCCAGCCGCTGGTCGACCGGCGCCTCGTTGCCGAGCGCCCCGATCAGCCGCTTGCGGCTGACGCCAAGCATGATCGGGCAGCCAAGGCCGTGGAACAGCGCCAGGCCGTTGATCAGCGCGAGATTGTCGGCGAGGCTCTTGCCGAAGCCGATGCCGGGATCGACGATGATCTTGGCCCGATCCACCCCGCCCGCGACCACCGCCGCGATCCGCGCCTCGAGCCAGTCGAACACCTCGGTGACGACATTGCGATAGCTGATCCTGCCGTGGCCGCCGTCCTTGGGATCGGGCGAGTGCATCAGCACCACCGGGCAGCCGGCGCGCGCGACCACGGCCAAGGCGCGATCGTCCCACAGCAGCGCCGCGACATCGTTGACGAGTCCTGCCCCCGCCTGCAGCGCCGCCTCCATCACCGCGGCCTTGCGGGTGTCGATCGATACTGGCGTACCGCTGCGGGCGAGCCGCTCGACGACCGGTACCACCCGCGCGATCTCGTCTCCCTCCCACACCGCCGGCGCACCGGGACGGGTCGACTCGCCGCCGAGGTCGATCAGCGCCGCCCCCGCGGCGGTCATATCGACACCGGCCGCAGCCGCCGCGGCGGGGTCATCGAGGTGTCGGCCACCATCGGAGAAACTGTCGGGCGTGATGTTGAGGATGCCGGCGACCAGCGGCTGGTCGAGGCGCAGCGTGCGTTCGCCGAGCTGCAGCGGCGGCCGGGGGGCGGTGATCGCGGCGTGGAGCGCCGCGCCGCGATCGCCCAGCGTGCCGATGTCGGCGATCGACACGGTGCGGCGGCCGCTGCCCTCGATCACCTCATAAGCAGCGAACCATTGCATGCCGCCGGCGAGGCGCGCCACCGCGCCGTCGGCCTGGGTCACCGGAGTGTCGACGAACTGGACCGGGCGGAGGTGCATGATGAGGTGTCTTTCGCTGGCGAGCCGGCCATCGCTCCTACGGCGGTGGCGGGACGTTGCCTATGGCGAAGCTAGACCGATCGCCGCCTCGTCATACCGCCTGGGTTCCGGCGTCGCCCTGTCGCAAGCGCAGGAGCATATCGGCACCCTGCCTGCGCGACCGATGAAGTTTAGGGCTGCGTCGCCAGCAGATAGGTCTGCCGCAATGCATCGATCGGCCTGAGACCGTCGACCGCCTCATAATGCCAGAAGCTCCAGCCATTGCAGGCGGGCGCGTTCTGCAGCGTCGAGCCGAGCTTGTGGATCGAACCGGTCGCCCCGCACGTGCTGGCGAGGCTACCATCGGCGCGCACCGACGCCTGGAAGCGGCGCTTGCTGTCGGTCAGCACCATCCCGGGCTGAAGATAGCCATTCTCCACCAATACCCCGAACGCGACCTTGGGCTGCGAGCGCGGGCTCTGCATCGTCGCCAGCGCCGATTCGTCCAGCGGCAGCGCCGCGGCGATACGCTCGTTGGCGGCATCGATATAACCGTCCTCGCGCTCAATGCCGATCCAGCGCCGGCCTAGCCGCTTGGCGACCGCGCCGGTGGTGCCGGTGCCGAAGAAGGGATCGAGCACCACGTCGCCGGGCTTGGTGCAGGCGAGCATTACCCGGTAGAGGAGGGCCTCGGGCTTCTGGGTCGGATGGACCTTCTGCCCGTCCTTCTTGAGCCGCTCCTGGCCGCCGCAGATCGGGAACTCCCAATCCGAGCGCATCTGCAGCTCGTCGTTGAGGGTCTTCATGCTGCGATAGTTGAAGGTGTACTTCGCCTTCTCGCCCTTCGATGCCCAGATCAGCGTCTCGTGCGCGTTGGTGAAGCGGGTACCGCGGAAGTTCGGCATCGGATTGGCTTTCCGCCAGACGATGTCGTTGAGGATCCAGAAGCCAAGATCCTGCACCGCGGTGCCGACGCGGAAAATGTTGTGGTAGCTGCCGATCACCCAGATCGCGCCATCGTCCTTGAGGATGCGGTGCGCCTCGTTAAGCCAGGCGCGGGTGAATCGGTCGTAGGCAGCGAAGGTGTCGAACTTGTCCCACTCGTCGGTCACGGCATCGACATGGCTGCCGTCGGGGCGGAACAGCTCGCCGCCGAGCTGGAGGTTGTAGGGCGGATCGGCGAAGATCATGTCGACCGACTTGGCCGGCAGTGCCTTCATCGTCGCGATGCAATCGCCGCGCAGGATCTGGTCGAGCGGCAACACGGCGGGCGTTGATGCCACCGCCGGCTTCCGCGTCGCGACCCGCGGCTGCCTGACCTTGTCGATAACCGCCATGAAATCCCCTTTGCCTGCGGCTATTCGCCCGATGCGGTGGACTCTCGTCAAGCGGCAAATATTAACGATGAAGCTGACGATGCCGTTAACGTCGCGCGGACGGTCCGCCGCTGACCAGATGTTGAGTCAAGCAATGGCCAGCGATCCCTACAGCTAGGGTGTGTGACGCAAAAGACTCACAGCGGCAGAACCGGCGCGAGGATCGGCTGCACCGCTTGCGCGACCGGCGAGAAGCTGCGCCGGTGCAGCGGCGTCGGCCCATGCTCGCGCAACGCGCGCAAATGCGCTGGGCAGCCATAGCCTTTGTTCGAATGCCAGCCGTAATGCGGATGCGCGTCGGCATGGGCGAGCATGATCGTGTCGCGGGTATGCTTGGCGACGATCGACGCCGCCGCGATCGAGGCGCTCTTGGCATCGCCGCCCACCAAGGCCGTCGCCTGGTACGACCAGCGCGGCAGGCGATTGCCGTCGACCAGCACATGGCCGGGGTGACGACCGAGTGCGGCGCACAATTGATCCACCGCCAGCGTCATTGCCTTCATCGTCGCCCAATAGATGTTGAGCCGGTCGATCTCTTCCGATTCGACGATGCCGATGCCGACCAGCGCGCGGGTCTTGAGCAACCCGCATAGCCGCTCGCGCTCGGCGGCGGCGAGCTTCTTGGAATCGTCGAGGCCGCGCGGGATTCCCTTGGCCGGCAGGATCACCGCCGCGGCCACCACCGGCCCCGCAAGCGGGCCACGCCCGGCCTCGTCGACGCCCGCCACCGGCGGCAGGCAGAGCTTCTCGTGCTTCAGTCCGGGCATCGTCAGCCTTCAATCTCGTCGAATGGGGAGAGGCCCAGGCCATGTCCCATCGGGCCATGGCCCTGCCCCAACCCCGGCGCGTGGATCAAGGCGATCCGGACGAAGCGGATGGCGCGTGCGACGGCTTCCTCGATGTCCATCCGCTGCGCTAGCCCGGTGGCGATCCCGCTCGCCAGCGTGCAACCGGTGCCGTGCGACCCCCGGGTGTCGATCCGCCTGGCTTCCCACCGCGCGACCGGACCGGTCGGCGACAGCAATTCGTCGACGATCCAGTCGCCCTCGCCATGGCCGCCCTTGGCGAGCAGGTGGCAGCCGTGCGCGAGCACCGCGTCGCGCCCGCCCAGGGCGGCAAGCTCGGGAATATTGGGGGTGACAAGCGAGGCGAGGTGCATGAGCCGCGCAAACGCCTTGACCGCCGCGGTATCGGCGAGCACCGCGCCGCTGGTTGCGATCATCACCGGATCGAACACGATCGGCACCTCGAGCGTCTCGAGCCTGTCGGCGACCGCCGTGGCGATCGCCGCCGAGCCGATCATCCCGATCTTTACCGCATCTACCCCGAGGTCCGACACCACCGAATCGATCTGTGCCACCACCATCTCGACCGGCACGGGGTGAACCGCCTGGACGCCGAGGCTGTTCTGCGCAGTGATCGCGGTCACGGCGGTCATCGCGTGCGCGCCCAGCATCGTCACCGTCTTGATGTCCGCCTGGATCCCGGCGCCGCCACCCGAATCGGAGCCGGCGATGATCAGGACGCGCGGGATCATCAGCTCTGGAATACCCGCGTCGTCGAGCCCGGGTGGCGCTTCAGCGCAGCGCCGACGCGGGTCGGCCGGTCCATCAGCTCGCCACCACAGCCGGGGCAGCGCTCGTCGAGCGCGTCGGCGCATTCGCTGCAGTAGGTGCATTCCATCGAGCAGATGAACGCGCCGGGTTGATCGGCGGGCAGATCGGTGCCGCAGCGCTGGCAGTCGGGGCGCATGTCCAGCATCAGGCGGCCGCCGCGCGCACGGCGTCGCAGATGCGATCGACGATCTGCTCGACTTGGCCAGCATCGTCGCCCTCGGCCATTACCCGGATCACCGGCTCGGTGCCCGAAGGGCGGATCACCAGCCGCCCGGTGCCGGCGAGATCGGCCTCGGCCTGCGCGATCACCGTCTTCACCGCCTCGGTTTCGAGCGGCTTGCCGCCGCCGAAGCGGACGTTCTTGAGCAATTGCGGCAGCGGCTCGAACCGGCGCAGCACCTCGCTTGCCGGCGCGCCGGCGCGCTTGACCTCGGCAAGCACCTGCAGCGCCGCGACCAGCCCGTCGCCGGTGGTGCCGTAATCGGCGAGGATGATGTGACCGGACTGTTCGCCGCCGACGTTATAACCCGAGCTGCGCATCTTCTCGAGCACGTAGCGATCGCCGACTGCGGTGCGGACGAGGCCCAGCCCCTGCGCCTTGAGGTGACGTTCGAGGCCGAGGTTGGACATCACCGTTGCCACCAGCCCGCCGCCTGCCAGCCGCCCAGCACGCGCCCAGCTCGCCGCGATCGTCGCCATCAGCTGGTCGCCGTCGATCACGGTGCCGGTCTCGTCGACGACGATCAGGCGATCGGCATCGCCGTCGAGCGCAATGCCGATATCGGCGCCAGCGGCGATCACCGTCTCGCCGAGCGCCTGGGGTGCGGTGGAGCCGACGCCGTCGTTGATGTTGATGCCGTCCGGGGTGATGCCGATCGCGATCACATCCGCGCCGAGCTCCCACAGTGCCGCGGGCGCGACCTTATAGGCGGCGCCGTGGGCGCAATCGATCACCACGCGCAGGCCGTCGAGGCGTAGGTTTTCCGGGAAGGTCGATTTGGCGAAGTGGATGTAACGCCCCTGCGCATCGTCGATCCGCCGCGCGCGGCCGATCTGCGCCGAGGGCACCAGCGGCACCTCGCTGTCGATCAGTTGCTCGATTGTCGTCTCCGCCTCGTCGGAGAGCTTATAGCCGTCGGGGCCGAACAGCTTGATGCCGTTGTCGGCATAAGGATTGTGGCTCGCCGAAATCATCACGCCGATGTCGGCGCGCATCGACTGGGTGAGCATCGCCACCGCCGGAGTCGGCATCGGCCCGACCATGATCACGTCCATGCCGACGCTGGTGAAGCCGGCGACCAGCGCCGATTCGAGCATATAGCCCGACAAGCGCGTGTCCTTGCCGATCAGCACGCGATGCTTGTGGTCGCCGCGCTGGAAATAGGCGCCGGCGGCCATGCCCACCTTCATCGCCATTGCCGCGGTCATCGCGCCCTGGTTGGTGGCGCCCCTGATTCCATCGGTCCCGAAATATTTCCTTGCCATGAAATGCGATCCGCTCCGCTATGCCGCTCCGCTCCTCCGTTGCGCCAAGGAATCCGATGTCGCAAGCCACCCGCATTCTGCTGGCGCTGATCGCCGGGCTCGTCCTTGGCATCGTCGCCGTCGCCGCCAACAAGGAATGGGCGCTGAGCGTCACCACGGTCACCCAGCCGATCGGGTCGGCATGGCTCCACGGCTTGCAGATGGTGATCGTGCCGCTGATCGTCGGGCTGCTCGTCACCGGCATCGCCGCCACTGCGGAGGCCGCGCGGGCCGGGCAGATCGCCGGGCGCGCGGTGGTGATGTTCGTCGTCATCCTGTGGAGCACCACGATCATGTCGGCGATCGTGATGCCGCTGTTGCTCGACCTGTGGCCGTTGCCCGCTGCCTGGTCCGTGGCGTTGCGCGCGGCGCTAACCGGGGTTCAGCCGCTCGGCAAGGTGCCGAGCCTCGGCGACTTCTTCGACACCATCGTCCCCACCAACATCGTCGCCGCGGCGGGGGCCGACGCCTTCCTGCCGCTGACCGTTTTCACCCTCGCCTTTGCCTTCGCGATCACCCGGCTCGATCCCGAGCCGCGCCAGCGGCTGGTCGACCTGTTTCGCGCGATCACCGATGCGATGCTGGTGATCATTGGCTGGGTGCTGAAGCTCGCGCCAATCGGCATCTTCGCGCTTGCCTACGGGGTGGGGGCACGAACCGGGGCGGCGGCGTTCGGCGCATTGCTCCATTACATCGTGCTGGTGTCGAGCATTGGCTTCCTGGTGCTGCTGTTCGGCTATCCGCTGGCGTGGCTGGGCGGCCGGGTCCCGCCCGGTGCCTTCGCACGCGCCGTCGCGCCGGCGCAGGCGATGGCGATCAGCACGCAAAGCTCGCTCGCCTCGCTGCCGGCGATGCTCAAAGGTTCGGAGCAACTGGGCGTCCGCTCCGCCACCGCGGGCATCGCCCTGCCGATCGCGGTCGCGATCTTCCGCGCCACCAGCCCGGCGATGAACCTCGCGGTCGCACTCTACATCGCGCGCTGGCTGGGCATCCCGATCGGGCCGGGGCAGCTTGCCGCCGGCGTCGCCACTGCCGCGATCACCACCATGGGCTCGGTGAGCCTGCCCGGCACGGTCAGCTTCTTCGCCAGCGTTGCCCCCGTCTCGATCGTGATGGGGGTGCCGATCGAGGCGCTGGGGCTGCTGGTCGCGGTGGAGACGGTGCCGGACCTGTTCCGCACCGTCGGCAATGTCACCATGGACGTCGCCGTCACCGCCTGCGTCGGCCGCCTCGACGGCAAGCCGACCGACGCCAGGTAACGGATCAGCGCCGTCCGGGCACCTGCTCGTCGCGAGTATCGAGCCCCGCCGCCGCGGGCTCGCCGATCGCGCCCTCGCCCGCCAGCGCATGATCGGGGCGGTCGCCGAGGCTGTCGAGGTGCATCAGCCGGGTGACGAACGGCGCCACCAGAAGCACCAGCACGCCCACGCCCATCGAGAACCAGCCGATTTTGGCGTAGATGCCGAGCACCTGGCCGACACCGGCGCCCTCGCCGCCCGTCTCCTGCGCGATCAGCCCGGCAATGAACTCGCCGCCCGCGGTGGCGAGAAACCAGGTTCCCATCATCAGGCCCGTCATGCTCGCCACCGACAGCCGGGTCATCGACGACAGCCCGATCGGCGAGAAGCAGAGCTCACCCATCGAATGAAGCATGTAGAGCAGGATCACGAAGATCGCCGGGGTCAGCCCGGCCGCCGGCGCGCCGAGGATCAGCGCGAAGAAGCCGGCGCCGACCAGGATCAGGCCGATGCCGAACTTGAACGGCGCGCTCGGCTCCAGCCCGCGCTTGCCCAGCACCGTCCACAGCAGCCCGAACAATGGCGCCAGAGTGATGATGAAGAAGGCATTGACCGACTGGAACATCGAGGCGGGGATCGTCCAACCCAGCATCGTGCGATCCACCGACTGATCGGTGTAGAGGGTGAGCGACGAGCCGGCCTGCTCGAACAAGGCCCAGAACAGCGGTGACAGCGCGATCAGGAACAGCGCGGCGAAGATGCGATGCCGCTCGACCTTCGGCAGGCGGCGGAACGAGGTGAGCAGGATGAAGCCGACGGTGAGCACCGCGGCGACCAGCAGCAGCGTGCCGACCGCACCCTGCGAGCGCACCAGCCACCAGGCGAGCATCACTCCCGCCACCGCCCCCAGATAGATCGTCCACTCGATCGAGACGCCGATCGGGCTGCGGGTCTTGAGCGCGGCGGGCACCGGCGGCCGCCCGGCATCGTAGAGCGCGCCGCGGCACAGCACGAACACCACCAGCCCGAGCGCCATGCCGATCCCGGCGGCGCCGAAGCCCCAGGACCAGCCCACCGTCTCGCCAAGGATGCCGACGATAATCGGCCCGGCAAAGGCGCCGGTGTTGATCCCCATGTAGAAGATCGAGAAGGCGCCATCGCGGCGCAGGTCGTCGCGCGGGTAGAGCTGGCCGACCAGCACTGAGATGTTGGCCTTGAGAAAGCCGGTGCCGATGATGATGCAGGCGAGCGCGAGGTAGAAGCCGTTGAGCGCGCTGCCCTGGACGCCCGCCGGTCCCTCGACCAGCGCGATCATCAGATGGCCGACCGTGATGAACAGGCCGCCGACCAGCACCGCCTTGCGCGCGCCAAGGAAGCGATCGGCGATGTAGCCGCCGATGATCGGCGTGATGTAGACCAGCGAGGTATAGGCGCCGTAGATCGCATAGGCGGGCTGCT
Organism: Sphingomonas sp. GW821-FHT09E03; assembly: GCF_059416225.1. Classification (NCBI taxonomy): domain Bacteria; kingdom Pseudomonadati; phylum Pseudomonadota; class Alphaproteobacteria; order Sphingomonadales; family Sphingomonadaceae; genus Sphingomonas; species Sphingomonas sp. GW821-FHT09E03. The sequence goes on along the minus strand of NZ_JBWKOS010000002.1, from coordinate 662,121 downwards.
CGGCAAACAGGAAGTGCTTGGTCAGGTAGAGCACCAGGATGGCGCGCATCCCGTAGAAGGAGAAGCGCTCCCACATCTCGGCGAAAAAGAGCATGAACAGCCCGGTGGGGTGCCCCAGAAACGTCTTGGCGTGGGCCGGAACGCCGCCCCCGCCCGCATACGCGCTTGCCATTGGTGTCGGATGCTCCCGGATAACTCGCCGCGCTCGGGCGGCCCGGGCATGCACCGTAGCGGCTCGCCGCCGGGTGTAAATAACAGGCAGCGCCGCTACATAGCCGCCATGTTCAACGATATCTCGTCGCCGTTGGCGCTGCTCGCCACCCGCCGCTCCGGCAAACCGCGCGATCTCATCGCGCCCGGGCCGGATGACGCGCAGCTCGCCCAGATCCTCCAGATCGCCGCGCGAACGCCGGATCACGGCAAGATCGCTCCGTGGCGGTTCGTGATCGTCGGCGCCGACCAGCGCGATGCGCTCGGCCAGCTCATCGGCGCGGCCTACCGCCGCGAGCGGCCGCAGGCGCCCGAGCGTGAGATCGAGGCTTGTGCGCAATTCGCCCGTCAGGCGCCGACGCTGGTGGTGGTGCTCTCCTCACCCAAGCGCGACAGCCCGATACCGTTGTGGGAGCAGGAATTGTCCGCCGGCGCGGCCTGCATGAACCTGCTTCACGCCACCCATGCGCTGGGCTTTGCCGGCGGCTGGCTGAGCGGCTGGGCCTCTTTCTCAAATGAGGTGCGCGACGCCTTTGGCACCGCACCTGAGCGGATCGCCGGCTTCATGTTCCTCGGCACCCCTGCACGGCTTCTCGACGAACGGCCCCGCCCCGATCAGGCACAAATCGTCTCGCATTGGCAGAGCAAGGGACTCGACGATGCAGCCAAGTTGCTGTATTAAATCAGCATGACAGCTCTGAGCAACGAGGACAGCCCGGTCTACATCCGCTTGCGCGGGACCATTGCGGCAGGGATCCTGCGCGGCGACTATCGCGCCGGCGATCAGCTACCGTCGGTGCGCGCCTTTGCCGCCGAACATGGCGCCAATCCGCTCACCGTCGCCAAGGCATACCAGAGCTTTCAGGACGACGGCTATGTCGAGGTGCGCCGCGGGGTCGGCATGTTCGTGCTGCCCGGCGCGGCCGAGAAGCTGCGCGTCGCCGAGCGCGAGAGCTTCGTGAACAATCAATGGCCGCGAATCCGGGCGCATATCGACTTGCTCGGGCTCGATGCCGGTGATCTGCTCGAGCGCGAGCGGGCGTAAGCCGGTCGCCCTTGGGATCGACGCCGACATCTACACCAATAGCCGTCACCCCAGCGAAAGCTGGGGTCTCCCGAGGCCCCTGCCCTGCTCTAACGCACGAGATCCCAGCCTTCGCCGAGATGACGGATGGCGGCAGGAATTGGGCTCAGAACAGCCCTAGTTGCGCAATATCCTCTGCCGACAGATCGATCCCGAACATCAGGCTCATCCGCATGCGGTAGACGCGCGGATCGGTGATCTCGGCGATCGACTCATTGTCAGCGGCGCGGCGGTGATACCGGCGGTCGGTCAGCGCCGCCAGGCCGTGCGGCAGGACCATGCTCGCGATCCGGGTCTGGGTGAACCGGCTGGCCGGCGCGGTCGAGGTCCAGTGGTTGGACAGCGCCAGATCGGCGTCATGCACCTGATCCAGCGTGAAGCTGTACTGCGGCCGGAAGCCGGGCCCGGCGCCGCGACCGTCGGTAGAGCCGGACGGTCCCTCGCGGCTCAGCAGCCAGCCGTGCTCGGTGCCGGCCTCGAGCCGAAAGCGCGCGCTGTCGGGCGCATCGAGCTCGACGCCATGGACCAGCGGCATCACCGGCGCATAGCTGCCGCCGAAACCCGGGTCCGCGATCCAGTCCTGGCCACCGATCGTCACCAGGCTGAACGTATGCGTCAGCGGCGGCACCGCCTCCGCGCCAAGCCAGACCCGCGCCAGCAACGGGCGCGCCGTGAAGCCGAGCCCTGCCAGCGCATCGAGGAACAGCCGGTTGTGCTCGAAACAATAACCGCCGCGCTTGGCGGTGACGAGCTTGGCGAACACCGCCACGCTGTCGATGGCGATACCGCGACCGAGGATCACGTCGAGGTTTTCAAACGGGATGTGCAGCCGGTGGGCACGCTGCAGCGCCGCCAGCCCCTCGGCATCGGGAATCGGAAACTGCCCCAGATCGATGCGCTGGAGATAGGCGTCGAGATCGAACATCAGGCTGCAAAGACCTCTGCTGGAATGGCGTAGAGAACATCGGCGCTGGCGCTGGCCGCCGCGCGCAGCCCAAGCGCTTCGGGCACGATCTGGTCAAGATAGAAGCGCACCGCCGCGCGCTTGCGCTGCGCGGCAGCATCGTCGCCGGTCGCCACCCGGCCCTGCCGCTCCATCAGCCAGCCGCACGCGGCGACCGAGACCATGGTCATGAACGGGTAGCTCGCCGCGAGCTTGTCGTCCGCATCGGCGACCGCGATGCGGCGACCAATCGCCTCCACGGCATCGATCAGGCCGACGAGCTCGGGGTGAGCTGCCTCGGCGCGCATGTCGGCGAGCAGCGCCGCGAACGCGCCGCCATTGTCGAGCGCGAGCTTGCGGCCGACGAGATCGGCGGCCTGGATGCCGTTGGTGCCCTCGTAGATCGGAGTGATGCGCGCATCGCGGAAATATTGCGCGGCGCCGGTTTCCTCGATGAAGCCCATACCGCCATGGACCTGGATGCCGAGGCTCGCGACCTCGTTGCCGAGATCGGTGCCATGCGCCTTGGCGAGCGGCGTGACGAGCTCAAGCCGGTTCTTCGCGCCGGACTCGCCAAGCGTCGCCCGATCCACCTGCCCGGCGGCATAATAGACCAGCGCGCGCGCCGCCTGGGTTTGCGCCGTCATCCGCAGCAGCATGCGGCGCACGTCGGGATGCTCGACGATCCGCACCGGCGCCTTGTCGGCGCCGCCGGCGCGTGCCGACTGGACCCGGTCGAGCGCATAGGCCACCGCCGCCTGGGTCGCGCCCTCGGCGATCTGCACCCCCTGCAGGCCGACGTTGAGCCGGGCATTGTTCATCATCGTGAACATCGCCCGCATCCCGCCATGCTCGGGGCCGATCAACTCGCCGACACAGTCGCCGTCGTCGCCGAACGACAGCACGCAGGTGGGCGAGGCATGCAGGCCCATCTTGTGCTCGATCGATACCACGCGGACGTCATTGGCCGCGCCCGGTCGCCCGTCGGCGTCGAGGCGGTATTTGGGCACCAGGAACAGCGAGATGCCGCGCGTGCCCGCCGGCGCGTCCGGCGTGCGCGCCAGGACAAGGTGGACGATCTGCTCGGCCATGTCGTGGTCGCCGAACGAGATGAAGATCTTGGTGCCCTTGATGCTCCAGGTGCCGTCGCCACGCGGCGTCGCGGTGGCCCGCAGCGCGCCGACATCGCTGCCCGCCTGCGGCTCGGTGAGATTCATCGTCCCGGTCCAGGCGCCGGTGGCGAGGTGCGGCAGATAGAGCGCCTGCTGCTCGGGGCTGCCATGATGCGCCAGCGCCTCGATCGCGCCCACCGTCAGCGTCGGGCACAAGGCGAAGCCCATGTTGGCCGAGCCCAACGTGTCGAGCACCGCGGTCTGGATCGCGAACGGCAAGCCCTGGCCGCCGAACTGCTCGGGCACGCCGATCGTCCCCCAGCCGCCCTCGACATAGTCCTGATAGGCCGCGCGGAAGCCCTCGGGCATCACCACGCCATCGGGCGTCCAGGTCGCGCCTACCGTATCGCCGATGCGGTTGAGCGGCGCCCATTCGCCCGCCGCGAGGCTGCCGACGCCCTCCAGCACCGCGTCGACGACATCGTCGCTCGCGGCGGCGAACCGCTCGGTCGCGGCGAGTTCGCCGATGCGCACGACGTGCTCCAGCACGAAACGCTGCTCGGCAACGGCGGGGGTGAAGGGCATCATTCTCTCCTGTGTTGTCGGCGGCTATAGCGACCCGCGATGACTGCTCCAAACCGCCAGATTTTACCCTACGGCACGGCCGCCATCGCCGAGGCCGCGGCGCGAATCGCCGCCGGCGAGCTGGTCGCGGTGCCGACCGAAACGGTCTACGGGCTCGCCGCCGACGCCACCAATGCCGCGGCGGTGGCCGGCATCTACGCCGCGAAAGGCCGGCCGAGCTTCAACCCGCTGATCGTCCATGTCGCCGATCTCGCCGCCGCGGAAGCGATCGCGTCGTTCGACGCTGACGCCCGCGCGCTCGCAACTGCGTTCTGGCCCGGCCCGCTGACACTGGTGCTGCCGCTCAAGCCCGCCAGCGGGATTGCTGCGCTCGTCACCGCCGGGCTCGACACCGTCGCACTCCGCGTGCCGCGCCATCGCGCGATGCAGGCGCTGATCGCCGCAACCGGCAAGCCGCTCGCCGCACCGTCGGCCAATGCCAGCAATGGCATCAGCCCCACGCGCGCCGCGCATGTCGCGGCCAGCCTCGGCGCCCGCGTGCCGCTGATCATCGACGACGGCGCCACCGAGGCCGGCCTCGAATCAACGATCATCGCGGGTCGCACCCTGCTGCGACCGGGGCCGATCGCGATCGACGATCTGCCCTTCGCCGTTACCCGGCGGGCTTCCGATGCGGCGATCACAGCCCCAGGGCAGCTCGCCAGCCATTATGCGCCGGCCAAGCCGCTACGGCTGAACGCCACCGACGCGGCGGCAGACGAATGGCTGATCGGGTTCGGACCGTTGACTGGAAACGACAGCCTGTCGCTCTCAGGCGATCTCCTGGAGGCCGCAGCGCGGCTGTTCGATGCGCTGCACCGGGCCGATGCGAGCGCGCGGGCGCGAATTGCCGTCGCCGCCGTGCCGGTCACCGGCATCGGCGAGGCGATCAACGACCGCCTCGCCCGCGCCGCACACGCTTAGGCGGTCACCGCCTTCGAACGTGCCGCGAAGCTCTTGCGCAGCTTCTGCAGCTTCGGCGGGATCACGGCCATGCAATAGGGGTTCGACCGGCCCGAGGTTTCCCAATAATCCTGGTGGTAGCCCTCGGCGGGATACCATTCGGAAAACTCCTCGATCGTAGTGACGATCGGCTTGTCGAGGTCCTGCTGCGCCCGGGCGATCGCCTGGTTGGCCTGCTCTTCCTGCATCACCGTCTCGGGGAAGATCGCCGAGCGATACTGGGTACCAACGTCATTGCCCTGACGATTGAGCTGAGTCGGATCGTGGGTCGCGAAATAGATGTCGAGCAAGTCGCCATAGCTCAGCTGCGCGGGATCGAAGCCGACCCGGATCGCCTCGGCATGGCCGGTGGTGCCGCCGCACACCTGCTTGTAGGTCGGGTTGGGCACGTCGCCGCCGATATAGCCGCTCTCGACGCTCTCGACGCCGATCACGTCCTTGAACACCGCCTCGGTGCACCAGAAACAGCCGCCGGCGAGCGTTGCATATTCCGTCATGATGATCTCCTTTGCTCATTAGATAGGGTGTCGTTAACGCGAGGCAATTAGGCGGGCGGCGACACAGACGGAGCGACCATGGCAATCGACAGCGCACTTCACGGCCCCTTTCACGGCAAGGTGATGGTCACCGGCGGCGCCGGTTATATCGGCAGCCACGCGGTGCTGGCGCTGCTCGATGCCGGCTATGAGGTGGTCGTGCTCGACAATCTCGTCACCGGCTTCGCCTGGGCGGTCGATCCGCGCGCGATGCTGGTCGAGGCCAATGTCGCCGACGAGGACAAGGTCCGCGCCGCGATCCGCGATCACAACGTGCGCGCGATCATGCATTTCGCCGGCTCGGTGGTGGTGCCCGAGTCGGTCAGCGACCCGCTCAAATATTATCGCAACAACACCGCCGCGACGCGTTCGCTGATCGAAAGCGCGGTGGCCGAAGGCGTGCCCCACTTCATCTTCTCCTCCACAGCAGCGACCTACGGCACCCCGACGCGGGTACCGATCGCGGAGACCGATCCGCAGGTGCCGATCAATCCGTACGGCATGTCCAAGCTGATGACCGAGGCGATGCTCCGCGACGTCGCTTTCGCGCATCCGATGAACTATTGCGCGCTGCGGTACTTCAACGTCGCCGGCGCCGATCCCGAGGGGCGCAGCGGCCAGTCAACCGTGGGTGCGACCCATCTCATCAAGATCGCGGTCGAGGCCGCTACCGGCAAGCGCCCCGCGGTGAGCGTGTTCGGCACCGATTTCGACACGCCGGACGGCACCGGAGTGCGCGACTATATTCACGTCAGCGATCTTGCCGCCGCCCATGTCGCCGCGCTCGGTCTGTTGATCGCCGAGCCGACCCAGAGCCACATGCTCAACTGCGGCTACAATCGCGGCTTCTCGGTCAACGAGGTGCTCGACGCCGTCGATCGCGTCACCAACATGACGATCGAGCGCCGCTACGAAGGCCGCCGCGCCGGCGACCCCGCCGCGCTGGTTGCCGACAACACCGCCATCCTCGCCGCGCTGCCGTGGCGCCCCGAGCGCGACAATCTGGAGACGATCGTCCAGGATGCGCTCGCCTGGGAGCGCAAGCTCGCCGAGATGGGGCGCTAGCGCTCGCCGCCGATCGCCTTGCGGGCGCTGGCGGTGGCCCGCCACCAGCCCAGCGCCCACAAGGTGCCAAAGCTCCAGCCGGCGAGCACGTCGCTTGGCCAATGGACACCGAGATACACCCGGCTGGTGCCGATCGCGCCGACCAGCAGGATCGCCACAACCAGCAGGTAGGTGCGGGTACGCCGGTCCGGCGTTACCTGGCCGGCGAGGCTTGCCAGGGTGAGATAGACGATGGCGCTGCTCGCGGCATGACCGCTCGGGAAGCTGTAGCCGGTCACCGCGACCAGATGCGGCACCAGATCGGGCCGCGCACGTACCTCGACATGCTTGATCAGGTCCACCGCCCAGCTGCCGCTCGCCGAAGCGAGCACGGTGGCGAGCGCGGTCAGCCACAGCCGGTGCACCAGCAGCAGCCCTGCGGTGATCACCACCAGCAGGGTCAGCACGACGCCGCCGCCAAGATCGGTGAGGTCCGCGGCGGCATCCGGCAGCCATGCCGGCCCGTGCCACGCGCGCAGGCCAAGCACGATCGCCCGATCGAACTGAAACGGATAGCGGTCGATCACGAACCCGGCCGCCAGGGCCAGCACGATCGCCACCGCGATCATCGCGGCGCCAGCGAGCACCGGCGGCAGCGACCGGGCGCCACCCGCGGCGGGCTGATTGATGGCGATGTCCGTCTGCGTGTCGTGCTGGATCATCCGTCTCTCGTTCGTGTCCCTCGACGACCAAACGCATCGGGCGATCGGCTATTCGCCGCAACCCGACCAATCCGCACTGGACCCGGCGCCGTCTTCCGTGGCTTATGCCGAGCGTCGCGGCGGGGCTAGATTTTCTCGTGCTCGTCACACGATCCCGTCGCGACACCCTCCAGGGAGGCATCGGCCGTCGCTCCGGCCCGCGCATCTTGGTAAAAGGTGCCGATGGTGGGTCCGCCGGGGCTCGAACCCGGGACCTCTCGATTAAAAGTCGCTTGCTCTACCGACTGAGCTACGGACCCCTGCCATCGGCACCGGGGGCACCTAGGGGCGCGGGCGGGGCCGGTCAATGGCATGGAGCAATTGCCGCGTCGTCCGCCCGGTGAGCGGATCGCGCCAATCGGGGGCGATCGCCGCCAGTGGCGCGAGAACGAAGCGGCGGCGGCGATAGTCACGGTGCGGCAATGTCAACGCTGGCGAGCCCCATGCGCCGTCCGACCAGAGCAGAATATCGAGATCGATGACGCGCGCCCCCCAGCGCCGCCCGCTGCGCCGGCCGAAATCGGCCTCGATCGCCTTGAGCCGGGCGAGCAGGGCCGGCGGAGCCTCGTCGCTTTCGATCAGCACCGCGGCATTGGCGAAGCGCCGCGAGGAGGGCCCGAGCGGCGCGCTGGCGATGATCGGCGAGGTTGCCACCGTGCCGCCCAATGCGGCGATAGCGGCGCGCACCTCTGCCGCGGGCGCGCCGTGGCGCCCGCGCCGGTTGGAGCCGATCCCGATCGCATAGATTGAAGCTGCCACGCACCGGCCCTATCGCACCGCAATGGATTTCGAAGCAAGCCTTGCCCCGGCCGACGCGCCTGCCGCCACCACGATGCTCGTCGATCGTCCGATCGTCAGCCCCATCCCTGCCACCGAGCCGCCGCTCGACTGCCCGCGCTGTCCGCGGCTCGCCGCGTTCCGGGACGAGCTGCGCGCCGAGTATCCGGGCTGGTGGAACGCACCGGTACCCGCGTTCGGCGATCCTGATGCATGGCTCGCGGTGATCGGCCTAGCGCCTGGCAAGCATGGCGCCAATCGCACCGGGCGGCCGTTCACCGGCGATTTTGCCGGCGAGCTGCTCTACGCGACGCTGGCGAAGTTCGGCCTGTCGACGGGCACGTTCCAGGCAACGCCCAACGACGATGTGGAGTTGCACGGCGCGATCATTATCAATGCGGTGAAATGCCTGCCGCCCGCCAACAAGCCGACCCCGGAGGAAATCCGCACCTGCCGGCCGTTCCTTGAAGATCAGATGGCCGCCGTTGCCAATGCCCGGGTGGTAATCGCGCTCGGCCAGATCGCGCATCAGTCGGCGGTCAAGGCAATGGGCGGAAGGCTACCTAAGGCGACGTTTGGCCATCTCGCCGAGCATCGCATGCCCGACGGCCGCATCCTGATCGATAGCTATCATTGCTCGCGCTACAACCAGAACACCGGGCGGCTCAACGCCGCCATGTTCGAAGCGGTGTTCGCACGCGCGCTGGAGCTGCGTCAGACGTCCTGAACCAGCCGGCCGTACAGTTCGGGCCGACGGTCGCGAAAGAAGCCGAAGGCGGCGCGGTGGCGCTTAATGCGGTCCAGGTCGAGGGTCGCCGTGATCACACCCTCTTCCTCGCGGTCCAGCTCGGCGATGATGTCGCCACGCTCGTCGGTGATGAAGCTCGTGCCGTAGAAGGTCTGGCCGTGCTCGGTACCGACGCGGTTGGCGGCGATCACGGGCACGACGTTGCTGACGGCGTGGCCGACCATCGCCCGCCGCCACAACCGCGCGGTATCGAGGCTGGTATCGTGCGGCTCGCTGCCGATTGCGGTGGGGTAGAAGAGCAGCTCGGCGCCCATCAGCATCATCGCGCGCGCAGTCTCCGGGTACCATTGATCCCAGCACACGCCGACGCCGAGCTTGGCCGCCGGCGCCGACGGCGGTCCGCGCCATACCTTGAAGCCGGTGTTGCCAGGCCGGAAGTAGAATTTCTCCTCATAACCCGGGCCATCGGGGATGTGGCTCTTGCGGTAGACACCCTGGACCTCGCCATCGGGGCCGATCATCGCCAGGCTGTTGTAATAATGCGGGCCATCGGCCTCGAAGAAGCTGGTGGGGATCGTCACCTTGAGCGCCTCGGCAAGCGCCTGCATCGCCAGCACTGCCTTATGCTCGCCAACCGGCGCGGCATTGGCGAACAGGCCTTCGTCCTCCACCCGGCAGAAATATTCGCCCTCGAACAGCTCGGGCGGCAGGATCACCTGCGCACCCTGCCCCGCCGCCTCGCGCACCAGGCGGGAGACGTTGCCGATGTTGGCATCGATATCGTCAGAAAAAGCGAGTTGCAGCGCGGCGACGGTGATCTGGGTCATGCGCGTGCAGATAGGAGGGCGATGGGCGTTCGTCACCCCAGTCCGTGCGGCTTCCGGTGCCCCGGCAACCCCGGGGCACCGGCATCTACCCCGGTATCTGCTGGCTGATGCAGTGGAAGCTGCCGCCGCCGGTGAGAATGCTGTCGGCGCGCAGGCCGACCGCCTCGCGATCCGGGAACAGCGCCTGGATCGCCGCGACCGCGCGTTGATCATGCTCGGTGCCGTAGATCGGCACGACCACTGCGGCATTGCCGATGTAGAAGTTCATGTAGCTCGCCGGCACGATCTCCTCGTCGCGCAGCACGCGGCCGGGTGACGGCACCGTGACCACCTCGAGCCCCGCGGCGCGGGCATCGCGCTGGGCGTTCTTGTAGACCAGCCAGTTGGGGTCGTTCTCGACCGCCTCGGGCATTGCCACCCGGCCCTCGCCGACGAAGCGGGCAAGGTTGTCGACATGGCCGTCGGTATGGTCATTGAGCAGCCCCTCGCCCAGCCAGACGACCCGGGTGAAGCCGAGGTCGTCGCGCAGCCGCCCCTCGATCTGTGCCTTGGTCAGCGTCGGGTTGCGGTTGGCGTTGAGCAGGCATTGCTCGGTGGTGATCGCCGTGCCGGTGCCGTCGCCGTCGATCGCGCCGCCCTCGAGCACCCAATTGCAATAGCCGACCTGGCGGCCGAGCCGCTTGCCGAGGCGCAGCCCGATGGTGTCGTCTCCCGGCAGATCGTATTTGCCGCCCCAGCCGTTGAACTCGAAGTCGCTCGCGGTGCCATTGCCGAGGATAATCGGCGCGGTGTCGCGCAGCCAGATGTCGCCGAACGGCTCGATGATGACGTCGGCAAACGATGCCAGGCGGCGCGCGGCGGTGGCGGCTTCCTCGTCGGCCGCGACCAGGATCACCTGCTCGCCGCGGCCGTCGGCATGAACGGCTCGGGCAAAGGCCACGACCTCGTTGCGAGCCGGATCCAGATCCTCCTGCCACAGCTCGGGATGGCTCGGGAAACCGATCCATACCGCCTTGTGATGCGCCCATTCGGCGGGCGGCACGAGCGTCACTTGGCGGCTCCCGTCAGCGCAACGCGGCTCTTGTCGCGGATGGCGCGGAACTCGTCGCCCGGGGTCCAGTTCGGCCAAGCATCGCCATCGGCAAGGCCGCGGCTGATGCTGTAATAGAGCTGCAGGTCCTGCTCGACGCCCGTCCAATCCCAGTTGGGATCATATTCGTCCTGCGGCGCGTGGTAGCGATGCTCCTCGTAATCCTTGGCCGCAGCCTCGCCTGCGGCACGGCCGCCCTTCACCAGATCCATGCCGGCTTCAAAATAGACCATCGGCACGCCGTGCTTGGCGAGGCTGAAATGGTCCGAGCGATAATAGAAGCCCTTTTCGGGGGTTGGTTCGCGGGTCGCGGTGCGGCCCTGCTGCTTCAGCGCCGCCTCGAGGTAGCCGTCGAGCTCCGATTTGCCGAGGCCGATCACGGTGACGTCGTGGCTCGGGCCGGCCATGCTCAGCGCATCCATGTTGGCGCCGCCCACGGTCTGCGCCAGCGGATAGACCGGGTTGTTGCCGTAATATTCGGAGCCAAGCAGCCCCGATTCCTCGGCGGTCAGCGCGATGAACACCATCGTCCGCTTTGGCGGCCCCGCCTTCACATTGGCCTGCGCCAGCGCGACCAGCGCCGCGGTGCCGGTCGCATTGTCGACGGCGCCGTTGCAGATGTCGTCGCCGTTGACGGGCGTGCAATGGCCAAGGTGATCCCAATGGCCCGACAGCAGCACATAATCGTTCGGCCGCGTCGCCCCCGGCAGGATGCCGATTACATTGTGCGAGATGTGCTTCTTGATCGCATTGTCGAACGACACCGAAGCCTTCACGCCGAGCGGCATCGGCTTGAACCCCCTGACCTTGGCGGCGGCGGCGAGCTGGTCGAAGTTCCGGCCGGCGCTCGCGAACAACGCCCGCGCCTTGTCGAGCTGCATCCAGCCATGCGCGGCGACGTCGTCCATATGGCCGTTGGCGGCATCGGCGACCTGGTTGGGGCCGGTATTGCTCGACTGGACGACGTTCCAGCCATAAGCGGCCGGCTCGGTATCGTGGACGATGATCACCGCCGCGGCACCCTGGCGCGCGGCCTCCTCATATTTGTAGGTCCAGCGGCCGTAATAGGTCATCGCCCGCCCGCCGAACGGGCCGTCGAGGGTCGGGGTCTGCCAGTCGGGATCGTTGATCAGCACGATCACCGTCTTTCCCTTCACGTCGAGCCCGGCATAGTCGTTCCAGCCCTTTTCGGGGGCGACGATGCCGTAGCCGGCGAATACCACGTCGCTGTTCTTGATCTCGACATGCGAGGTGACGCGGTAGGTGCTGAGTACCATGTCCGGCCCGAAGGCCAAGCTGAGCGGGGTCTTGCCGCCGGTGAAGGTGAGGGCCGAGACGTTCTTGGCGGCGATCTCGACCAGCGGCACGTCCTGCAGCCACTTGCCGTGATTGCCCGGCTTCAGCCCGGCCTTGGCGAACTGCACCTGGAGATAGGCGAGCGTCTTGTCCTCGCCGGCGCTGCCGGGCGCCCGGCCCTCGAAGGCGTCGGAAGACAGCGTCTTGGTGACCTCCTTCATCGTCTCGATCGGGATGGTCGGCGCTTGGGGCACGGTCTGCGCGCCGGCCGCGGTGGAGGTGGCGAGCAGGGCGGCGAGGACGAGGCGACGCATGGAACACTCCGGTACGGGCAACATTGGGTCGAGCTTGTGACGCGGGCCGTCGCGCTTGTCCACGAACGAAAAAGGGCGACCCCGAAAGGCCGCCCTCTTGTCATCTCATGAAGGAGAACCGATCAGCGCGAGTAGAACTCGACGACCAGGTTCGGCTCCATCTTTACCGGATAGGGCACTTCGTCGAGCGTCGGCACGCGGGTCAGCGTGACCTTGGCGGCACCGTCGGGCGCGACATAGTCGGGAATCTCGCGCTCGGCGAGGCTCTGCGCCTCGAGCACCAGCGCCATTTCCTGCGCCTTCTTGCCGAGCGTGATCTCGTCACCGGTGAAGCAACGACGCGAGGCGATGTTGCACTTGGTGCCGTTGACGCGAACGTGACCGTGGCTGACCAGCTGGCGTGCGGCGAAGATCGTCGGCGCATATTTGGCACGATAGACGATCATGTCGAGACGCTGCTCGAGCAGGCCGATCAGGTTCTGCGAGGTATCGCCCTTCATGCGGGCGGCCTCGGTGTAGCAGGCCTTGAACTGCTTCTCGGTGACGTCGCCGTAATAGCCCTTGAGCTTCTGCTTGGCGCGCAGCTGGATGCCGAAGTCCGACACCTTGCCCTTGCGGCGCTGGCCGTGCTGGCCGGGGCCGTATTCACGCTTGTTCACCGGGGACTTGGGACGGCCCCAGATGTTCTCGCCCATCCGGCGATCGAGCTTGTGCTTGGCGCTATGGCGCTTCGACATATCTATTCCTTGGCAATGGCTAACAACGTAGTTCCCGGTATCGCTCTGCACGGCGTGCGAACACACCGACAGGGCCACCGCTTCACCGGGATGCGGGGCCAATCGCGAAGCCGCGGCCTCTGTCAGAAAGCGGAACCCGCGTCAACCGCTGGACAGCGATGGCAGCCTTACTAAGAAGCGGCATGACCAGCTCCATTCTCGCCGGCCCCGACTGCACCACCATGGCCGAGGTCCGCGCCGGCGTCGACCGGCTCGATGCCGAGCTGGTGGCGATGCTGCGCCGCCGCTTCGACTATATGGACGCCGCCGCCCGGATCAAACCCGAGCGCGGCCATGTTCGCGACGAGGCCCGCAAGACCGCGGTGATCGACCAGGCGGTCACCGAAGCCGGGCGGCTGGGGCTGCCGGCCGACGCCGTTGCCGCCATGTGGGAGACGCTGGTGGAAGCGTCGATCGCCTACGAACTGGCGGCGTTCGACCAGCGCTGAACGGCGGCCGTCAGTTCCCGCCCCGCCGGCGCTTGGCGCCGTCCAAGGCCGAGAGCACGCCGCGCATGGTGCGCACCTCCTGCGACGACCAGCCGGGCTTGGTGAGCAGCGTCCGCAAAGTCCGCTTGCTGGTGGGCACCCGGTCTGGCGGGAAGAAGAAGTTGGCGGCCTCGAGCATCTCGTCGAGCTGCATCATCATGCCCTCGAGCTCGCCGTGGGGCGCCGGGGGATCGAGATCGGTGAGCGACGGCTGCGCCAGGGCCTCGCCCTTCGACCATTCATAAGCGACCAGGATCACCGCCTGGGCGAGGTTGAGCGACCCGAACTCGGGGTTGATCGGCACGGTGATGATGCTGCCGGCGAGCGCGACATCGTCGGTTTCGAGGCCCGACCGCTCCGGGCCGAACAGGATCGCCGAGCGGGCGGCGGCGGCATTGGCGTGGATCGCCCGCGCTGCCACTTCGGGGGTCACCACCGGCTTGGTGACCCCGCGCTTGCGCACCGTGGTGGCATAGACATGGCCGCAATCGGCGACCGCGGCGGCGACGCTGTCGAACACCATCGCGCGTTCGAGCACGACATCGGCGCCGCTCGCCGCCGGGCCGGCCTGTGGGTTGGGCCAGCCGTCGCGGGGAGTGACGAGGCGCATCTCGGTGAGGCCGAAATTGAGCATGGCGCGGGCGGCCTTGCCGATATTCTCGCCCAATTGCGGGCGGACCAGGACAATGACGGGGGGCAGGCCGGCCATCAGCTGCGCCCCGCCTCTTCGACACTGCCGGCGAACTGCTCGAAATCGCGCGCCTCGCTGAAATCGCGGTAGACGCTGGCGAAGCGGATATAAGCGACCGAATCGAGCCCCTTCAGCCCCTCCATCACCATCTCGCCGATGCGCTTGGACGAGACCTCGCTGTCACCGGTGGTCTCGAGCTGGCGCTGGATACCGCTGACCAGCTTCTCAATGCGGATCGGCTCGATCGGCCGCTTGCGGGTGGCGATCGACACCGAGCGGAGCAGCTTCTCGCGGTCGAACGGCTCGCGGCGCAGGCCGTCGGTGCCGGCGCTCTTGACCACCCACAGGTCGCGCAGCTGGATCCGCTCAAAGGTGGTGAAGCGCGCGGCGCAGCCCTCGCACTGGCGCCGGCGCCGGATCGCCGCCCCATCTTCGGTGGGGCGGCTGTCCTTCACCTGGCTGTCTTCATGTCCGCAGAAGGGGCAGCGCATTTAGATCTTGTCGCGCCTCGCATAGGCCACGCCGGCGCCGACCAGCGCGCCGAGCACCGGGCCGACGAACGGCACCGGGATCGCGATCACCGCGCCGATCGCGCCATACTTCACCATCTGCTTGCCGAGGCCGGGGGTGTTCTTGACGGTAGCCTGGACGTCGTCGATCTTGCTCATCGGTCTTCCTTAACGCTGGTAGATGGGGAACCTAGCGCACAGCGCCGCAACCCGTTCCCGCACATTCGCCTCGACGGCGGCGTCACCGTGCTCGCCCTTGGCGGCGAGGCCGTCGAGCACGTCGGCGACCATGTTGCCGATCTCGCGGAATTCGGCGGGGCCAAAGCCGCGGGTGGTGCCCGCAGGGGTACCGACGCGGATGCCGCTGGTCTTGACCGGCGGCAGCGGATCGTTGGGGATGCCGTTCTTGTTGCAGGTGATGCCGGCGCGCTCGAGCGCCTCGTCGGCATCCTTGCCGGTGATGCCGAGCGGGGTGAGATCGATCAGCGCCAAATGGGTATCGGTGCCGCCCGAGACGACATCGCTGCCGCGCTCCTTGAGGGTGGCGGCGAGCACCTTGGCATTCTCCACCACCGCAGCGATGTAGCTCTTGTAATCGGGGCGCAGCGCCTCGCCGAACGCGACCGCCTTGGCGGCGATGACGTGCATCAGCGGCCCGCCCTGGAGGCCGGGGAACACCGCCGAATTGAGCTTCTTGGCCAGCGCCTCGTCATCGGTAAGGATCATGCCGCCACGGGGACCACGCAGCGTCTTGTGGGTGGTGGTGGTGACGACGTGCGCGTGGCCGAACGGAGTCGGGTGCAGCCCGGCGGCGACGATGCCGGCGAAATGCGCCATGTCGACCATGAAGTAGGCCCCGACCTTGTCGGCGATGGCGCGGAAGCGGGCGAAATCGATGACGCGCGGATAGGCCGAACCGCCGGCGATGATCAGCTTGGGGCTATGCTCGACCGCAAGCGCCTCGACCTGGTCATAGTCGATCAGATGGGTGACCGGATCGACGCCATATTGAACCGCGTTGAACCACTTGCCGCTCATCGCCGCACGCGCGCCATGGGTGAGATGGCCACCGGCATCGAGGCTCATGCCGAGGATGGTCTCGCCCGGCTTGACCAGCGCCAGCATCACCGCGCCATTGGCCTGCGCGCCCGAATGCGGCTGGACGTTGGCGAAGCCGCAGCCGAAGATCTGCTTGGCGCGCTCGATCGCCAGCGTCTCGACCTCGTCGGAGGGGGCGCAGCCCTGGTAATAGCGCTTGCCGGGATAGCCTTCGGCATATTTGTTGGTGAACACCGAGCCTTGCGCCTCGAGCACCGCCTGGCTGACGATGTTCTCGGACGCGATCAGCTCGACCTGGGTCTGCTCGCGGGTCAGCTCATGCGCCACGCCGGCGAACACCGCAGGATCCGCCTCGGCGAGGCCGCGGGTGAAGAAGCCATCAAACTGGACGGCGTGCAGGTCTTGAGGCTGGGTGCTCATGCGAACTCCTTGGCGGGCGCGCCGCCGGTCTGGATCGTGGGGGCGAACAATTTGTCGACCCGCTGCTGGTGGCGGCCGCCGGCGAACTCGGCGGCAAGGAAGGCGGCGAGGCAGGCCTTGGCCATCTCCTCGCCGATCAGGCGGGCGCCCATGGCGATGGCATTGGCATCGTTGTGGACCCGCGCGAGCTCGGCCGAGAGCGGCTCCGACACCAATGCGCAACGGCAGGCGGGATGGCGGTTGGCGGCGATCGAGATGCCGATCCCCGAGCCGCACAGGGCGACGCCGCGATCCGCGCGGCCATCGGCGAGCGCCTGGGCAACGGCATAGCCATAGTCAGGATAGTCGACGCTGGCGCTGCCATCGGTGCCGCAGTCGAGCACCTCGTGGCCGGCGTCGCGCAGCCAGGCGGCAAGCGTCGCCTTGAGCGACACGGCGGCGTGATCGGAGGCGATGGCAATGCGCACGGCGACAGGAGCCTTTTCGGCGGGTGACGGGATGGCTTGCGCCCTTACCGCCGCGACGGCCGCTTGGCCAGCCTCAGCGGGGATCAAGGTGACGGGCTTGCGGCGCCGGACGCCCGCGGCGGCACGACCGTTGCCGGGAGACAAGTTGAGAAAGTTGTCATCCAAACAGTCGATCCTCAACTTCGATCGTTTCGATTCCGGCGACGATGAGAAAGATCCACAACGCCTAGCATTCCAGCGGCGTGTAGGACAGCGTCGCGCCGATCTGTTATGCCAAGCCCATGAAATCACTCGTCCGGATCGAAGCCGCGGCCGTCGCGGGCGGGTTCACCGCCGCCGAGTTCCTGCGCATGGTGAATGCGGGCGCCTTCTCTGACCTGCGCGTAGAGCTGGTTGCAGGGGAGATCATCAAGATGATGCCTGCGTACATGGCGCACGGGGAGGCCAATGGGCGGCTGTTCGCGCAGCTGCTGCCGCTTTACGCGGGCACGGCAAGGCTGGCGATCGACCTGATCGTGCAGCTGGACGAGCATAATGTGCGCGCGGTGGACATTGCGGTGACGATCCCGGACGTCGCCAGCGACCGCGCGGTCGATCCGGCGGACGTGATCCTGGCGGTGGAGATTGCCGAGACCACGCTCGGCCGCGACCTGGGGGAGAAGCTGGCCGCTTATGCCCGCAGCGGCATTCCGCATTACTGGGTGGTGGATCTCGCCCCGCAGGTGATCCACGTCATGGCGGATCCGGCGGGGGAGACCTATCGCCAGCGCAGCGTCGTGCGCTTCACCGAGCCGCTCGCCGTGCCGACGACGGCTGCGTCGATCACGCTCGGCTGAATGGCCGCCGTTGCCGGCGCGTAGCGCCGGTCACGCCGCCTTGCGCAACTCGAGCCGGCTCCAGATCTCCACCAGCGCGCCCGTGAGGTCGCGCATCATCGCCGCGTCGTGGTTCGGGCCGGGGGTGAAGCGCAGCCGCTCGGTGCCGCGCGGCACGGTCGGATAATTGATCGGCTGCACGTAGACGCCATATTCGGCGAGCAGGATGTCGCTGATCTTCTTGGCCTTGACCGGATCGCCGACCTGCACCGGCACGATATGCGTCTCACCGAGCATCACCGGCAGGCCGGCCTCGACGAACATCGTCTTGAGCAGGGTCGCCGAGGCCTGCTGGCCCTCGCGCTCGACCGCGGACGCCTTGAGGTGGCGGACGCTGGCTAGCACGCCCGCGACCAGCACCGGCGACAGCGAGGTGGTGAAGATGAAGCCCGGCGCATAGCTGCGGATGACATCGACGATGGTCTGGTCCGCGGCGATATAGCCGCCCATCACGCCGAATGCCTTGCCGAGCGTGCCCTCGATGATCGTCAGCCGATCGGCGACGCCGTCGCGCTCGGAGATGCCGCCGCCGCGCGGGCCGTACATGCCGACGGCATGGACCTCGTCGAGATAGGTCAGCGCGTTATACTTGTCGGCGAGGTCGCAGATCGCGGTGATCGGCGCGACGTCCGCTTCCATCGAATAGACGCTCTCGAACGCGATCAGCTTGGGCGCGGCGGGATCCTCGGCGGCGAGCAGCTCCTCGAGATGCGCGAGATCGTTGTGGCGGAAAATCCGCTTCTCGCAGCCCGAGTTGCGGATGCCCGCGATCATCGAGGCGTGGTTGAGCTCGTCCGAAAAGATCACGCAGCCGGGCAGCAGCCGGGCGAGCGTCGACAGCGTCGCCTCATTGGAGACATAGCCGCTGGTGAACAGCAGCGCCGCCTCCTTGCCGTGGAGATCGGCGAGCTCCGCCTCGAGATCGACATGGTAATGGGTGTTGCCGCCGATGTTGCGGGTACCGCCGGAACCGGCGCCGACATCGTGCAGCGCCGCTTCCATCGCCTCGATCACCTTGGGGTGCTGGCCCATGGCGAGATAGTCGTTGGAGCACCAGACGGTGATCGGCTTGGGGCCGTTATGCCCGGCAAAGCACCGGGCATTGGGGAACATCCCCTTGTTGCGGAGGATGTCGATGAAGACGCGATAGCGGCCCTCGGCATGGAGACGATCGATCGCCTGGGTGAAGACGCGCGAATAATCCACGCGCTGCGTGTCGGTACCGTCCACAGTCATGATCGCAGTCGCTACGCCTCCGCCCCGCCCGATGCCAGGCAATTTGGCCACTATCCGTAATCGATCAAGACCTGATTGACCTTGGTCAAATTGTCCCAGGGCAGTGTCACAGTTCGGCCAGCGTGGCAAAGCCCCGCGCCGTCAGCGCTGGGGTGAGCGCGCGCTCGGCGGCGCCGAGCCGGGTGAACACGGCAATCCCCGGCGGCGCCTGCTCGGGCCATGCATCGCCATCGGTAAGATGGGCGATGCGCCGCGCGATGCCCGCGCCGCCATCGACGAAGCGCACCGGGTGCGGCGCCGCAGCGGCAAGTTCGGCCTCGACCAGCGGAAAGTGCGTGCAGGCGTTGACGACAACGTCGATCCGGTCGCCACTGGGCTGGCCGAACAGGCCGGCGAGCACCGCGGCATAGGCGGGGCGCGCGGTCGGGAGACCGTGGAGCCTGGCTTCGGCCAGTTCGACCAGCGCCGCCGAGCCGTGGCGGATTACGGTGCAATCGCCCGCGAACCGCGCGGCCAGATCATCGACATAGGCCTGGCGCACGGTGGCGTCGGTGCCGAGCACACCGATCGTGCGGGTCAGGCTCAGCGCCGCGGCAGGCTTGATCGCAGGCACCGTGCCGACCACCGGAAGATCGAGCGCGGCACGGACCGCCGGCAACGCGATGGTGGAGGCGGTGTTGCAGGCGATGACGATCAGCCGCGGGCGGTAGCGCTCCGCCAGCCGCCCAAGCAGCGCCGGCACCCGCGCGGCGATCTCCGCCTCGGTCTTGATGCCATAAGGAAAGCCTGCCGAGTCGGCGGCATAAATGAATGGCGCGGTCGGCAGCAGTGCCCGGGCCGGCGCGACGATCGACAGGCCGCCGACGCCCGAATCGAAGAACAGAATGGGGCGACGATCCATGATCGCCGCCATATGCGGTGCGACGGGCAAGGCAAGTGCCGCGATCGGCGGCTGACACACCAGCATCAATAGAACCGGCCTGATGGAGGTTGTTGCCGATTTTTGCCCCATTCCCTATGTATGTTGGCAAGGGGGACGATGTGCCGACAGCGATATTCTGGTTAGCACCCGCTTGCGCACTCGTGCTCGGCTATCTGCTGGGCTCGATTCCTTTCGGCGTGATCCTGACGCGGCTTGGCGGTGCGGGCGACCTGCGCACCATCGGCTCAGGGAATATCGGCGCCACCAATGTGCTGCGCACCGGCCGCAAGGGGCTGGCGGCGGCGACCCTGCTGCTCGACATGCTGAAGGGCGCCGCGGCGGTGTGGATCGTCGAGGCGCTGTTCCCCGGCAATGCGCTGATCGCGGCCGCGGCCGCCTTTGTCGGCCATTGTTATCCGGTCTGGCTGCGCTTCAATGGCGGCAAGGGCGTGGCGACGCTGATGGGCATCGCCGTGGCGCTCTACTGGCCGCTCGGGCTGATCTACGCGGCCGTCTGGCTCGGCCTGCTCGCGACCGTGCGTGTATCGTCGGTGGCGGGGATGGCGGCGGCGGTGAGTGCGCCGGTGGCGGCGGCGCTGTTCGGGCGGTTTGATCTGGTGATGCTGCTGCTCGGGTTGGCGGTGATCGTGCTGTGGAAGCACGGCCCCAATATCGAGCGGCTGATGACTGGCACCGAGCCGCGTATCGGGCGCCAGCATGGCTGACGCCGCCTCCGCGCGGCTCCGTCTCCTTCGCACCGCCGGGATCGGCCCGGTCACCTATCGGCAGCTGCTCGGCCGGTTCGGCAGCGCCGAGGCGGCGCTCGATGCCCTGCCTGCGCTGGCGCGGCGCGGCGGCGGCCAGGCACCGGCGGTGCCGGCGCCCGCCGCGATCGAGCGCGAAATGGCGGCAACGGCGCGGCTCGGCGCGCATTATCTGTTCCTCGACGATCCCGCTTATCCCGCGCTGCTGGCGCAGATCGACGATGCGCCGGCGGCGCTGATCGTCCGCGGCGACGTCGCGCTGGCCAGCCAGAGCTGCGTCGCCACCGTCGGCGCGCGCAACGCCTCGGCGGCGGCGTGCCGGATGGCGCGCGCGCTTGGTCATGCGCTGAGCACCGAGGGCGTGACGGTGGTGTCGGGCCTAGCCCGCGGGATCGACACCGCGGCCCACGGCGGCGCCCTGCCACGCACCGTTGGCGTGATCGCGAGCGGTATCGACGTCGTCTTCCCGCCAGAAAATGCCGAGCTGCAGGAGCGGATTGCGCGCGACGGCCTGCTCGTTGCTGAGCAGCCGCCGGGCACCGAGCCGCGGGCGCGGCACTTTCCCTACCGCAACCGAATCATCGCCGCGCTGTCGCTCGGGACGGTGGTGGTGGAGGCCGCGCCGCGCTCGGGCTCGCTGATCACCGCGCGGCTCGCCACCGAGGCCGGGCGCGAGGTGATGGCGGTACCGGGCAGCCCGCTCGACCCGCGCGCGCAAGGCTGCAACCTGCTGATCCGCGAGGGCGCGACGCTGGTCCAGACCGCCGAGGACATCCTCGAGCAGATCCGCCCGTTCGACCCGCGCGCCGTGCGCTCGCCCGCCCCGTCGTTCGCCGGCCCGCCGCCGGCAGATGCCACCGATGCCGAGCGGACGCGGCTTACCACGCTGCTCGGGCCGGTGCCGGTGGTGATCGACGAGCTGATCCGCCTGGCGGGTGCGTCGCCGGCGGTGGTGCAAACGGTGCTGCTCGAATTGGAACTTGCCGGCCGGCTGGAGCGTCACGCCGGCGGCAGGGTGAGCCTGCACGACAGCGGCGCTTGACGAGCGGCGCCGCGGCTCCCCATCCTCGTACGCGTACACGTAAGGACCCGTAGTTTCCCCATGCAGCTAGTTATTGTCGAATCGCCCGCCAAGGCGAAGACCATCGAGAAGTATCTCGGTTCGGACTATCGCGTTCTCGCGAGCTACGGCCATGTCCGCGACCTTCCCGCCAAAGACGGTTCGGTGAACCCGGACGAGGGCTTTGCGATGGAGTGGGAAAACTACGCCGACAAGTCCAAGCAACTGAAAGCGATCGCGGATCTGTCCAAGACCGCCGACCGGCTGATCCTCGCCACCGATCCCGATCGCGAGGGCGAGGCGATCAGCTGGCACGTCCAGGAAGTGCTGCGCAACCGCAAGGCGCTGCCCAAGGACGTCCAGCGCGTCACCTTCAACGCCATCACCAAGGCCGCGGTGACGACCGCGATGCAGCACCCGCGCGAGCTCGATACCGATCTGATCGACGCCTATCGGGCACGGCGCGCGCTCGACTATCTGGTCGGCTTTACCCTCTCACCCGTGCTGTGGCGCAAGCTGCCCGGCGCCAAATCGGCGGGCCGGGTGCAGTCGGTGGCGCTGCGGCTGATCGTCGGCCGCGAGCGCGAGATCGAGGCGTTCGTGCCTCAGGAATATTGGTCGGTCACCGCCGACATGGAGCATGACGGCACGCCGTTCGTGGCGCGACTGAGCCAGTTCGAGGGCAAGAAGGTCGATCGCCTGTCGATCGGCAACGAAGGCGATGCCTTGCGCGCGAAGACCGCCGTCGAGGACGGTCGGTTCTCGGTCCAGTCGGTCGAGACCAAGCCCGCCAGCCGCAACCCGCCGCCGCCCTTCACCACCTCGACCCTGCAGCAGGAGGCGGCGCGCAAGCTCGGCTTCTCGGCGGACCACACCATGCGGATCGCACAGGGCCTCTACGAGGACGGCGCGATCACCTATATGCGCACCGACGGCGTGCAGATGGACGGCAGCGCCATCTCCGCAGCACGGCTTGCGATCGCCAACCGCTACGACGCCTCCTACGTCCCCGATTCGCCGCGCCAGTATCAAACCAAGGCGAAAAACGCGCAGGAAGCGCATGAGGCGATCCGGCCGACCGATTTCAGCCGCGACCGGATCGGCTCGGGCGATCATGCCCGGCTTTACGACCTCGTGTTCAAGCGCGCGCTCGCCAGCCAGATGGCGTCGGCGCGGATGGAGCGGACCAGTGTCGAGCTGAGCGAGGGCACCGGCCGCACCAGCTTGCGCGCGACCGGGCAGGTGGTGCTGTTCCCCGGTTTCCTCGCGCTCTACGAGGAAGGCACCGACGAGACCGGCCAGGACGAGGAATCGCGCCGGCTGCCGCGGCTGCGCGAGGGCGATGCTCCGGCCAAGAAGGCGGTCAACGCCGAACAGCATTTCACCCAGCCGCCGCCGCGTTTCTCCGAGGCGAGCCTGGTCAAGCGGATGGAGGAGCTCGGCATCGGCCGCCCCTCCACCTACGCCTCGATCATCAAGACACTGAAGGACAGGAGCTACGTCCGCGTCGAGAAGAACCGCTTCTTCGCCGAGGAGAGCGGCCGGCTGGTGACGGCGTTCCTCGAGCGATTCTTTGAGAAATATGTCGGCTTCGATTATACGGCCGAGCTCGAGGAGGAGCTGGACGACGTCTCCGGTGGCCGCGCGCAGTGGCAGGCGGTGCTCGAGGCGTTCTGGCGCGATTTCAAGCCGCGCACCGCCGAGGTGATGGAGCAGCAGCCCTCGGCGATCACCGCCGAGCTAGACCAGTTCCTCGCGCCCTATCTGTTCCCCGACAAGGCGGACGGCAGCGACCCGCGGCTGTGCCCGAAGTGCGAGGCGGGCAAGCTGGCGCTGCGCGGCGGCAAGTTCGGCGCGTTCATCGCCTGCTCCAACTATCCGGAGTGCAAATACACCCGTCGCTTCGCGCAACCTGGCGGCGAGGATGGCGAGGACAGCGGCCCCGAAGGGCTGGGCAAGGATCCGGCGACGGGGCTCGAGGTGGAGCGCAAGTCGGGGCGATTCGGCCCGTATATCCAGCTCGGCGAGGGCAAGGACGCCAAGCGCGCGTCCATCCCCAAGGACATCGGCGAGATGGACCTGGAATGGGCGCTGAAGCTGCTCAGCCTGCCGCGGACGGTGGGCACGCATCCGGAGACGGGCGAGCCGATCACCGCCTCGATCGGGCGCTACGGCCCCTATCTGGCGCATAGCGGCAAATATGCGCGGCTGACCTCGACCGCCGAGGTGTTCGAGACTGGCATGAACGCCGCGGTGGTGAAGCTCGCCGAGGCCGCGGCGGGCGGTGGCCGCCCGGCGCGCGGCGCGGCGCGGGCGCCGCTCAAGGAACTCGGCAAGCATCCGCGCACCGAGGCCGAGATCAAGCTGATGGAGGGGCGCTACGGCCCCTACGTTACCGATGGCGAGACCAACGCGACCCTGCCCAAGTCGATCACGCCCGAGGCGCTGACGCTGGAGGAGGCCGCGCAGCTGATCGACGCGCGTGCTGCCGCGGCGCCGCCCAAGAAGAAGAAGGCGGCAGCCAAGAAGCCGGCCGCCAAGAAGGCGCCAGCGAAGAAGACTGATGGCGCGGCACCGGCGACGAAGGTCGCAGCGAAGAAGGCACCGGCAAAGAAAATTGCGGCGAAGAAGGCGGCGGCCGCGAAATAGCATCGTTGCACGGCGTGATTCTGCGCCGGCAGCGACAGGTGTTCACTCGTCACCGAGCGCAAGTGGGATCTTGAGCGAGGCCTGACCGCTTGCGGCACGAGATCCCAGCTTTGGCCGGGATGACGGTTGGACGGCAGTGACGTCGGCCGTCTCGTCCGGTCCCGGCACGGGCAACTCATGCCATCGTCATCCTGAACTTGTTTCAGGATCCATGGCCTGCACTGCCCGCGGGCACTTACCGCTTGATGGGCCATGGATGCTGAAACGAGTTCAGCATGACGGTTAGGGTTGGGCAGGTGCCTTTCCCGCGCAAGCATGTGCTTGGCGCGCATCCCGCCAATGCCGGCACGCGTCCGGCATCACCAAGGCGTGTTCAGGCGGCGCGGCGCTGGGTGCTGCCCATCCAGGCGCGGGCCTGGCGCTGGGCTTCGGCGATCTGGCGCATGGTCATGTTGCCGGCAATCTCGGCACGCGCATCGGCGGCTTCGCCGAGTCCGGCGACGGCCGCCAGGTTGAACCACTTGTGCGCCTCGATCAGATCGATCGCGACTCCGGCAGTGCCGGTCGAATAGCAGATGCCAAGATCGAACAGCGCGTCCGGCTTGCCGCGGGCCGCATCGGCGGTCCGGCTGTCGATCAGAATTCGCGCGTTGTTCAGGCTGGTGCCCATTGGATGCCCCCATCGTTGATGAGAGCACCCTGGCCCGAGTCCTACTACGAAATGGTTAACGCAATTAAAACCAGTTTGATCAACAATTAGGCTCGATTCCGATATTGTCGATCAACCGTGTCGTACCCATCCGCGCCGCCGCAAGCAGCCGCCGTGGCCGCTCGGGGCCGGGAGCAGGCGTGAGCGATTCGGCATCGGCCAGCTCGACGTAATCGACCTCGAAGCCCGCCGCGGCGAGCGCGCTGCGCGCATCGTCGAGCACCGCGGCAACGTCCTCGCCCTTGGCAATCGCACGCGCCGCGACGCCGAGCGCGCGCGGCAGCGCTACCGCTTTGGCGCGCTGGTCGTCGTCGAGATAGATGTTGCGCGATGACAGCGCGAGGCCATCGTCGTCACGCTGGGTGGGTACACCGACCACCTCGATGGCCATGTCGAGGTCGACCGCCAGCCGGCGGATGACCGCGAGTTGCTGGAAATCCTTCTCGCCGAAGTAAGCTGCATCGGCGCCGACCTGGTTGAACAGCTTGGTGACGACGGTGGCGACCCCGTCGAAATGACCGGGACGCGCAGCGCCATCGAGCCCGTCGCTGACCCCTGAGACGCTGACGCTGGTCGCGAAGCCCTCGGGATACATCGCCTCGACCGACGGCAGCCAGAGCAGGTCGCAGCCCGCCTCGGCGAGCATCCGCGCATCCGCCGCCTCGCGCCGCGGGTATTTGGCGAGGTCCTCATTGGCACCGAATTGGATCGGATTGACGAAGATCGACGCCACTACCTTGGTGCCCGGGCGCCGTGCCGCCTCGATCAGCGCCATGTGTCCCGCATGGAGCGCGCCCATCGTCGGCACCAGCGCGATTCGCGCGCCCTCTGCGCGCCACTCGGCCACGCTCGAGCGCAGGCTCTTCAGATCCCGAACCGTCTGCACCTAAACCCCCTCGAACAATGAGCGCGCGGCTTCTATGGAGGCACTGAACAGCGATCAACAAGGAAACGACCCGTGCCCTCAGGGCCTCATGTGATTGTGTTCGCCAACGAGAAGGGCGGCACCGGCAAATCGACCACGGCGGTTCACGTCGCGATCGCGCTCGCCGCCAAGGGATCGCGCGTGGCGTGCCTCGATCTCGATCACCGCCAGCGCACCGTCGGCCGTTATCTCGACAATCGCGCCGCCACGATGAAGCGCACCGGCAGCGCGCTGCCGATGCCGATCCATGCGACCCATGACGGCGAGACCGAGGCGGTGTTCGAACGGCTGTGGGCCGAACTGTCCGACGGCACCGACTTCCTGGTGGTCGACACCCCCGGCCGCGACGATTATTTCGCGCGCACCGCAGCGGCGCTGTCCAACACGCTGGTGACGCCGATGAACGACAGCTTCGTCGACTTCGACCTGATCGGCCAGGTCGATCCTGAGACCTTCAACGTCACCCGCCCCTCCTTCTATTCGGAGCTGATCTGGGACGCGCGCAAGCAGCGCGCTCGCGCCGACGGCACCCAGATCG
Organism: Sphingomonas sp. GW821-FHT09E03; assembly: GCF_059416225.1. Lineage (NCBI taxonomy): Bacteria > Pseudomonadati > Pseudomonadota > Alphaproteobacteria > Sphingomonadales > Sphingomonadaceae > Sphingomonas > Sphingomonas sp. GW821-FHT09E03. Next base: position 635,704 of record NZ_JBWKOS010000002.1, on the reverse strand, counting down.
ACTGGGTGGTGCTGCGCAATCGCCTGCAGCATATCGAGGCGCGCAACATGCGCCGGGTGTCCGATGCACTCGGCCAGCTTGCCAAGCGGGTCGGCTTCCGCATCATCCCGGGGCTCGGCGAGCGTGTGGTCTATCGCGAGCTGTTCCCGTCGGGCCTGACGATGATCGATTCCAAGGAATTCGGCGCGATGGGCCTCGGCCATGTCGCCGCGCGCCAGGAACTGCGCGAGATGATGGCGGCGCTGCAGCTGCCCGAGGCGGCGGCACCGGTAGTGGCCGCCTGATGAAGTGGATCGTCGCGCTCGTGGTGATCTGGGGCGTGTGGCAATTGTTGCGCAAACCCAAGCGCCTGCCGGTCAGTGACGTCGCCGAGGCGCGCGCGGTGCTGGGCGTCGAGCGCGGCGCCGATGCCGATTCGATCCGCGCCGCGCATCGCCGGCTGGCGGCGCAGGTTCATCCCGATCGCGGCGGATCGGTGGACCTCGCCCGCCGCGTCAACGCCGCGCGGGACCTGTTGCTCAAGTCGCTAGACCGGGTGGAGTGAGGCCGGCAGGTCGAACGGGGACCTGACGGATTGCGGCAGGGCCTCCGCCAACTAGCCCTCCTCCACGATATTCGGCTTTCGCCGGGATGACGGATGAGCGGGTGCGGCACAGTTCCCGCTGCCGGGATGACGGCACACGGTCCATCCCTTATCGTCGATCGCTTCACGCGCGCCCAGGAGCCAGGATGTCCCATCGTTTCCACCCCAGCATCCTGCGCGAATATGACATTCGCGGCGTTACCGGGCAGACCTTGTTCGCCGCCGATGCTCGTGCCGTCGGCCTCGCGTTCGCCGGCCGCGTGCGCCAGGCGGGCGGGCGCCGGGTGGCGGTGGGGCGTGACGGGCGGTTGTCGTCGCCGGCGCTGGAGGCGGCGCTGGTCGACGGGCTTACCACCGGCGGGGTCGACGTGGTGCGGATCGGCGTCGGGCCGACGCCGATGCTCTATTATGCCGAGGCCAGCCTAGAAGTGGATGGCGGCATCCAGGTAACCGGCAGCCACAATCCCCGCGACGACAATGGCTTCAAGATGGTGCTGCAGCATCGCTCGTTTTTCGGCGGCGACATCCGAGATCTGGCGGCAATTGCGGCGCTGGGCGAAGCGGCTCCCGCCAGCGAGCGCGGCAGCATGACCGAGGTCGACGTGGTCCAGGCCTATGTCGGCCGGCTGATGGCGGGCTATGCCGGCGGCGTTTACCGGATCGGCTGGGATTGCGGCAATGGCGCCGCCGGCCCGGCGCTGGAGAAGCTGGTCGAGCTCCTCCCGGGTGAGCATCATATGCTGTTCGCCGAGGTAGACGGCCATTTTCCCCATCATCATCCCGATCCTGCCGAAGAAGCCAATCTGGCCGATCTTAAGCGGCTGGTCGCGGACAAAAACCTCGATTTCGGTGTCGCTTTCGATGGCGATGCGGACCGGATCGCGGTGGTCGACGCGCAGGGCCGGACCTTGTGGGGCGACCAGATCCTGGCGCTGCTGGTCGAACCGGTGCTCGCCGCCCTGCCCGGCGCGCCGGTGGTAGCCGACGTCAAATCCTCCGATTATTTGTTCGCGCGGATCGCGGCGCTCGGCGGCCAGCCGATCATGGCGCGCACCGGTCACAGCCCGATGAAGGAGAAGATGCTCGAGACGGGGGCGCCGATCGCAGGCGAACTCAGCGGCCACATCTTCTTCGGCGACGATTATTACGGCTTCGACGACGCGCTCTACGCGGCGGTGCAGCTGATTCGCGCGGTGCATCTGTCGGGTCGCTCGCTCACCGCCTTGCGCAGCGCGATGCCCGAGCTGGTCAACACCCCCGACCTGCGCTTTGCGGTGGCGGCGAGCCGCAAGCAGGCGGTGATCGACGAGGTACTGGCCCGACTGCGCGCCGACGACGCGGCGATCGACACCACCGATGGCCTGCGCGTCTCGACGGTGGACGGTTGGTGGCTGCTGCGCGCCTCCAACACTCAGGATCTGCTCACCGCGCGGGCCGAGGCGAGCGACGCGGCGGCGCTCGGGCGGTTGCTGGCAGGGCTCGATGCGCAACTTGCCGCCTCCGGCATCAGCCGCGATTGACAGTGGCCGGCCGGCGAATAGGGTTAGGCCATGGTGGGGACTTACACAGCCGAGCGCGATGTCGACAGCTTCCGCGCGAGCACCGGGCGCTGGCTGCTTGGCAGCTTTGCCGGCTGGGGCACGCTGCTGCTGTGCCTGGTCGGCGTCGGCCTGGTGATCATCGCGATCCGCTGGTTGCAGAATGTCGCGTCGTCCTACGAGATCACCGACCAGCGGCTGATCGTGAAGCGCGGGCTGATCATGAAATCGATCGACGAGATCGAGCTGTACCGGATCAAGGACGTCCGCGTCGATTACTCGCTGGTCAACCAGCTTACCGATCTCGGCACCATCACCATCACCTCGTCCGATCGCACCACCGGTCACCGCGCGTTCGTGCTGCGCGACGTGCCCGCCGCGCGCGAGCGCCGCGAGGGGATCCGCAAGCTGGTCGACCGCGCACGTCAACGCCGCGGGGTGCGCGAGCTGGATATGGACGCCGAGGATCCGTACCTGCGGTGATCGCGGCCGGGCTGGCGTAATCGCCCGTCATGCCCCATCTGGAGGGCAATGCGCTCTCCCACCCGGCCCACGCCCCAGATCGTCCGCGTCATCGACCTTGAAACCACCGGCAGCGCGCCGCCTGCGCACGGCGTGTGCGAAATCGGCTGGCAGGACGTCGCGCTGCAGGCCGATGGCCGCTGGGAGCTGGAGGGCGAGGGCGGATCGATCCTGGTCAACCCCGGCCGGGCGATCCCGCCGATCACCCAGGCGATCCATCATATCTCCGACGAAGACGTGGCCGAGGCACCGTGGTGGCATGACGTCGCCCGCCGCGTGCTCGACCCTTATCCGCGCCGCGTCGCGCTCGCCGCGCACCGCGCCGATTTCGAGCAGCAATTCTGCACCGCGGCGCTGACCCATGGCGCCGAATGGATCTGCACGTGGAAATGCGCGCTGCGGATGTGGCCGGGCAGCCCGAGCTTCTCCAACCAGGTGCTGCGCTACTGGCGGCGGCCCGAGGGGATCGACCAGCAGCGCGGCCTGCCGGCGCATCGGGCGTTCCCCGACGCCTATGTCACCGCCTTCCACCTGCGCGACCAGCTCAACGAGGCCAGCCTGGCGCAATTGATCGACTGGTCGCGCGATCCCGGGCTGATCCCGCGGGTGCGCTACGGCCCGGATCGCGGCAAGGAATGGCGCGAGCTCGATCATGAGACGCTGATGGGCTTCCTCACCGATCGCGATCCCGACATCCGCTTTACCGCCAATCACGAGATGGACCGGCGGCGCGGCGGCGGCAGCGTTGGCAAGGCGGGAGCCCAGGACCTGCTTCTATAGAGGTTTAGGCAGCAACACTGGCCAGTTGTCCAATCCTGCCCTAAAGCGCCCTTCGTGCTGCGTACCGTCAGGAACCACTTCGTCGTCTCCGAAGAGCGCTTCAGCCGCGTGCTGGTGTCGTTCATGGCCCTGGGTTTCGTGGCGCTGGTGGCGGCCGGCATCGCTGCCGCCTGGGTAACCGGGCAGAGCCAGGACCACAGCCGCTGGGTCTCTCACACCTATGAGGTGGAGATCGCGGTCGGCACCGCGCAGCGGCTGGTGGAGCAGAGCGAGGCATCGCGGCGCGGCTATCTGCTCGCCGCCGATCCCGCCTATCGTACCGCCTATGACCGCGCCGCCGGCGCACTCGCGCCAGCGCTCGACCGGGTATCGACGCTGACCGGGGACAATCCGCGCCAGATTGCCAACATGATCGCATTGCGCCGCTCGATCGCCGCGCTGCTCGGGCAGCGCACCCGCACCATGGCGCTGGTCGATAGCGGGCAGACGGCAGCTGCTTACGCCTCGTTCCGCAAGGAGACGAGCGTGCGGCGGCTCACCGCGATCCGCCAGCGCTTCACTGCCATGACCGACGAGGAGCGCCGGCTGCTGGGTGTGCGCGACGAGGCCCAGCAGCTCAGCCTGCGGACGTTCTATGCGATCCTGCTCCTCGCCGCCGTGCTGCTGGTGCTGGTGGCGATCGCCTCCTTCGTCACGGTGCGGCGCTATACGGCAAACCTGACCAGCTCGCGCGACTCGCTGCGTAGCTTCAACGAGCGGCTCGAGGCGAGCGTCGCCGAACGCACTGCCGATCTCTCGCGGGCCAATGAAGAGATCCAGCGCTTTGCCTATATCGTCAGCCACGATCTGCGCTCGCCGCTCGTCAACGTGATGGGCTTTACCGCCGAACTCGAGGCGGCAACCGCGCCGCTTGCCGAACTGGTCGGCCGCGCCGAGACGCAATGCCCCGAGATCGTCACCGACGAGGCCCGGCTGGCGGCGCGCGAGGATTTGCCGGAGGCGATCGGCTTTATCCGCACCTCCACCCAGAAGATGGACCGGCTGATCAACGCCATCCTCAAGCTGTCGCGCGAGGGCCGGCGCGTGATCACGCCCGAGCCGCTGGCCACCGACGCGATCATCGAGGCGATCGCCGGATCGATGCAGCATGTGCTCGACGACCGCGGCGTGACGCTCACCATCGCACGGCCGCTGCCGACGCTGACCACCGATCGCGTCGCGCTTGAGCAGATCCTCTCCAACTTGATCGAGAATGCGACCAAATACCTCCAGCCCGGGCGCGCCGGCGCGATCCACGTCTCGGGTGAGGAAGCGCGCGGCCGGGTGATCGTGGCGGTCACCGACAACGGCCGCGGCATCGATCCGCGCGATCACGAACGCATCTTCGATCTGTTCCGCCGCTCCGGCCAGCAGGACCAGCCGGGCGAAGGCATCGGCCTCGCCCATGTCCGGGCACTGGCCTACCGCCTCGGCGGCACCATCGACGTCGAGTCGCAGCTCGGCGAGGGCTCCACCTTCCGGGTCAATCTTCCCCGGCAATTCGAAGCGCAGGAAAAACGGTCATGAACGCTCATCAAACCGTCGGCATCGTGATGATCGAGGACGATGAAGGCCATGCGCGCCTCATCGAGAAGAACATCCGCCGCGCCGGCATCCTCAACGACATCAAGCATTTCACCGACGGTACCCAGGCGCTCGAATTCCTGTTCGATGCGCCCGATGGTCCCGCCAAGAACGGCCCGGCGCTGGTGCTGCTCGATCTCAACCTGCCCGACATGAGTGGCACCGACATCCTCACCCGGATCAAGGCCGAGGGCAGCCCGCTGAAGCGGACCCCGGTGGTGGTGCTGACCACCACCGACGACAAGGTGGAGATCCAGCGCTGCTACGACCTCGGCTGCAACGTCTACATCACCAAGCCGGTCAATTATGAGAGCTTCGCTCAGGCTATCCGCCAACTCGGCCTGTTCCTGTCGGTGATCCAGGTGCCCGAAGTCGAGGATCAGTGACCGACCCTGCCGCCCCCCTCCCCAACGTCCTCTATATCGATGACGATGCGGGCATTCGCCGGCTGGCGAAGCGCGCGCTGGAGCGGCGCGGCTATCGGGTGACGCTGGCCGAGAGCGGCAGCGAGGGCATCGCGGCTGCCGCCGCCGAGCGGTTCGAACTGATCGCGGTCGACCATTACATGCCGGGTATGGACGGGCTGGAGACGCTGGAGCGGCTGCGCGAGCAGGCCGACGTGCCGCCGGTGGTCTATGTCACCGGCTCGGAAGAGGGCCGGATCGCGGTCGCGGCGCTCAAGGCAGGCGCGGCCGACTATGTGGTCAAGACGGTAGGCGACGACTTCTTCGACCTGCTCGCCGCGACCTTCGAGCAGGTGCGCGACCGTGCCGCGCTCGAGCACGGCAAGGCGGCGGTGGAGGCGGACCTGCGCGCCAGCAACGCCCGGCTCGAGGCGCTGCTCGGCGAGGTTAATCACCGCGTCGCCAATTCGCTGCAGCTAGTGTCGGCGATGGTCCGGCTGCAGGCGAGTGCGCTCGGCGATCCGACCGCGCGGGCGGCGCTGGACGACACCCAGCGCCGGATCGGCGCGATCGCGCAGGTCCACCGCCGGCTCTATTCGGCCAATGACGTCGAGAGCGTCGACATGCAGGAATATCTCGGCTCGTTGGTCGACGAGCTGGCCGAGACGCTGTCGAGCGACTCGGCGCCGCACGCTCTGCGATTGGTCGCCGACCCGATCCGGCTGTCGACCGACAAGGCGGTATCGCTCGGCGTGATCGTCACCGAACTCGTCACCAACGCGTGCAAATATGCCTATCCGAACAGCGCCGGCGAGGTGCGGGTCGCGCTGCGCCGCGAGGACGGCGACGTGTTCCTGCTGGTGGTGGAGGACGATGGCTGCGGCATCGTTGTCGACGCAACCCCCAAGGGCACCGGGCTTGGCACCAAGCTGATCCGGGCGATGGCGCAAAGCCTGCAGACCATCGTGGAATATGAGCCCCAGGTGCAGGGCTGCCGCGCCGTGCTGCGCGGGGCGATGCACTAAGGGCTCGCCGAGTCGGTGAGCGTGGCCGGTGCGCCTGGGCTCCTGCCGACGCAGAAGCCCAGGATCGCCGCTTACGGCTTGCGGAACTTGTAGACGAACTGATCGGTGCGGCCGCGGATCGCGGGATCGAACACCTTCTGGCTGTGGTCATCGGCCGCGTTGCGCAGCACCGGCGATTCGCCGACGAAGCGGAAGCCGGCGCTTTCCACCTGCTGGCGGACCGCCGCGGGATCGATGCGGTGGGTGGTCGCGGTGTTGGCGAGGCCACGACCCGCCGTATCGGCATGGTCGATCACCACATAGGTGCCGCCCTTCTTGAGCAGCTTGAACACCGCGGCATTGAACGCGCGCAGCGCCGGCTCGCCGCCACCCCCATTGGGGATGTCGTGATAGTTCTGGGCGGTCCAGAACAGGTCGACGGGGACGGGCGCGGTGGGCAGGTCGGTCGCCTGGACCTCGGCGGTGACGTTGGCGAGGCCGCGGCCCCGCAGCGCCGGCAGCGCCTTGTCGGCATATTTGCCGCCGGAGGCCGGCCACAGCGCATAGACATGACCCTTGGCGCCGACGACGCCGGTGAATATCCGCGTCCAATAGCCTGAGCCCGGCAGGTAATCGATCACCGTGTCGCCCGGCTTGGTGCCCGAGAAGGCGAGCACCGCGGCGGCCTGGCGCCGCGCATCGTCGCCCTGCTGGTCGGCCCGCGCCGGATCGGCCAGTGCCTTGGTGATTGCGGGACTCACCGCTTGGCGCGGTTGCGCCACGCCTGCCGTGGCGATCGCCGCCACTGCCACTGCCATCATCCCGATCATGCGCATGCTTGCTCTCCCGTCGCTGGTTTCCCCTCCAGGAAACACTAGGTGGGGAGCATGAGCGATTTGCGTGACACGATCCAGGGGCAGGTGCATCGGCTGGTCGGCTTCGGCGACGGCGGCGTCGACCTGGCCCGACCGCCCGGCGACGACGGGCTGTTCGGCCCGGGATCGGCGGCGTGGAAGATCCATGGCGATTTCACCGCGATGATGGCCGGTGGCGTCTCGGCGCTGCTGCTGCAGATGCTCCATCCCGGCGCGCTTGCTGGGGTGTGGGATCATTCCAACTTCCGGCGCGACATGCTCGGGCGATTGAAGCGGACCGCACAGTTCATCTCGGGCACCACCTATGGCGCCACCGCGACCGCCGAGGGGCTGATCGCGCGGGTGCGGCGGATCCACAACGCGGTGGCGGGAACGCTGCCCGACGGCACGCCCTACAGCGCCAACGATCCGGCGTTGCTGACCTGGGTGCATGTCGCCGAGGTCTCGTCGTTCCTCGCCGCCTACCGGCGATATCGCGACCCGCGGCTGCCGGTCGCCGAGCAGGACCGGTATCTGCGCGAATATGCGACGATCGCCGAGCGGCTCGGCGCCACCGAGGTGCCCGACAGCCGCGCGGCGCTCGACGCCTATATCGCGGCAGTGAGACCGCAGCTGCGCGCCGATCACCGCACCCGCGAGGTGGCGCGGGCGCTGATTGGGCAACAGCCGGCGAGCCTGGCGATGGCGCCGGCACAGAAGGTGCTGATGGAAGGCGGGATCGACCTGCTGCCCGACTGGGCGGCGCGAATGCACGGGCTGGACCGGCCCTCATTCGGGCGGCCGGCGGTGCGGGCGGGGGTGGCGGGGATCGGCACGGTGCTGCGCTGGGCGCTGCGCGACGGCTCGTCCAAGCGGGCGGCGCGGGAGGGCGGCAGCCCCCCTCCCGCGCCGTGACGGTCAGACGTCCAGGTTCGCGACGTTGAGCGCATTGTCCTGGATGAACTCACGCCGCGGCTCGACCACTTCGCCCATCAGCTGGGTGAAGATCATGTCCGCCGCCGATACGTCGTCGGAGGTGACGCGGAGCATGGTGCGGTTGGAGGGATCGAGCGTGGTTTCCCAAAGCTGATCGGCGTTCATCTCGCCCAGGCCCTTGTACCGCTGGATCGCTAGGCCCTTGCGCCCCGCGGCGAGGATCGCGTCGAGCAGCTGCGACGGCCGCGCCACCAGCGTCTCGCCGCGGGCGATGGTGGTGGTGTTGCCTTCCTCGTCGGTCGGGCTGACGTCCTCGGGTAGCGGCGCGGCGGCCATGCCCTTCAGCGGCACCAGCTTGCCCGCCTGGACGAAGCTTTCCGCCTGCTCGGCCGAGAGCGTGTGGAGCTTGCGGGCCTCGGCGCTGGCGAGGAAGGTCGCCTCGATGATGTGGTGGTCGGTGACGCCGCGCCACAGCCGCTCGAAGTGGATTCCGCCATCCTCGGTCAGCCGGGCCGACCAGGTCGCATCGTCGTCGCCCGAATCGAGCCGGCGCGTCACCTCGGCGACGGTCGCCTGGCGCTGCTCGCGGGTGAAGGTGGGGTCGAGCGCACCGCCGAGCGCCAGCACCTCGATGATCGCCGGATCGTAGCGCCGCGGCACGTAGCGCATCAGCGAGCGCATCCGCCGGGCATGATCGGCGAGATGCTTGAGATCCGCGCCCGAGCGCGGCCCCGACGGCGCCTCGAACACCATCGAGCCGACGCCGGCATCGACCAGATAATCGTCAAGCGCGGCATCGTCCTTGAGATAGACCTCCGAACGTCCACGGGTCGCCTTGTAGAGCGGCGGCTGGGCGATGAAGAGATGACCGCGCGCGATCAGCTCGGGCATCTGCCGATAGAAGAAGGTGAGCAGCAGCGTGCGGATGTGCGCACCGTCGACGTCGGCGTCGGTCATGATCACGATCTTGTGGTAGCGCAGCTTGTCGGCGTTGAACTCGTCGCGGCCGATGCTGGTGCCCATCGCCTGGATCAGCGTGCCGATCTCGCGGCTGGCGATCATCCGGTCGAAACGCGCGCGCTCGGTGTTGAGGATCTTGCCGCGCAGCGGCAGGATCGCCTGGAAGTGGCGATCGCGACCCTGCTTGGCCGAGCCGCCGGCGGAATCACCCTCGACCAGGAACAGCTCGGACTTGGCCGGGTCCTTCTCCTGGCAGTCGGCGAGCTTGCCGGGCAGCGAGGCGATGTCCATCACCCCCTTGCGGCGGGTGAGCTCGCGGGCACGCTTGGCAGCCTCGCGCGCCGCCGCGGCGTCGATGATCTTGCCGACGATCGACCGGCCGTGCGCGGGATTTTCCTCGAGCCACGCGGCCATCTTGTCGGCCATCAGCGATTCGAGCGGCTGGCGCACCTCGGACGAGACAAGCTTGTCCTTGGTCTGCGAGCTGAACTTGGGGTCGGGCAGCTTGACCGAGACGATCGCGGTGAGGCCCTCGCGCATGTCGTCACCGGTGAGGGTGACCTTCTCCTTTTTCAGCAGCCCCGACTTTTCCGCATAATTGTTGAGCGTGCGGGTCAGCGCGGCGCGGAACGCGGCAAGATGGGTGCCGCCGTCGCGCTGGGGAATGTTGTTGGTGAAGGCGAGGACGTTCTCATAATAAGAGTCGTTCCACTCCAGCGCGACGTCGATCGTGACGTCGTCGCGGGTGCCACTGATCGCCACCGGCTCGGGCATCAGCGGGGTCTTGGCGCGATCGAGATATTTGACGAAGGCGGCGATGCCGCCCTCGTAATAGAGCTCGACGGTCTTGGTATCCTCGTGCCGCGCGTCGGTGAGGAACAGGCGCACGCCCGAGTTGAGGAAGGCGAGCTCCCGGTAGCGATGCTCGAGCTTGTCGAAATCGAACTCGGTGATCTTGAACGTCGCGGGGCTCGGCAGGAAGGTGACGCGGGTGCCCTTCTGGCCTTCGGTCGCGGGGCCGACCACCTTGAGCGGTGCCGCGGCGTCGCCGTGGATGAAGCGCATGTAATGCTCTTCGCCGTCGCGCCAGATGGTGAGATCGAGATGCTCGGACAGCGCGTTGACCACCGAGACTCCGACGCCGTGGAGTCCGCCCGACACCTTATAGGCATTATCGTCCGAGGTGTTCTCGAACTTACCGCCGGCGTGGAGCTGGGTCATGATGACCTCGGCCGCCGAGACGCCTTCCTCGGGATGGATGCCGGTCGGAATGCCACGCCCATTGTCGGTTACCGACACCGAGCCATCGGGATTGAGCTGAATGTCGATGCGGTCGCAATGACCCGCCAGCGCCTCGTCGATCGCATTGTCGCTGACCTCGAACACCATGTGGTGGAGGCCCGACCCGTCGTCGGTGTCGCCGATGTACATGCCCGGACGCTTGCGTACCGCGTCGAGCCCCTTGAGCACCTTGATCGAGGAAGCGCCATATTCGTTGGCGTTGGGCGCCGAGGGCTGCTCGGCGTCGGAATTCTGCGGGTCTGTTGCCATGCCCAGCATATAGGCATTTCGCCCGCGAAACGGAAGGAAAATGGGGTGTGGGGCCATCCCCGCCCTTCCGGGAAGGGTGAGGATGGCTTGCTGATCCGTCAGCCCGCGAACTCGGCGGCGCGGCGGCCGAGCAAGGTCACCTCGACGCGGCGGTTCTGGCGCATCCCGGCGGGGGTATTGTTGGTGGCGACCGGATTGCGCTCGCCATGGCCGGCGACGCTGAACCGCGCCCGCGTCACACCCATCGCATCGAGCGCGCTGCGCACGCTGGCGGCGCGGCGCTCCGACAGGGCCTGGTTGTGTGCGTCCGACCCGCGCGAATCGGTAAAGCCGTCGATCGCGACACGGACGCCGGGATTGTGGCGGAGGTAGCCGGCGAGCGGGCGCAGGCGGTTGACCGCGCCGGGGCGGAGCACGTCGCTGTCGGTGGCGAACAAGACGTCTTCCGACAGGGTCAGCATCGCGCCGCGCGGGGTCTGGCGGAAACCATAATCGTGCATGCCGCGGTGGTCCCAGCCACCGTCCTCGACGACGGTGCGCCGCTCGACGACGACGACGCGGTCATGGCGGCGGTGATCCTGCGCCTGGGCGCTGCCGGTCAGCCCGGTGGCCAGCGTGGCGGCGGCGATCAGCATCGGCTTGAACACGGTCTTTGTCATTGATTGTCCTCCATCGCCCGCCCCGACCCGCGTCAATGCCGTCGGCGCCGTGAACGATCCGTGACCGCTGCCGACAGCCGCGGTTCAGCCGAGCGCGACCCGGGTCGCGCCGGCGCCGACCTCGGCGAACAGCGCTTCCTCGGTGCCGGTGATCCATACCTGCTCATGGCCGGCGAGCCGGGCGAACAGGGCGGCGCGGCGCACCGGATCGAGATGGGCGGCGACCTCGTCGAGCAGCAGGATCGGCGCACGGCCGATCCTGGCGGCGACCAGTTCGGCATGGGCGAGGACGATGCCGAGCAGCAGCGCCTTCTGCTCGCCGGTCGACGCCAGCGCCGCCAGCTGCCGCTTGCCGAGATGCGTCACCGCGAGGTCGGCGCGGTGCGGCCCCACGAGGGTACGCCCCGCCGCGGCATCGCGCGCGCGGCCCTGGCGCAGCTCGGCGGCGAGCTGCCCCGCCTCCCCCGCCCAGCCGTGCAGCGCCAGACCGGCACGCGCGAACGGGCCCTCGGGTTGTTCGGCGAGCTGGGCGCCGAGCAGATCCACCGCTTCATGCCGCGCCGACGCCACGGCGGCACCATGGTCCGCCATCTGCGCTTCGAGCGCCGCCAGCCAGTCAGGATCGGCAGGCTCGTCCTGCGCGAGCAGGCGGTTGCGTGCGCGCATCGCCGCCTCGTAGCGCGCGGCATGATGGGCGTGGCCGGGGTCGAGCGCTAGGGTGAGGCGATCGAGGAAGCGGCGCCGCTCGCCTGCGGGCTCGACGAACAACCGGTCCATTGCCGGGGTCAGCCACAGCACGGTAAGCCATTCCGCCAGCGCATTGGCGGTGGTCGCGGCTCCCTGGATGCGGACCTGGCGCCGCTCGGGGCTGGCCGCGAGCGTACCGGTCGCGAGCTCGACCGGGTCGTCGCCGACCGCCAGCGTCGCCGCGACGCCGAAGCCGCCGGGGCCGTCCTGCCGCGCCATGTCCGACAGTGCGGCGCGACGCAGCCCGCGGCCGGGGGCGAGCAGCGACACCGCCTCGAGGATGTTGGTCTTGCCCGCGCCATTCTCGCCGGTGAGCACCACGAAGCCCCGACCCGGCGCCAGCACCAGGCCGGGGTGGTTGCGAAAATCGGTGAGGACGAGGCGCGACAGCATCGCTGCCCGCCTAGCAGGATGAGAACGGGTTGCGCGCGCGAATCGTATGAATGTTCATGACAGCCTACGTCACCCCGGCGAAAGCCGGGATGACGCGGAGAAAGTCAGACGCGCATCGGCATCAGCACGTAGAGTGCGGGCGCCTTGTCGTTCTCGCGGATCAGCGTCGGCGCGGCGGCGTCGGCGAGGTGGACCTCGACGGTGTCGCTGTCGATCTGGCCGAGGATGTCGAGCAGATAGCGGCTGTTGAAGCCGATCTCGAACGGCATCGAGGTATATTCGCCCGGCACTTCCTCGGCGGCGGTGCCGTTCTCGGGGCTCGTCACCGACAGCGTGATCTTGTCGCGATCGAGCGCCATCTTGACCGCGCGGGTCTTTTCGGTGGCGATGGTCGAGACGCGGTCGACGCCCTCCTCGAAGCTGCGCGGATCGAGCTTCAGGATCTTGTCGTTGCCGGTCGGGATCACGCGGCTGTAATCGGGGAAGGTGCCGTCGATCAGCTTCGAGGTGAGGATCGCCTGGCCGAGATCGAAGCGGATCTTGGTGCCCGACAGCGACACGCCGACCGAGCCGTCGACCTCGTCGAGCAGCTTGCGCAGCTCGGCGACGCATTTGCGCGGCACAATCACGTCGGGCATCGTCTCGGCGCCCGACGGCCGCGGCAGGGTGACGCGGGCAAGGCGGTGGCCGTCGGTGGCCGCGGCCTTGAGCACCGGCTCGGGACCATCCTCGGCGACATGGAGGAAGATGCCGTTGAGATAGTAACGCGTCTCCTCGGTGGAGATGGCGAAGCGCGTCTTGTCGATGATCTGCTTGAGCGTCTCGGCGGGGAGCTCGAACTGCGTCGGCAGCTCGCCCTCGGCGATCACCGGAAAATCGTCGCGCGGCAGCGTGCCGAGCGAAAAGCGGGCCCGGCCGGCGACGATCGTCATCCGCCCTTCCGCGGCGGTGAGCTGGACCTGGCTGCCATCGGGCAGCTTGCGCGCGATATCGAACAGCGTGTGCGCCGACACGGTGGTCGAGCCCGCCTGGTCGACCGCGGCGAGGATCGATTCGTTAATCTGCAGATCGAGATCGGTCGCCATCAGCCGCAGCTGGCCCTCGGCGGTCGCCTCGAGCAGCACGTTGGACAGGATCGGGATGGTGTTGCGCCGCTCCACCACGGACTGGACGTGGCTCAGCCCCTTGAGGAGCGTCGCGCGTTCGATGGTCGCCTTCATCAATATCCCCCAACCCCCGAGTCCGGGGCGTAATCGCCCTTGTTCCTACCCATGAAGAAGGGGTTGGAGCAAGCGCCCCGACCCCTCTCCCGATTCCGGTAAACGCCGCGTTAACGGCGGCTCAGAACCTGATGCCGTAGCTGGCGACGATCTGGTGGCGATCGGTGTCGACGTCGAAGCGGCTGCTGGTGGCGCCGTCGGCGTAATCGATCTTGCCCTTCTCGTAGTTCGAATAGCGATATTCGAGCTTGCCGTAGGTGTGACCGCTGAACGCGCGCTCGACGCCCGCGCCGACCCGCCAGCCATCGAGCTTGAACGAATTGTCGGTGGTGGTGTCGGTGTTGCCCGCGAGCACGTTGAGCTTGGCGTTGGTGTAGCCGCCCTTGACGTAGAGCAGCGTGTTGGGCGTGACGATCACGCCCGCGCGGGCGCCGACATAGAGGTCGCGACCCGCCTTGACGCGGCCATAGCCGAAGTCCTCGGTATAGTCGTTGCGGCTGCTCTTGGCAGTGGAGCCGGTGATCTCGCCCTCGGCACCGAGCACGACGCCACCGACCGCGACATCGTAGCCGACCCCGCCGCCGTACAGGAAGCCATCGGTCTTCTGGTCGTTGCGGCCGTTGTCATTGTCCTCGCTGCTGCCGGCGACGAGGTGATCCCAGCCGATCGTGCCCTCGACGCGCGGGCCGGTGAAGGTGGGGTTGGTGGACTGGGCGAGCGCCGGCGTGGCGGCGAGGGCGGAAGCGGCCAGCAACACGGCCACGGAAAGCTTACGCATACAAGAACTCCATTGGTTACGCCTCCCGAACACAGGGGAGATCGGCTAAATGGGCGTGTCCGCGGCCGGTTGCATGAACCTCAGCTAAACACGGAAAAGCGTTGCTTTTACGCCACAGGGGGTTGAAACCGCCGGGCCATGGACCATCCGCCGCTGGCCCCTTCCCGCCCCCAGGATCGCCGCGGCCGCGACTTCATCGCCCGGCATGGCGAGACGGTGTTCAATGCCGCCGGCCGGCTGCAGGGCGATCATCCGCACACCCCGCTGACTCGCGCCGGCTTTGCCCAGGCGGACGAGATCGGGCGAGCGATGCGCAACCTGCTCGGCACCAGGCCCGCGCTGACGCTATGGGCGTCGCCGACGGGCCGCGCGCTGCAGACGCTCGCGATCATCGCCGAGCATCTCGGGCTCGACTGGCATGGCGCGCGCACCGACCCGCGGCTGGTCGAGATCGACATGGGCAGCTGGGGCGGTTGTTACTATGCCGATCTCGCCGCCAAGGTCGGGCCGGTGGTGATACCCGGCGGACTGCTCACCCCCGCGCCCGACGGCGAGACCTATGGCGAGATCGCCGCGCGCACGGCGGCCTGGCTGGCCGATACCGATCATCATGATGGCGACCGGCTGGTGATCATGCACGGCATCTCCAGCCGGGTGCTGCGCGGGGTCTTGACCCGCGCCGCACCGCATCCGGCGTTCGCCGCGCCGATCGCGGCGAGCCTGCCGCAGGGATCGCTGGTGCTGATCGAGCACGGCCGCGAGCGGCTGGTGCATCGTGGCACCGGTCACGCCCCGGCATGAGGGCGGCGCTGGCGCTGCTGCTGGCCGCCGCCGCCGCGCCGGCGGCGTCACGCGACACGATCGGCGTGTACCAAGGCTGGGGTGCGT
Organism: Sphingomonas sp. GW821-FHT09E03; assembly: GCF_059416225.1. Taxonomy (NCBI): domain Bacteria; kingdom Pseudomonadati; phylum Pseudomonadota; class Alphaproteobacteria; order Sphingomonadales; family Sphingomonadaceae; genus Sphingomonas; species Sphingomonas sp. GW821-FHT09E03. The sequence goes on along the minus strand of NZ_JBWKOS010000002.1, from coordinate 620,264 downwards.
TTCGCGATGCGACGCCGCACCGCTGCTTCGCGATCGCGCGGCCGGTCGCGGCGGGCGGGCGCAGCACCGGCTTTGCCAGCATCGCCACCTGGCCCGAGCGGGGCCTGCGCGAATCGCTCCACATCCGCCTCAGCCGCGAGCGCGATCGTGCCGCCGGTGTCACGCTGACGGTCGGCGAGCGGCGGTTCGAGCTGGTCGCCAACAGCCGCGATGCCTGGGCCGCCGATGCGCCGAGCGATCGCGCGCTGGTCGCCGTGTTGCGATCGGGCCGGAGCATGAGCATCGAGGCGGTTGCCACGGGCGGGCGGCCGTTCGCCGACGTCTATGCGCTCGCCGGCGCGGCGACCGCGATCGATGCCGCGGCGCTGGCGTGCGTCGGCCATTAGCGATCCGTCACTCCGGTGAAGGCTCGAGTCTTGCGGTGGCACGCTGGCCGCTCGGGATGCCCGCGCCGGCTGGCTTGACCGATGTGGCGGCGGGATGGAAATTTCGCCGATCTCTGCTATATGGCCGCGATGCTCACAGTGTCGACGCCGCCGATGCCCATCCCCGGGCACATCGATCCCGTGCCCGTTCCGCGGGCGCCGAGCCTGCGCGAGGACGGGCGTGTCGACCTGATCGGGCTGACCAAGGACCAGCTGCGCCAGGCGCTGCTCGATGGCGGCATGGAGCTGAAGCAGGCGAAATTGCGCGCCAAGCAGATCTGGCACTGGCTCTACAACCGCGGCGCCACCGAGTTCGCGTCGATGAGCGACATCTCCAAGACCATGCACCCGTGGCTGGAGCAGCGGTTCGTGATCGGCCGCCCCGAGGTGATCGAGGCGCAGGTCTCCACCGACGGCACCCGCAAGTGGCTGCTGCGCTCGCCCGATGGGCAGGATTATGAGGCGGTGTTCATCCCCGACGCCGATCGCGGCACGCTGTGCGTATCGAGCCAGGTCGGCTGCACGCTCAACTGCCGCTTCTGCCACACCGGGACGATGCGGCTGGTGCGCAACCTCACCGCGGGCGAGATCGTCGGCCAGGTGATGCTCGCACGCGATGCGCTCGGCGAATGGCCGTCGCAGCCCGAAGGCCGCATGCTCACCAACATCGTGATGATGGGCATGGGCGAGCCCTTGTACAATTTCGATGCGGTGCGCGACGCGCTCAAGCTGGTGATGGACGGCGATGGCCTGGCGCTGTCGAAGCGGCGGATCACCCTCTCCACCTCGGGCGTGGTGCCGATGATGGCGCGCGCCGGCGAGGAGATCGGCGTCAATCTTGCGGTGTCGCTTCATGCCGTCACCAAGGAGGTGCGCGACGAGATCGTGCCGCTCAACAAGAAATACGGGATCGAGGAGCTGCTGCAGGCCTGCGCCGATTATCCCGGCGCCAACAATGCCCGGCGGATCACGTTCGAATATGTGATGCTCAAGGACAAGAACGATTCGGACGCCGAGGCGCACGAGCTCGTCCGCCTGCTGCGCAAATATCAGCTGCCCGCCAAGGTCAATCTGATCCCGTTCAATCCCTGGCCGGGCGCCCCCTACGACACCTCGACGCCCGAGCGCGTACGCGCCTTCTCCGACATCGTGTTCCAGGGCGGAATCTCGGCACCGGTGCGCACCCCGCGCGGGCGCGATATCGATGCTGCCTGCGGCCAGCTCAAGACCGCCGCCGAGAAGAAGAGCCGCGCGCAGATGGACCGCGAGGCCGAGGAGAAGATGGCCGCGCTTGGCTGAGTGGCTGGCGGCAGGGCTAGCCGGCGGCGCGGGGCTGGTGGGCGGCGCGATGAACGCGCTCGCCGGCGGTGGCTCGTTCGCGACCATGCCGACGCTGATCGCGCTTGGCCTGCCCTCCACCCACGCCAATGCGACCAGCAACGTCGCGGTCGAGCCCGGCGCGATCGCGAGCGCCTGGGCCTATCGTGACGGCCTAACGCCCCTGTCAGGCGTCGGCGTGCGGACGCTGGCGGCGATCACCTTCACCGGCGGCCTGGCGGGCAGCCTGCTGCTGGTACTGACTCCGCCGAGCGCGTTCGACGTGATCGTGCCCTGGCTGCTGCTCGCGGCGACGATCGCGATCGCGCTGGGCCGCCGCGCCGCCGACTGGCTGCATAGCCGGTTCGCCGCGGGGCCGCGCACGCTGGTCGCAGGGCAGGCGCTGCTCGGCATCTACGGCGGCTATTTCGGCGGCGGCATCGGCATGATGCTGACCGCAATGTGGGGGCTGCTGACCGGCAAGGAGCCGGCCGAGCTCGCCGCGCTGCGGACGCTGATGCTCGCCACCGCCAATGCCGCGGCGACATTGGTGTTTGTCGCGACGGGGATGGTCGGCTGGGCGCTGGGGGTGCCGATGATGGTCGGCTCGATCGCCGGCGGCTATCTCGGCGCGCTGCTCGGCAAACGGCTGTCGCCGGGGGTGATCCGCGGCTGGACCCTGCTGGTGACGATCGTCACCACGATCGTGTTCTTCTGGCGGGCCTATCACTGACCAGGAAGCGCATTCCTCGCTCGCGTCATGCCTTTCGCTCGTGCTGGGCCTGTCAAAGCACTGCCCTTCAACGGATCCAGGGCGAGCGGATAGGTTCGTATCGACGGCTAGGCTGCTCCGCTCACGCTCCCGGCCGCCCCATCTTGAACAATGCGTCCTCGGTGATCTCGAAGTAATCCGCCGGACCACCGCCGCGGGTGATCGGGCGGGCACGGGCGGTCTGGTAGACGCCGTCGTCGAGCATCGCGACGTCGATATGGATGCCGACCGCCTCGCCGATCACCAGATATTGGTCGATCGGCGCGCCATCCTTGTCCTGAAGCTGGATCAACTGGGTGAGCTTGCACTCGAACGCCGCCGGGCTCGCCGCCACCCGCGGCGGTGCGACCAGGCGCGACGGCGCCGCCTCGATCCCCGCCAGGGTGAATTCGTCGACGTCCGGCGGCACGATCGCCGCGCTCGCGTTCATCGGCTCGGCGAGCGCACGGGTCGCGAGATTCCAGACGAATTCGCCGGTGGCGCGGATGTTGGCGACGCTGTCCTTCATGCCGACGGATGAAAAGGCGATCAGCGGCGGGCGGTAGCTGATCAGGTTGAAGAAGCTGTAGGGCGCAAGATTGCGCACCCCGCTGGGCGACACCGAGCTGATCCAGCCGATCGGGCGCGGCGCGACGATCGCGTTGAGTGGATCATGGGCGAGGCGATGGCCGTCGCGCGGCTCGTAAAAATGCCATTCGGTGTTCATGCGAACTTTGCTAGGCGGGTGCATGCCCGCCGCCAAGCCCGGAACGCTGATCCACCGCCACGCGCTTGCGACGCGGCTGTGGCATTGGCTCAACGCCATCGCGATCGTCATCCTGCTCGGCTCGGGACTCGGCATCTCCAACGCCCATCCGCGGCTTTACTGGGGACGCTATGGCGCCAATTTCGACCATGCCTGGGCGCAGCTGCCGCACTTTCCCGCCTGGATCACCATTCCCGGCAGCTACAATCTCGCCATTTCCCGGCGCTGGCATCTGTTCTTCGCGCTGGTGCTGGCGTTCGGCCTGCTCGCCTTCCTGGTCGCAAGCCTGATCAACCGCCATGTCCAGCGCAATTTGCGGTTGCGCGCGGCTGAGCTGACGCCGGCCCACCTTGCCGAGGATGTGCGCGATCACCTCGCCTTCCGTTTCCACGATGCCGATGATCCCGGCGCCTACAACACGCTGCAGAAGCTGTCCTACGTGCTGGTGATCTTCGGCGCGATCCCGCTGATGATCTTCACCGGGCTCGCGCTGTCGCCAGGCATGGATGCGGCATGGCCGTGGCTGCTCGAGCTGTTCGGCGGCCGCCAGTCGGCCCGCTCGCTGCACTTCATCGCCGCCTCGCTGATCGGCGGCTTCACCGTGGTCCATCTCGCTTTGGTGATCCTCGCCGGGGTCGGCAACGAGCTGCGCTCGATGATCACCGGCTGGTGGAAGGTCCCCTCGGCATGATTGCGCGGCGCAACTTGCTCGCCGGCGGCGCGGGGCTGCTGCTCGCCGGCTGCGACCGGGTGGTGCAGATTCCCGCGGCGCGGAAGATCCTGTTCAAGGGCGAGGACATGCAGCGCGGGCTGCAGCGGGCGCTGATGGACCGCAGCGCGCTCGCGCCCGAGTTCCGCCCCGACCAGATGTCGCCGATCTTCCGCGCCAACGGCACCCACGATCCGGGCACGCCGGCCTATGCGGCTATGGTTGCCAACCAGTTCGCCGACTATCGGCTGCAGGTGCGCGGGCTGGTCGATCGTCCGCTGTCGCTCAGCCTCGCGCAGCTGGCCTCTATGCCGGCCCGCTCGCAGATCACCCGCCACGATTGCGTCGAAGGGTGGAGCGCGATCGGCCAGTGGCAGGGGCCGCTGCTCGGTACATTGCTCAAGGTCGCGGCGATGCGGCGCTCGGCGCGCTATGTCGTCTTCACCTGCGCCGACCTGTTCAACGGCACGCCTTACTACGAATCGATCGACACGGTCGACGCCTTCCACCCGCAGACCATCCTCGCGCTCAAGATGAACGGCGCCAGGCTCGGCGTGGCGCATGGCGCGCCGGTGCGGCTGCGCGTCGAACGCCAGCTCGGCTACAAGCACGCCAAATATGTGATGGCGATCGATGCGGTCGCGAGCCTCGATGGCATTGGCAAGGGCAAGGGCGGCTATTGGGAGGACAATGTGGATTACGACTGGTACGCCGGCATTTGAGCCACTGCGGACCATGCGGGCTAGCATCATTCCGTACCACTCGTTAGCAGACGCCGCATGGCGCTGATCGATCGTTTCCTCGCCCGCTTCGTCAAGCGCGGGCAGCTTACCGTTACCTACGCAGACGGGTCCACCAAGAGCTTCGGGCAGCCGGACGCGGGCTTCACCGATGTCACGATCCGCTTCGCCGATCGCAGCGTGCCGGGGCGGATCGTCCGCCATCCGGCGCTGGGCGCGGCCGAAGCGTTCATGGATGGCACGCTGATCATCGAGCGCGGCGACGTGCGCGACCTGGTCAATCTGCTCAAGGGCAACAACCCCTGGGAGAAGGGCGGCGGGCTCAACCCCTCGCTGCCGATCAAGCTGCTCGACACGGTTGTCCACCGGGTCGACCGGGTCAACATGGCGCGCCGCTCCAAGAAGAACGTCGCGCATCACTACGATCTGTCGGACCGGTTGTACGACCTCTTCCTCGACGCTGATCGCCAGTACAGCTGCGCCTATTTCACCGATCCCGCCAACAGCCTTGAACAGGCGCAGGCGGACAAGAAGGCACATATCGTCGCCAAGCTGGCGATCGGGCCGAACATGCGCGTGCTCGACATCGGTTGCGGGTGGGGCGGGATGGCGTTGTACATCCACGCCAAGACGGGTGCCGAGGTGCTCGGCGTCACCCTGTCCGAGGAACAGCTAAAAGTCGCCCGCCGCCGCGCCGAAGAGGCTGGAGTTGCCGACAAGGTGCGCTTCGAGCTGATCGATTATCGCGCCCTCACCGGCACCTTCGACCGGATCGTCTCGGTCGGCATGTTCGAGCATGTCGGCCCGGCGCATTACAAGGCATTCTTCCGCAAGTGCCGCGAGCTGCTCACCGACGACGGGGTGATGCTGCTCCACACCATCGGTCGGATGGGCGGTCCCGGTGTCACCGATACCTTCACCACCAAATACATCTTCCCGGGCGGCTACAATCCGGCGCTGTCGGAAATCGTGCGCGGCTATGAAGGGCTGAAGCTGTTCCCCACCGACATCGAGGTGCTGCGCGTCCATTATGCGCTCACGATCGATCATTGGTTTGATCGGACGGTCGCCGCCAAGGACCAGATCGTCGCCTTGTACGACGAGCGATTTTATCGGATGTGGACCTTCTACCTGGCCGGCGCGGCGGCCGCGTTCCGCACCGGGGGCATGGTCAATTACCAGATCCAGCTGTCACGCAGCCGGCTCAACCTGCCGCTCACCCGCGACTATATGATCGGGGGTGAGCGCGCGTTGCGGGGCTGACGGCCGCTATTTGCGCGGCGCGGCAGGGCCGGCGGCGCCGCGTTGCGCGGCCTGGCGGCGCACCATCGCGGCGAACAGCGATTGCGCCTCGGGTTCGGTGACCTTGCCGTCCTTGTTAAGATCGGCGCTGGCGAACCACAGCTCGGCAAGGCGCTTGGCGTGCACCGGATCGGGGCGCCGCCCTTTCACCGCCATCCCGGCGGTGCGTACCTGCACCTCGCTGCGGCTGAGCACGCCGTCCTTGTTGGTGTCGGTCGCGGCGAATTCCTTGCGGAACAGCGCGATGTCGTTGGCGCTCAGGCTTTGCGCCGCGGCGGGATAAGCGCCGCCGAGCGCGAGCAGCAGGACAAGTGAGGTACGGACCATGGGAAACTCCTGGAAATGACCCGCGCAGTGGCGGAGCGCGGCTAAACGCGTGCTGAATGACGCGCGTTCCGGTTGCACCCGGCGCCCCCTCCCCCTAAGCGCCCCCCGATTGCCGAATGCCCAGAATTGCTGATGGAGCGTGCCATGTCCGAGTCCGTGAACCGTGTCGTCCTCGCCTATTCGGGTGGGCTGGATACGAGCGTGATCCTCAAATGGCTGCAGCAGACCTATAATTGCGAGGTCGTCACCTTTACCGCCGATCTCGGTCAGGGCGAGGAACTCGAGCCGGCGCGGGCGAAGGCCGAGCTGATGGGGATCAAGCCCGAGCATATCTTCATCGACGACCTGCGCGAGGAGTTCGTGCGCGATTACGTGTTCCCGATGATGCGCTCCAACGCGCTCTACGAGGGACTATACCTGCTCGGCACCTCGATCGCGCGGCCGCTGATCGCCAAGCGCCAGATCGAGATCGCACGGATGGTCAATGCCGATGCGGTGAGCCACGGCGCCACCGGCAAGGGCAACGACCAGGTCCGCTTCGAGCTTAGCTATTATGCCCTCGCTCCCGACATCAAGGTAATTGCGCCATGGCGTGAGTGGGATCTCACCAGCCGCACGCGCCTCATCGAGTTCGCCGAGCAGCACCAGATCCCGGTCAGCAAGGACAAGCGCGGCGAAAGCCCGTTCTCGACGGACGCCAACCTCCTCCACACCTCGTCCGAGGGCAAGGTGCTCGAGAACCCGTGGGACGAGGTGCCAGACTATGTCTATTCGCGCACGGTGAACCCGGAGGACGCGCCCGACGTGCCCGAGTTCATCACGATCGATTTCGAGCGTGGCGATGGCGTCGCGATCAACGGCGAGGGGATGAGCCCCGCGACCCTGCTCGCCAAGCTTAACGATCTCGGTCGCAAGCACGGCATCGGCCGGCTCGATCTTGTCGAGAACCGCTTCGTCGGCATGAAAAGCCGCGGCATGTACGAGACGCCGGGTGGCACCATCTATCATCTCGCCCACCGCGGCATCGAGCAGCTCACCCTCGATCGCGGTGCCGCCCACCTCAAGGACGAGCTCGCGCCGCGCTATGCCGAGCTGATCTACAACGGCTTCTGGTTCTCGCCGGAGCGCGAGATGCTGCAGGCTGCGATCGACCACAGCCAGGAGAAGGTGTCCGGCACCGTGCGCCTCAAGCTGTACAAGGGTGGTGTCTATGTCGTCGGCCGCCAGTCGCCCAATTCGCTCTATTCGGAAAAGGTCGTGACCTTCGAGGACGACCAGGGCGCCTATGATCAGCGCGATGCGGCGGGCTTCATCAAGCTCAACGCGCTGCGGCTGCGGCTGCTCGGCCGCCGCGACCAGTAAGGTTCGTTAACGGAGTTTTAGCCTTGCTCCTTCATCCCTCCGGGCATCTCCGGGGGATGTTGGAAGAACATGGCGAGCAGCAGCAAGACGGTTGATGTGGCGATCATCGGTGCGGGCCCGGCGGGCCTCACCGCCGCCTATCTACTCGGCAAGGCGGGCTTTTCGGTGACGGTCATCGAAAAGGACCCCACCTATGTCGGCGGCATCAGCCGCACCGTCGAGCATCAGGGCTTTCGCTTCGACGTCGGCGGCCACCGCTTCTTTTCCAAGTCGCAGCCAGTGGTCGACCTGTGGAACGAACTGCTGCCGGACGATTTCATCGAGCGGCCGCGGATGAGCCGCATCTATTACGAGGGTAAATTCTACAGCTATCCGCTGCGCGCGTTCGAGGCGCTCGGCAACCTCGGCATCTGGCGCTCAACGCACTGCATGGCGAGCTATCTGCGCTGGAAGATCGCGCCCAAAAAGACCGTGCGCAGCTTCGAAGACTGGGTGATCAACCAGTTTGGCCACAAACTCTATTCGATCTTCTTCAAGACCTATACCGAAAAGGTGTGGGGCATGCCATGCGACGAGATGAGCGCGGATTGGGCGGCGCAGCGCATCAAGGGGCTGAGCCTCGGTGCCGCGGTGACCGACGGGCTCAAGCGATCGCTCGGCCTCAACAAGCGCCCCAACGACGGCATGCAGGCCAAGACGCTGCTCGAGAGCTTTCGTTATCCGCGGCTCGGTCCGGGGATGATGTGGGATGCCGCACGCGACCGCGTGCTCGAGCAGGGCAATCACATCCTGATGGGCCATGCACTTAAGCAATTGGCGCAAGAGCCCGTCACCGGCCGCTGGCGTGTTGCCGCGACGACGCCCGATGGCGGCGAGGTGACGATCACCGCCAACCACGTCATCTCCAGCGCACCGATGCGCGAGCTCGCCACACGGTTGCAGCCGCTGCCGCAGACGCTGCCACAGGCCGCCGACCTCAACTACCGCGACTTCCTGACCGTCGCGCTGATGGTTCGCGCGCCCGACCTGTTCCCCGACAATTGGATCTACATCCACGATTCGAAGGTGAAGGTCGGCCGCGTCCAGAACTTTCGCAGCTGGTCGCCGGAGATGGTGCCCGATCCCGCCATTGCCTGCGTCGGCCTCGAATATTTCTGTTTCGAGGGCGACGGCCTGTGGTCGTCGAGCGACGAGGAACTGGTCGCGCTCGCCACCCGCGAGATGGGCATCCTCGGCCTGCTCGAGCCGGATCAGGTGGTCGGGGGCACGGTGGTGCGCCAGGAAAAGGCCTATCCGGTCTATGACGATCATTATCGCGGCAATGTTGATGCGCTGCGGGCCGAGCTGGAGACTCGCTATCCGACGCTGCACTGCGTTGGACGCAACGGCATGCACCGCTACAACAACCAGGATCATGCGATGATGACCGCGATGCTGACGGTGCGCAACATCGAGGCCGGCGAGCGCATCTACGACATCTGGGGGGTCAACGAGGACGCCGAATATCACGAGGCCGGCAACGAGGGCGAGCAGGCCGCGCTCGCCAGCGTCCGCGCGGTGCCGGGGCGGCTGCGCGCCGCATGACGGCCAAACGGCTGTGGCCGGCGGTGATCGGCGGCTGGCTGCTCGCCTCGGCGGTGCTGCTGATCGCTTTCTATTCCGCCATTACCCTGTTCCGCTTTCCCGACGCCGACGATGCCATGCGACTGCTCGAGGTGCGCGACTGGCTGGGCGGCCAGAGCTGGTGGGATGTCGGCCAGCATCGCCTCAACGCCGGACATTATCCGATGCACTGGTCGCGGCTGATCGACCTGCCGCTCGCGGCGGTGATCGCTCCGGCGACACCGCTGCTCGGCCGGTTGGACGCCGAACGGCTGGCAATGGTGATTGTACCGCTGCTGACGCTGCTCGCGACCATGGCGCTGGTGGCGCGCATCACGCGCCGACTGGCCGATCTCGAGGCATCGCAGTTCGTGGTGTTGATCACCGCGATGTCGACGCCGATCGTGTTTCAGATGATGCCGATGCGGATTGATCATCACGGCTGGCAGACGGTGCTTGCGCTCGTCGCCGTGCTGCTGCTGATCGGACCGCCCACCTGGCGCCATGGCGTCGTCGCGGGCGCAGCGCTCGCGGCGCTGGTGACGGTGTCGTTCGAAGGCCTGCCGATCACCGCCGCGATCGCCGCGGTGACTACCTTGGCCTGGCTGGTTGACCGCCGCCGCGCGCCGTTCATGCTCGGGCTGATCTGGACGCTGTTCGGCGGTGCGGCGCTGCTCCATCTGGCGACACGCGGGCCGGATTTTTGGGCAATGCCCTGCGATGCCATGTCGCCGCCGTGGCTGGCGGTGTTCGCCATCGCCGCGCTGGCGCTCACCGCGGCGAACGCGGCGACACGGGCGCCACTCCTCGTGCGCCTTGGCCTGTTGGCGATCGGCGCGGCCGGGTGCCTGATCACCTTGCGCCTGTTCGCCGATGCTTGCCTGAGCGGGCCGTTCGCCACGCTCGATCCCTTGGTGAGGACCTATTGGTACCAGAATGTCGCGGAGGGCATGCCGATCTGGCGGCAGGATCCGAGTTGGGCGATCGTCAATATCGCCTTGCCGACCGTCGGCTTGATCGGCAGCCTGCTGGCGCTCCGCGACGCTTCGCCGGCCGTGCGAGAGCGCTGGTGGCTGCTTCTCGGCGTCATGGTGCCGGCAACGATCATCGCCTGCCTGGTGAGTCGCGCCGGAGCGACGGCGAACGCTCTAGCGCTACCGGGATCCGCGGCGGTGCTGATGCGGCTGCTGAGGCGGGCGCGCGCCGTCCGCTCGGCACCGCTGCGGCTGATCGCAACGGCGGGGGCACTCGTCACCAGTTCCCCGGGGCTGGCATCGGAAGGGATCATCGCCGCCGCGCACGCGATGATGGGCAAGAAGACCGCGGTGCCTTCGACGTCTGACGTCCCGAGATGCGCCAGGCCCGAGGACATCCGCAGCTTGGCCGCGCTACCGCCATCGATCATCTTCGCGCCGCTCGACGTCACACCGGATCTGGTCGCTACAACGAGCCACCATGCGATCGGTGGCAGCTATCATCGCAACGCCGCGGCAATCCACGCGATCATCGCGACCTTCATCGGTACGCCGGCTGAAGCCGAGACGATCATTCGGGCAAGCGGCGCCCGTTATGTCGCCGCCTGCCCCGGGCTCAACGAGATGGAGCTATACGCGCATGTTGCCCCGGACGGCTTGTGGGCTCGGCTGCAGCGTGGCGAACGCTTCAACTGGCTGCGCCAGGTGCCGCTCAGGCACACGCGGGTGTTGGCCTGGGAAGTGATCCCGCACGGCAGCGCGCCGACCAGCTTCTGAGGCGAAGCGGCAAGCATCATATCTGTCATGCCGGGCTCGCCCCGGGATGACGATCGTGGCGCCAACCGCACGATCACCTGCGCTGGATCGTTGCCGTCGCTGCTCTCGCGCCTTAGGGCGGTGACCATGACTGTGGAACGGCTTCACTGGTGGCAAACACGTTGGTTCGTCGTGGCGATGGTGATCGTCTCGATCGTGCCGCTGATCCGGCCCGCTATCCCCCCCTTGGTCGATCTGCTCGGCCATATGGGGCGCTATCGCGTCCAGCTCGATATGGGCGCGCATCCCTGGCTCGCCGACTGGTATAACTTCCAATGGTCGCTGATCGGCAACCTCGGCGTCGATCTGCTGATCGAGCCGTTGTCGCGGCTGTTTGGGCTCGAGCTGGCGGTCAAGCTGATCGTGATGGCGATCCCGGCGCTTACCGTGTCCGGACTGCTGTGGATCGCGCGCGAGGTGCATGGCCGCATCCCGCCGACCGCGCTGTTCGCGCTGCCGCTGGCCTATTGCTACCCGGTGCAGTTCGGCTTCGTGAACTTCGCGCTGTCGATGGGACTCGCGCTCAACCTGTTCGCGCTGTGGCTGCGGATGGGGCGTCTGGGGCATCTCAGCTGGCGCGCCGCGCTGTTCGTGCCGCTCTCCTGCGCCTTGTGGGTCTGCCATACCTTCGGCTGGGGCGTGCTCGGCGTGCTCGCTTTCTCGTCGGAGATGATCCGCCAGCACGACCTGCGCAAGGACGGTCGCGGCGGTCATTGGCTGGAAAGCTGGATCCGCGCCGGGCTCGGCTGCCTGCCGCTCGCCCTGCCCTTCGTGCTGATGGTGTTCTGGCGCTCGGGCGATCACGTCACCGGCAAGACCACGGACTGGTTCAACTGGCGCTGGAAGATCAACTGGGTGCTGATGGTGCTGCGCGATCGCTGGATGGCGTTCGACATCGCCTCGCTCACCGTGCTGTTCGTGATCATGTTCAAGGGCATGCGCGATTCGCGGGTGGAATATTCGCGCAATCTCAGCCTGTCGGCGCTGTTCCTGCTCGCCATGTACCTGCTGCTGCCGCGGATCGTGTTCGGCTCGGCCTATGCCGACATGCGCCTCGCCCCTTATGCGCTGGCGATTGGGCTGATCGCGCTGCGCCCGCGCGCCGGCCTGTCGATGCGCGGGGCGACGACGCTGGCGGCACTCGGGCTGCTGTTCTTCGGCGTCCGCATGGCAGGCACCACCGCGAGCTTTTGGATGTTCGCGCAGGACCAGGACCGCAAGCTCGCCGCGCTCGACCATGTGCCCGAAGGCGCGCGGTTGCTGACCATGGTGGGGCGGCGCTGCGTGGACGATTGGACCTATTCGCGGCTCGAGCACGTCCCCGGCATCGCCCTCGAACGCAAGCTTGCCTATGCCAACGACCAATGGTCGATGGCGGGCGCGCAGTTGCTCACCGCGCGCTATGCGATTGCCGGCCAGTTCGCGCATGATCCCTCGCAGATCGTCACCGGGGTGCGCTGTCGCGGCGAATGGTGGCGGCCGATCGCGGTGTCGCTCGCCTATCTGCCGCGTCGCGCCTTCGATTATGTCTGGCTGATCAACCCGCCGCCCTATGATCAGGCGCTGGTCGCCGGCCTCACCCCGATCTGGTACGACGGCAGCAGCGTGCTGTTCCGGATCGATGATCGCCGTCGGCCCAACGTCAGGCTCAACCCTGCGCTGTTCCCGCCGCGGCGCCGGCTGGTCAGTCGCCCGACCGCCTGAACGGCGCAAAGGCGGCGAGATGAACCTGATCGGCCTCGATCGCCGCGCGCTCGCGCACCAGGAAATCGCCGACCGCCTGGCGGAAATTGGGATCGGGCAGGTAATGTGCCGACCAGGTTGGCACCGGCACATAGCCGCGGGCGAGCTTGTGCTCACCCTGAGCGCCGGCCTCGACCGTCTTCAGCCCGCGCGCGATCGCGGCGTCGATCGCCTGATAGTAGCATAGCTCGAAATGGAGGAAGGGCACGTCTTCGGTGCAGCCCCAATAGCGGCCGTAGAGCGTATCTGCACCGATCAGATTGAGCGCACCGGCGATCGGCACGCCATCGCGCTCGGCCAGGATCAGCAGCACCTTGTCGCCCATCGTCTCGCCGAGCAGCCGGAAGAACGGGCGGGTGAGATAGGGCTGGCCCCATTTGCGGCTGCCGGTGTCCTGGTAGAAGGCCCAGAATGCCTGCCAGTGGCGCGGTTCGATCGCATCGCCGGTGAGATGCCGGATCGTCAGGCCCTCGACCGCGGCGGCGCGCTCCTTGCGGATCGCCTTGCGCTTGCGGCTCGCCAGTACCTCGAGGAAATCGTCGAAGCTGCGATAGCCGTCATTGGCCCAGTGAAATTGCGTGCCCTCGCGGATCAGCCAGCCCGCCGCCTCGAACAGCGGCAGCTGGGTGGGATCGACGAAGGTCGCATGCGCCGATGACAGGCCGTGCTGATCGGTCACCGCTTCCACCGCCGCAATCAACGGCGCTGCGGCGGCGGGATCGCGCAACAGCAGCCGCGGGCCCGGCACCGGGCTGAACGGCGCAGCGATCTGCAGCTTGGGATAGTAACTGCCGCCGGCCCGTTCCCACGCATCCGCCCAGGCATGGTCGAACACATATTCGCCCTGGCTGTGGCTCTTGGCATAGGCAGGCGCGATGCCCGCTGGCTTGCCGTCGGAGCCATCGACGATGATCGGTATCGACTGCCAGCCCGATCGGCCGCCGACGCTCGCCGATTGCTCCAGCGCGACGAGGAAGGCGTGGCTGACGAACGGATTGCCGGTGCCGGCACAGGCATCCCACTGATCGGCAGGAATTGCGCCGACACCGTCAGCGAGACGCGCGGTCAAGGTGGTCATGCCGTCACCATCCCCGGCAGACGAGGACGGTCGCCGGCTTGATCGATCGCATCTGGCTGCATGTTCGCCATATGCGGAGCCGGGGCGGTGCTAACAACCCCGGCCGGCCCATCATCAGTCCGCGAGTTGCACCACCGCGTCGACTTCCACCGCGGCGCCGAGCGGCAGCACCGGTACGCCCACCGCGCTACGCGCGTGCATGCCGGCATTGCCGAACAACGCGACCATCAGCTCGGAAGCGCCGTTGGCTACCTTGGGCTGGTCGGTGAAATCGGCATGCGAGTTGACGAATACGCCGAGCTTGACGATGCGGCCGACGCGCGAGAGATCACCGAGGTGCTTCTTGAGCTGGGCGACGATCATCAGCCCGCAGGCGCGCGCCGCGGCCTGGCCGTCCTCGAGCGACACGCCGTCTCCGAGCCGGCCGGTAACGAGCTTGCCGTCGATGAAGGGCAATTGGCCGGACAGATGGAGCAGCCCGCCCGCCTCGACGATCGGGACATAAGCGGCAACCGGCGCCGCCGCCTCCGGCAAGGTAAGGCCGAGTTCTTCGAGCTTGCGGGCAACATGGTCCATGATCATCTCCTATCGAGAGGTGTGAAGCGATCGGTGCCGATCGCGAGTTTCAATGCGCGGGCGTGCCTGCCGCGAACCGCGCCGCGATCCAGTCGGCAGCGTCGCGCCAGTCATCGATCCGCGCATGCGCGTCGGGCGCCGCCGGGACGCTCGGCGCGAGCGAGGGCTCTGAGACCATGTGCAGGCGATGGACGCCCGGTGCATGGCGGGCGACCGACTCGTGGTGGACGGCGAGGTCGTCGACGAACACCGTCACCGGGCCGCCGTGCTCGGCCACCAAGCGCGACACCGGATCGCCCTTGCCGCCCTGGTTGCACTCGACACGATGCGCGATGCCGAACTGCGCCAGCTGTTCGATTCGTGCGGTGCGGCATTCGTCGGTGAGGTTGGTGAGGATGACGATGTCGGCCGTCTCGGCGAGCCGCGCGAGCGCCTCGGCGGCATGTGGAACCAGCGTCTGGCGGTGCATCTCGCCCGGGAAGAAGCCGCCGAGCAACTGCCACATCTCGTCGCGCGACGGGATCGTACCGCCATCGCGGCGGCGCATGCTGGTGGAGAAATCGTCGCCGTTGGGCGTGAATTCGATATCGTGCGCCTCGTCGAGCCAGGTGCCGAAATGCTTCACCATGTGGAGCAGCACCTCGTCGCAGTCGCAGATCAGCAGCGGCTTCATTGATTCTCCAGCTGGTAACGGGCGCGGACCAGCGCCTCGGGCTTGACCGCGAGCGCCTCGGCACAGGCGATGAGATCGGGTTCATAGGCTTCGAGAAAGCCGAGCAGCGCGCCAAGCACGGCCGGTTCGCCGGCCCGTTCGCGCAGATCGTCCGGGTCGAGGCCGGTGGTAGCGATCAACCGGCTGGCCCGATCGTCGTCGCCGATCGTCCAGACCAGGGCGCGCAGGGCCAATAGCTCCGCGTTTGCGTCAGGGGAGTTTGTATCGCGCTCGCGCATTGCCTATCGTCGCCTTGAAAGGATCGTGAAGCGGGTGGCAAAAAGGGTGCTCGTTGTCGAGGACAACGAACTCAATCTCAAACTGTTCTGCGACCTGCTGAGGGCGCACGCCTTTGTCGTCGAGCCGGTGCGCGACGGCCGCGAGGGCGTGGCCATGGCCCGCGCCTTCCTGCCCGACCTGATCATCATGGACATCCAGATGCCGCACGTCACCGGCTATGAGTTGATCCAGGAACTGAAAAGCGACGACGAACTAAAGACGATCCCGGTGATGGCGGTGACCGCTTATGCCGGGCGGGACGACGAAGACCGGATCCGCGCCGCCGGCGCCGCCGCCTATGTCTCCAAGCCGATCAGCCTGATGCGCTTCATGGAAGCGGTGAACGCGCTGTTGTGACGCAAACGTAAGACGCCCTGCTGCCGGGCGGGGCAACAGGGCGTCGCGAGCTTCCAAGTGCCCTTGCCCCCCGAGAAGGGCTGGACGCTGCAAGCAGATCAATAACGTAAAGCAGGAAGGTTGGTTCCCGCGGGGGCTTCATCGGTGCCGCACCACGTCGCGCAAGCTGCCGGAGCCACAAAAACCAAGGGCGGCGCTCATGCAAGCACCGCCCCCAGCCCGTAGTGACGCAAAAACACGACAATCGGCGAATCCGACTGCCACCCGCAGGTCTAGCGCCAACAAATGAACGCAATATGTCCAAGACCCGCCATTTGCGGCGGAAATCCGGCCGCGCTCAAGCCACGGGCGGACATGACAAGAGCCGCCGGCGCCCATGCACCCGCGGCCCTGCACGTCTTGATCGACACCGCAATCCTTGGGCAGCCACGCACGCCACCCATCGGATTACTTGATCTTGGCTTCCTTAAATTCGACATGCTTGCGCACGACCGGATCGTACTTGCTGAAGCTCAGCTTCTCGGTCTTGGTACGCGGGTTCTTCTTGGTGACATAGAAATAGCCCGTGTCCGCAGAGCTGACGAGCTTGATCTTGACGGTAGTCGGCTTGGCCATGAGCCCTAATCCTGAAAAACAAGGAGAGCGGCAGCACCAACGCCGCCGCTCGATCAGCCGCGGCGCATGGCCGAAGGCGGCGGGGAAGTCAACTGTGCGCACAGTTTAAGCTGGCCTTTACCGCTCCCGATGCAGGATTGGGCCACGGCAAGGGAGCGACACCGATGGCAGCGACCATGATGGTACAGGGCAATGATCTCGACCACGTCCGGGCTGAGCTCTCGGCGCGAATCGCCTCGCTCGACACGCGCGCACCTTACTGCCGCCCGTCCGAACTGGCGCCCGATGTTGACCAGATCCGCCTGATCGCTCATCGCAACGGGCTCAATCCTGCAGTGACGGTAACGCACTTCCTCGATTCGGCGCTGTCGCGCGGCGAGCGCGGGGCGCTGGTCCACGGCTGGCTGGCGATGCTGAGCGACGCGGTGGCGAGCGATCGCCACGATCTTGCCGCCTGCAACGCCTTCGCCGCCGCCTGCTCGGTCCGCCTCGCGGGCTGACTGACCGTGGATGCGCTGATGGCGGCGCTGGTCGCCGCGGCGCTGGCGCAGATCGGCGACCGCACGCCGTGGCTCGCGGCAATCCTCGCAGATCGCCACCGGCAACCATGGCTGGTGATCGCCATGGCTGCGGTGGCAATGCTAGCTGCCGGCATGATCGCCGTGGCCGCCGCGTCGCTGATTGCTACCAGGATGACGCCCGAGGCCAAGCAGCTGTTCCTGGCGCTGGCGCTGCTGCTTCAAGGCGGCGGATCGGTGATGCCGGCCAAGACGCCGGATCGATTGCAGGGCTGGCGGCTCGGCGCGGCAATGACCAGCCTGATCGGATTGTTCGTCCTCGCCTTTGGCGACGGCATCCAGCTGATCGTTCTCGCACTGGCGGCGCGTACGCCGTTTCCCTGGCTGGCGGCGATCGGGGCAACGGTGGGCTCGCTTGCGGTGATCGTTCCTGCCGCCATGCTCGGCGAAGCGGCGTGGCTTGCGCTGCCCCTCGCCCGGGCACGGCTGGTGATCGCGATCGGCTTTGTCGTCGCGGGGATCTGGCTAGGCTTGTCGGCCGTGGCGCTGATCTAGCCCGTCACTCAGCACGAGTGGCGAATTGCGGCTGCCACGGCGGAGCAATTGGGCTATCGGATCGTTAACGCAACGATCCAGAAACCGAGGAGCTTTCATGGCCACCACCAATCCGGCGCTCGACACGCCGACCGATTTGTCCAACACCGGCTCGGTCGCCGATGCGCTCAACGCCTCGCTCGCGGACTGCTTCGCGCTTTATCTCAAGACCAAGAACTTCCACTGGCATGTGTCGGGCCCGCACTTCCGCGATTATCACCTGATGCTCGACGACCAGGCCGCGCAGATCATCGGCGTGACCGATGCCATCGCCGAGCGCGTTCGCAAGATCGGCAACACCACTTTGCGCTCGATCGGTGACATTTCGCGTCGCCAGTCGATCGCCGACAATGACCAGGATTTCGTCGATCCCGCCGCGATGCTCGCCGAACTGCGCGAGGATAATCTCAAGCTGGTCGAGGCGTTCCGCACCGTCAAGGAAGCCGCCGAAGCGGCCAAGGACAATGCCACCAGCGGCATCGTCGATGAGTGGACCGACCAGGCCGAGGAGCGCGCCTGGTTTCTGTTCGAGGCCAGCCGCAAGAGCTGAGCCGAATGGCCCTGCGGCGGGAACCGGAGAATGGCACGCCGGTTGTCGCGGCAGGGAGACTTCACATGCTCAAGCTGGCGCTGATTTTCGCCGTAATCGCCATCGTCTGCGCTTTGCTCGGGTTCGGCGGGGCGGCCTCTGCCTTTGCAGGGCTTGCCAAGATCCTGTTCTTCATCGCAATCACCGTGTTTGTGATCCTCCTGGTGCTCGGGCTGATCGCGGGCAAGAAGATCAAGGATGCGGTGGACTGAGCGGGCGCGGGCCAAGCGTCACCAGCCACATGTCGGGCGGGGCCCCGATCCGGAACGGCAGGTTGCTGGTCCCGAGCCCGGCGGTGACGATGACCTCGCGGCCCGGATCCTGGATGATCCCGCAGCGATAACGCGGATCGAAGATGCGCTTGCTGTGCAGCAGATACGGGCTGAGTGTGACGCCGAACACCACGCCTTGGCCACAATGGGTATGGCCGGTCAGCACCAGCGGCGCGCTGCCCGGCGGCAGCATCGGCAGCAGATCGGGGCTGTGGGAGACCACCAGCCGCGCGCCGCTGAGCCGGTCCGCCTGCGCCAACGCCTCGCCGGCATCGGCATGGCCGGTGAAAGCATCGTCCACCCCGACCAACGCCAAGGGGCCGCGCGCCACCGCCTGGTTGGCGAGCACCGTAATCCCGGCCCGGCGCATCGCCGCGGCGACCAGAGCCGGCAGCGTGTAATGATCGTGGTTGCCGAGCACCGCGACCACGCCGAGCGGCGCCCGCAGCCGGGACAGCGGCGCCGTCAGGCTCGGCGCATCGATTGCGGTGCGGCGGGGATCGTGGCCATCGACGAGATCGCCGGCGATCACCACCAGATCGGGCCGCAGCGCATTGACCTGGCCGACGATGCGCGTCAGCCGGCGCTGGTCCATCACCACGCTGCCGATGTGGATGTCGGCCAGCAGCGCGACCGTGACCGGCGGCGCGCCGGCGGGCCAATCGGGCAGCGCCACCGCGGTGCGGCGGACGACCGGGTCGGCCCGCGCCTCGAGGAAGGCGAAGGCCACCACCCCGAGCAACGCCACCAGCCCCGCGGCGATCACCGCCCCCACCCATCGCTGCCATGATCCGATCATGCCGGCGCCTTAGCGGGAGCATTGCGGCCACGCCATGCGTTGCCCCCTCATGCACGCCTTCGCCGCGCTTCTCGATTCGCTGATCTACACAAGAGGTCGCAACGCCAAGCTGAAGCTGATCGCCGATTATCTGGTGGCGACGCCGGACCCGGATCGTGGCTGGGCAATGGCGGCGCTGACCGGGGATCTCGACCTGCCCGGGGTCAAGCCAGCACTGATCCGCGCCTTGATAGAGGAACGGGTGGATCCGGTGCTGTTCCGGATGAGCCGCGATTATGTCGGCGACACCGCGGAAACGGTGGCGCTGCTGTGGCCGGCACCCGCGGTGCCCGCCGACCCTGAGCCGCTCTCGGTTGCCGATGCCGTCGAGCGATTGCGCCACCTGTCGCGCTCCGATGCGCCGGCGGTACTCGCGGGCATGCTCGACCGGCTCGACGCCGAGGAGCGGTTCGCGCTGCTCAAGATGGCGACCGGAGCGCTGCGCATCGGCGTCTCGGCCCGGCTCGCCAAGACCGCGCTCGCCCAGGCGTTCGGATTGGATGTCGAGGCGGTGGAGGAGATCTGGCACGGCATCGCCGCGCCCTACCCTAGCCTGTTCGCGTGGGCGGAAGGCCGCGGCGCCCAGCCGACCCCGCTGGACGTGCCGGTGTTCCGCCCGTTCATGCTCGCGCACGGCCTGGAAGATGCGCGGGTGGACCTCGCCGATTATGCCGCGGAGTGGAAATGGGACGGGATTCGCGTCCAGATCGTCCATGTCGCCGGCGAGACCCAGCTCTACAGCCGCACCGGCGACGACGTGACCGGCAGCTTTCCCGACGTCGCCGCGGCTTTTTCGACGCCGGGGGCGGTGGATGGCGAGCTGCTGGTCAAGGGCGAGTTCCAGGGCGGCGATGCGGCGAGCTTCAACGCGCTGCAGCAGCGGCTCGGCCGCAAGACGGTGTCGGCGAAGATGCTGGCGGATTATCCGGCGTTCGTCCGCCTGTACGACATCCTGTTTGACGGGCCGGAGGATCTGCGCGAGCTGCCCTGGACCGAGCGGCGTGCACGGCTGGAGGCGTTCGTGCCGCGGCTCGATCCCGACCGCTTCGACCTCAGCCAGGTGATCGAGGCGCAGGATTTCACCGAGCTGGAGGCGATCCGCGCCGGCGCCCGCGACGCCGCGATCGAGGGCGTGATGCTCAAGCGCCGCGACTCGCCCTATGTCGGCGGTCGCCGCGCCGGATTGTGGTACAAATGGAAGCGCGATCCGCTGACCGCCGATTGCGTGATGATGTACGCCCAGCGCGGCAGCGGCCGCCGCTCCTCCTATTACAGCGACTATACCTTCGGCTGCTGGACCGAGGAGGGCGAGCTGCTCCCGGTGGGCAAGGCCTATTCGGGGATCACCGATGAGGAGCTCAAGATGCTCGACAGGTTCGTGCGGACCCATACCCTCAACCGCTTCGGCCCGGTGCGCGAGGTGGAGCGCAGCCTGGTGCTCGAGATCGCGTTTGATTCGCTTCACGCCTCCACCCGGCACAAATCGGGCGTGGCGATGCGCTTCCCGCGGATTGCGCGGATCCGCACCGACAAGCCGGCGGCGGAGGCCGACCGGGTGGAGACGCTGCGCCGGCTCGTAACCTAGCGGGCCGCAACACCGTATTTACCCGGTGGTTTTGACCACAAGTTGAGTGAAGTTGTCGCCTAACGCGCGACGCCGGCCGTGGATCGTTTCCGGTTGCGCGACGATGAGAAAGAGGCTCGCTTCGGCGATTGTCGCCTGTGTCGTATCACCGGGCGCCGCTGTAGGACAGCGCGGTCACTGGACCCGGCCGACCTCGTCGCCGAGCGTGATCTCGAACAACCTTGGCCAGTTCTTGCCGGTGACGAACAAGCGGTCGTGCGCGGAATCATAGGCGATGCCGTTGGCGACTGAATCGCGATCGGCGAGGTTCACCTCGGCGATCAGCGGCCTGAGGTCGATCAGCGCGTTGATCTTGCCCGTGGCGGGATCGATGCGGGCGATGAAACCGGACATCCAGATGTTGGCGAGGATGTTCCCTCGGACATATTCGAGCTCGTTGAGCTGACGCTGCGGCTTGCCGTTGAGCGTCACCTTGATGGTGCTGCGCTGGGCGAAGGTGGCGGCGTCGAGCACGCGCAGCGTGGGCGTGCCGTCCGACAGGATCAGCTGGTTGCCGTTGGTGGTCATCCCCCAGCCCTCGCCGGAATAGGTGAAGCTCGCGGTACGCTTGAGCGTGGCGCGATCCCAGCGGAAGCCGATACCGGTCTGCCAGGTGAGGCTGATCAGTTGCTTGCCCCAGCAGGCCGTGCCCTCGCCGAACAGCTCAGGGGAGATGGCGACGCGCGCGCGGACCGTACCGGTGGCGAGGTCGACCCGGCGGATGTCGGACGCGCCGGTCTCGCCGGTGCTTTCATACAGTGTGTCGTCGCACCAGGAGAGGCCTTCGGTGAAGGCATGGACGTCGTGCGGAAAGCGGTTGACGACGCGCGCCTCGAGCACCGGGATGCCAGTTTCGACCACCGACGCGTCGTCTGACGCGGGATCAGCGGCCGGGCTGGTCTGGGCGGCGGCGAGCAGGGCGAGCGAGAGTAGGACGGGAATAGGCATGATCGGCTTTCGGCTCGACGGGCGACAACATGGAGTAGGCAAGGAAAAGCCCGGCCCCGCGGGTGCGGAACCGGGCTGTTCGTCACATCACGAGCGAATGGCTCGAGATGGATTTAGGAAGACGCACCCTGCAGGTTCACCGCGGCATATTTGCCACGACGATCGACCTCGAGCTCGAACTCCAGGCGATCGCCCTCGTTGAGCGTCGACATGCCGGCGCGCTCGACGGCCGAGATGTGCACGAACGCGTCGGGCTGGCCGTCATCGCGCTGGATGAAGCCGAAGCCCTTCATGGCGTTGAAGAACTTGACCGTGCCGGTCGCCTTCTCGCCAGTCAGCTGGCGCTGCGGGCCACCGGCGCCGCCTGCTGCCGGGCGCGGACCACGCTCGAAACCACCTTCACGCGGCTCGCGCGGCGCACGATCGGTGACAGCCATCGGCTCGCCATCAATCTTGAGCTCGGTCGCCGAGATGCGGCCGCCGCGATCGACCAGGGTGAAGCCGAGCGGCTGACCCTCTGCGAGCGCCGACATGCCGGCCTGCTCGACCGCCGAGATGTGCACGAACACGTCTTCGCCGCCGTCATCACGGACGACGAAGCCGAAGCCCTTCTGCGCGTTGAAGAACTTGACCACGCCGGTGCCTTCGCCGACCACCTGGGGGGGCATGCCGCGACCGCCGCCGAAGCCGCCGCCACCGCCGCTGTTGCCACCGCCGAAGCCGCCGCCACCGCCGCCGCGGAAACCACCACCGCCGCCGCCGCCACCGAAGCCGCCGCGATCACCGCCGCCGAAGCCGCCGCCACCGAAACCACCACGATCGCCGCCGCCGAAGCTGCTGCCACCACCGAAACCGCCGCCGCCGAAGCTGCTACCGCCGCCGCCGCCGAAATCATCACCGCCGCCGAAGCCATCGCGCTTGTCGCGCCCGCGTCCGCCACGATTGCCGCGGCCACCTTTGTCGTAACCCATATGCCCTGTTCGTCTTCCCGGTTCGCCCGCACCAATCCTCTCGAGATACCCATGCGCCGGACGACGAACGTGAGCCCTCGGGCGCGAAACCTTTTGCGCCTTGGGGATGCCCATAGCGCACTACGCAAGCCCTCGCGAACGAAATCGTCGCCGGAGCCACCCATTTTGTGGCAATAGTTGGTCCGCGGCGGTCACAATTGGGTGAATTCTGGCGGCAGGCCGGTTTTGATGGGCGAGACCTTTGCCTGACGTGGCGTGCTCCTAGCGCCTGGTGCGCCGAGTCGGCACCTGTGAGTCGGGGGTGCCAGGCAACGGCGCGAGCACTGACCCGTCCGGCGGCTCCTGAGCTGTTGCCATTGCACGAGATCCCAGCTTTCGCCGGAGTGGCGGATCGATGGAGAAGGTGGATTGGTCGGGGAGCAGTGAAGGGTGCGCCTGCGATCACGCGACAAGGTTCGTCATTGAGCCGCAAGTAATAGCAGCGTAGGGCGCGGGGCATGACCGTATACTTCCACGAGGAAGACCTCGCCGCCGACGTCTTCGCCCCCGGTGCTTCCATCGCCGTCGACACCGAGACCATGGGCCTGATCACGCCGCGCGATCGGCTGTGCGTCGTCCAGCTCTCCGACGGAGGGCCGGACGAGCATCTCGTGCGCTTCGGCCCGCGCAGCGACTATGCCGCACCCAACCTCAAGGCGGTGCTCGCCGATCCGGCGCGGCTGAA
Organism: Sphingomonas sp. GW821-FHT09E03; assembly: GCF_059416225.1. Classification (NCBI taxonomy): domain Bacteria; kingdom Pseudomonadati; phylum Pseudomonadota; class Alphaproteobacteria; order Sphingomonadales; family Sphingomonadaceae; genus Sphingomonas; species Sphingomonas sp. GW821-FHT09E03. Next base: position 596,735 of record NZ_JBWKOS010000002.1, on the reverse strand, counting down.
ACTCTATCATTTCGGCCGGTTCGATATCGCTGCCGTCCAGCATTACCTCGGCGTGGTCGCCGCGCCCGCCTATGACACCAAGATCGCGTCGCGGCTGATCCGCACCTACACCGACCGCCACGGCCTGAAAGAGCTGGTGCGCGAACTGCTCGGCCAGGACATCTCCAAACAGCAGCAATCGTCCGACTGGGGCGCGCCCGAACTGTCCGACGCGCAGAAGGATTATGCGGCGAGCGACGTGCGCTTCCTGCACCGGCTCAAGGAAGAGCTTGATCGCCGGCTGGTGCGCGAGGGGCGCGATGCGCTCGCCCAGGCGTGTTTCGATTTCCTGCCGCATCGCGCGGCGCTCGATCTCGCCGGCTGGCCCGAGATCGACATCTTCGCCCATGCGTGATGCCGATGGCTGAGGTCGCGCGCCCTCCCCGCACCGCCCGCCAGCGCTGGGCCGCGCCCGGCAGCCGTCACGATCGGCTGATCGCGACGTTGGGCTTCGGGCTGCCGGCCGCGATCGGCGTGCTCACCGCCTTTCTGGTGCTGGCGCCGCTGACCTCGACCGGCGACGTGTCGTTCGTGCTCGACAAGAACAAGGTGGAGGTGGCCAAGGAGCGGCTGAAGCTGCAGGCCGCTACCTATCGCGGCCAGGACGACAAGGGCCAGCCGTTCGCGATCAACGTCGCCTCGGGCGTGCAGAAGAGCTCCGCGGTGCCGGTGGTGCAGATCAACAAGATGGCCGCCGACATCCAGCTCGACGACGGCCCGGCGCAGCTCCACGCCGACAAGGGCGCCTACGACCTCGACACCGAAAAATTGCAGGTGATCGGCCCGGTCGCGTTCCGCGCCGCCGATGGTTATCGCATCGATACCCAGGATGCGGTGGTCGACCTCAAGCAGAAGACGATGGACAGCGGCGGCAAGAGTGTCACCGGCGTGCTGCCGCAGGGTACGTTCAGCGCCAACAAGCTCCACGCCAATCTCGAGGGCCGCACCGTCAGGCTCGATGGCAATGCGCGCTTGCGGATCGTGCCGCGAGGGGCGAAATAGCGATGATGCGCCTTGTTTCTCCCCTGCTTGCCGCCCTGCTGCTAGTCGCCGCGCCCGTCGCGGCCCAGCAGAAGCATAATTCGGATGCGCCGATCAACGTGGCCGCCGATCACATCGAGCTGCAGGACAAGGCCAATCGCGGGTTGCTGACCGGCAACGTCTCGATCAAGCAGACCGAGATGACGCTCACCGCGCCGCGGGTGACGGTGACCTACACCGGGGAGGTGGTCGGCGGTAATCCGCAAATCTCAAGGCTCGACGCTTCGGGCGGAGTCACCGTGCGCCGGCCCGACCAGACCGCGCGCAGCCAATATGGCATCTACGATCTCAACCGGCGGGTGATCACCATGCTCGGCGCGGTGACGCTGACGCAGGGCGGCAACACCGTCAACGGCGGACGGCTGACGATCAACATGGATACCGGCCGCGCGGTGATCGACGGCTCGTCGGTCGCCAGTTCAAGCGGCGCGACCACCGGCAACCCCGCCGGCACCGTCACCCAGCGCAGCGGCCGCGTCACCGGCACCTTCTCGGTGCCCAAGCGCGACTGATCTCCACCGCCGGCGTCATGCAGGTTTCCTGCCAAGCCGATAGCTGATAACGGCCGGGCAACCTTTCAGCGCGAGACGTTCGGCCATGGATGCAGCTCTTTCCCCCGTCGCCACCGCGGAGCCGATCCACGAGGCGCCGGTCAACCACGGCCTGCAGGTCGTCTCGATCGCCAAATCGTACGACAAGCGCACCGTGCTCACCGACGTGTCGGTGCGGGTGGATCGCGGCGAGGTGGTCGGCCTGCTCGGCCCGAACGGCGCGGGCAAGACGACCTGCTTCTATTCGGTGATGGGGCTGGTGAAGCCCGATTCAGGCCGGATCATGCTCGACGGCGAGGACATCACCCGGCTGCCGATGTACCGGCGCGCGATCCTCGGCCTCGGCTATCTGCCGCAGGAGACCAGCATCTTCCGCGGGCTTTCGATCGAGAAGAACATCATGGCGGTGCTAGAGCTGTCCGAATCCGACGCTGCGGCGCGGCCGGTGAAGCTCGATCGATTGCTCGAGGAATTCGGCCTCACCCGGCTGCGCGCGGCACCGGCGATGGCGCTGTCGGGCGGCGAGCGGCGCCGCGCCGAGATCGCCCGCGCGCTCGCCGCCGAGCCGTCGATCATGCTGCTCGACGAGCCGTTCGCCGGCATCGACCCGATCTCGATCGCCGACATCCGCGATCTGGTGAAGGATCTGAAGCGCCGCGACATCGGCGTGCTGATCACTGATCACAATGTCCGCGAGACGCTCGACATCGTCGATCGCGCCTACATCATCTACGATGGCCGCGTGCTGTTCTCGGGCAGCCCGGCCGAGCTGGTCGCCGATGCCAATGTCCGGCGGCTTTACCTCGGCGAGGGGTTCTCGCTCTAGCCGATGAGCCTCGCTCCGCGCCTGGACATCCGCCAGTCCCAGTCGCTGGTGATGACGCCGCAGCTCCAGCAGGCGATCAAGCTGCTGGCGCTGTCCAACCTCGAGATCGAGGGGTTCATCGCCGAGGAGGTGGAGAAGAACCCCTTGCTCGAGGCGGCGCAGACCAACGAGGTGGTGCGCCCCGAGCGCGCCGAGGCGCCCGAGCCCGCGGGTGCCGACGAGATGGTGGCGGGGACCGCCGTGGCCGAGCCGCTCGACCTCGACTATGCCACCGAGAGCCACCAGCAGGACAGCGTCGCCGATGGCGGCGGCGGGTTCGACGGTGCGCTGTCGATGACCGGGGGTGCGAGCGGCGGGCTGGGCGGCGAGGACGGGCCGGACCTCGATTCCTTTGCCGACACCGCCGCCAGCCTCACCGACCATCTGCTCGCCCAGGCGCAACTGGTGGTGGACGGCGCCGACTGGTTCATCGCGCAGCATCTGATCGACCAGCTCGACGAGGCGGGCTATCTCACCGTGCCGCTGCTCGACATCGCCAACCGGCTCGGCACCTCGCTGGCGCGGGTGGAGGGCGTGCTCGCGATCGTCCAAACGCTCGAGCCGACCGGCGTCGGCGCGCGCGACCTTGCCGAATGCCTCGCGCTGCAGGCCAAGGAGGCGGACCGCTACGACCCGTGCATGGCGCGGCTGCTCGATCATCTTGAATGGCTCGCGCGCGGCGATCTCGGGCGATTGAAGCGGATCTGCGGGGTCGACGACGAGGACATGGCGGACATGATCCGCGAGCTGCGCGGCTATGATCCCAAGCCCGGCTGCCGCTATGGCGGCGAGCCCGCGCAGGCCGTCTCACCCGACGTGTTCGTCGCCCGCACCAAGGCCGGCTGGGCGATCGAGCTCAACGCCGCGACGCTGCCGCGGGTGCTGGTCAACCGCCGCTATTATCACGAGCTCAGCCACGGCCCGCAGGACAAGCAGTCCAAGGCGTGGCTGTCCGAGGCGCTGGCGAGCGCCAACTGGCTGATCAAGGCGCTCGACCAGCGCCAGCGCACGATCATCAAGGTCGCCGCCGAGATCGTGAAGCAGCAGGAAGCGTTCTTCCTCAAGGGCGTCGCCTATCTCAGGCCGCTGACGCTGCGCCAGGTGGCGGACGCGATCGAGATGCACGAATCGACGGTGAGCCGCGTCACCAGCAACAAATATCTGAGCTGCGCGCGCGGGCTGTTCGAGCTGAAATTCTTCTTCACCTCGGCGATCCAGGCGGCAGACGGCGGCGACGCGGTGTCGGCCGAGGCGGTGAAGAGCGCGATCAAGAGTCTGATCGCCGGCGAGGGCGCCAAGATCCTGTCCGACGACACGCTGGTCGAACTGCTCCAGGCCAAGGGCTTCGACATCGCCCGGCGCACCGTGGCGAAATATCGCGAGGCGCTGGGGATCGGCAGTTCGGTGCAGCGGCGACGGACGCGGACGCTGGGCGGCTGACCCGCGTTTACCCTCGCCCCTCGCCGAAGGATGAGGGCCAAGGAGCCTAGAAGAACAGCTTGCGAATGCTGAGCCGCACGGTGCGGCCGAGCGGATCGAGATAGTCGGGCTGGTAGCTGACCGGCACCGTGCCATCGGCGTTGGTGACATTCTGGCGGGTGTTGAACACGTTCTGCAGTGCCAGCGTGATGCGCATGCCGCGCACCCAGGGGTGCGCCTTGATCAGATCGAGCCGCTGGCCGAGATCGGCGAACAGGCGCAGGTCCGCGGTGGCGAGGCCGCCGAACGACAGCGGCTCGGGCGCCGCCGCGGTACCGCCGTTGACGTGGGTGCCGGTCGCGTAATTGACCGACAGGCGCGCGCCGAGGCCGTTGTTGGAATAGCCGGCCTGACCCTCGAATTCGTGGCGCGCCTGACCGCCGCTGGAGCCGATCGCATCGCCGTTGAGCAGATCGAGCGCGGGGCCGCCGTTGGCGACCAGCACCCGATCGGTGAGGTGCCAGGTGTGATAGATCGCGAACTGCACCCGGCCGCCGCCCTGGCCGCGACTTCCAAAGCCACCGCCGCCACCGCCGAAGCCGCCACGGCCGCCACCACCACCAGGGCCGCCGCCACCGGGACCGCCGCCGCCCGGACCGCCGCCACCCGCGCCACCAGGAGGCGGTCCGCCATCACCGCCGCCCGCCTGGCGATTGCCGCCGGCAGCACCGCCCGGCCCGCCCGGACCGCCAGCGCCGCCGGGGCGTCCGGGGAAGTTCATGCCCGCGAACGGGTTGGGCCCGGTGCCGTTGCGGAACGCCTCCAGTTCCTTCTGGATCTTGGACTTGATCGGCGCCGAGAAGTTGATCCCCCAGCGCAGTGACGAGCTTTCCGACCGCGCGAAGTTGATCGGCCGGGTATCGAGCCGGATCAGCGTGCCATCGGCATCGCGGGTGAAGCGATCGGGGAAGGCCGCCTCGATCGCCGCCGTTGCTGCCGGGAAAGACGCAATCGGGTTATCGGTGTGGGTGTTGGTGTAATTGGCGGTGAAATTAATGTCCTTGCCGCTCCACGGCTTGAGCGTCAGCCCGAGCTTGGCGACATGACGGTTGTCGGCGACCAGATCGGCGTTGCCGCCGGCGAGCGTGGTCACCGTCGCGGTGGTGCCGGTGACATAATCGAACACGCGCACGTTGGGCGTGCTGATGTTCGGATTGCCGAGCTGCGCCGCGGTCGGCGCCTCGTCGGCATCGCTGATCGAGCCGATCAGGCGGATCGCGGTGATCGGCGCCCAGTTGATCCCATAGCCGATCGTGGTCAGCGTGCCGAAGTCGGAGAGCTGCTGGGCCTCGGCGTTGACGTTGACCGAAAGATTGCCGAGCCAGGGCAGCACGTTCTTGCTGCGGCTGGTGAGCGGCACATCGAGATTGACGCGGCCGCCGATCGAATCGCGGCTGACCTGGCCGGCGCCGACCACGCCGGCCCGATAGGAGCTGCTGTCGAAATCGCTGGTATCCGCCTCGATCCGCAGCGCCGTCGACACGGGGCCCGCTGGCAGCGAGAACAGGCTGCCGTTGACTAGCGCGGTGGCGCTGCCGGTGCTGGAGGTGGAATAGGCGCGGGTGGCGGGCGTCGCAGCGAAATCCGCCGCGGTGACCGGTCCCAGCGGGTCGGCGGTGGGATCGTTGGCATTGAGCCGCGCCTGGAAGGCGGTGGCGTCTACCCCGGTCTCGGTGAAGGTTTCGCTGTGGACGCGATCGTAGGTGCCGGTCACCGTCCATTGCCAGCCGGTGCCGATGCTGCCGTTGAGCGTGGTGCCGAGATGTGCGGACAGGGCCGAGTTGCGCTGCGCAAGCGGGGCGAAATCGCCGCCGTCGAGCACGCGGGTGAGGCTGGCGGCGCCGACATCGGCGGCGAAGGGATTGTCGGTCGGCACGGTGAGCGCCACCCGCGGCAGGCCGAACAGGCCGACGCTGTTGCTTGATTCGATCTCGGCGTTGACGGTCGCCGACACGTTGCCGATCGGGCGGGCATAGACCGCGTTGGTGTTCAGCGTCTGGCTGAACGGCAGCAGCGTGCGATACGGGCGCTGGTCGAAGCCGCTGGCATCGCCCGTGCTGTCGTCGCTCCCCGCGGCGATGTTGCGCTCCGATTCGGTCAGCGTCGAGCTTTGGGTATATTTGGTGTGGAGATTGAAGCGCTTGCCCTGCTGGATCGTCAGCAGATCGACATCGGCCTGGGGGATGTTGCGACCGCCATCGGTGGCGGCGCGATCGGCGAGCTCGACGGTGGTGGAATGGAAGCGGCGGCGCAGCACGATGTTCACCACGCGCTGATCGGCGCGATAGCCGTATTTGAGCGCGACTTCCTCGGGCAGGATATCGACGCGCGCGATCGCCTCGGTGGGGATGTCGCGAATCTCCTGGAAACCCGCGATGCGCTTGCCGTTGAGCAGCACCACCGGCGGGCCGCCGACGCCGCTGGTGGTCTGCGGCGCGAGCTCGGTGAGCAGGTCCGACACCGAGCTGACGCCATAGCTGCGGATGTCCGCGGGGCCGAGCTGTTCCTCGGGCGGGATGTCGCCGACTACCGAGCCCGGCAGGTTGCGGCTGCCGCGGACGATGATGTCGGGCTCGTCGCCCTGATCCTGCGCCGGTGCCTGATTGGCGGGAGCCTGACCGGCCGGTGCGGCGGCGGGCGCCGGGGCCGCCGCCTGTTGCGCCTGCGCCATCGCCGGCCAGCTTGCCGCCACCATCATCGCCGCCACGTAACGCATGTCTACTCCCGAACCTGAACGCGGCCCCTAGCGCGCATTTGTCGCAGAACTATGCCGGATAGCGTTAATGATGCGGTCGCGCAGATGCTGCTATGCAACCGAAGCCGACCCGTTGCGCTTGCACGGAACCACCACGACCATGTTGCAACATGAGGACGCCGAATTGGACGACCGCCCCGACCCAACCGATGCTGCCGAACGGGACAGGATCGGCCTTGGCGCCATGGACGTGCGCTCGGTCGCCTCGCTGCTGGGCGGCGCGGCACTGACCGCGGCCTCTGGCATGGGGCTCGCCTTCTACGCCGACCAGGTGGCGCGCGAGGCGGAGCGGCTGGTGCCGCCCGACGGCGCTTTCATCGAAGTGCCGGGCGCGCGGCTGCACGTGGTCGACACCGGCAAGCCGGGCGACACCAGGCCGGCGATCGTCATGGTCCACGGCCTAGGCGGCCAATCGCGCAACTTCGCTTATGCGCTGGTCGAGCGGCTCGCGCCCGATCACCGGCTGGTGGTGGTCGATCGCCCGGGCTCGGGCTATTCGCGCGTGCTCGGGCCAGGCGTGCCGGGGATCGTCGAGCAAGGGCTGATCATCGCCGCGCTGATCGAGACGCTCGGGCTGAAGCGGCCGCTGATGGTGGGCCATTCGTTCGGCGGCGCGGTGTCGCTGGCATTGGCGCTCGAGCGGCCCGAACTGGTGCGCGGGCTCGCGCTGCTGGCGCCGCTGACCCAGGTGGTCGGCCATGTGCCTGCCGTGTTCAAGGGCCTGGCGGCGCTGCCGGTTCCGGTGCGCCACGCGATGGCGCAGACCATCGGCACGCCGCTGAGCCGGGTCGCCGCGCCGCACATGCTCGACGCCGCCTTCGCGCCCGAAAACGCACCGGCCGATTTCGCGATCCGCGGCGGCGGCATGCTGGCGCAGCGGCCGAGCAACATCGCCGCCGCCGCCGCCGATCTCGGCAAGGCCAATGAGGCGCTGGCGGCGCTTGCCTTGCGCTATCCGGCGATCACCGTGCCGGTCTCGATCCTGTTCGGCCGCGACGACCGGGTGCTCGATCCGGCGCTCCACGGGCAGCGCACCGCTGACGCGATCCCTGGCGCGCGATTCAAGCTGATCGATGGCGGGCACATGATCCTGGTTACGGCGCCCCGTCGGACCGCCAAGTTCATCGCCAAGGCGGCGCGGCGGTAGCAGCCTCGCCGGGCCGGCACCACGGTCGTTCAGGAACAGGCGCGCAACCCCGCGGCATAACGCCGGGCATTGGCGACATAGGTCGCCGCGGACAGCCTGAGGCCGGCGATCTCGGTCTCGGTGAGCGGCCGCACCAGCCTGGCCGGCGCACCGACGATCAGCGAGCCGGCAGGGAAGCTCTTGCCCTCCGTGACCAACGCATTGGCGCCGACGATCGAATCGGCGCCGATCACCGCGCGGTTGAGGAGCGTCGCGCCCATGCCGATCAGGCTATGGTCGCCGACGCTGGCGCCATGAACGATCGCGCGATGGCCGATCGTGACGCCGCGGCCGATGGTGGCGGGCACCCCGGGATCGGCGTGGATCACCGCGCCGTCCTGGACATTGCTGTCGTCGCCGATCGTGATCGGATCATTGTCGCCGCGCAGCACCGCATTGAACCAGACCGACGCGCGTGCGCCGAGCGTGACGCGGCCGATCACCTGCGCACCGGGCGCCACCCAGGCCTCGGCGCCGAGCTGCGGTGCCAGATCGCCCAATGCATAACAGGTCACGGCCATGTCCTCTCAAGGTGGCGCGGTCGATATGCGCCGGCCGGTCGGCGCGCAACTTCGGCCCTCAAATAGGCGACCGATTCGGACTCATCGGCGCCGACCGGCGCGTCCCTGATCCAACGAGTTTAGTGGCTATGTCGCCGCCGCTCGCGGTTTTCGGCGGCGGCCGACGCTCCCGGCAACAGCCGATTACACTCGAATTGGTTGCTCAACGCCGCATTAAGAACCCGCTGCAATTTTCCTCGCACATCACGAGGCGGACGGTCCCGCCGGCGACAAACGAGGTCCAATCATGTTCAGCTGGTTCGAGAAGCAGGCGCCGATCCGCTTGAAATTCAAGGTGCTGACGCTGATCCAGCTGATCATGGGCGGCATCGGCATCGCCGTCGTCACCATGACCGCTACCGGCATGATCGGCCGCAGCCCGCTGTTCGACATCACGGTCTCGGTGCTCACCGTGGCGGTGATGGTGATCTCGACGATCATCGCCGGCCGCATCATCTGCCGGCCCTATGTCAACACGGTGGTGCGGATGGAGGCGCTCGCCGCCGGCGATCTCGCCAGCCCGATCGACTATACCGACTACAAGGATTGCGTCGGTCGGATGACGCGGGCGATGGCGATCTTCGGCCGTAACATGGAAGAGGCTAACACCGTCGAGGCGCAGCGGCTCATGGCCAAGACGCTTGGCGAGGGGCTCGGCCAGCTCGCCTCGGGCAACCTCACCTTCCGCATCGACGGCGGCTTCCCCGCCGAGTTCGAGAATCTACGCACCGACTATAACCGCGCGATGACCGCGATGATGGATGCCGTCACCGCGGTGAGCCACGCCGCCGCCGGGATCAACAGCGGCGCCAGCGACATCCGCAGCGCGTCCGACGATCTGTCGATGCGCACCGAGCAGCAGGCCGCAAGCCTCGAAGAGACCGCCGCGGCGATGGACGAGATCACCTCCACCGTCCGCCAGACCGCGTCGGGCGCCAACCGAGCCAATTCGGTGGTCGCCGAGGCACGGGTGGAGGCCGAGCAATCGGGCCAGGTGGTTGCCCGCGCGGTGGACGCGATGAGCGGGATCGAGCGCTCGTCGTCGGAGATTTCCGAGATCATCTCGGTGATCGACGGCATCGCCTTCCAGACCAATCTGCTCGCGCTCAACGCCGGGGTCGAGGCCGCTCGCGCCGGCGATGCCGGCCGCGGCTTCGCGGTGGTCGCCTCGGAGGTCCGTGCGCTCGCCCAGCGCTCGGCCGAGGCCGCCAAGGACGTCAAGACGCGGATCCTCGCCTCGTCGCAGCAGGTGGACGCCGGCGTCGAGCTGGTCAGCGAAACCGGCAAGGCCCTGCAGCGGATCATCGGCCGGTTCGGCGAGATCAGCACGCTCGTGTCGCAGATCGCCACCGCCGCCGACCAGCAGGCCAACGGCCTCCAGCAGGTCAACACCGCGGTCAGCGAAATGGACGGCGTCACCCAGCAGAATGCCGCGATGGTGGAGCAGGCGACCGCCGCGGCGCGGACGCTGTCGGCCGAGGCGGACGAACTTGCCCGCCAGGTGGCGCGGTTCGGGATCGAGGATGCGGGCAGCCCGGCGCGCGGTGGCGGCGTGGTCCACCGGCTCCAGGAGCGCGCCGCCGAGGCGGGCCGCAGCATCGCCCGCACCGCCAAGCGCGGTGGTGGCGGCCGCAGCCCCGCGGTGGCGGTAGCCGCCGACAATGACTGGTCGGCCTTCTGAGCCCTGCCCTTTCGCTGGAAGCACATGCGATGACGGCTCCCTATCCGCTCGGCGCCAGCCTCGATACGGCAGCCGCCGGCCCGCTGCGCGCGACGCTGCTCGGCCTGGTCGAGCGCCGCCAGCCGCTGCTGCTTGACGGCGCCGGCGTCACCCGCGTCGGCATCGCCTGCCTCCAGGTGCTGGCCAGCGCCCGCGCCACCGCCGCGGCGAATGGCCTCGGCTATCGCATCGCCGGCGCCAGCGAACCGCTGGACGCGATGGCGACGCTCGCCGGGCTTGCCGTCGTGCTCGATCCCGTCACCTCAAGGGACGATCAATGAACCTCGACGAGATCCAGCAGATCTTCTTCCAGGAGTGCGAGGAAGGCCTTGCGGCGATGGAAGCCAATTTCGGCATCGTCCGCCAGGGCTCCGCCGATTCCGAGACGATCAACACCATCTTTCGTGCGGTCCATTCGATCAAGGGCGGCGCCGGCGCCTTCGGCCATGAGCGGCTGCAGGCCTTCACCCACGATTACGAGACGTTGCTCGACCTCATCCGCAACGGCTCGGCTGTGCTGACGCCCGAGCTGCTCGGCACCATCGTCGCCGCGTTCGACCTGCTCGCCGACCATGTCGCTGCGGCGCGCGATGGCAGCGCGGCGCCGGCCGATGGCGCGATGCTGGCGCGGCTGGTGGCCGCGGCGCAGCCGGGCGCGCCCGAGGTGGCCGCGACGGATACGGTCGCCGCGTCGCCGGTCGCCGCAGTAGCGACTGACGACGATGGCTTCGACGATCTGTTCGCCATGTTCGACGCCGATGGAGGTGCCGACGAGGTCGTGCCGGCATGGCGCGTCAGCTTCCGCCCCGGCGCGAGCGCGCTGGAGCATGGCGGCGAGCCGCTGCTGCTGCTGCGCGAACTGGCGCTGCTCGGCGGCACGGTGATCGACGCCGACCTGTCCGTGCTGCCGCTGCTCGGCGACCTCGATCCCGAACAGCCTTACGTGAGCTGGACGGTGTCGGTGCCCGGCGGCGTCGCCGAGGACGATATCCACGCAGTATTCGATTTCACCGACGGCGCGCTGCTGGTGGTGGAACGTGACGGCGCGGAGACGCTGCTGCCCGACGAGGAGATGCTGGTCGATCTGTCGCCCGAACCGGTCGCGGCGCCAGTGCCGCCGGTCGTGATCCCGGAGGCGGTGGTGCAGGACATCCTGCCGGCGGCCGCACCGGTCGCGGTGCGCGACCTGCCGGCGCCGTCCGCGCCGGCCGCGGTCGGGCAGACCATCCGCGTCGATCTCGACAAGCTCGACCGGCTGGTCAACCTCGTCGGCGAGCTGGTGATCACCCAGGCGATGCTCGCGCAGCGATTGTCCGAGCAATCGATGGCGGGCATCGCCGAACTAACCGACCTCGAGCACCTCACCCGCGAGCTGCAGGAATCGACCATGGCGATCCGTGCGCAGCCGATGAAGACGGTGTTCAGCCGCGTGCCGCGGATCATCCGCGAGCTCGAAACCGAGACCGGCAAGCGCGTCCGCCTCGATGTCGAGGGCGAGATGACCGAGGTCGACAAGACGGTGGTGGAGCGGATCGGCGAGCCGCTGACCCACCTCATCCGCAACGCCGTCGACCATGGCCTGGAGACGCCCGACGAGCGGGTCGCGATCGGCAAGCCCGCCGAGGGCGTCGTCCGCCTCTCCGCCGCGCATCATTCCGGGCGGATCGTCATCACCGTGGCCGACGACGGCCGCGGCATCGATCGTGCGCGGGTGCGCGCCAAGGCGGTGGAGCGCGGCATCATCGCCGCCGATGCGATCCTCACCGACGAGGAGATCGACAACCTCATCTTTGCCCCCGGCTTCTCGACCGCGGCGGCGGTGACCAACGTCTCGGGCCGCGGCGTCGGCATGGATGTGGTGCGCAAGAACGTCCAGGCGCTGGGCGGGCGGATCGGCATCCAGTCGGTACTCGGCGCCGGCTCGTCCTTCTCGCTCAGCCTGCCGCTGACGCTCGCGGTGCTCGACGGCATGATCGTCACCGTCGGCGACCAGACCTTCGTGATCCCGCTCGGCCATATCGTCGAGAGCCTTCGTCCGAGCCTCGGCGGGGTTAAGGTGATCGGGCCCAACGCGTCGCTGCTTGATGTGCGCGGCGAATATGTCCCCGTCCACCGCGTTGCCGAGCAGCTCGGCATCGCCGGCGCACAGACCGACCCGACCAGGGCGGTGTTGATCGTGGTCGAATCCGATTCCGGCCAGGCGGTGCTGATGGTCGACAGCATCCAGGACCAGCGCCAGGTGGTGGTGAAGAGCCTGGAGGCCAATTACCAGGCGATCCCCGGGCTTGCCGGCGCCACCATCCTCGGCGACGGCCGCGTCGCGCTGATCCTCGACGTGGATGCGCTGATCTCGCGCTGGCGCCGCGACCCGCGTGCCGGGTGCCTGCCGATGCCGCTGAGCATCGCCGCATGAGCGCCGCGACCAGCCAGGTGATGCGGCCGATGGAATTCGTGTTCGACGCCGCCGATCATCGCGCGATCGCCGCCTTCGTCTATCGCGAAGCCGGGATCATGATGCCGCCGGGCAAGGCGCAGCTCGTCTACGGCCGGCTCGCGCCGCGGGTGCGGACCCGCGGGCTGACCAGTTTCGCCGATTATGTCGCGCTGATCGAGCATGACGGCGACGAGCGCACCCTCGCGCTCGACGCGCTCACCACCAACCACACCAGCTTCTTTCGCGAAGCGCATCATTATGATCATTTCATCAAGCAGGAATGGCCGGCGCTCGAGCAGCGGCTCGGCAACGGCGGCCGGGTGCGGATCTGGTCGGCGGCCTGCTCGAGCGGCGAGGAACCCTATTCGCTGCTGATGGCGATGTTCGGCGCGTCGCTCGGCAACGGCCAGCGGCTCGCGCGTACCGACCTGCGCGTGCTCGGCACCGATCTTTCCACCGAGATCCTCGCCGCCGCCCATGCCGGCCGCTATGCGCTCGACGCGGTCAAGACCGTGCCAGCGCCGCTGCGCACCACCTGGCTGCGCCGCGCCGGCGACAAGGCGGAGGTGCATCCGCTGGTCCGCGAGGTCGTCGCGCTGCGCAAGCTCAACCTGCTCGAGAGCTGGCCAATGCGCCGGCCGTTCGACGCGATCTTCTGCCGCAACGTGATGATCTATTTTGACGAGGCGACGAAGGAGCGGCTGCAGGCGCGGCTCGCCGACCAACTCGTGCCCGGCGGCATGCTCTACATCGGCCATAGCGAGCGGCTCGCCGCCTCGGTAGCGCCGCAGTTCGACTGCGTCGGGCGGACCTCGTTCCGCAAGGTGGCGGCATGACGGTGCGCACCCTGGTGGTCGACGATTCGCCGTCGATGCGCGCGATGGTGAGCCATGTGCTCAGCCAGGACGCCGAGATCGAGGTCGTCGGCACCGCCGACGGCCCGCACGCCGCGCGCGAGATGATCAAGGCGCTCAATCCCGACGTGATCACCCTCGATGTCGAGATGCCGGGGATGAACGGGCTCGATTTCCTCGACAAGATCATGCGGCTGCGGCCGATGCCGGTGGTGATGCTGTCGACGCTCACCGGCCGCGGCGCCGAGGCGACGATCCGCGCGCTCGAACTGGGCGCGTTCGACTGTTGCGAGAAGCCCGGCGCCGCGTTCGGCACCGAGGTGGCCGCGGGCTTGTCGCGGATGGTCAAGGCGGCGGCGCGAAGCCGGGCACGGGCGCGGACGCTGGCGCCGTCACGTGGCCCGGCCGACTACAGCCCGCGCGCCGATGCGCTGATCGCGATCGGCTCGTCGACCGGCGGCGTCGAGACGCTGATCGAGCTGCTCGCCGGCTTTCCCGCCAACTGCCCGCCGACGGTGATTGTCCAGCACATGCCAGCGCCCTATGTGCCGACCTTCGCGGCGCGGCTCGACCGGTTGTCGGCACCCACGGTGAGCGAAGCCTATTCGGGCGCGCCGCTCAAAGCCGGCCAGGTCTATATCGCGCCGGGCGGCACCCACCATCTCGAGATAACCGGCGGCACGCTGCGGCGCTGCCGGCTGGTCGCGGATGACAAGATGAGCGGGCATCGCCCCTCGGTCGACCGGCTGTTCCAGTCGGTGGCGCGCAGCGTCGGTGCGCCCGCGGTCGGCGCGATCCTGACCGGCATGGGCGCCGATGGCGCCGCCGGGCTGCTGGCGATGCGCGAGACCGGGGCGATGACGATCGGCCAGGATGAGGACAGCTGCGTGGTCTATGGCATGCCGCAGGCGGCGCATCAGATCGGCGCCGTCACCGTCCAGCTGTCGCTGCCGCGGATCGCGCCCCGGCTGCTCCAGGAATGCCGGGCATGATCGCGATGCCGACCCGCGACGGGCTGACGCGGATCAACATCATACAGGGCGAGACGCGCGTCTCGGACGATCCCGGCGTGGTGCTCACCACGCTGCTCGGCAGCTGCATCGCCGCCTGCCTCTACGATCCGATCGGGCAGGTCGGCGGCATCAACCATTTCCTGCTTGCCGAGCCGGGCGCCGGCGACACCGATACCGCCTCGCTGCAACGCTATGGCGTCTATGCGATGGAGGTGCTGATCAACGCCATGCTGGCGATGGGCGCCGTCCGCTCCAACCTCAAGGCGCGGCTCTACGGCGGCGCGGCGTTGCGCGACGGCTTTCGCGACATCGGCGCAACCAATGCGCTGTTCGCGCGCCGCTTCCTGCGCGACGAGCGGATCACGCTGGTGGGCGAGGATGTCGGCGGCACCGCCTCGCGGCGGGTGGAATTCCGGCCCACCCTCGGCCTCGCGCGCTGCCGCACCGCCACCGAGCGCGTGCCCGAGCGCCGCATCCTGCCCCTTCCCGTTCCTGCCGCCGCGACCGGCGACGTGGAGCTTTTCTGATGACCGCCCCCGCCCAAGGAGTTGCCGTGAACGCCACGATCATGACCGTCGACGATTCACCCAGCATGCGCATGCTGCTGCGCGCGGCGCTCACCGACATGGGCTATGCCGTCACCGAGGCCGAGGACGGCCAGCAGGCGCTCGAGCGGCTGGACGGCGGCTTGCCCGATCTGCTGATCACCGACATCAACATGCCCAACCTCGACGGTTTCGGGCTGATCGAGCGGCTGCGCGCCAACCCCGACAACCGCGCGCTGCCGATCCTGGTGCTGACCACCGAAAGCTCCGACGAGAAGAAGCAGCGTGCGCGCGCCGCCGGCGCCACCGGCTGGATCGTCAAGCCCTTCCACCCCGACAAGCTCGCGGCGGCGATCCGCCGCGTGCTTCACTGAGGATCATCCCATGTCCCGTCAGCTCATCACCTTCCAGATCGGCGACCAGATCCTCGGCGTCGACATCATGGCGATCCGCGAGATCCGCGCCTGGTCGCCCGCGACGCCGCTGCCCAACGTGCCTGCGCACGTCCGCGGCGTCGTCAACCTGCGCGGCGTGGTGCTGCCGGTGCTCGATCTCAGCCACCGCCTCGGCTGGGGGCTGACCAGCCCCAGCGCGCGCCACGTGATCATCGTGGTGCGGATCGGCGACCAGCTCCAGGGGCTGATCGTCGACGCGGTGAACGACATCGTCACCGTGCCCGACGACGGCATGCAGCCGCTGCCCGACATCGGCGACAATGCCGCCGCCAACTTCCTCGAGGGCCTCGCCACCATCGACCAGCGCCTGATCCTGGTGCTGGCGCTGGAGCGGCTGATCGACACCATCGCGCTCGCCCCCTCCTCCCCCTCTCTCGCCGAAGCGGCCTGATCCGGCCCGCCAGAAGGACGTACCAATGGTTGCCCCTACCAAGGTTCTCGTGGTCGACGATTCACTGACGATGCGCGCATTATTGTCCGGCGCGCTCGAGCGGATCCCCAATGTCGTGGTGGTCGGCTCCGCCGATGGCGCCGACGAGGCACGCGCGATGACCGAGCAGCTCCGCCCCGACGTGATCACGCTGGATGTCGAGATGCCCGGGATGAGCGGGCTCGATTACCTCGCCGAGGTGATGGCCAAGCGGCCGATGCCGGTGATCATGTTCTCCACCCGCACCGAAGCCGGCGCCGAGGCTTCGGTGGAGGCGCTGCGGCTGGGCGCGATCGATTGCTTCCCCAAGCCCAAGGTCGCGGTCGCCGCCGAGTTCGACAAGATCCTCGCCAAGCTCGGCAAGCGGATCAAGGCGGCCAAGGGTATGGTGGTGCACGCGCCGGCCGTGGCCAAGGCCGCCGCTGCCGGCGCCACGCCTGCGCTCGACTGGAACGGCCGCCTGCTCGCGGTCGGCGGCGAGGCGTCGAGCACTCAGGCGATGTTCGCGCTGTTCGCGCAATTTCCCGCCAACTGCCCGCCGACGGTGGTGGTGCAGCATCTCGGCCCCGGCCTGGCCGAGACGCTGATCGCCAAGCTCGGCGAGCAGGTCGCCCCGAAGGTCGTGCTCGCCGCCGACGGCATGGCCCTTGAGCAGGGCACGATCTATCTTGCGCCGCCGGGCGACAGCCATGTGGTGGTCGATGGCTGGCCGAACGGCCGGCTCAAGATGCTCAGCCGCGACCCGGTGGCCGGCGAACGGCCATCGATCTCGATCCTGTTCGCCTCGGTCGCCAAGGCGGCAATGGGCGAGGCCGTGGGCGTGCTGCTCGGCGCCGATGGCGAGGACGGCGATGCCGGGATCAAGGCCCTGCAGGCGGCCGGCGGCTATGGCCTGGTGCCCGCTGAACCGCGCGCGGACGGCTTCGTGCTCGGCCGCCGCATGGTCTCGCAGCCGGTGCCCGGCGACCAGCTCGGGCGCAGCATCCTCAAGCTGTGCAGCAAGTGATGCTGGACCCCGCTCTTGCCCGGGCGCTGGCGGACGAGCTGGTGGACCTCACCCACCTGCTCTCCGAGCTCGCTTACGATCTCGCCGCTCATCCCGAGACGCTGCGGCGCCACATGCACAGCCTGCAGGCGGTTGATCGCGTCACCCAGACGCAGCTCGCGGTGGCCGAGCTGCTGCGCGCGACCGGACCGATCGAGCGGCGGCTGGCAGCGGTGACGCTGGAGGACATGGCGGTGCGCCTGAACGACCGGCTGGCGCGTTATAGCACAGAGGAGGCCGCTGCGTGACGCCCGGCGTTGTCAGGCAGAGCGACGCGTTCGACCCTAGCGTGGCAGCGATGCGTGCCGCCGCGCTTGATTTCGGTTTTTACGGGGGTATTCCAGCGGCAGCCGAGGAACAGTGAGATGACGATGGACGGCACCACAGCAGCATGGCGGATCGCGCGCGACGAGCACGCGG
Source organism: Sphingomonas sp. GW821-FHT09E03 (assembly GCF_059416225.1). Classification (NCBI taxonomy): domain Bacteria; kingdom Pseudomonadati; phylum Pseudomonadota; class Alphaproteobacteria; order Sphingomonadales; family Sphingomonadaceae; genus Sphingomonas; species Sphingomonas sp. GW821-FHT09E03. The sequence continues at coordinate 579,343 of NZ_JBWKOS010000002.1, read as the reverse complement.
ACGCCTGGAGCGGCCATGCCCAGCATGACGCGACCGGCATGGGCGCGACCGGCCGGCGCGGCTCGGCGCGCGGCAAGGCCGGCAAGAACGATGGCGACGACGACGATCTCGTGCTGGCGGCGCTCGCGCGCGGCATCATTGCCGCCCGCCGCGCGCTCGGTGACGGCTTTGATCCCGCGCTGTTCGCCGACCCCGGGCTCGACATCATGCTGTACCTGTTCGCCGAGGGCCTGGACGGCGCCGGCGTGACCACCAACGCCTGCTGCGGCGCGGCGAGCGTGCCGCGCACCACCGCGCTGCGCTGGATCAAGCTGCTTGCCGATCGCGGCCTTGTCTCCAGCAGCGGCGATGCCAGCGATCGCCGTGTCACCATGCTCCACCTGACCGCTGCGGGTCGCGCCGGTATCGCCACCTGGCTGGCTCAGGCCGAGATCATGCTCGCGCCACGCCTGTCGCTTCCGGTTCGCTGATCCGACAGCCGAGATATTCCATCGCCTGGCTGACGTGGATCGCGGCCAGCAGCTGATCCTCGGCGTCGAGCAACCGCAGCGCCTCGGCGAGGAGGGCGCAGACATGCTGATGGGCCGCCGTTGCCATCGGTTCGCTCATCAGGCCGATCCGGAACTGGCGCCGGCACCGGCGTTGCGAGCGCCACCCGAGCGGCTTGCCCGAACATCGGCACGCTGGATATCAACGAACTTGCTCACGGCGCCTCCCGGTGGATCACGATCCAATAGCGTCTAACCTGCGTTAGTGCTACTGCCATATCGGTCAAATGCGTCGGCTGATCGCATAATTGTTTCGTCATGAGTGCCCCAGACGCCCAACTTGCTTGTTCTTCAGTCGTCCTCGTCTTCGAAGCCAACCAGCGCGAGTGCCCGCGCCTTGATCTGGCGGGTCATGCACCAATGCACCAGCGCGTCCTCGCGGCCGTGCGTCACCCATACTTCGCGCGGCGCGATTTCGGTCAGCGTGTCGATCAATTCGTCCCAATCGGCATGATCGGACAGGATCAGCGGCAGCTCGACATTCTTCTGCCGCGCGCGCTGGCGCACCCGCATCCAGCCGCTCGCCATCGCGGTGATCGGATCGGGCAGCCGCCGCGACCAGCGATCGTTAAGCGCGCCGGGCGGGCACATCACGACATGGCCTGCCATCTCCGCCTTCTTGACGTCGCTCACCAGCCGCAGCTCGCCGAGCGGGACGCCGAGCTCGGCGTAGAGGTCGCACAATCGCTGCAGCGCGCCATGGAGGAAGATCGGCGCGTGATGCCCGCGCGCGCGCAGCTCGGCGATCACCCGCTGCGCCTTGCCGAGCGCATAGGCGCCGACCAGCACGCAGCGATCGGGGTTGGCATGGAGCCGCTCGATCAGCTTGTCGATCTCGTCGCCGGTGTCGGGGTGCCTGAACACCGGCAGCGCAAAGGTCGCCTCGGTGACGAACACGTCGCATTTGACCGGCTGAAAGGGCGTGCAGGTGGGATCGGCGCGGCGCTTATAGTCGCCCGAGACGACGACGCGCTCGCCGCGATGGTCGAGCACGATCTGAGCGGAGCCGAGCACATGGCCGGCGGGGACGAAGCCGACATCGACGCCGCCGCTGCCCTCAGGCCCCATCCGGATCGTCTCGCCATAGGCAATCGGATGGCCGGCCTGCTCGCCGTAGCGCGCGTCCATGATCGCCAGCGTGTCCGGCGTCGCCCACACCGCCTGATGGCCGCCGCGGGCGTGATCGGCATGGCCGTGCGTCACCAGGGCGCGCGCCACCGGCTCGGACGGATCAATCCAGGCATCCGCGGGACGCACGTAAATGCCGTGGGGGTGGGGTTCGAGCCAGTCGCCGAGCTTCGCCATGATACCTATATGGGTGAGATGACGGCTTGTTCCATTCCTCGGCGCCTTTGCTCCGTGCCGCTGCAACCGCAGCGGCGCAGGAGCGCCGGCGCCTGACCGCTCTCCCCGCCCCCCTTGCCGATTGGTTCGCGCAGCGCGGCTGGCAGCCGCGGCGGCACCAGCTCGCGATGCTCGAGCAGGGCCGCGCCGGGCGGCATGCGCTGCTCGTCGCCACCACCGGCGCCGGCAAGACGCTGTCGGGCTTCCTGCCGAGCCTCGCCGAGCTGATCGAGACGCCTACGCAAGGGCTCCACACCCTCTACGTCTCGCCGCTCAAGGCGCTGGCGGTGGACATCCAGCGCAACCTCGTCACCCCGCTCGACGAAATGGGGCTGGACGGCGTGATCCGGGTCGAGACCCGGACCGGCGACACCCCGTCTGATCGCAAGGCGCGCCAGCGGGTCAAGCCGCCGCAGATCCTGCTGACCACCCCCGAATCGCTGTCGCTGCTGCTGAGCTACCCCGACAGCTTCACCATGTTCGCCGGGCTGCGCACGATCGTCGTCGACGAGGTCCATGCCTTCGCCACCGGCAAACGCGGCGACCTTCTCTCCTTGTGCATGGCGCGGCTGCAGCGGATCAGCCCGGGCCTGCGCCGGGTGGCCTTGTCGGCGACGGTGGCGGATGCCGACGGCTATCGCGCCTGGCTGGCGCCCGATGGCGATATCGACACGGTCAGCTTGGTGCAGGGCGAGGCCGGCGCCGATCCGGACATTGCGATCCTGCTGCCCGAGGGGCGCGTGCCCTGGTCGGGCCATTCGGGGCGCTATGCCGCCGAGCAGGTGATGGCCGAGATCGAGACCCACAAGACCTCGATCATCTTCTGCAACACCCGCAGCCTCGCCGAGCTGATCTTCCAGGATCTGTGGAAGGTCAATGCGATGAGCCTGCCGATCGGCGTCCATCACGGCAGCCTCAGCCTGGAGGCACGGCGCAAGGTGGAAGGCGCGATGGCCGCCGGGCGGCTGCGCGCGCTGGTCGCGACCGCCAGCCTCGATCTTGGCGTCGATTGGGGCGATGTCGATTGCGTGATCCAGATGGGCGCGCCCAAGGGCTCGAGCCGCCTGCTCCAGCGGATCGGCCGCTCCAACCACAGGCTGGAGGAATCGAGCGAGGCGATCCTGGTGCCGGGCAACCGCTTCGAATATCTCGAGGCGCGCGCCGCGCTCGACGCGGTCGAGGCGGGCGAGCTCGATCCCGACATCTTCCGCCCCGGTACGCTCGACGTGCTCGCCCAGCATGTCATGGCCTGCGCCTGCGCGGCGCCGTTCGAACAAGCCGGCTTGCTCGACGAGATCCGCAGCGCGCTGCCTTATTCCGCGCTCGACGACGCGACGTTCGAGCGCGTGCTCGGCTTCATCCGCGACGGCGGCTACAGCCTCAAGGCCTATGACCGGTTCAAGCGGCTGACCCAGGACGCCGATGGATTGTGGCGGGTCAGCCACCCGCAATTCGTGGTCCAGCACCGGCTCAATGCCGGGATCATCGTCGAGGCGACGATGCTCACTGTGCGCTTCAAGAACGGCCGCAGCCTCGGCAAGGTGGAGGAAGGCTTCGCCGCGAGCCTCACCCCCGGCGACACCTTCTTCTTCGCCGGCATCTCCTGCGAGGTGGAGCGGATCGACACCGAGGATCTGGTGGTGCGCGCCTCGTCCAAGCCGGCGCGGATCCCGACCTATGGCGGCTCGCGGATGCCGCTGTCGACCAGCCTCGCCGATCGCGTCCGCGGCTTTCTCGATTCCCCCGGCGAATGGGCGCGCTTCCCCGACGACGTGCGCGAATGGCTCGAGTTCCAGCGGCTGCGCTCGGCGCTGCCGCGGCCGGGCCAGCTGCTGGTCGAAACCTTCCCGCGCGAGGGGCGCCACTACATGGTCGCCTACAGCTTCGAAGGCTGGAACGCGCACCAGTCGCTCGGCATGCTGATCACCCGGCGGATGGAGGCGCAGGGGCTCAAACCGCTGGGCTTCGTCGCCAACGACTATGCGATCGCGACCTATTCGATCGAGAAAGTCACCGATCCCGCCTCACTGTTCAGCGCCGACATCCTCGAGCATGAGTTCGTCGACTGGGTGCAGCAATCGCACCTGCTCAAGCGCGCGTTCCGCGAGGTCGCGGTGATCGGCGGGCTGGTCGAGCGCCAGCACCCCGGCAAGCGCAAGACCGGGCGCCAGGTGACCTTCTCGACCGACCTGATCTACGACGTGCTGCGCAAGTACGAGCCGACCCATCTGCTGCTCCAGGCGGCATGGGACGATGCGCGGGCGCGGATGACCGATGTCGGCCGTCTCGCGGGTCTGCTCGACCGGGCCGCGGAGACGATGCTGCATGTCGATCTCGACCGGGTGACGCCGCTCGCGGTGCCGGTGCTGACGCTGATCGGCCGCGAGAAGGTGGCGACCGGCTCGGCCGACGATGCGCTGCTGATCGAGGCGGAAGCGCTGGCGGCAGAGGCGATGCGGATCGATTGAGGTGGCGCGCCCCTCAAGCCGTGCGGATCGATCGGCCGGCGGGCGCCCCCTAAAACCGTCATGCTGAACTTGTTTCAGCATCCATGGCCCAACGCGACCCGCAGGCGTGCGGTGAGATTAGGCCATGGATCCTGAAACGAGTTCAGGATGACGAGGGGTAATGGCGGCGGCGGACGCGCTAGACGGCGACCTGTTCGCCGAGCTCGACCACCTTGCCGGGCGGGATGCGCAGGAAGTCGGTGGGGTCGCTGGCGTTGCGCTGCATGAACATGAAGATCCGGTCCTGCCACAGCGGCATGCCGACATCGGCATCGGGCTTCAGCGTGTTGCGGCCGATGAAGAAGGAAGTCTTCATCGGATCGAGCCCCAGGCTCTCGGCCTTGCCGCCGACGCCGAGGTCGTGCGGCACGTCCGGCGTTTCCATGAAGCCGTAGCTCAGCACCACCGAGGTGAAATTGTCGTCCAGCCGCTGCACGGTGGCGCGGTGGGCGGCGTCCACCACCGGGCGATCCTTGATGCGGATCGTCGCGACCAGGTTGTGGGCGTGGAGCACCTTGTTGTGCTTGAGGTTGTGGAGCAGCGCGCCCGGCGCGTCATCGGGGTTGCCGGTGAGGAACACCGCGGTGCCCTCCACCCGCTCGGGCGGACGCTTGGCGAGCGCCGCGGCGAGATCGGCGAGCGGGATGCTCTGGCGCTGCTCGAAGGTGCGCACGATGCCCTTGCCGCGCACCCAGGTGGAGATCAGCAGGCCGATCCCGGCGGCGATCAGCAGCGGCACCCAGCCGCCCTCGATCACGCGCAGGATGTTGGCGCCGAAGAAGATCAGGTCGAGCATCAGGAACGGCAGGATCGCGGCCAGCGCCAGCGCGCGCGGCCAGTGCCAGACGTGGCGCGCGACGATGTAGCCGAGCAGCGTCGTCACCACCATCGTGCCGGTGACCGCGATGCCATAGGCGGCGGCCATCGCCGACGAGGTCTTGAACTCGATGATCAGCACCAGCACGCCGATCAGCAGCAGCCAGTTGATCGCGGGCAGATAGATCTGCCCGGCGAAGGCGGCCGAGGTCTGGCGGATGCGCATCCGCGGCAGCAGGCCGAGCTGCACCGCCTGCTGGGTGAGCGAGAAGGCGCCGGTGATCACCGCCTGGCTGGCGATCACGGTGGCGAGGCCGGCGAGCACGATCAGCGGCCCGCGGAACGATTCGGGCGCCATCAGGAAGAACCAGTCCTGATTGACGAACGGCTTGCCCGCGCGCGCGGCTTCCTCGAGCCGGGCGAGCGCGAAGGCACCCTGGCCAAGATAGTTGAGCATCAGCGCGGGAAAGGCGAGCGCGAACCAGCCGATGCGGATCGGCAGCCGACCGAAATGGCCCATGTCGGCGGTCAGCGCCTCGGCGCCGGTGACGGTGAGGAACACCGCGCCGAGCACGAACAGGCCGGTGACGCCGTGGCTGGCGAGGAACTCGATGCCGTAGATCGGCAGCAGCACCCGGAAGATCGAGGGCTCGTCGGCGATATGCCACAAGCCGAGGCCGCCAATAGTCAGGAACCAGACGATGCACACCGGGCCGAACAGCGCCGCCATGCTCGCCGTGCCGCGGCGCTGCATGAAGAACAGCGCGATCAGGATAACGATGGTGAGCGCGCGGATGCTGCTTTCGTTGAACACGTGCGCCGCGCTCGGGATGGTACGCAGCCCCTCCATCGCCGACAGCACCGACAAGGCCGGGGTGATGATCGCGTCGCCATAGAAGAGCGACGCCCCCGCGGCGCCGAGCACCAGCGCGATCGTCGAGCGGCGGCCGAGAGCGCGCCGGGCCAGCGCCGCGAGCGCGAGCACCCCGCCCTCGCCGTGATTGTCGGCGCGCATCAGGAACAGCACGTATTTGACGGTGACGATCAGCGTCAGCGTCCACAGCGCCAGGCTGAGCACGCCGAGGATCTCCGACGGATCGATGCCGTCGCCGGCCGACTGCCCGAGTGCTTCGCGAAAGGCGTAGAGCGGGCTGGTGCCGATATCGCCGAACACCACGCCGATCGCGCCAATGGTGAGGCCGATCAGCGCCGGATGCGGCTGATGATGATCGCTGGGTTCCACTGCGAGCGACATGCGCGCGTCTAATCCTTGAAGGGACGTCGTTTGGACAAAGAACTGGGCTTCGACAAAGAACTGGCCCCCCGGCAGAGGACGGGGCGCTTTACGCTTACTGCGGCACGGCGCAAGCCCTTACCTATTGCGCTGCACAAGTCGCTGATTTGCGGCTTGATCAAGCCGCGTCACGACGGCATGGCGGCAGCATGGTTCCCTTTTCGTTCGGCGGTCACGACCTGTATGCCCTGCCCCAGGGCGCGCTGTTCTGGCCGGCGCGGCGGGCGCTGCTGGTCGCCGACCTCCATTTCGAGAAGGCGAGCTGGTTCGCGAGCCGCGGCCAGATGCTGCCGCCCTATGATTCGATCGCGACGCTGGCCGATCTCACCGCTTTGGTCGCCGCCACCGGCGCGACCGAGACCTGGTGCCTCGGCGACAGTTTTCATGACAGCGCCGGTTGCGAGCGCCTCCCCGCGCGCGCGCAGGACATGCTGCGCGCGCTGACCGAGGCCACCCGCTGGACCTGGATCACCGGCAACCACGATCCCGCGATCCTCGACCGCTGCGGCGGCGAGGTGGTGGACGAGGCGGTGGTCGACGGGCTGGTGCTGCGCCACGAGGCGATGCCGGCGGAGACCCGGCCCGAGCTGTCGGGCCATTTCCACCCCAAGCTGCGGCTGCGAGTACGCGGCAAATTGGTGTCGCGGCGCTGTTTCGTCGGCACCGGAACCAAGCTCATCCTGCCGGCATTCGGTTCGCTGACCGGGGGCCTTGATGTCGACCACCCCGAGATCGTCCGCGCCACCGGTCGCGGCGCCGAGGCGCTGGTGCCGGTGGAACAGCGACTGCTGCGGTTTCCGATCGCCGCCTGACGGCCACCGCGCGCCGCGGCGACGGGTGGCTAGCGCGCCAGCGTCGGGAAGCCGGCCTTGAACGCCGCGACCTTGGGCTTGTCCCAATGGACGATATACGGGTGGGTCGGGTTGCGGTCGAAGAACTGCTGGTGATACGCCTCGGCCGGGTAGAAGCCGCCCTGCTCGATGCGGGTGACGATCGGGCGCGGGAAGCTGTGCGCGGCGCCGAGCTGGGCGATATAGGCCTTGGCCACCGCCGCCTGGCGCGGATCCTGCGGGAAGATCGCCGAGCGATAGCTCGGGCCGCTGTCCGGCCCCTGGTGGTTCAGCGACGTCGGATCATGGGCGATCGAGAAATAGACGCGCAGCAGCGTCGCATAGCTGACCTGGCGTGGATCAAACGCGACCTTGATCGCCTCGGCATGGCCGGTGGTCTCGGTGGAGACCTGATCATAGGTCGCGGTGTCGCGGCTGCCGCCGGCATAGCCCGCGGTCACGGCGCGTACGCCCTTCACCCGCTCGAACACTGCCTCCATGCCCCAGAAGCAGCCGCCGGCGAACACCGCGGTCTGCACACCCGGGGTCGCGGGCACATCGGCGCGCGCGACCGGCAGCGGCACCGCACGCTCGGCCTGCGCCGCGCCAAAGGAGGTGAACAGGGCGGCGCCGCCGACCAGGGCGGCGATAGCGAAGGGGAGTTTGCTCATGACACCCATATGGGGATCACCCCGCCGCGGGCCAAGACGTCAGCGCGCGAGCGGCGCCGCCGTCACCGCAGCGGCCACCGGTGCGGCATGATGGCGGTCGAGCACGCCCGGGTGGCACGCCAGCAAGGCGATCGCGCCGACGGCGAAACCGCCGGCGAACTGTATCAGGAAGCTGGACTTGAGGAGGTTGACCATGATCGGGCCTTCGGATCTCGTTGGCGACAGACGAACGGCGAGGAGCCGGTATCATCCGTGCCCCTACCATGCTGCTAGTGACGTGTTGATGAACCCCGGCTGGGCGGGTCGTTCATCCCCCGCTTAGGTGAGCGCGGCGCAAGCCGCCTGGATGCGGGTGCAGGCCTCGCGGAGGATATCATCCGAGGTCGCGTAGCTGATCCGGAACGCCGGCGAGAGGCCGAATGCCGCGCCCTGCACCACCGCGACCTTGGCGTCGTCGAGCAGATAGCCGACCATTGCTTCGTCGCTGTCGATCAGCCTGCCCGATGGCGTGGTCTTGCCGATCAGATCGGGGAAGGACGGATAGACGTAGAAGGCGCCTTCGGGCGTCGGGCAGGTCATGCCGGGGATGGCGTTGAGCATCGATACGACGAGGTCGCGGCGGCCCTGGAAGGCGGCGTTGCGCTCGGCGAGGAACGACTGGTCGCCGTTGAGCGCCGCGGTCGCCGCGGCCTGCGCAATCGAGCAGGGGTTGGAGGTGGACTGCGACTGGAGCTTGGCCATCGCCTTGATCAGCCACGACGCGCCGGCGGCATAGCCGATCCGCCAGCCGGTCATCGCATAGGCCTTGGAGCAGCCGTTCACCGTCAGCGTCCGCTCGAACAGCTCGGGCACGACCTGCGCGATCGTCGCGAACCGGAAGTCGCCGTAGACGATATGCTCGTACATATCGTCGGCCATGACCCAGACGTGCGGGTGGCGCAGCAGCACTTCGCCCAGCGCCTTGAGCTCGGCCGCCGAATAAGCGGCGCCGGTGGGGTTGGACGGCGAATTGAGCACCAGCCACTTGCTGCGCGGGGTGATCGCCGCCTCGAGCTGCTCGGGCGTGATCTTATAGCCCTGGTTGGCGCCGGCAGCGACGAACACCGGCACGCCGCCGCAGAACTGGACGATATCGGGGTAGGACACCCAATAAGGCGCGGGCACGATCACCTCGTCGCCCGGCTCCACCGTCGCGACCAGCGCGTTGAACAGCGTATGCTTGCCGCCGACATTCACGCTGACCTGATCGGGCGTGTAGGTGAGGCCGTTGTCGCGCGCGAACTTGGCGACGATCGCCGCCTTCAGCTCGGGAATGCCATCGACATTGGTGTATTTGGTCTTGCCGTCGCGGATCGCCTGGATCGCGGCGTCCTTGACGAAATCGGGGGTGTCGAAATCCGGCTCGCCGGCGCCGAGGCCGATCACGTCGACGCCCGCCCGCTTCAGTTCCAGCACGCGGCTCGTGATCGCGAGCGTGGGCGACGGGCTGATGCGCCCGAGGGCGGCGGAAGCGTGCATGGGAAAGAGCCTTAGCTGTGTAAGCGGGCGGGCCTATAGACCCGCCGGCGCTTATTCCGCAACTGCGAGACGCGCGGCAATCAATCCGCGCAACGCATTCCCGACGAAAAAGCTCCCGGCGAGGTCTCCGCGCGACAGCTCGCCCTCCCGCGCCCGGCCGGTCGCGAGCAGCTCGGCACGAAGCACGCCCGGCAGCAGGCCATGCCGCAGCGGCGGCGTCACCAGCACGCCGTCCCGCGCGACGAACAGCGAGGTGAAGCTGCCTTCGGTCAGCCGGCCGTCATGCTCGAACACCACCTCGTCGGTGCCCGCCGCGTGCCGCGCCGCATCGTAGAAGCCGCGGTCGCTGGTCTTGTGGGCAAGGCGGAAGTCGCGCGGCGCAACCGGCAGCGGCACCACCGCGACCGCAAATGGCGCGACGGGGGCAGACGGCGCCGGCGCCACCTCGATCGCCACCGCACCGCTTGCCGCCAGCAGCAGGCGGAGGCGGCAGGGCCGGCGCAGGCGAAAGGTCGCGGCCTGGAGGTCGTTGCGCGCCGCGTGGCGATCGAAGGCAAAGCCCAGCGCCGCGGCGCTCGCCTTCATCCGCGCGAGGTGGCGCTCGAGCAGCGGCAGGCCCTCGACCGGGTCGAACGCCATGGTCTCGATCAGGTCCAGCCTGCGCTGCCCGGCGGTGACGAACGCACCCTTGGCGACGCATTCGTGCCACTCGTCGTCGACCCGGCTGTCGGCGACCACGCCCGAGCCGAGCCCGAGGGTCGCATGCTGGTCATCGCCGCGGATCGCGAGGGTGCGGATCGCGACGTTGAACACCGCGCCGCCCGGATCGATCCGGCCGATCGCGCCGGTATAGGCGTCGCGGGCCGAGGTCTCGACCGCGGCGATCACCTCGGCGGCGCGCTGCTTCGGCGCGCCGGTGATCGAGCCGCAGGGGAACAGCGCCTCGAGCGCGTCGACCGCGTCGCGGCCGGGGCTAAGCGTCGCGGTGACGGTGGAGGTCAGCTGGTGGACGGTGGGATAGGTCTCGACGGTGAACAGCGCCGGCACCGCGACGCTGCCGGGGACGGCGATGCGCGCCAGATCGTTGCGCATCAGATCGACGATCATCAGATTTTCCGCCTGCTGCTTGGCGTCGTCACGCAGCGCTGCCGCCTTGGCGGCATCGGCATCCGGCGTGTCGCCGCGGGTGGCGGTGCCCTTCATCGGCCGGCAGGTCAGCTGGTCGCCGTCAAGCGCGAAAAACAGCTCGGGCGACAGCGACAGCAAGGTCGTCTCGCCGGTCGCGACCACCGCGCCATAGCCCGCCGCCGCCTCGCGCCGCAGCTGCGCATACAGCGCCAGCGGATCGCCGAGGAACGCCACCTCGGTGCGCATAGTCAGGTTGGCCTGGTAGATATCGCCGGCGCGGATCAGCTCGATCACCTGGGCGAACGCGCGATCATAGGCGTCTCGCGCGGCGAGACTACGCGGCGGCAGCGCACGCGCGCCGGCGGGATCGGGCAGCAGCGCCGTCAGCGCGGCGGCATCGAGCCGGTGAACGTCGTCGAACAGCCCGAACCACAGCAACGGCGCGGTGCTGGCAGCCGTTTCGACCGCGCGCGGCATCAGCGCCAAGCCGGCCTCATAGGCGAGATAGCCCGCTGCATGCAGCCCCGCCTGTTGCGCGGCGCGCAGCGCGGCGAGCGCGTGGCGGACCTCTTCGGGTTCGCTGGCGGTGATGATACGGACCGGGTTGCGATACAGCCGCGCCGGCGCATGAGCGCCGTCATCCGCGTTGCGGGCATCGTCCAACAATACGAACGGCGCGTTAAACATGAGCCGACAGATGCACGCCGGTGACGCTGCGGCGCAAGCGGCGATTGCCCCCCAAGCATGTGCCGCCTATCTCGCAACCTATGGACAACCCTCCCTTACGTGCCGCAATCGTGCCGGTGACCGCGATCCAGCAGAACTGCACGCTGATCTGGTGCACCGCGACGATGAAGGCGGCGGTGATCGATCCGGGCGGCGATCTGCCGCGGATCAAGGCCGCGATCGCCCAGGCCGGGGTCACGGTGGAGAAGATCCTCCTCACTCACGGCCATATCGACCATGCCGGCGAGGCCAAGCCGCTCGCCGACGATCTCGGCGTGCCGATCGAGGGGCCGAACGAGGCAGACCGCTTCTGGTTGGCGCGGCTCGACGACGATGGCGCGGCCTATGGCATACGCGGCGTGGTGTTCGAACCCGACCGCTGGCTGGTGGAGGGCGACACGGTGACGGTCGGCGATCTGGTGCTCGATGTCTACGAGACGCCCGGCCACACCCAGGGCCATGTCATCTTCCATCACGCCCCCTCCAAGTTCGCGCAGGTCGGCGACGTGTTGTTCCAGGGATCGGTCGGGCGATCGGACCTGCCGGGCGGCAACCACCAGCAGCTGCTCAAGACCATCGTCGACAAGCTGTGGCCGCTCGGTGATGACACCGCCTTCATTCCCGGCCACGGCCAGCCGAGCACGTTTGCGCACGAGCGGCGCAACAACATGTTCGTCAGCGATCGGGCGCTGGCGGAATAAACGAGGACTCCACCCTTCCGCCCTACCGTCACCCCGACGAAAGCTGGGATCTCCCGCCACGGCGCGACACGCTCGCGACAAAGATGCCAGCTTTCGCCGGGGTGACAGGAGCTGCAGCAGCCCCGGCAAGCTTGCAACCCGCCAAGAAATCGCTATAGGCCCCCGCTTCGCGATGCGCCCGGCGGTTAAGCCGCGCCCCGCGCAATCGGCTCCATGCCGGTTGCCGTGGCGTCCCTCCGGGCCTATCGGATCTTTCAGATTCGCTTCAAGAACAAGGTGCCGAAATGGCCGTCCCTAAGAGAAAAACTTCGCCCTCCAAGCGCGGCATGCGTCGTGGCCATGATTCGCTCACCGTGGCGTCGTTCCAGGAATGCCCGAACTGCGGCGAGCTGAAGCGTCCGCATAACCTGTGCAACGCCTGTGGCCATTACAACGGCCGCGAGATCGTCTCGGCCGAGGGCTGATCCCTCTAATTACTGGATAAGCGCTGAGCCATGTCCGACAATTCCTGGATCGCCGTCGATGCGATGGGCGGCGATGAAGGGCTTGCGGTCATGCTCGCGGGCGTCGCGCGTGCGCGCCGGCGCCACGAGGGCATGCGCTTCCTGCTGGTCGGCGACGAATCGGCGATCGCCGAGGAGCTGAAAAGCCACCCGAACCTCAGCCAGCACAGCGAGATCGTCCACGCCCCCGAGACCGTCGGCTCGAGCGACAAGCCGAGCCAGGCGATCCGCCGCGCCAAGACGACCTCGATGGGCATCGCCATCGATCTGGTGAAGAAGGGCCGCGCCGGCGCCGCCGTGTCGGCAGGCAACACCGGCGCGCTGATGGCGATGGCCAAGCTCGCGCTGCGCACGCTGCCCGGGATCGACCGGCCGGCGCTCGCCGCGCCGTTGCCGACGCTCGGCGACAATGACGTGATCATGCTCGATCTCGGCGCCAACACCGAGTGCGACGCGCGCAACCTCGTCCAGTTCGCGGTGATGGGCGCCGCTTATGCGCGCACCATCCTCGACCTCGATTCGCCCAGGGTCGCGCTGCTCAACATCGGCAGCGAGGACCAGAAGGGGACCGACGAGATCCGCGACGCCGCGGCGGTGCTGCGCGGCGCGACCCATCTGCCGCTGAGCTTCACCGGCTTTGTCGAGGGCAACCAGCTCGCGCGCGGCGACCATGACGTGATCGTCTGCGACGGCTTTGCCGGCAACATCGCGCTCAAGACGGCCGAGGGCACCGCACGCTTCGTCGGCGACCTGCTCAAGCGCGCCTTCACCAGCTCGGTACGCTCCAAGGTCGGCTTCCTGATCTCGCGCCCGGCGACCCAGCTGCTGCGCGATCACCTCGATCCCAACAACCACAACGGCGCCGTCTTCCTCGGCCTCAAGGGCATCGTCGTGAAGAGCCACGGCAGCGCCAACGAGCTCGGCGTCGCCACCGCGATCGGCAACGCCGCCAAGATGGTGCGCGCCGATCTCACCCGCCGGATCGCGGACGATCTCGGCAATTTCGAGAAAGCCGCATGATCCGATCGGTCGTCCTCGGCACGGGGTCGGCACTGCCCACCCGCCGCGTTTCCAACGCCGATCTGGCGGCGACGCTTGACACCAGCGACGAATGGATCGTCGAGCGCACCGGGATCCGCTTCCGCCATATCGCCGGCGACGGCGAGACCACCGCGACGCTGGCGCGTGACGCCGCGACCCGCGCGCTCGAGGCCGCGGGGATCACCGCGACCGAGATCGACCTGATCGTGCTCGCCACCGCGACGCCGGACCAGACCTTCCCCGCCACCGCTACCAAGGTGCAGGCGATGCTCGGCATCGACGACTGCGTCGCGTTCGACGTCGCCGCGGTCTGCTCGGGCTTTCTCTATGCCGTGCAGGTGGCTGATGCGATGCTGCGCAGCGGCGTCCAGCGCCGTGCGCTGGTGATCGGCGCCGAGACCTTCAGCCGCATCCTCGACTGGGAGGATCGCACCACCGCCGTCCTGTTCGGCGATGGCGCCGGCGCGATCGTGCTCGAGGCGCAGGACAGCGCCGACGACGGCGGCCGCGGCATCCTTGCCACCAAGCTCCACGCCGACGGCCGCCATAACGAACTGCTCTATGTCGATGGCGGACCGTCGACCACCGGCACCGTCGGCAAGCTGCGCATGAAGGGCCGCGAGGTGTTTCGCCACGCCGTGGTCAATCTCGCCGCGGTGATGGGCGAATCGCTCGCGATCGCCGGCCTGTCGACCAGCGACGTCGACTGGGTGGTGCCGCACCAGGCCAACGCCCGGATCCTCGATGCGACCAGCCGCAAGCTCGGGCTGCCGGCCGACAAGGTGGTGATGACGGTGGACCGTCACGCCAACACCTCCGCGGCCTCGGTGCCGCTGGCGCTCGACGCGGCGGTGCGCGACGGGCGGATCCGGCAGGGGCAGATCGTGGTGCTGGAGGCGATGGGCGGCGGCTTCACCTGGGGCGCCGCGGTGGTTCGCTTCTGACGGGCTATACCGTAGTATTAACGTAAAGCAAGAAAAGCCGTTTTCAGTCCCGCCAGCCACTGTATAAAGCATTGCAGGAGTTGGCTTTGATCAAGGGAGTGGGAATAACATGCTGATGACCACAACGGGCACGCTGACGCGCGCGGATCTTGCCGAATCACTGCACAGGCAGGTGGGTCTGTCGCGCGCCGATTCGGCGACGATTGTCGAGCAGATCCTCGGTGAGATGTGCGGCGCGCTGTCCCGTGGCGAGAACGTCAAGATCTCCGGCTTCGGTACCTTCGTGCTGCGCGACAAGGGCGAGCGCGTCGGCCGCAACCCCAAGACCGGGGTGGAAGTGCCGATCGCGCCGCGCCGGGTGCTCACCTTCCGCGCCAGCCAGATGATGCGCGAACGCATCGTCGACGCCGGCTGAACCTGTGGCGACGTCCCCCAAGGCGAGCGGGGCGTTCAGAACCATCGGCGAGGTGTCGGACGAGACCGGCCTGCCGCAACATATCCTGCGCTACTGGGAAACGCGCTTTCCCCAGCTGAAGCCGCTGACCCGCGCCGGCAACCGCCGCTACTATCGCCCCGACGACGTCGCCCTGGTGCGGCGGATCGATGCCCTGCTCAATCATCAGGGCTATACCGTCAGGGGCGTCCAGCAGCTACTGGCCCAGGCCGATTCAGCCCTGCCCACTGCTCGCCACGGCGCCGGCGACAGCGACGCAATGCCGGCGCTGCGGGCGGTGCGCGATCTGCTCGCCAGCGCGCTGGCCGAGGATCGCAGCTGACCCCGTCGCCGACGGCGCGACTTGCCTTACCGTTCGCGGGTCGCCGCGAACTTCACCTTGGCATAGCGATCGGCGATATAGCCGACCTCCCACGCGCTCTTGGCGAGGAACACCGGATTGCCATCGCGATCCTTGGCCATCGCCGAGCGGTTGAGATCCATGAACGCCTTGAGGTCGGCGGGGTCGGCGGCCGATACCCAGCGTGCGGTGTCGAACGGCGCCGGCTCCAGCCCGGCCGCCACCTTATATTCCGCGTCCAATCGGCTGAGCAGCACCTCGAGCTGGAGCTGACCGACGACGCCGATGATCCAGTTGGAGCCGATCTCCGGGTAGAACACCTGGGTGACGCCCTCCTCGGCCATGTCGTCAAGCGCCTTGCGCAGCTGCTTGGTCTTGGTCGGGTCCTTGAGCTGGACCCGCCGCAGGATCTCCGGCGCGAAATTGGGCAGGCCGGTGAAGCGGACATCGGCGCGCTCGGACAGTGTATCGCCCACCCGGAGCGTGCCATGGTTGGGGATGCCGATGATGTCGCCGGGGAAGGCCTCGTCGGCGACTTCGCGGTTCTGCGCGAAGAACAGGATCGGCGAATGCACCGCGATCGGCTTGCCCGAGCCCGAGGGCGTGAGCTTCATGCCGCGCTTGAAGGTGCCCGAGCACAATCGCATGAACGCGATCCGGTCGCGGTGGTTGGGGTCCATGTTGGCCTGGACCTTGAACACGAAGCCGGTCACCTCGTCATTGTCCGGCGACACCGGCGCGGGCTCGGCTGGCTGGGCGCGCGGCGGCGGCGCATAATCGGCGAGCGCGCCGATCAGCTCGGCGACGCCGAAATCCTTGAGCGCCGAGCCGAAATAAACCGGGGTGAGATCGCCATGGCGATAGGCCTCGGCATCGAAGGTGGCATAGCCGGCCTGGGCGAGCTCGATCTCCTCGGCCCAGCGCTCCGACAGCACCGGCGCCGTTTCGGTCTTGCCGAGGAAGGCGCGGCTGTCGCCCTCGGGGCGGCTGATGGTGTTGGTGACGAGATCGAGCACGCCCTCGAACTCGCCGCCCATCCCCACCGGCCAGCTCATCGGTGCCACGTCGAGCGCGAGCATGTCGGCGATCTCGTCGAGCAATTCGAAGATCGGCCGGCCCTCGCGATCGACCTTGTTGACGAAGGTGATGATCGGCACCGAGCGCAGCCGGCAGACCTCGAACAATTTGCGCGTCTGCGGTTCGATACCCTTGGCGGCATCGATCACCATCACCGCCGAATCGACCGCGGTCAGCGTGCGATAGGTGTCTTCGGAGAAATCCTCGTGCCCCGGCGTATCGAGCAGGTTGAAGGTGATGCCGTCGCGCTCGAAGGTCATCACCGACGAGGTCACCGAGATGCCGCGCTGCTGCTCGATCTTCATCCAGTCGGAGCGCGCACGACGGTTGGCGCCGCGCGCCTTGACCTCGCCGGCAAGATGGATCGCGCCCCCGAAGTAGAGCAGCTTCTCGGTCAGCGTCGTCTTGCCGGCGTCCGGGTGGGAAATGATCGCGAAGGTGCGGCGGGGGGAGGTCACAGGAGCAATTCTCGAGCTGAGGCGCGACGAGGGCGCGTGGCAGACAAGGGGAAGGAATCAAGGACGAGGCATCGCCTGCCATCGGCCGCAACGCGCAGCGGTTGTTGGCAGGCGGTGATGGTCATGGCGCGCTGTGCCAGATGTGGGGCGCGTAGGACAGAGGGCAAGCCGCCGAACGCATCGTCACCCCAGCGGAAGCTGGGGTCTCCGGCGGCTCGTTCCGCTTTGTCATGAGCGGATCCCAGCTTTCGCTGGGATGACGGATGGGGGCCGATGACGATCAGCGCCTGAGCGTGACGCTCATCGTGATCTCCTTGGCTTCACCGGGGGCCACCTCGAACACGCCGGGCTTGTCGTGGAAGTCGCCGGTGAAGCCATGGGGATCGGCGATACCGTGCCACGGCTCGACGCAAACGAAGTGCGCGCCGGGCTTGGTCCAGATGCCGAGCCGCGGAGTGTCGGGAAAGGCGATCGCAAGCGATGGCCCCGCGGTGGCGCCATAGCTCAGCGCCTGCGAGTGGATCGGATCCCACACCAGTGCGTCGGGCATGAACAATTCGTCGCGCAGCACCATTTCGCGGCCGTCGACCGGCGACGGCGCCTCGGTCGTGGCGATGGTGCCGTCGGGGGCGATCTGCTTGACCGCGCCGGGCTCGTCGGCGGCGAAGACGATGCGGTGTTCGGCGCGATCGTGGCCGTAGGGCAGCGGCCAGGCGAAGGCCGGGTGGAAACCGAACTGCGCGGGCAGCGCGGTCTCGCCCGGGTTGGCGATCCGCACCGCGAGCGTCAGGGTCGCTGCCTCGAGCCGGAAGGCGATCTCGAGCCGGAAGGCGAAAGGATAGAAGCGGCGGGTGTGCTCGCTGTCGGCGAGCCCGAACACCACATGGCTGTCGCCCTGCTCGATCATGGTGAACGGCAGGTCACGCGCAAAGCCATGCTTGGGCATGGGATATTCCTGGCTGTCGAGCCGGATCACGCCCCCGTTGGTGACGCCGATCACCGGGAACAGCACGGGCGCGTGCTTGGGCCAGAAGGCGGGATCGGCATCGGTCATCAGCTCGGCGCCGTCGGCGTCGTGCAGATGGGTGAGCTCGGCGCCATGCGGGTTGATCGCGGCGGCAAGCTCGGGGGTACGGATCCAGATCAGGTCGGTCATCGATGTCATGCTCCTGTTGTCGGGATCACCCGCGCAAGGTTGCGCCCTGCTTCGCCGCGGCGGCGACCACCTTGTCGGCGATCGCCTTGAGGCCATCGTCGGTGAAGCTCTTGTCGGCGGGCTGCAGCACCACCTCCACCGCTACCGACTTCATGCCCTCGTCCACCCCGGCGCCGGTGAAGACGTCGAACACCCGCGCCGAGACGATCGCGACTTTGTCGGCGCTGCGGACGGCGCGGATCAGCGCGTCCGCCGACAGCGCGGCGGGCACCAGGAAGGCGAAGTCGCGGCGCACCGCCTGCAGCGCCGGTGGCGCGAACGCCGGGCGCATGAAGCCGGCGGCGCGCTTGGCGGGCAGCGCATCGAGGTACAGCTCCACCGCCGCGACGGCACCGTCGAGATCGAACGCCTTGAGCAGGCTCGGGTGGAGCATGCCGAAGCGGGCAAGGATGGTCTTGGGGCCGAGCCGCAGCGTCCCCGACTGGCCGGGGTGCCAGGCCTCGCCCGCCTCGCCCATCACCTGGAGGTTGTCGACCGGCGCACCCGCCGCGGCGAGCAGCGCGAGCGCCTCCGCCTTGGCGTCATAGGCGTCGAACGCGGCGCCCTTGCCCTCGCGCCAGCCGCGCCCACGGCGGTCGCCGGCGAGCACCACCCCCAGTGTCGGCCGCTCAGCGTCGGCGAGGTAGCGGCGACCGATCTCGAATAGCCGGACACTGCCGACACCGCGCTTGATGTTGCGCTCGGCGGCGGCGAGCAACCCGGGGAGCAGCGATGGCCGCATCACCTTGAGGTCTTCGCTGATCGGGTTGGCAAGCATCCAGGCGCCGCCGCCGAATGCGTCGGCCTGGTCCTGCGGCAGGAAGCTCCAGGTCACCGCTTCGTCGAGCCCGCGCGCGGCTGCCGCGCGGCGAACGCGGCGCTCAAGCTTCTGCTCGGGCGTCGCGGTCGGCGTGGCGACGCCGGGCACGCGCGGCAGCGGCACGGGGGCGACCTTGTCGATCCCCTCGATGCGGATCACCTCCTCGACCAGATCGGCGGCACCCTCGACGTCGCGGCGCCAGCTCGGCACAGTGACCTGCCAATCGGCGTCGACCGTAAAGCCGAGCGATTCAAGGATGGCGCGCTGGCGGTCGGCGGCGACCGCGAGCCCGCCCAGCGTCTCCGCCTTGGCCGGATCATAGCCGATCACCCGCGGCGCGAGCGGCGGCTGGCCGGCGCGAGTTACCGCCGAGGGCGTGCCGCCGCACAGGTCGATCACCAGCCCGGTCGCGATCGCCAGCCCCTCGTCGAGGAACGCCGGATCGACGCCGCGTTCGAAGCGCTGGCGGGCATCGCTGGTGAGCAGCAGTTTCTGCCCGGTGCGGGCGATATGGGCGGGATCGAAGAAGGCGCATTCGATCAGCACGTCCACCGTCTCAGGCGTAACGCTCGAATGCTCGCCGCCCATGATGCCGCCGATGTCGTGAACCGCCGCCTCGTCGGCGATCACCGTCATCGTCGCGTCGAGCGTGTAGGTCTTGCCGTTGAGCGCGAGGACCTGCTCGCCCTCGGTCGCCAGCCGCGCGACCAGGCCGCCGCTGAGCTTGGCGCGATCATAGACGTGGAGCGGCCGGCCAAGGTCGATCGAGACGTAGTTGGTGATGTCCACCAGCGCCGAGATCGGCTTTTGCCCGATCGCAAGGAGACGGCGGCGCATCCAGTCGGGCGACTCGCCATTGACGACGCCCGACACGCTCTGCGCGTAAAAGGCGGGGCAACCGGCGGGATCGTCGGTGCGGACGTCCGGCCCAGCGCCCTCGCCCTCGATCATCGGCACGGCCAGCGGCTTCAGCGTACCAAGGCCTGCCGCGGCGAGATCGCGGGCGATGCCGCGCACGCCCATGCAATCCTGGCGGTTGGGGGTGATGCTGACGTCGATCACCGCATCGTTGAGCCCGGCATAGTCCGGATAGGGCGTGCCGACCGGGGCATCGGCGGGAAGCTCGATGATCCCGTCATGATCGTCGCCGAGCTCGAGCTCGCGGGTCGAGCACATCATGCCGTTGGATTCGACGCCGCGGATCGCCGCGACCTTGAGCGTGACGTCGAGCCCCGGGACATAGGCACCCGGTGCGCCGAACACGCCGACCAGGCCCGCACGCGCGTTGGGCGCGCCGCAGACGACCTGCAGCGGGCCGTCGCCGGCGTCGACCGAGAGGATCTGGAGCTTGTCGGCCTGCGGGTGACGCTCGGCGCTCAGCACCTTGGCGACGCGGAACGCGCTTAGCGCCGCCCCCGGATTGTGGACGCCCTCCACCTCCAGGCCGATGCGGGTGAGGCCGAGCACGATCTCGTCGAGCGTGGCCTGGGTATCGAGGTGCTGCTGAAGCCAGCTGAGGGTGAATTTCATGCGCCGACTCCTCCCGACAGCGTGGGTACGTCGAGGCTCGAGAAGCCGTAATGCTTGAGCCAGCGGCTATCGCCATCGAAGAAGGCGCGCAGATCGTCCATGCCGTATTTGAGCATTGCCAGCCGGTCGATCCCGCAACCGAAGGCGAAGCCCTGCCACTCGTCGGGATCATAGCCGCCGGCGATCAGCACCTCGCGGTGGACCATGCCGCTGCCCAGCACTTCCATCCAGCCGCCGTCGGCATCGTCGCCGCTGCCGCCGATCACGCGCTTGCCCTTGACCAGCGTATAGCCAACGTCGACCTCGGCCGACGGCTCGGTAAAGGGGAAATAGCTTGGGCGCAGGCGAAGCGTGATGTCGTCGCGCTCGAAGAACGCCTTGAGGAAGGTCTCGAGCGTCCATTTGAGATGGCCCAAGGTGATGCCCTTGTCGATCACCAGCCCCTCGACCTGATGGAACATCGGCGTGTGGGTGGCGTCGCTGTCCGAGCGATAGGTACGGCCGGGTGCGATGATCCGGATCGGCTGGTTGCCGCCAGCCGCCTTCATCGTGCGGATCTGGACCGGCGAGGTATGGGTACGCAGCACCATCTTGGCCGGCGTTGCGCCGGCGTCGGCCGCCGTATCGCTCGCGACATAGAAGGTATCGTGCATTGCCCGCGCCGGGTGCGTCTCGGGAATGTTGAGCGCGGTGAAATTGTGCCAGTCATCCTCGATCTCGGGCCCGGTGGCGACCGCGAAGCCAAGGTCGGCGAAGATCTCGGCGAGCTCGTCCATCACCTGGCTGACCGGGTGGATGGTCCCGGTGAGCGGCGTCTCGGCCGGCAGCGTCATGTCCAGCGTCTCGGTGGCAAGTCGGGCATCGAGCGCGGCGCGCTCCAGCGTCGTCTTGGCGGCGGCGATCGCGGCGGTCACCGCCTCGCGCACGCCCTGGATGCGCGGTCCTTCGATCTGCCGCGCGTCGGGATCCATCTTGCCGAGCGTTTTAAGCAATTGGGTGACGCTTCCCTGCTTGCCCAGCGCCTCCACCCGCACCGCCTCCAGCGCGTCAAGGCTCACCGCCGCGTCGATGGCGGCGAGCAGGTCGGCGCGGAGTTGATCTAGATCGGTGGTCATGGTCTGTCCGTTCTGTGTACGCGAAGGCTCGAACCGCAGTCGCGGCCCTGGGTCAAGTCAAACCCGGCTGCCGAGCAGCACGCCGCCGAAGCCGATGAAGACGATTCCGGTGCCGCGGTTGAACGCGCGCTGGCGACCGGCCGGCGCCAGCCACCGGGCAAGGCTGCGGCCGCCGAACGCATAGACCGCATACCAGAAGCCCTCGATGACGACGAAGCTGGCGACCAGGATCGCGAGCTGGGTCCAGAACGGCCGGTTGGCATCGAGGAATTGCGGGAACAGCGCCGCGGCAAAGATGATCAGCTTGGGGTTGGACATGCCGGTGCCGAACCCCGCCCCATAGAGCGCGGCGGCGGAGTGGCGGGTATGCGGATCGACTGCGACGTCGCCTATCGGTGCGCGCCACGCCTTGATGCCGAGCCAGATCAGATAGGCGGCGCCGGCATAGCGCAGCAGGTCGAACACCCGCGGCGACGCCTTGAGCAGCGCGCCGAGACCCGCCGCGGAGGCGAGCAGGCAGATCAGCACCGCGCTCATGAGCCCCGCCATCGACGCGAGCGCGCGGCGCGGGCCGTGGTGGATGCTCTGGACCATGACGTGGAGCATGTTCGGCCCCGGGATCGCCGAGATCAGGAAGACGGCGGTGACGTAGAGCCACCAGGTGTTGATCGCCATGGCTGGTCCTTTGGTGCTGCGTCACGCCGGCACCAGCCGGGTGACGAGACGGAAAAGGGCGCCGGTGTTGCCACCGACGCCCCTTTGCAAGCCGTACGCTACAGGTCGCTATCAGGCGGCCTGGGGCAGAGCCGCCTTCGCCTGCGCGATGATCGCGCTAAACGCTGCACCCTCGTGCATCGCGATGTCGGCCAGGACCTTGCGGTCGAGCTGGACGCCGGCGAGCTTGAGGCCGTGCATGAACTGCGAATAGGTCAGGCCCTCGGCGCGGACGCCGGCGTTGATGCGCTGGATCCACAGGCCGCGGAAGGTCCGCTTCTTAACCTTGCGATCGCGATACGCATACTGGCCAGCCTTTTCGACGGCCTGGCGGGCGATGCGGATGGTGTTCTTGCGGCGGCCATAATAGCCCTTTGCCTGTTCAAGAATCTTCTTGTGCTTGGCGCGGGTGGTTACACCCCGTTTGACGCGTGCCATGTCCTGGTCTCCTTATCTAAGGCCGTACGGCGCCCAAGCCTTCACCGTCGCGGTGTCGGCCTTCGACAGCACCTTGGTGCCGCGATTTTGGCGGATGTACTTGCCGTTGTGGTGGAGCAGGCGGTGGCGCTTGCCGGCGACGCCGTGCTTCAGCAGACCGGTGGCGGTGAACTTGAAGCGTTTCTTGACGCCGCTTTTCGTCTTCAGCTTGGGCATTTTGGTCCTTTCGGTTGATCAGCGGATGCAACGAACCGCCGCGGCAGCCCACACTGGCCGGGCGATTCTCTCCACGCATACGCTGGGGAAGCGGGGCGCATAGCTCGCGGCCCGAGCAATTGCAACCGATGCGGAACCGGAACGAGGCACGAAGCGATTCCGCCTGCATGGATACACCGGCCCCTCCGTCGGCAGACGCCGCACCCGCCTCCCCCGTGCCGCGCCAGCGGATGGCGCGGCCGTGGCGGATCGCGCGCAACGTGGTGCTCGGCCTCATCGCCCTCGTCGCCGCGATCTGGCTGATCCTGTTCATCACCAAGGGGCGCTTTCTCAAGCACCCGTTCGAGCGCTTCGTCGGCGGCCAGACCCACCGCCCGGTGCGGATCGACGGCGATTTCCAGCTCTATTTCGCGCCGCTCAAGATCAAGCTGCTCGCCGAGCGAATGACGATCGCCAACCCTGCCTGGGCGACAAAGCCCTATCTGTTCCAGGCCGACAAGCTCGACACCATGATCGCCCCGCTGTCGCTGCTGTTCGGCAAGCGCCGGCTCTACTGGCTCGATCTCGAGAAGGGTGCGGTCGATCTCGAATGGAACGCAGCGCACACCACCAACAGCTGGACGTTCAGCGAGAAGAGAGGCGGCAAGCCGCTCGATTTCCCGCGGATCGACATCGCCACCGTGCGCGGCACCACCGTCCGCTACAAAGATCCGCGGATGCGGCTGCTCGCCGACCTCACTATCGAGGACATCCGCTCCGCCAACGCGCGGATCGGCAAGGCGGTGGGCGTCAACGGCACCGGCATCATCCGCGACACGCCGTTCCGCGTCACCGCGCAGCTGCTCGCGCCCGACGCCACCGTCAACCGCGGCCGCAACGAGCTGACCTTACGCGCCTGGGCGGCGCATAACGTGATCGACGTCGCCGGCACCCTGCCCTCGATCGCCGATATCGAAAACGTGCCGCTGCAGACCCGCGCGCAGGGGCGCAACCTTTCCGAGCTGCTCGGCATCATCGGCGTCGCCTTGCCCAATACCCGCACCTACCGGCTCCATGCGCAGCTGGTTAAGAACGGCGACGCCTATCGCTTCACCCACCTCGCCGGCACCTTCGGCAACAGCGACGTCGCCGGGCAGCTCACCATCACCAACGGCGAGCGGCTCAAACTCGATTCGACGATCGCCACCAAAAGCCTCGACATCATCGATGCCGCGCCGTTCCTCGGCTACAACCCGGATATCGTCGCGGCCAAGGGCACGGTGGCCGCCGCCGCCGCAACCGGCGCCGCGCCGCAGCGCCTGTTCCCCGACGCGGCGCTGCCGATCGAGACCATGCGGCGCTTCGATGCCGATCTCAAATGGACGATCGGCGTCGTCAAGTCGCGCAACGTGCCGGTCTCCAACGTCGACCTTACCCTGGCGCTCGACCATGGCCGGCTGGCGCTGTCGCCGCTGACCTGGGCGATGGCGCGCGGCAACGTCTCGTCGGACTTCATCTTCGACACCCGCCAGCGGCCGAGCGCCGACAGCTACGACATCCGGCTGTCGCCGACCCCGATGGGCCGCCTGCTCGCCGGCTATGGCGTCGCCGAGGCGGGGACGACGGGCACGATCAAGGGCCGCATCCAGCTCGCCGGGCGCGGCGACACCATCCACGATTCGCTCAGCACCGCACACGGCAGGATCGCGTTCGTGATGCCGCACGGGCAGTTGTGGACCCGCAACGTCCAGCTCGCCGAGCTCGACCTCGGCACCTTCGTCCAGAAGATGTTCGAAGATAAGCTCAAGAAGCCGGTCGAGGTGAATTGCGGGCTGGTTGGCTTCACCGTCCGCAATGGCGTCGCCGCGGCGGACCCGATCCTGATCGACACCACCAAGAACGTCATCGTCGGCCGTGGCGGGTTCAGCTTCAAAACCGAGGCGATCGACCTCGCCTTTCGCGCCGACGGCAAGAAGTTCAGCCTGTTCTCAGGCCAGTCGCCGGTCGGCGTGCAGGGCTATTTCTCACAGCCCAAGCTCAACGTGCTGAGCGGCGCCTTGCTCGGCCGCGCGGGTGCCGGACTCGGCCTTGCGCTGGTGGCGACGCCGGTGGCGGGGATCCTCGCCTTTGTCGACATCGGCGATGCCAAGTCGGCGGCGTGCGGCCCGGTGCTGGCAGGCGCGAGCGCAAGCGCGCAGCGCACCACCAAGGGCAAGCCGCGCGACGACGTCGGTCATGGCACCACCGCGACCGCGGAGGACGGCAAGAAGTCGCCGGGCGAGCGCAAGAGCCAGAAGAAGAAGTTCCTCGGCATCTTCTGACGAGGGGGGCGTCCGCTAGTCGTCACCCAGCGAAGGCTGGGGTCTCGTGCGGCCTGGCTGTTCGATGGCGCCGTCGCTAGAGACCCCAGCTTGCGCTGGGGTGACGATTTCAAGCGTGGTCGTGCCCGTCGCCATGATCGTGCCCGTGATCATGCTCGCCGGCGACGCCGTGGAGCGCCTCCAACACATCGTCGGTACGCGCGGGGTCGCCGATCGCGAGGACGTGGCCGGTGCTGGTCGCGGTGAGCGGATCGCCGTTCCAGTCGCACATCCGCCCGCCCGCGCCCTCCACCACCGGCACCAGCGCGGCATAATCGTAGAGCTGCAGCCCGGATTCGGCGACAACGTCCATATAGCCGCTCGCGAGCAGCCCGTAATTGTAGCAGTCGCCGCCATAGACCGGTCCCTGCCGCGCATGGCCGCCCGACGCCGCGGCGACCAGCGCGAGGTAATGCGGCACGTCGCCGTCGCCGAACAGATGCGGGCTGGTGGTCGCGACCACCGCGCCCTCGAGCGCCGCGCAGGGGCGGGTTCGTGTCGGTGCGCCGTTGAACAGGGTCGGCCGGCCGGCGACGCCGAGCCAGCGTTCGCGCTGCACCGGCTGGTCGATGATCCCGAGCACCGGCCAGCCGTCCTCGACCAAGGCGATCAGCGTCCCGAAGATCGCCCGGCCGACGGTGAAGCTACGGGTGCCGTCGATCGGATCGAGCACCCATTGGCGGCCGGTGACGCCTTCCTTGACGCCATATTCCTCGCCGACCACGCCATCGCCCGAGCGCTCGGCATCGAGCAGCCGGCGCATCGCCGCTTCGGCCTCGCGATCGGCGAGCGTCACCGGCGATTTGTCCGCCTTCAGCTCCACGCCGTGCGGCTGGCGGAAATAGGGGCGGATGACGGCGCCGGCGGCGTCGGCAAGGCGGAGGGCGAGATCGATGTCGGCGCGGGTGACGGGCATGGCATGGTGCCTATCGCGTCGCGGCGTCGCGCGCTAGGACGAGCGATCAATCGATCAGGAGAGTTTCGCGATGCGTCTGCTGCCTACCCTTGCCGCCACCGTCCTCGGCGCGATCCTGATGACCGCCCCCGCTGGCGCGGCGCTCACCCCCGGTGCCAAGGCGCCCGATTTCACCACCCGCGGCGCGATCGCCGGCAAGGTGTTCCAGGTCCATCTCGCCGAGCAGCTCAAGAAGGGGCCGGTGGTGCTGTACTTCTTCCCCGCGGCCTTCACCGGCGGCTGCAACGCCGAGGCCCATGCCTTTGCCGAAGCGATCCCCGCGTTCCAGAAGGCCGGCGCGACCGTGATCGGCATGTCCGCCGACGACGTGCCGACGCTGCAGCGCTTTTCCGCCGAAAAGTGCGCGGGCAAGTTCGCGGTCGCGAGCGCGGGCCCCCGCGTGGTCAGCGGCTATGCCGTTGGCCAGGGTGCGGGACCGCGCACCACCCGCACCAGCTATGTGATCGATCGCCACGGCCGCATCGTCTTCGTCCACGACGATGCCGACGCCGCCCGCCATGTCGAGATGACGCTCGCGGCGGTACAGAAATTGGCCCATTCCTGATCTTTTCTGCAACTCAATCCTAACCAATCGCGATTATCCCCTGCGGATCGAACGGGGGTGCGGAATGCGCGGGAGTGTCGCGGCAAGGCGGGGAAGCAAGGACGATCTGTATCTACAGATCGGTCGTTTCCTCGCCGACCATGGCCTCAGCCCCGAGCCCGCCCATTATAGCTTCGCCTTCAACGTCCTTACCGACCCCGACGGCATCATCGCCACCGCGGTGGCGCGGCTGACCGATGGCGGCGTGCGGCTGCGCAGCAGCGACATCGAGAAGCTCGGCGGCACCGTGGTGGGCCGCCCCGATGGCGGGCCGGAAGAGTTCGGCGGTGCTCATACCGAACAGGACGATGCGGCGCAGCTCGTCGCCGAAACCCAGGCGCAGGTAGACGGCTTTGCGACCATGATGCGCGCGATGCACGACGAGACCCGCGGCTTCGGCCGCGATCTCGCGCAGAGCGCCGCCGCGATCGAGCGCAGCACGCCGGGCAACACTACTGCGGGGCTCGACGAGATCGCACGGATCACCGGTTCGATGCTCAGCCGCATCCACGATGCCGAGAGTCGGCTCGCCCGCGCCACCACCGAGGCGGATGCGTTGCGTGCCAAGCTCGCCGAAGCGAATGACAGCGCCCGCCGCGACCTGCTCACCGGGTTGCCCAATCGACGCGCGTTCGAGGAAGCCTTCGTCACCCGCGTCGAGGCCGACGGCCCCTATTGCCTCGCGGTGTGCGACATCGATCGCTTCAAGCGGATCAACGACGATCATGGCCATCCGGTCGGCGATCGCGTGCTCATCGCCGTCGCACAGACGCTGGCGGAAACCTGCGCCGGCCAGCTCGTGGTGCGCCACGGCGGTGAGGAATTTGCGATCCTGTTGCGCGGGATCGACCTGTGCAAGGCGGCCGATCACCTCGATTACGTCCGTGCCGCGGTTGCCGACCGGCGCTTTCGGGTGCGCGAAAGCGACCGGCCGATCGGTCAGGTGACGCTGTCGATCGGCGTGACGGCGGTGCAGCAGGGCGAGCGCAGCGATTCCGCCTTCGATCGTGCCGATCGGCTGCTCTACACCGCCAAGGCGGACGGCCGCGATCGGGTGTGCGCCGCCTGACGGTCGGTCGCAATGCACCACGCGGCCCCGCTATCCAAAGGTCGGCGGATTTTACCACGTTGGTCTGGCGGATTACGCCACATTGCCCGCTGGGCCGGTGCCCCGTCCCAGCGTTATCCGGGGTTTACCGAGACTTAGGTAAATTGGCACGGCCTCTGCAATGTCAAAAGCATCGCTGCCGGATGGTCCGGCGCCGCGATGATCAAAGGACCAAGCCGATGTTTCTCCGCCTCGAAGCTGCCCAGCGCGCTCTCTTCTCGGTCGCCGCCGCTCTGGTGTTTGCCGCCGTCGCCGTCAGCGCCGCCGTCCCCGTCGTGCCGATCGCCTGATCCGTCACACCAACCGGAGCATTGCCATGTACCGCAGCCTGTTCATCGGCCTCGCCGCTTTCTGCACCACCGCGCTGGTGATCGCCAGCCAGGGCAGCGTTACCCTGGGCTAAGCCCCAGGGCCCCCTTCGGCGTCAACCGGAACGCGCGGCCTCGCCGCCGCGCCGTCCCGCTCTCTCTCGTTCACGCGCTGGCGAGCGCCCCATCCGGCCCGATCAGCGCTTCTTCACCCCGGCCATAGGTGCCGATCACCACGCCCGCGGCGAGCACATGCCCCGCCATTGCCTCGATCATCGCCCCGCGGCCCGGACTGTCGCCCGGATCACCCGCCCCCGCATCCAGCGCGAACAGCTGGAAGGCATAACGGTGCGCGCCATGGCCCGTCGGCGGATCGGGCGGCAACCAGCCTTCGCGCAGGAATGAATTGCGGCCGATGTCGCGGCTGCCGGTGCCCGGGCCGTCGGCGACGATTGAGCCTTCGGCAAGCCGGCCCGCGTCCGCGGCGAGGCCCCAGACGATGGCATGCACCAGCGGCTGCAGCGCCGGCGCATCGGCGTCCTCGACCAGCAACGCCAGGCTGGCGGTGCCCTCCGGCGGCGATCCCCAAGTCAGCGGCGGCGACACGCCCGTGCCGTCGGCGGTGAACCGCTCGGGCAGCCGCGCGCCATCGGCGAAGGCCGGGCTCGACAGCGCAAGCCACTGGAACTCGCGCCCTTGCGGGCTGAGTTCGGGGCGGACGATCGCCAGTTTCTCGGCACCGGCGCGGACGTCGCTCAGCGCCTTGCCGAGCCAGGCGGGGACATGTTCGAGCATCGCATCTACTCCGAAGGGCAATCGCCGGGGCGGGTGGCCGGGGCACCGCCGGCGTACCAATGGCTGGCGTTCCCCATCGTCGCGGCGTCATGGTAGCAAGCCTCGGCCTTGTTGCCGTCGGCGCGGACCAGCAGCGTCCAATTGTGATCGCTGCAATTGTGCGCCTCGCAGCCATGGGCACCGAGCGAGGAGCCACGCTGGAAGATCGGCGTGGTGGTCGCCTCATGCGCGGTCATCGTTCGGCGGACCTTGTCGTCACCCACCGCGCCGACCAGCGCGTTGGCGACTTCGGTGCGATCGTAGAAGGTAACGCCTTCCACCGCTTCGGTCGGATAGTGGCCGACATAGGCGCTGATCGGCTTGCTGTGGCCTTGGCCAGGCAGCGGCGCAGGTGCCTGGACCGGCGGCGGCACGAACGCCGCGGCTGCCGCGTTATTGTCGGCGGACTGATCGTGATGCCCGCAGCCGCCGAGCAGCAGGACCGAACCGAGCGAACAAAGGAGCAAGCGCATGGGCAGGATAACGTCACAACGACCGTTACGGTTGCGAACCCGATGAGCGGATCGCTGGATCGGTTCGTGACGGCGCAGCAGGACGTGTATCAATCGGTGCTCGCCGAGCTGCGCCGCGGGCGCAAGACCAGCCACTGGATGTGGTTCGTCTTCCCGCAGATCGCCGGGCTAGGTCGCAGCGCCACCGCGCAGCATTATGCGATCGCGGATCGGGCCGAGGCGCGTGCCTATCTGGCGCATCCGCTGCTTGGGCCGCGGCTGGTCGAGGCGACGCAGGCGGTCACCGCCGCCACGGGCAGCGCTGAGGCGATCCTCGGCGGCATCGACGCGATCAAGCTGCGCTCGTCGATGACGCTGTTTGCCGCAGTGGCGGATGATCCGGCGCCGTTCGACGCGGCGCTCGCCCGCTTCTTCGCCGGCGAGCCAGACCCGGCGACGCTGGCGCTGATCAGCTGAGCGCGCCGAGCCGGGTGATGAGCGCCAGCGCGTCGGCGGCGGCATGGCCCGCGGCGGTATTGTCGTAGATCGTCCAGCTCGGGATGCCTTCGGCCCGCTCGGCGCCCACAGCCGCGGCATGGCCCGCGATCGCCGCCTCGTCATAGGCCGAGTAATAGATCCGTGGGCTGCCGTGGAGCCGGCGATAGGCGAGGCCCACCCAGCCACCGGTCGCGGCGGCCTCGGGCACCCGCGCCGGATCGGCCGCCACCCGCGCCACCCGATGCGCGACCAGGCATTGGTCCGCCTCGGCATCGAACCAGCTCGGGTGGCGCGGCTCGCAAACCAGCGCGCCGCCGAGGGTGGCCCCAGCCTGGGCAAGGAACTCGTCGGCTACGGCAGCGTCGAAGGCGAGGCTCGGCGGCAGCTGGACGACCAGCGGCCCGCGCTTGTCGGCCAAAGGCGCGATCTCCTCGGCAAACCGCGTCAGCAGCTCGCCGGTGTCGACCAGCCGGCGCTCATGGGTGATCGTCTTCGGCAGCTTGAGCGCGAAGCGGAAACCGGCGGGAACGCTCGCCGCCCAGCGCGCATAGGTCGCGGGCCGGTGCGGGCGATGGAAGCTCGAGTTGATCTCCACCGCGTCGAACACCGCGGCATAACGTTCGAGATGGCTGCCATCGCCGGGAAACACTTCCGCCAGCGCGGTCGGGATCGACCAGCCGGCGGTGCCGATCCGCGTGGCGGTCAGAACAGCCGGCCGCCGTTGGGCACAGGTTCGTTGGGCCCGATCAGCACCACCTTGCCATCCGCGTCGGGAAAGCCGAGCGTCAGCACCTCCGACATCACCGGGCCGATCTGGCGCGGCGGGAAATTGACCACCGCGGCGACCTGGCGGCCGACCAGATCGTCCGGCGTATAATGCTCGGTGATCTGCGCCGACGACCGCTTGATGCCGAGCGGCACGCCGAAATCGATGCGCAGCTTCAACGCCGGCTTGCGCGCCTCCGGAAACGGCTCGGCAGCGACGACAGTACCGACGCGGATATCCACCGCGAGGAAATCGTCGAAGCCGATGGGGGCGGCGGCATCGGCGGCGGGGTCATGCGTCGCGTGCATCAGAAATCGACATTGTCGTAATGCGCCGGCGGCCCGATCATCTCCATCCGCTCCGACAGCAGCGGGCGGAAACTCGGCCGGCTCTTGAGCCCGCGGTACCAGCGCGCCGTCTGGTCATGACCCTTCCAGTCGATCCCGCCGAGATAGTCGGCGACCGAGATCTGCGCCGCCGCGGCGAGATCGGCGAGGCTCATCGTCGCGCCGCCCAACCAGTTGCGGTGATCAAGCAGGTAATCGGTATAATCTAGATGGCTGACCGCGGCTTTCATCGCCTCGCGCAGCCCCTTGGCGTCGGGCGCGGCGCGATGCGCGAGCCGTTTCACCACCCGCTCGTGGAGCAGCGGCCCGGTGACGTCGCGGTAGAAATGGGTGTCGAACCAGGTGACGAGGCGGCGGATCTCGGCGCGGTTGGCGGCGGGGCCGTTGATCATCGCCGCCTTGTCGACGGTTTCCTCGAGATATTCGCAGATCGCCGCCGAATCGATCAGCGGCGCGCCGCTGCGCGAGGCATCGACCATCACCGGCGTCTCACCGGCGGGGTTCATGTCCATGAACTCGTCGCGCCGCTCCCAGGGCGATTCGCGCACCAGCTCATAGCCGACGCCCTTCTCGCCGAGCAGCAGGCGCACCTTGCGGCTGAACGGGCACAGGGGAAATTGGTAAAGATGCCACATGACGCCCTGTTAGGCGCAGCGTGGCGGCGATGCCAACCCTGTACCCGTCCTGCCCGTTCGCCCTGAGCCTGTCGAAAGGCATGCATCTCACAATGCGTCGCCAAGCTCAGCACGAACGGCAGCTTACTCCGCCGCGACCAGCTCCGCGGTGTCGTCGAGCGGATGGCTCTGGCGGCTGAGCATCTCCTTGGGCACCACCTGCCAGAACTGGCCGGCGACGCGTTCCCAATCGGCGAGCAGCCCGCGCGTCCACTTGCTGTCGGTCGCCGCCAGGTGGCGCTCGACCAGCGCGCGGAGCACGCCTTCCCAATGTGCCGAGGCGAGCCGCTGCCAGGTGATGTTCTCGGGGTTGGCGCGGGAGGCGAAATCGCCGTCGGGATCGTAGACGAAGGCCATCCCCCCGGTCATCCCCGCGCCGAAATTCTGGCCAACCTTGCCGAGGATCACCGCAACGCCGCCGGTCATATATTCGCAGCCGTTGGCGCCGCAGCCCTCGACCACCACGGTGGCGCCCGAGTTGCGCACCGCGAACCGCTCGCCCGCCTGCCCCGCCGCGAGCAAGGTGCCCGAGGTGGCGCCGTAGAGCACGGTATTGCCGAGGATGGTATTGTCCTGGCTGGCGAGCGGCGAGCTCACCGCGGGCCGGAGCACGATGATCCCGCCCGACAGGCCCTTGCCGACATAATCGTTGGCATCGCCGAACACCTCGAGGGTGATGCCCTTGCACATGAACGCGCCGAGGCTCTGCCCCGCCGAGCCGCGCAGCCGAATGGTGACATGGCCGTCGGCGAGCTTGGCCATGCCGAAGCGGCGGGTGATCTCGCTCGATAGCCGCGTGCCGACCGCGCGGTGGGTGTTGCGCACCGAATAAGTGAGCTGCATCTTCTCGCCGCGGCTGAACACCGCCGCGGAATCCTTGATGATCTGCGCGTCGAGGCTGTCAGGCACCTCGTTACGGAAGGTGCTCAACGAAAAGCGGCGCTCGGCGTCGGTCGCGTCGACCTTGGCGAGGATCGGGTTGAGGTCGAGATCGTCGAGATGCTCGGCGCCGCGGCTGACCTGGCGAAGCAATTCGGTGCGGCCGATCACCTCGTCGAGGCTCTTACAGCCGAGGCGGGCGAGGATGTCGCGCACCTCCTCGGCGATGAAGGTCATCAGGTTGATAACCTTTTCGGGCGTGCCGACGAACTTGTCGCGCATCGCCTGGTCCTGGGTGCAGATGCCGACCGGGCAGGTGTTGCTGTGGCACTGGCGGACCATGATGCAGCCCATCGCCACCAGGCTGAGCGTACCGATGCCATATTCCTCGGCGCCGAGGATCGCGGCGATGACGATGTCGCGACCGGTCTTCAAGCCACCATCGGCGCGCAACCGGATGCGGCCGCGCAGGCCGTTGAGGGTCAGCACCTGGTTGACCTCGCTGAGCCCCATCTCCCACGGCGTACCGGCATATTTGATGCTGGTCTGCGGCGACGCCCCGGTGCCGCCATTGTGGCCGGCGATCAGGATGACGTCGGCATGCGCCTTGGCGACGCCGGCGGCGACGGTGCCGATCCCGGCCGAGCTCACCAGCTTGACGCATACCCGCGCGCGCGGGTTGATCTGCTTGAGATCGTAGATGAGCTGGGCGAGATCCTCGATCGAGTAGATGTCGTGGTGCGGCGGCGGGCTGATCAGCGTCACGCCGGGGGTTGCGTGGCGCAACTTGGCGATGAACTCGGTGACCTTGAAGCCGGGCAGCTGGCCGCCCTCGCCGGGCTTGGCGCCCTGCGCGACCTTGATCTCGATCTCCTCGCAGGCGTTAAGATATTCGGCGGTGACGCCGAACCGGCCGCTGGCGATCTGCTTGATTGTCGAATTGGCGTTGTCGCCATTGTCGTAGGGGCGATAGCGCTTCTTGTCCTCGCCGCCCTCGCCCGACACCGCCTTGGCGCCGATCCGGTTCATCGCGATCGCCAGCGTCTCATGCGCCTCGGGGCTGAGCGCGCCCAGCGACATGCCCGGGGTCACGAAACGCTTGCGGATCTCGGTGATCGCCTCGACCTGATCGACCGCGACGCCCTCGTTGGGGAAGTTGAACTGGAGCAGGTCGCGCAGATAGACCGGCGGCAGATCGGCGACGCCGCGGCTGAACTGCAGGTAGCTGGTGTAGCTGTCGGTCGACACCGCGGTCTGCAGCAGGTGCATCAGCTGCGCGGAAAAGGCGTGCGTCTCGCCGGTGTGGCGCTGGCGATAGAAACCGCCGACCGGCAGCCGCGCCACCGCCTCGTCGAACGCCGCCTCGTGGCGAACCATCGCCGAATAATGCAGCGAGGCATAACCCTCGCCCGAGATCTTGGCGGGCATGCCCGGGAACAGGTCGTTGACGAGGCTGCGGCTCAACCCGACCGCCTCGAAATTATAGCCGCCGCGGTAGGAGGAGATCACCGCAATCCCCATCTTGCTCATGATCTTGAGCAAGCCGTCCTCGATCGCAGTGCGGTGCCGCTTGAGGCATTCGGCAAGCGACAGATCGCCGAACAAACCCCGCGCCTGGCGATCGACGATCGCGGCCTCGGCGAGATAGGCGTTCACCGTGGTCGCGCCGACGCCGATCAGCACCGCATAATAATGGGTGTCTAGGCATTCGCCGCTGCGCACGTTGATCGACGCATAGGAGCGCAGGCCGCGGCGGACGAGATGGGTGTGCACCGCGGCGACCGCGAGCACCCCGGCGATGGCGACGCGGTCCGGGCCGACGGCCTCGTCGGTGAGGAACAGCTCGCTCTTGCCCTGGCGGACGGCTTGTTCCGCCTCCTGGCGGATGCGCGCGATCGCCTCGCGCAATTTCTCGGGACCGCCGTCCGCCTCGAAGGTGCAGTCGATCTCGGTGACGCTGGTGGCGAAATGCGCCTTCAGCCGCGCCCAATGCTCGCCGGTCAGCACCGGCGATTCGAGCACCAGCACGCGGTCGCGCTGGTCCTGGGTATCGAGGATGTTGGCGAGATTGCCGAACCGCGTCTTGAGGCTCATCACATAGCGTTCGCGCAGGCTGTCGATCGGCGGGTTGGTCACCTGGCTGAAGTTCTGGCGGAAGAACTGGCTGATCAGCCGCGGCTTGTCCGAGATCACCGCGAGCGGCGTGTCGTCGCCCATCGAGCCGACCGCTTCCTTGGCGGATTCGGCCATCGGGCTGAGGATCAGCTCCATGTCCTCGAGCGTCTGCCCGGCGGCGACCTGGCGGCGGGCGAGCTCAGCGCGATCGTAGCGCACGACGCTGTCGTCGGGTGCCTCGGGCAGGTCGTCGAGCGTGTGGAAGGCGCCGATCATCGCGGCATAGTCATGCTCGGCGGCGATCCGGTTCTTGATCTGGCGATCGTCGAGCACGCGGCCTTGGTCGAGATCGACCGCGATCATCTGCCCCGGCCCGAGCCGGCCCTTAGCGACGATGGTGCTCTCCGGCACCACGACCATGCCGCTCTCCGAGCCGACGATCAGCAGCCCGTCGGAAGTGCGGGTGTAGCGCAACGGCCGCAGCGCGTTGCGGTCCATCCCCGCCACCGCCCAGCGGCCATCGGTCATCGCCAGCGCCGCCGGGCCGTCCCACGGCTCCATCACGCTCGCGAGGTAATTGTACATCGCGGCGTGATCGGCGGGGGTGTCGTCGCTCATCGCCTCGGGCACCAGCATCAGCTTGGCGGTCGGCGCGTCGCGTCCCGAGCGGCAGATCGTCTCGAACACCGCGTCGAGCGCCGCGGTGTCTGAGGCGCCGGCGGGGATCACCGGCTTGATGTCTTCCGAATGCTCGCCGAACGCGAGGCTCGCCATGCGGATTTCGTGGCTGAGCATCCAGTTCTTGTTGCCGCGAATGGTGTTGATCTCGCCGTTATGAGCGAGGCAGCGGAACGGCTGCGCCAGCCACCATTGCGGGAAGGTGTTGGTCGAATAACGCTGGTGGAAGATCGCGACGCGGGATTCGAAGCGCTGGTCCTGAAGATCGGGGTAGAAGACCGACAGCGATTCCGCGAGGAACAGGCCCTTGTAGACGATCGAGCGGCACGACAGCGAGCAGATGTAGAAGCCCTGGATCTGTGCGGCGATGACGCGCTTCTCGATCCGGCGGCGAACCAGGTAGAGGTTCTTCTCGAACTCTGCCGCCGTCACCTCGTCGGGCAGCGGCCCGGCAATCATGATCTGCTCGATCTCGGGCCGGGTGGTCTGCGCCTTGAGGCCGATCACCGAGACGTCGACCGGCACCTGCCGCCAGCCGTAGATCGTATAGCCCGCCTCGATGATCGCGGATTCGACAATCGTCCGGCAGCTCTCCTGCGCGCCGAGATCGGTGCGCGGCAGGAAGATCATGCCGACCGCGAGCCGGTTCGGCAGCACCTTGTGCCCCGAGGCGACCACGGCATCGTCGAAGAAGCGATGCGGCAGATCGATGTGGAGGCCCGCGCCATCGCCCGTCTTGCCATCGGCGTCGACCGCGCCGCGGTGCCACACCGCCTTCAGCGCATCGATCGCCGACTGGACGACGCGGCGCGAGCCCTTGCCGTCGGTCGCGGCGACCAGCCCGACGCCGCAGGCATCGGATTCCATATCGGGGCGGTACATGCCTTCTTCGGCGAGGCGGGCGCGTTGATCGATCATGCGAACACTTCCTTCTGCTCGGCATTCAGCCGAGGGACGGGTCCCGGCACGCAGGACCCCGCTTGCTTCACGCGGTGACGAGCGAGCGCTCGGTCTTCACCCCGGCCTTGGCACGCGCCTTCAGCCATTTGTGCATGGTGCCGGCGACGTCACGGCCATCGCGGATCGCCCACACCACCAAGCTCGCGCCGCGGACGATGTCGCCCGCCGCGAACACGCCGTCGAGGCTGGTCATCAGCGTCTTGCCATCGACCAGCACCGTGCCCCAGCGGCTCACCCCCAGCTCGGGCGCGCCGAACAGCGCCGGCAGATCCTCGGCGTCGAAGCCCAGCGCCTTGATCACCAGATCGGCGTGGAGGGTGAAGTCGCCGGCGGGATCGGGCTCGGGGGCGCGGCGGCCGCTCGCATCGGGGGTGCCGAGCCTCATCTTGCGCGCGCGCACCGTGCCGTCGTCGTCGAACGCCGCGGGCGCCGAGAGCCAGACGAACTCCGCGCCTTCCTCCTCGGCATTGCCAACCTCGCGCTGCGAGCCCGGCATGTTGGCGCGATCGCGGCGATAGAGGCACTTCACGCTCGCGGCACCCTGGCGGATCGCGGTGCGCACGCAGTCCATCGCGGTGTCGCCGCCGCCGATCACCACGACATGCTTGCCTTCGGCGTTGAGCTGCCCGTCGTCGAACGTCGGCACGGCATCGCCAAAGCTCTTGCGGTTGGAGGCGATCAGATAATCGAGCGCGGCAACGCTGCGGCCCTGATCGGCGTTGCCGTTCGAGCCGGGCAGGTCGAGCGCCCGGGCGCGGTAGACGCCGGTGGCGATCAGCAGCGCATCGTGGCGGCGGCGCAATTCGTCGAGCTTGGCGTCCTCGCCCACCGCGAAGCCTTCGTGGAAGACGATCCCGCCGGCCTTGAGGCGATCGACCCGGCGGGTGACGATATGCTTCTCGAGCTTGAACCCCGGGATGCCATAGGTCAGCAACCCGCCGGCGCGGTCGTGGCGATCGTAGACATGAACCTCATAGCCCTGCCCGCGGAGGTATTCGGCGGCGGTGAGCCCCGCCGGCCCGGCGCCGATCACGCCGACCGATTGGCCGCGCGCCGGGCCCGCCACCAGCGGCTCCACCCAGCCATTGTCCCACGCGCTGTCGGTGATGAACTTCTCGACCGAACCGATCGTCACCGCGCCATGGCCGGTGAACTCGATCACGCAATTGCCCTCGCACAACCGATCCTGCGGGCAGATGCGGCCGCAGATTTCGGGCATCGTCGAGGTCGCGTTGCTGAGCTCATAGGCCTCGCGCAGCCGTCCTTCCGCCGTGAGCCGCAGCCAGTCGGGGATATGGTTGTGCAGCGGGCAATGTACCGAGCAATAAGGCACGCCGCATTGCGAGCAGCGACCGGCTTGGTCCTCGGCAGTCGGCACGGCATAACGCTCGGCGATCTCGCGGAAATCCTCGGCGCGCATCTCGGGCTCGCGCTTGGCCGGATAGGCCTGCTCCCGCGAAACGAACTTGAGCATTGAATCGTGCGCCATACAGCCTCCGTAGCTCGCCGCTACGCAGGTTGCATGGCTTTGTCACGCATTAAACCGCGTTTATGTCAGCAGTGTTGACCCACTTAGCTGTTCAGAGCGGCTCGCCGAACGCCATATGCGCGAACTTAGCGAAGTTATGGCCCGTTGCGGCCCTATAATGATAGCAGCCAGATGATCGCCGCGCCGCCAGCGACGATCCGATAGAAGGCAAACGGGACGAAGCCGACGCGCGTGACCACGCCGACGAACCATTTGACGACCAGCAAGGCGACGATGAACGCGACCAGGAAGCCGATCCCGATGGCGCCAAGCCCGACGCCCTGCCCGCTCAGCAGCTCGTGGCGGTTCTTGACCAGCTCGAGCGCGGTGGCGCCGAGCATGGTCGGGATGGCGAGGAAGAAGCTGAACTCGGCTGCGGTGCGCCGCTCCACCCCGAGCGACAGCGCACCGAGGATGGTCGCGCCCGAGCGGCTGACCCCCGGCACCATCGCCAGGCACTGGATGAAGCCGATCCCGAGGACCTTGGGCAGCGGGATGTCGGCGACACCGACAATGTCGCTCTTGGGCGCGAGCCGCTCGACGATGATGATCGCGATGCCGCCGACCACCAGCGCCACCGATACAACCATCGCGTTGCCGAGCAGCGCCTCGATATGCTTGTGGATGGCCAGGCCGATCACCGCGGCGGGGAGAAAGGCGACGAGCAGGTTGCGCACGAAGCGGATCGAGGTGGGATCGCGCTTGAGCAGCCCCGAGCCGACCGCCCAGAAGGTGCGCCAATACAGCACCACGATGGCGAGGATCGCGCCTAGCTGGATGACGATGTTGAACACCTCCCACTTCGCCGCGTCATAGCCGAGCAGCTTGGTGGCGAGGATGAGATGGCCGGTGGAGGAGACGGGCAGGAATTCGGTGACCCCCTCGACGATGCCGAGGAGGATGACGGTGAGCAGATCCATGGAATTCCGTTCCGATCAGGCGGCAAGGGTTTCGGTGCGGCGCCCGAAGCGGCCCGACCGGCGAAAGCGGACCAGCCAATCGGGCGCGACGCTGGCCAGCGGGGTGGGCGTGACGCCGAGCGCGGCCAGCCCTTCGGCACCGGCGGCGACGACATTGTCCTGCTGCAGCATCAGCCACTGATCCTTGGTGATCGGCGCGCCCGGCAGTCGCGCGAGCAGCGCGCCGAGGCCGTCGGGCAGGTTGACGATCGACGGCGAGCGGCCGAGCGCAGTCGCGATCCAGTGGATGATCTCGCCCATGCTCATCACATCGGGGCCGCCGAGCTCGACGGTGTGCCCTGCGAACGCCGGATCCGCCGCCGCGACCGCCACCGCATCGCCGACATCGCCTGCGAACACCGGCTGGAACTTCACGCCCGCGCGCAGCACCGGCACCACGGGCGCCTTGGCGACCATCCCGGCGAAGCGGTTGATGAACTGATCCTCGCGGCCGAACACGATCGACGGGCGGATGATCACCGCACCAGGAAAGGCCGCGCGCACCGCCGCCTCGCCGCGGCCCTTGGAGCTGCCATAGGCCGAGACGGCACCCGCGTCGGCGCCGATCGCCGACAGATGCACCAGCGTGGTCACGCCGGCCGCCGCGGCGGCCTTGGCGACGGTTTCCGCGCCGCCGACGTGGATCCGCTCGAAATCGCCCGCGAGCACGCCGACCAGGTTGATGACGATATCGGCACCGGCAAGGGCACGCGCGATCGTCTCGGGCTTGGTCACGTCCGCGGCGACGAACTGCGACTGGCCGAGGCCGCCCTGCGTCCGCAGATACCAGGCATGACGCGGATCGCGCTCGGCGATCCGCATCCGCGCGCCACTGCGCAGCAGCGCCCGCACCACATAGCGCCCGAGGAAGCCACCGCCCCCGATCACCGTCACCAGTTTGTCCTTCATCGTCCGGCCTTTTCGCTCGCTTTGATCGCGCCACCGCCCTTGCCCCGCGAAAGGCGTGTTGACAAGCATCCCGACCCTCCCCTAGAGGCGCCGGCCTACCCCGTGCCCAGATGGCGGAATTGGTAGACGCACCAGCTTCAGGTGCTGGCGATCGCAAGGTCGTGGAGGTTCGAGTCCTCTTCTGGGCACCATTTTTCTTAGGCTCTCGAAAGCCTAGGAACAGCGTCGAGCCAGGGCGTCGGCGAGCGCCCTGCACCAGGCAGCCCTCAGCGCATCGTCCGTATGGCATGCGAGACAATTCGCTCGCACAGCGCGTGGGTGTCGTACAGGTCCGCGGCTGCGGTCGCCCTTCCCTCGCGAACGCCAGCAAGGAAATCGGCGCACATCGCCTCGAAGCCGCGCTGGCGCGCGACGGGCGTCCAGTCGCCGCGCCGCGAGACGCGTTCGGCGCCATCCGCCTCCACTCGTTCGGACAGGTTGAGCACTGCTCGTTTGGCGTCGCCACCGACGACATCGAGCTGCTCCTCGTCCAGCCCCGAGCGGCGGTTCATGGTACCGATGGCGTGAAAGCCCTCCCCTGCCAGCGTGAGCATCACGCTCTCCAGCATGCCGCCGGCGGTGACGACATCGATCTGCTCGCGATCGATCTTCGCCGGCGCAAGGAAGCGCAGCGTGTCGGCGACATGGATGAAATCGTCAAAGATCACCCGGCGTGGGCCGTCCGGGTGAGCGCGGCGGTGCTTGTGCATCGCCAGCAAGCTGCGCGGGGCGTGGCGAAGCGCCGCATAATCGGGTGCGAAGCGGCGGTTGAAGCCGACGGCAAGCAAGCGGCTGCAGCCGATCGCGCGATCGATCAGCCTGGCCGCCTCGTCGAGATTGTCCGCCAGCGGCTTGTCGACGAGCACGGGGATGTCGCGGGCAAGCAACGTCTCCACCAGCGCGGGATGCGCCACCGTTGCCGCGTGGACGAACGCCGCGTCGTAGCAGGCTGCGGCCAGCGCGTCGTCGAGGCTGGTGTAGCGATGCGGGATCCGATGCGCCGCGCCGACCTCGTCGAGCGTGGCGCGATGGCGGGTGGCGAGATGGAGCTCGAGGCCGGGCATCGTCGCGAGGATCGGCAGATAGGCCTTGCGGGCGATGTCCCCCAGGCCGACGACCAGAATGCGCATGTGGAAACCCTTTATCGAATACCCGCCAGCCACGAGCGGCAGCGCTATGCGCCGATAAAGGCGATTCCTGCTACATTGGTCCGCTGATAGGTCGTCGCGAGCCGACCATCGGCAATGATGTTCAGCCGGGCGATGGTACCCGAGCGCTGGTTGGCAACCAGCATCATGCCCTGATCTTCGAGCAGCACGACCAGCCGCGGCCAGTTGCCGCCACTGTCGATATGCTGAAGCAGCCGCAAGTCACCGTCCGCGTCGACGGCGAACACCGCGACGCTGTTATGGCCGCGGTTGGACACGTAGAGCCGGGTGCCGGCACGGTTGAGTGAGATGTGCGCCGCGGCGGAGTCGCCATGGAAGGCTGTGGGCAGCGTCGACACCACGCCACGCGCCGCGAAGGTGCCATCTGCCCGGCTGCGCAGGATCGTCACCGTGTTGGCGAGCTCCGCGACCAGATAGGCGACCGGCAGCCGGGGGTGGCGCGCGAGGTGACGCGGCCCCGATCCGGCGACTGCGTTATAGGCGATCGAGGTGTGGGTGACGGTGCCGGTCGCGGCATCGAGATGATGCGCAAAGATGGCATCGGCGCCGAGATCGACCGAATGGAGCCGCGTGCCGTTAGCGGCAAAACCCACCCAATGCGCATGAGGCCCCGCCTGCCGCTCGCTGTTCGGGCCGCGGCCCTCGTGGCGCACCAGTTGCGCATCACCTTGCGGCAGCCCCGCGCGATCAAGCCGCCACAGCGCGACGCTGCCGCTCGAATAATTGGCGACGGCGAGCATCGTCCCGTCCGAACTGAGCGCCGCATGGCAGGGATCGGCGCCAAGCGTCGGCCGTCTGGCGAGTTGCCGGAAGGCACCGTCATAGACGCCGAGTCCGCCCTGGGTCTGTTCGTCGACCAGATAATGGATGCCGCGCCGCGCGCTCTTCACCCCGAACGACGCATTGCCGATCCGGGCGATCGCTGCGCCCGCGACGACGCCATTGGCACCGACCTTGAGCGAAACGAGCCCTGGGCCGCCTTCATTGGCATAGGTGCCGCCGATCAGCGTCGGCGCGGGCGCCGCCGCCACGGCAGTGGGGAGCGCACCAAGCGCCAGCGCGCCGCCGACAAAGCTTCGCCGGGTGGGTATCGAGGAGTTGTCCATGGTCATGACCTCTTGAACCGTGCGCCGTCGGCCGCGTCAACATCGCCATGGTCGTACGGGCCGCTTACCGTAGCTTGCCTCGGCAAAGTCGCCTGCTAAGCTGACATCGATGATACCAATTCAACACCGGGGAATGTGGATGAGCGGACGGACAGACTGGTGTGCCTATGCCTTGATGCTGGCCGCGCTGCCGCTCCTCGCCACCGTTGCGCCGACCCCGCTGGCCGCCGAGCCGGTCACCCTGCCCGCGCTCTATCCTGCGCCCGTATCGATCACGCTCGGCAGCGGCGCAATCCCGCTCGGCGCGGACGTGGTGCTGATAGCGGCGCCCGGCGTCGAACCCGGCACGACGGCGCTGGTGCGCGACATCCTCGCCGCCGCGGGGGTGGATTCGATCACCACCGCGCAGCGGGTGCCGGCGGTGTTCGATCGTCCGTACATCCTGCTTGGCACCGGCGACGCTCCGCTTATACGCGATGCGCTGGCGCGCAGCGGCACGGTGCGCGACGGCCATGCCGAAGGCTATACCATAGCCGGCATCAAGAGTGGCCGTGGCGGCCTCATCACCCTTGCCGGCGCGGATGCCGATGGCCTGTTCCACGCCGCGCAGA
This sequence comes from Sphingomonas sp. GW821-FHT09E03, assembly GCF_059416225.1. NCBI lineage: Bacteria > Pseudomonadati > Pseudomonadota > Alphaproteobacteria > Sphingomonadales > Sphingomonadaceae > Sphingomonas > Sphingomonas sp. GW821-FHT09E03. Next base: position 536,577 of record NZ_JBWKOS010000002.1, on the reverse strand, counting down.
CCTTCCGCCAACTTGCGCAGCGCGCCGCCTTCCCGGCGGTGACGATCCAGGATCACCCGGCGATGCCGATCCGCGGCACGATTGAGGGCTTCTACGGCGCGCCATGGACGATGGCCGATCGCACCAAGCATCTCGACTTCCTCGCCAGCGTGAAGGCGAACACCTATGTCTACAGCCCCAAGGACGACCCCTTTGCGCGCGATCGCTGGCGCGATCCCTACCCCGCCGCGACGCTGAGCGCGCTCGGCGCACTCGAGAAGACCGCACGCGCCGATCACGTCGACTTCGTCTATGCGGTGTCGCCGGGCCCCTCGATCTGCTTTTCCGATCCCGCCGACGTCGCCGCGCTCAAGCGCAAGTTCGCCGCGTTGCGCTCGATCGGCGTCGACAGCTTCTATGTCGCGCTCGACGACATCGAATATACCAAGTGGAATTGCGACAAGGACAAAACCAGCTTCGGCCCGCCGGGCGCGGCGGCAGCCGGCGTCGCCCAGGCGCAGCTGCTCAACGCGGTGCAGGCGGACCTGCTTGCGCAGTACCGCGCGTCGCGGCCGCTGATCATGGTGCCGACCGAATATTACGACGCCAAGGAAAGCCCGTACAAGGCAGCGCTGCGCGCGCATCTCGACCCGCGGATCGTGGTGCAATGGACCGGCACCGACGTGGTGCCGCCCGCGATCTCGGTGCCCGATGCCAAGGCCGCGACCAAAGCGTTCGGGCGCAAGACGCTGCTGTGGGACAATTATCCGGTCAACGATTACACCCAGTCAGCCGGCCGATTGCTCGTCGCGCCCTATGCGCGGCGCGAGGCGGGCCTGTCGGGGGAACTGACCGGCATCCTGGCGAACCCGATGAACCAGGAAGCGCCAAGCCGCATCGCGGTGACCGGGGTCGCGGCCTTCGCCTGGAACGATCAGGGCTATGATGCCGATCGCACCTGGCGGGCCGCGGCACGGACGATGGCGGGCGGCGACGCGCGGGCGACCGCCGCGCTGCTCACCCTGTTCGACACCCAGCATCTCGCGCCGACCTTCGGCAGCCAGCCGTGGCAGGAGCAGGCACCCGAGCTGAAAGCGCTGCTCGACCACGTCCGCGGGGCGATCGCCGACGGCGACGAGGCCGCGCGCCAGGACGCGCTCGCAGCGCTGGCCGGCCGCGCCGACGAGATCGCCGGCGCACCCGACATCATCCGCGCCGGCGCGGTCGACCCCGCCTTTGCCGATCAGGCACGCCCCTGGCTGGACGCGATGCAATTGTGGGGCCGCGCCCTGCAGCTGTCCGCCGCAGGCCTCGGTGCGGCCGATGATGGCAGCGCCGCCGCGGCACGCTATTTCGCCGATGCCAAGCAGCTCGCGGCCAAGGCGGCGGCGGTCCAGACGATCCCCGGCGCGACCCGGTTCGGCGGCCCGGTCAAGCTCGCCGACGGCGTGCTCGACCGGTTCATCGCCGACGCCCCGACGCTGATCGTGGCGGACCACCGCTGAGCCTGGAACTTTCGCCCACGGAAGCCCGGCGGATCGCGCTGACCGCCGGGGGCTTCAACGGCCGCGAGCGCGAGCGGCCGGTCGATGCGACACGGCTGCGCCGCGCCATCGCCCAGCTCGGACTGCTCCAGATCGACAGCGTCAACGTGCTGGTCCGCGCCCATTATCTGCCGCTGTTCTCGCGGCTCGGCGGCTATGATCGCGCGCTGCTCGACGGGATCATGGCCGAGCGGCCAAAGCGGTTCTTCGAATATTGGGGGCATGAGGCATCGCTGTTGCCGGTCACCAGCCAACCGCTGCTGCGCTGGCGGATGGCCCAGGCGCGCGCCGGCGAGGGGATCTGGCGACAACTCGCGCCCTTTGCCGGCTCTCGCCGCGCCGAAGCCGATGCGCTGCTCGCCCGCATCGCCGCGGACGGGCCGATCGCCGCCTCCGATCTCGCCGGCGCCAAGGCGGCCAAGGGCATGTGGGTGTGGAGCGAGGGCAAGCATGCGCTCGAATGGCTGTTCTGGGCCGGCCTCGTTGCCTCGCCGCATCGGCGCAGCACGTTTGAGCGCGTCTATGACCTGCCCGAACGGGTGCTGCCGCGCGCCATCCTCGACACGCCGACGCCAAGCGACGACGATGCCCGCCGCGCGCTGCTCGGCTTGGCAGCGCGGGCGCTCGGCATCGCCACCGCCGGCGATCTGCGTGACTATTACCGGCTGTCACCCGCCGATGTGCCGCGCCTGATCGCGCAGCTCGTCGAGGCCGGGACGATCGTCCCCGCGCGCGTGCGCGGCTGGCGCCAGCCGGCCTATCTGCACCGCGACGCGCGCGCCGGACGCCGGATCACCGGCGCGGCGCTGCTATCGCCGTTCGATCCGCTGGTCTGGCACCGCGAGCGCACCGAACGCCTGTTCGGCTTCCGCTACCGGCTCGAGATCTACACCCCCGCCCCGTTGCGCGAGCACGGCTATTACGTGCTCCCATTCCTGCTTGACGGTGCGCTGGTGGCCCGGGTCGACCTCAAGGCGGATCGCAAGCGCGCGGTGCTGATCGTGCAGCAGGCCAGCGTCGAGCCAACTGCGCCCGGCCATACCATCGCGTCGCTGGGCGAGGAGCTAGCGCGGCTCGCAGGCTGGCTTGGCCTGACGCTGGAGCCGCAATGGGATCGCGCGCTGCGCTGTTGATCGACACCAAGTTGCATGCACCCGCTTGCCTCCGCTAGACAGGTCTCGGCTGCAATGCTTCACGGCAGGGCAGCCGATAGATCGCGCTGGTGCCCCTGACGGGGCTTAAAAGGGAATGCGGTGCGGGCCTCCATGGCCCAGTGCCGCGGCTGTCCCTGCAACTGTAAGCGGTGAGTGCGATACGGATCGCCTGCCTCCAACCGAGAGGCAGGCAGCCACTGGGCCGGACGTCGAAGCGGACGAGGCCTGGGAAGGCCCTGTATCGTCACGTCGACCCGCAAGCCAGGAGACCTGCCGGCGTCTGGTCGCTCTTGCTTTGGCCCAGGGGATGGTCGGGGCACGGTTTGTCCGTCTGAGCGACGACCGAGCGGCGGGGGTCGCATCGGTTCGTGTCGGCGGGCGCTGGGAGGCGTCGGCCCGCTGACGCGCGCCGACCGGTAGCAGCGGAGATCCCCGTCCATGATCGCGTGACGCTGGACGGGAACGACCATGAACAACGTAATGACACTATTGGCTTGCCTGGCGGCGAGCGGCATCGCCGGGGCCGCGCAGGCGCAAACCACCGACAAGACGCCGCCGCCGGCCGACGACATCGTCGTATTCGGCCGGGGCGAGGCCAAGATCGGCGTCGCCCATGCCGCCAGCGAGGGCACGGTGGCCGGTGCCGACCTGCTGGTGCGACCGCTGCTGCGCGTCGCCGAGCTGATCGAGGCGGTGCCCGGCCTGGTCGCCGCCCAGCACTCGGGCAGCGGCAAGGCCAATCAATATTTCCTCCGCGGGTTCAACCTCGATCACGGATCGGACTTCACCACCTATGTCGACGGCGTGCAGATGAACCTGCGCACCCATGGCCACGGTCAGGGCTATCTTGATCTCAACGGGCTCATCCCCGAGATCGTCGCCCGCGAGGATTTCCGCAAAGGCCCCTATCGTGCCAACGGCGGCGACTTTGCGCTGGCCGGCGCCGCCTATATGACCACCATCGACCGCTTCGACGCGCCATGGCTGTCGATCGAGGGCGGCTCCTACCATTATGGCCGGATCGCCGCTGGCGGCACGATCGATGGCGTCGGCGACGGCACGCTGACCCTGGTCGGGCAGGCCAAGATCTATGACGGCCCCTGGCAGGAACCCGAGCATCTGCGCCATCTGTCGGGCTTCGCCAAATATACTAGGTCTGCCGGCGCCGGGCAGATCGAGGCGTCGCTCAATGCCTATCGCGCGACCTGGCGGCCGACCGAGCAGATCCCCGAGCGGATCACCGGCACCGATGTCTGCCCGGACGTGTTCTGCTCGCCTGATCCAAGCGCGCGCGGCGAGACGACGCGGCTGATCGGCAACGTGCTGGTGCGCCAACCGGGCTGGAAAGCGAATGTCTATGGCCAGTTCTACGACTGGTCGATGTACTCCAATCCGACCTACACCGATCCCGACGGTACCAGCGCGCAGATTTACCAGTTCGACCGGCGCTGGATCGTCGGCGCGCGCGGCGACAAGCAGTGGACGCTGTCACCGGACCTGACGCTCTCCGTCGGCACCGAGGAGCGTTATGATCATATCGGCAGCGTCGGCGTCGCGCGGACCAGCGATCGGACGTTCCTCGCCTCGCTCGGCCGCTACCATGTCGAGGAAGCCTCGGCGGCGCTGTACGGCGAAGCGACCTGGACGCCGCTCGCCGGGCTGCGCCTGACCGGCGGCGCGCGCGGCGACTATTATCATTATGCGGTGCGCGCGCGGGACGCGGCCGCCACCGCGGCGGGCACCGGCAGCGGCAGCGATGCCATCCTCTCGCCCAAGGCCTCGGTCGCCTACACGCCGGCGCCGTGGCTCGAACTCTACGGCAATTGGGGCCGCGGTTTTCATTCCAACGACGTCCGCGGCGCGGTGAACGTCGACACGCCGGTGCCGGTGCTGGTGCGCGGCGACGGCCGCGAGCTCGGCGCGCGCTGGCAGTGGCACGGGCTGTCGCTCACCGCGACCTACTGGTGGCTGGATGTCGACAGCGAGCTGCGCTTCGTCGGCGATACCAACGCGGTGGAGCCGACCGGCGCGAGCAAACGCCACGGCTATGAGCTGGTCGGGTTCTGGCGCCCGCTGCCGTGGCTGGCGCTCGACGGCAACTACACCGCCAGCCATTCGCGCTACGATAATGGCGATCGCATCCCCAATGCATTTGAGAACGCCGCCTCGGCGGGTGTCGCGCTGGTGCAAAGTCCTTGGCAGGCGAGCCTGCGAGTGCGCCATCTCGGGCCCTATCCGCTGATCGAGGACAATAGCGTGCGCGATCCCGGCAGCACCGTCGTCAACCTGCGCGGCGCGCGCAAGATCGGCCGGTTCGAGATTTACGGCGAAGTGCTCAACCTGCTCGACAGCCGCGACAAGGACATCGCTTATTATTACGAGTCCTACATCCCGTTGGTCGACACGGCGGGTCCAGTCGAGGGGCGCCTCAGCCGCGTTGTCGAACCGCGCACGGTGCGCATGGGCGCCCGGGTGAACTTCTAGCTCGAGAGCGGCTGTCGGCGTCGGCATTGGTGATGCCGGCAGCCGCTATTCCGAGCAATGGTTCGTCACAAAACCCGAGGGTGTGCGTTGTCGTGGCTCATCATCAGAGTGCCTCATCATCGTGCCCAGCCCCACCATCGCCGATCGTTCTTCCGTGCTCGAAGCCAACCGTACCCTCAAGATGGCAAGATCAGCCCACGCCTATGTGCGCGGCAACACTGCCCTGTTCTACCAGTGGCTAGCCGCCTCACCGGCGGCGCGCCGGGTGCCGGAGGGGCCACCGATCTGGATCTGCGGCGATTGCCACCTCGGCAATCTCGGGCCGCTGGCGGATGGCGACGGTCGGGTCGAGATCCAGATCCGCGACCTCGATCAGGCCGTGATCGGCAATCCCGCGCATGATCTCATCCGGCTCGGCCTGTCGCTGGCGACCGCGGCGCGCGGGTCGGATCTCCCCGGCGTCACCACCGCGCACATGATCGAGGAGATGGTCGAGGGTTATGCCGCGGCGATGGTCGATCCCGAGGGCGGTACCGGGCCCGAACCCGATGCGGTGAGGGCGGTGCGGCGCCGCGCGCTCGGCCGGCGCTGGCGCCACCTGGCGCGCGAACGGCTGGATGCGGTCGACCCGCGGATCAAGATCGGCCGCAAGTTCTGGGCGCTGAGCGAGGACGAGCGCGAGCAGCTCCAGGCGATCTTCGCGGATGCCGAGGTTGGCAGGATGATCCTGTCGCTCGATCACAAGGACGCATCCCGCACTGTCCGCCTCGCCGACGCGGCCTATTGGATGAAGGGGTGCAGCTCGCTCGGGCTGCTACGCTATGCCGCGATCGCCCGGCTCGAGAATGCCAAGGGCAGATCCGATTACGCGCTGATCGATCTCAAGCAGGCGGTGGCGCCGATCGCACCGAGCGCCAAGGGGGCCAACATGCCCACTGACGGCGCCGAACGCGTGGTCGCGGCGGCGCGGGCGCTGTCGCCGCATCTTGGCGAGCGGATGATGGCGGTGAAGATGCTCGACCGATCGCTGTTCATCCGCGAGCTCGCCCCGCAGGACCTCAAGCTCGAGATCGATCAGTTCAGCGAAAAGCAGGCGGTGCGCGCCGCCCGCTATCTCGCCTTCGTGGTCGGCAAGGCGCATGCGCGGCAGATGGACGACAGCAATCGTCGTGCCTGGGCCGCGGTGCTGGACACCGATCGCCGCGGCCTCATCGATGCGCCGACCTGGCTGTGGGAGAGCGTGGTCTCGCTCGCCGGCAGCCATGAGGCCGGCTATCTCGACCATTGTCGTCGCTACGCCTTGGCCAGCGCCGCGGCCTGACGGCCCCGGCTTGGCGCGGCGTTAAGTATGGCGCTCGAGGCCTCGAGCGGAACCGAATGGGTGCTGGGTCGATATAGCCGGGGCGCTGATAGAGCGCATGGGGCCCACCCGACGGTCGGGCCGAGCAAAGGTGGAGCGAACAATGGCACGATCAGCGGAAAAGCGCGGCAAGGACGAGACCGCTGCGGCGGAGAAGAAGGTCAAGGCGACCGGCAAGCCCGCGGCCGGTGCGCGCGGCGGCATCACTGCGCCGGTGACGCCATCGGCCGAGCTTTCCGAGATCGTCGGCAAGAAGGACCTGCCGCGCAGCGAGGTCGTGAAGAAGGTGTGGGAATACATCAAGAAGCACGACCTGCAGGATGCCAAGGACCGCCGCCAGATTAACGCGGACGACAATCTCGAGAAAATCTTCGGCAAGAAGTCGGCGAGCATGTTCGAGATGAACAAGTATCTCAGCGCGCATCTCACCGCGAAGAAGGACTGATCACCTTCGCCCTGCCGCAAGGCGGGGCGATGGCGGGGCGCGGGGCGCCTATTGCGGCCGCAAGGTGCCGGGCAACAGCTCGGCGCCCGCTGTCGTGAGTACTATTCACCGCTTCCCGCGGCGGTCGCCAAACCGTGCTAACCTACGGCAACCTCAGGAACTCCGCCCGACGCTGGTGCTTTTAGGACGGAGGCAGGGCCGTGGCCGGCGACAAAGCGCTTGTCGTCGCTGCGTGGCCGTCATGATCAGGTAGCGGCACGCGTGCGGCAATGAATTACCGAGGGCCCTATCGCCTTCGGGCGGACGAAAAGCCGATGCTCACGGTGCAGCATCCCGAAGATGCCATCATCCGCGTCACGCGCTCATGCATCTGCGGCTCCGACCTGCATCTATACCACGGCATGGTGCCCGGTACGCGGGTGAGGATGACCTTCGACCACGAGTTCTGCGGCATCTTCGAACAGGTCGGCCCTTAGGTGCGCAACCTCAAGCCCGGCGATCACGTGCTGGTGCCGTTCAACATCGCCTGCGGCAAATGCCATTTCTGCCAGCAGGGCCTGTTCGGCAACTGCCATGGATCGAACGCGCAGGGGACCGCGGTGGGCGGCATCCAGCGCGGCGACACGGTGGTGGTGTTCGGCGCCGGCCCGGTGGGGCTGATGGCGGCGCGCCCGGCCTGGCTGTTCGGCGCCGGCCGGGTGATCGTGATCGACCATATCGACTATCGGCTCGAGTTCGCGCGGACCTTCGGCCCGGCCGAGGTCTACAACTCTCGCGAGATCGACGACATGGTCGTGTTCCTCAAGAAGCAGACCGATGCGCTCGGCCCCGACGTGTGCATCGACGCGGTCGGCGGCGATGCCGCCGGGAGCGCGCTGCAGACGCTGATCCGCACCAAGCTCAAGCTCGAGGCCGGCAACGCGATCGCGCTCCATTGGGCGATCAACTCGGTGAAGAAGGGCGGGATGGCGGACGCCTATCATCTGTTCTCGGCGAAGCTCGACGGCTGCATCAAGCCGGTGCTGCTGCCCAACGGCGCTTGAAGGAACAACGACCATGAGCAACCAACTGGTCGATCCCGCCGCCTTCCCCGGCTGGGGCGTCGACGCCGACACGGGCAACAACCCGACCTATCCGATGCGGCATATCGAGGACCAGACCCGCGGGATGAGCTGGGAGCGCCCGGCGCTGCAGCAGCCCGATGTCGAGATCCTGCGCTCGATCGAATACAACCGGCTGCCCGCGGTGGTCGGCACCTCGACGCCGCCCAAAGGGCTAAGCGGCATGATCCGCCGCTATGCGTTCCGGCGCAGCGAATCCGACTGGTGGCATTGGCTGCTGCTGATGGGTGCGGACCGGATCAACGTGGTGGAAGGCGTGGTGGAGGATCTCGCCGCCGGCACGCTGCCCAACATCCCCGCCGAAATGGGCATCCGGGCCGAGTGGCAGCATAACAAGCAGGGGCTCGCGAAGAAGATCGGCGTCGCCGCTGCGGTGTCGCTCGGCGCCTATCTGCTGCTCCGCCGCAGGCAGCCCGCGACGGTCGAGGCCCCGCAGCCGCTGCTCCGCGGCCCGACCACCACCCGCGGTGTCAGCGAGACCGCGCTCAGCGAACGGCTGCGCGGCGCCGCGCGCGGCCGGACGACGCCGGCCACCTTGCCTGGCCGCTGAGCGTAGCGGCGGGCGGGAGCGGCGCGCGAGTCGCGTCGCGCGCGACGACGCGCTACATCGGCGGCCCCATGGCCCCGGCACGTTCGCGACACTCCCGCCCCCGAGGCCGCCATCGCCGCGCGCGCGGGCGAGCATCATCCGAGCATTGGCTGTTGCTGCTCGGAGCGGCGATCGCCGCCGCGCTGATCGCAGGCTCGATCACCCGCCTGCCATGGTCGCCGCATACCGCCGAACGCCACCGCCCGCTGACCATGGCGGAGGCACGCGCATCCAACGCCCTGGTGCCGATCGTCGCCGATGCGCTCACGCCGGCGAAGCGCTTCCGGTTCGACGGCGGCCCCGCGTCACGCGAACAGGCGATCGAGTGCCTCGCGCTCGTCGCCAAATATGAGGCGGGCGACGATCGGAACGGCCAACGCGCGGTGATCCAGGTGGTGCTCAACCGCGTCCGCAGCCCGGGATTTCCCAAGACGGTGTGCGGCGTGGTCTATCAGGGTTCTGATCGCACCACCGGTTGCCAATTCTCCTTCACTTGCGACGGCTCGCTGGCGCGGCGTCCCGAGCATGACGGCTGGGCACAGGCGCGCCAGGCGGCACGGCGCGCGATCAACGGCTATGTCTATGCGCCGGTAGGACAGGCGACGCATTACCACACCGACTGGATGGTGCCCTATTGGCGCCCGTCGCTCGACAAGGTTGCGCAGATCGACTCGCACATCTTCTACCAGCGCCACGCGTCGCATCCGGCCGCCCCGGCGGCGCCGCCGGGCGGCTCCTGAGCGACCAAGACGATCGCGGCGGCGTCAGCCTGCCTTGGGCGGGGTCGGCGGGCGGAGGAAGCGGGCCGGGAATGGCGCCTGCGCGCTGCCCCTGGCGGAGCGTAGCTGGTTGAGATCGCCGGCATCGACGCTCAGCGGGATCTGCATCCCGTCCGACGCCTTGAGCAGCTCGAACAGCTTGGTGCTCAACCGCGCGGCCAGGTCTTCGTGCCCGGGTGTCGCGAGCAGATTGGTGTTCTCATGCGGATCCGCGGCAAGATCGTAGAGCTCGTCGAGATCCCAGATGCCGTGGAAGTGCATGTATTTGTAGCGGTCCTCACGCAGCGCGTGGACGGTGGGGGTTTGCGGGAAATTCCGCTCCCAATAATATTCGTAGAGCAGTTCCTGGCGCCATGGCGTCGCCCTCGACGTGGCGAGCGGCAGCATGTTGGCGCCCGCCATGGTCTCCGGTGCCTTCAATCCGGCCGCCGCCAGCATCGTCGGCGCGATGTCGATGTTCGCCACCACCTGCTCGATCACCGATCCCGCCGGGAACAGCGACGGGCAGCGCGCGAGCAGCGGCACCCGCATCGATTCCTCGTAAGCGGCGCGCTTGTCGATCAGCCCGTGCTCGCCGAACATGAAGCCATTGTCGCCCATGTAGACGATCAGCGTGTCGTCGAGCTCGCCGCGCTGCTCGAGCAGATCGAGGATCCGCGCGAGGCCTTCGTCGACCGCGAGCAGCGTCTCCATGTAGCGCTTGTAGTAATCGCCGATGTCGAGCGTGCCATGATAGGGATAGTCGACGCCGTGCCAGCTGTTGCGCTGGTTCTCGACCCACATCGGCCGGCCGGCGACATCGGCCTTCATGCTCGCGGGGTAGCGAAAGGTTTCCTTGGCATAGCGGCCGGCGTGGCGGGCGGCGGGAATGAATTCGGCGTGCACCGCCTTGTGCGCGAGGTGCATCATCCACGGCCGCTTGCCGTCACGCTGCGCGAGCCAATCGATCGCATAATCGGTCAGCTCGTCGGTGATATAGCCCTTCTGCGGCACGTGCCGGCCATCGACATTGAGCCCGTCGGCGCTCGGCAGGTAGGTCCCCTGCCCCTTGAAGCTCACCCAGCGGTCGAACCCCGGCTGGGGCGCATCGCCTTCCTCGCCCATGTGCCACTTGCCGATGAACGCGGTCTCATAGCCGGCCGCCTGGAGATATTCGGGATAGAAGGTCAGCCCCGACGGGATCGGGTGGTTGTTGTCGACCACGCGATGCTGGTGGGCATAGAGGCCAGTGAGGATCGAGGCGCGGCTGGGCGAGCAGAGCGCCGTCGTCACGAAGGCGTTGCGGAAATGGGCGCCCTCGCGCGCCAGCCGATCGAGCGTCGGCGTCTCGCCGAAGCTTTGCGGCTTGAGGAAGCCCATTGCGTCGTAGCGATGGTCGTCGGTGAGCACGAACAGGATGTTCTTGCGGCGGGTGGTGGCGAGGTGGGGCAGCTTGAGCGATGTGGGCTTCGCCACCGCTGCGGCGCCGGCCGCCCCCGAGTACAGGCCGAAGGCGCCGCCCGTGCCCGCGAGCAAGACGCCGCGGCGATCGATCTGGTCGGTCATGGCTCGGCCTGCATCCTTCAGAAGTCCTTGCGCAGCAGCAGCCCGGCGTAGCGCCTGTCGTCGCGCGGCACGAAGCGGACGGTGCCCGCAAAGGTGCCGGGCGCGAGGAAGCTGGCGTAGGAGGTGTTGGCGATGTTCTTTACATAGGCGCGCAGCTGCCAGCCGTCGCCGGGGCGGATCACCGCGACACTGGCGTTCCAGATCGCATAGGCCGGCTGCACCGTGTTGGGGGTTTCGCTCAGCGAATATTGCACCTTGCTGCTGAAGCTGACGTCGCTCTGCAGCTCCAGCGACAGAGTGTCGGTCACCGGGAAGCGATAGGCGGCATTCTCGTACAGCTTGACCTTGGGGGCGTAAGGCAGCGGCTGGCCGTTGATGTTGCAGCTCACCGGCGCGCCGGCGGGGCAGAGGAAATTGCGCACCTCGGCATCGGTGTAGGCGCCGGACAGGTCGATGGTGAAGCCCTTGGTCGGGCGCAGCGTCACGTCCGCTTCGACGCCGCGCGAGCGCACCGAACCGGCGTTGATCAGCCGCGATACCTGGGCGCCGCCGACGACGTCGTTGAAGTTCGCCTGATAGCCGTCGAAGGTCGTCGTATAGACGGCGAGGCTGTAGCTCAGCGCGCGATCCGCGGTGCTGCCCTTGAGGCCGACCTCATAGGAATTGGACGTCTCCGGGCTCAGCGGCACCTCGTCGAGCGGGGTGGTGGCGTTGAGCGAGCGCATGTTGAAATAGACGTTGTACGCCGGCCCCTTGTAGCCGCGCGAATAGGTGAAATAGGTCTGCGCATTGGTGCCGAGATCGAGCTGCAGGCCGAGGCGATAGCTGTCGCCGCGACGATCGGTGCTGCCGCTGGTGTTGTGGTAAGCGCGGATGCCCGGCCGATCGAGCGCCGCCGCACCGCTGTTGGTGGGATCGTTGCTCGAGGTACGGACGTGATAATAGGACAGGTCGTCCCATGTCGAGCGGTAGCCGGCGATGGCGCGGAACGCCTTGGTGAAGTTGATGTTTGCCTCGCCGAACAGCGCATAATTGTTGTCGGTCACGCCGTAATTGGCGACGCCGGTAGTCGATGTCTGGGTGGTGCCGGCAAGCGTGGTGATCGCGCGCTGGTAGCGCTCATCGGTCGTGCCGTGGAGATAATAGGCGCCGACCACATAATCGATCAGCCCGCCGCGTGGCGAGGCGAGGCGCAGTTCCTGCGAAAATTGCTTGCTGTTGACGGTGCCGTCGTCCAGCCCCGCCGGGAAGCCGGTGGTGAGCGTCGGCAGGCCATCGTAATCCTGCTGCTGGTGGTTGAGCCACTGGCGCCAGGCAGTGATCGAGGTGACGGTATAGCCGCCGAGCGACAGCTCGCCGGTCAGCGAGCCGCCGTAATTCTCGTCATGGACGTTGACGTCGATGTTGGTCGCGGTGAGCCGGTTGGATGGCGATGCCGTCACCCCTGCCCCCGCCAGCACGGCGGCGAGCGGCGCGGAATTGTTGATCACCCCGGTCGGGAAGGCGATCTGCGCGGTCGAGGCGAAGGTGCCGGTCGTCGTCTCATAGGTGTTGAGATAATCACCGATAGCGGTGAGCTTCAGCGCGTCGAACGGGGTCGCGACGATCTTGGCGCGCACTCCGTAACGGCGCGAGCCATTGACGTCGTGGCCGGTGGTGACGTTGCGGATGTTGCCGTCCCAGTCGCTGTACAGCCCACCGATCAGCGCCTGCAGCTTGCCCGGGATCAGCGCGCCGGAGACGCCGGCCTTGATCCGATATTCCTCGTCGGTGGTGGCACCGGCCTCCCCGAACGCATGGAACTCGTCGGTGGGGTTGCGGGTGACGATGTTGACCACGCCGGCCGAGGCGTTCTTGCCGAACAACGTGCCCTGCGGCCCGCGCAGCACCTCGACCCGCTCGACCTCGCCGAGATCGAGCGTCGACTGGCCGGGGCGGCTGAGCACCACGCCGTCGAGCACGGTGGAGACCGACGGCTCGACGCCGGGCGAGGTGGTGATGGTGCCGATGCCGCGGATGAAGATCGTGCGGTCCTTGTTGGACGCGCCGCTGCGGAAACCGACCGAGGGGATCGAGGCGCTGATCGCCTCGACGTTGTTGAGCTGGCGCTCGGCGAGCGAGGTGCCGCTGACCGCGGTGATCGCGATCGGCACCTGCTGGAGCGATTCGTTGCGGAACCGCGCGGTGACGACGATGTCGCCGTCGGCCGCGGTGTTTGCCGCCGGCGCCTGTTGGGTGGAAGGCGGCTGGGTGGAAGGCGGCTGGGTGGCCTCCGCCTGGCCCGCGGGCGCGTCCTGCGCTAGCGCCGGCGCGGCGGCAATCATGCTGGTGGTCGCAAGCAACGCGAACAGGCGTGTGGCGGTCATCAAATCCCCCTCTAATCGTCGCCGGTTCTAATTCCCCCTCCCCCGCTAGGGTATAAAGAAGCGGATGCCCGGTCGACAGCGCCGCTTTATACCGCGTCGAGGGTGTCGCCGTCATCCCGTAGCGGCCGCAGTCGCGGCAGCAGCAGCTGGATCCAGCCCAACGCGGCAAGATAGGCGACGCTCGCGAACAGCAGCAGCGGCAGATAGCCGAGGCCGGCGGCAAGGGTGAGACCGGCGACCTTGGCAATGCCGATTCCGCCGACGTTGCCGCAGAAGGAGCCGAAGGAGGTGACGCGGCCGACGCGGCGTTGCGGCACGATATCGGCTATCATCGCGAACACATTGGTGGAAAAAGCCTGGTGACCGGCGAGCGCGAGCGCCATCAGCGCGATCGCGAGCGGATAGCTGTGGGTGAGCAGCGCCAGCGGGATCGGCAGCACCGCGAGCGCGGCGACCAGCATGATCCCCTTACGCACCCCGTTGACGCTGTAGCCACGCCCGAGCAGCCGAGTGGAGACGCTGCCGCCGAGCAGCGAACCGATCGCGGCGCCGCCATAAGCGATCGCGAGCGGCACGCCCAGCGCGACACCGGCGATGCCGAACTGGCGGTGGAAGAAATCGGGCAGCCAGAACAGCAGCAGCCACCAGGTGGCGTCCGACAGGATCTTGGCGCCGGCGACCGCCCAGGTGCGCCGATCGCGCAGGATCGGGCCGTCGGCGATGACGAGTGGTGCGTGGGTCGTGGCGGCGGTAAAGGTGACGCCGCGGGTGGTGACCAGCCACACCGCGGCCCAGCCGAGGCCGAACACGCCCGCCGCGGCGAAGGTGCCACGCCAGCCGAGCCAGATCGCCGCGGCGGGGATCGCCAGTGGCGCGAGGATCGCGCCGAGGCTGCTTGCGGCATTGCTCGCGCCATAACCGGTCGAGCGCCAGCGCGCCGCCAGCACCGCGGCCACGGTCTTGGTACCGGTCGGCGTGCCCATCGCCTCGGTCGCGCCGAGCGCGACGCGGACGGCGGTGAACTCCACCATGGTCCGCGCCCAGCCGTGGAGCAGCGCCGCGATGCTCCACGCCGCGACGCCGAGCGGATTGGCCCATTTGACCCCGAGCTTGTCGGCGATCCAGCCGCTGAACAGGAAGCCGATCGCCGCGCCGGTCTGGAACCAGGCGGCGAGCGTGCCGTAATCATTGTCGCTCCAGCCGAGATCGGCGGCGATCACCGGCTTGAGCACGGCGATGATCTGGCGATCGACCAGGTTGAGCACGCCCGCGGTGATCACCAGCGCGAACAGCAAGCCGCGATGGCGGGGACTGAGCTGGGCGACCGTTCTCAACGCGTGTGTCCGTTCATGCCGTGCGCATGGCCGCCGGGGCCCCCTGCCGGCGAGGCAGTTTTTCTACGCCACGGTGGCAGGCCCGGTTCCCCCGCGCCGGCCAGGAGCGGGCCGGGGTGGTCACACCGCGAGCGGCGCGTGGTCGATCCGCGGCAGCACGTGGCGTGCGAACAGATCGGCCTCGGCGGCATGGGGATAGCCCGAGAGGATGAAGGCATCGATCCCCTCGGCGCGATAGGCGTCGAGCTTGGCGAGCACCTGATCGGGGTTGCCGACGATCGCGGCGCCGCAGCCCGAGCGGGCGCGGCCGATCCCGGTCCACAGATTGGCCTCGGCATAGCCATCCTGACGCGCGGCCTCCTCGCGCAGCTCGGCCTGGCGGCGGACCCCGGCCGATTGCGAATCGAGCGAGCGCGAACGAATCGCATCGCCGGTGGCATCGTCGAGCTTCGACAGCAGCCGGTCGGCGGCGGCGCGCGCCTCCTCCTCGGTGTCGCGGACGATCACGTGGACGCGATAGCCGAACTTGAGGGTGCGGCCATGGGTGGCGGCGCGAGCGCGCATGTCGGCGACGATGCCGCGCACCCCCTCCATCGTGTCGGGCCACATCAGATAAACGTCGCAGCCCTGGGCCGCGGCGTCACGCGCCGCATCCGAGAGGCCGCCGAAATAGAGCGGCGGGCAGCGGCCCGAGACGGTCCCGACCCGCGGCGGATCGAGCGCGAGCTGCCAGAACTCGCCGCGGTGATCGAGCGGCTGACGGTCGAGCAGGGTGCGCAGGATGGTCATCGCCTCAAGCGTGCGGGCATAGCGCGGGCCGCTCGCCAGCGTCTCGCCGGGCAGGTCGCTGGAGATGATGTTGATCGCCAGCCGGGCGAGCCCGCCGGGGCCCGCGCCCATCATCTGGTCGATGGTCGCGATCTGGCGCGCGAGCTGCGGCGGCCAGCTTTCGCCGATCCGCACCGCCATCAGCATCCGCATCCGCGCGAGCAACGGCGCCATGCCGGCGGCAAAGGCGGTGGTATCGATGCCGAGCGCATAGCCCGACGGCAGCAGGACATTGTCGAAGCCGCCCGTTTCGGCCTGCATGACGATGTCGCGGCAATGCGCCCAGCTCGATTGCAGCCTGGCATCGGGCTGGCCGAGGAACTCGTAATCGTCGTCGCACAACGCCGAGAACCAGCTGATCTCGCAGGGCGGCAGCATGGTCATGGCAGCGTCTCGCCCATCCCGGCCTGCAGCACCTCATACCATTGCGCGCGGGTCCATTCGACCCGACAGGCATCCGCAGCGGCGCGAATGCGCGAGGGCGTCTGCGAGCCGACGATCGGGATGATCCTCGCCGGATGCGCCATCGCCCAGGCGAGCGCGGCGGTGGCCGCATCGACTTCGTAGCGCTGGCCGTGCGCCGCGAGCGCCTGCGCCGCCGGGTGGCCGCCATCGGCCAGCCGGCCGCCGCCGAGCGGCGACCAGGCGAGCACGGCAACGCCGAGCCGCATCGCCTGATCCAGCGTGCCGTCGAACAAGGGCGCGCTGTGCAGCGGCGAGAATTCGGGCTGGGTGCTGACGATCGGCCGACCGAGGAAGGCCTGCAGCGCATCGAACTCGGCAGGGCTGTAGTTGGAAACGCCGACATGGCGAACCTTGCCGGACGCGACCATCGCATCGAGCGCGGCGGCGACTTCCTGGGGGTGGGTGAGGAAATCGCGGCGGTGGATCTGGTAGAGATCGACCTGCTCGACCTGGAGGCGGGCGAGCGAATCGTCGAGCGCCGCGTTCAGATAGTCGGTGCCGGAATTGTACGGAATGCCGGGGCGAATGCCGCCCTTGGTGGCGATCACCATGTGCGCGCGCAGGTCCGGCGCCTCGGCCAGCGCCTGGCCGAACAGCACTTCCGCCGAGCCGAAGCCGGCGGGGACGTCGCAGCCGTAGATGTCGGCGGTGTCGAACAGGGAAATTCCCGCCTCCAGCGCCGCATCGATCAGCGCGCGCACACCGGGCGTGTCGACGCCGGCGAGTCGCCACATGCCCCAGGCTATGGGCGAGACAAGGAGATCGCTCTTGCCGAGCGGGCGGGGTTCGCGTGAGAGGCGGATCGTCGTCATGGTCGGCGACATGGCATAGGGACGGATGCGATGGTAGCCGCGATACGGTATGGCGTGGTGGGAACGGGGATGATGGGGGTGGAGCACCTCCGCAACATCGCGCTCGTCCCCGGCGCCGAGGTGGTGGCGCTCGCCGATCCGGTCGCGACCTCGCTCGGCTGGGCGCGCGATGCGCTGGGCGACAAGGCTGACGGGGTCACCAGCTACGACAGCGTCGCCGACTTCGCCCGTCACGCCGAGGTCGACGCGATCGTGATCGCCTCGCCCAACCACACCCACCGCGCCGTGCTCGAGCCCTTGTTTGCGATGGATGCCGCGATCCTGTGCGAAAAGCCGCTGGCGACGACGCTGGACGATGCGCGCTGGATCGTCGCCCAGGCGGGCGGGCGCGACCGGCCGTTCTGGACCGGCATGGAATATCGCTTCATGCCGCCGGCCGCCGCCTTCATCGACCAGGTTCATGGCGGCCGCGTCGGGCGGCTGCAGATGCTTTCGATCCGCGAGCATCGCTTCCCGTTCCTCGCCAAGGTGGGCGACTGGAACCGCTTCGCCCGCAATACCGGCGGCACGATGGTGGAGAAATGCTGCCATTTCTTCGATCTGATGCGGCTGATCGTCCAGTCGGAGCCGGTGCGCGTCTATTGCTCGGGCGCGATGGACGTGAACCATCTCGACGAACGCTACGATGGCGCGCGGCCCGATATCATCGACAACAGCTTCACCACCGTCGATTTCGCCAACGGGGTGCGCGCGATGCTCGACCTGTCGATGTTCGCCGATGGCGCCGAGCATCAGGAGGAGATGAGCGCGACCGGCGATGCCGCGCGGCTCGACGTGCTGATCCCGCCGGGCGACCTGGTGTTCTCGCCGCGGGTCGGCTTCCTCGGCGACAAGCAGGTCGAGCGCAGCCGAGTGGCGGTGGACGAAACCGCGCACGCCGCCGGCTCGCACGAAGGCGCGACCTATTACCAGCACCTTGCCTTTGCCGCGGCGGTACGCGGCGAGGGGCCGGTGCAGGTGACCGCCGAGGACGGGCTGCGCGCGGTCGCGATCGGCGTTGCCGCGGAGATCAGCGCACGCGAGCACCGGGTGGTGACGATGAGCGAATTGGGGTTCTGAGCGACGGCCAGAAGGGCGGGTTGCACGCCCCGCCCCTTCCTCACTCCCCCAGCATCTCGCGCAATTTGGTCGCCAGCGCCTCGATCGCGAACGGCTTGGTCATCATCTCCATGCCCGCATCGAGGAAGCCGCTGCGCACCGCGGCATTCTGTGCATAGCCGGTGACGAACAGGACCTTGAGATCGGGCCGCGACTGGCGCGCCACCTCGGCCAGCTGCCGCCCGTTCATCCCCGGCAGCCCGACATCGGTGACGAGCAGGTCGATTGCGCGGTCGGAATGAAGGATCGGGATCGCCGACGGCGCATCCACCGCCTCGATCGCGCCATAGCCGAGCTCGGCCAGCACCTCGAGCACGATCATCCGCACCGACGGATCGTCCTCCACCACCAGCACCGTCTCGCCGGCGCCCCGCGGGGCATCCCCTTCGTCGATCAGCCTGGCCTCCACATCGCCGTTGAAGCGCGGCAGGTAGAGTTTCACCGTCGTGCCCTGGCCGAGCTCGCTGTAGATGCGGACATGGCCGCCGGATTGGCGTGCGAAGCCGTAGATCATCGACAGGCCGAGGCCGGTGCCCTGCCCCACCGGCTTGGTGGTGAAGAACGGCTCGAACACCTTCTCGATCGTCTCGGCGGCCATGCCGGTGCCGGTATCGGTGACAGACAGCACGACGTAATCGCCCGCGTCGAGATCATGATGCAGGCGGACATAGCGCTCGTCGAGCACGGTGTTGGTGGTCTCGATGATCAGCTTGCCGCCGCCCGGCATCGCGTCGCGCGCGTTGATGCACAGGTTGAGCAAGGCGCTTTCGAGCTGGTTGGCGTCGGTGCGCGCCGCCCACAGCGATGCGGCCGGGTGGATCTCCAGCGACACCTGCTCGCCCAGCGTGCGGTGAAGCATGTCCGCCATGCCGGCGACCAGCGCGTTGACGTCGGCGGGCTGGAGATCGAGCGATTGCCGGCGCCCGAAGGCGAGCAGCCGCGCCGTCAGCGCCGCGGCACGCTGCGCCGAGGTGTTGGCGGCTTCGATATAGCGGTGGACCGGTTCCATCCGGCCCTTGGCGAGGTTGCGCTGGATCAGATCGAGGCTGCCGATCACGCCCGTCAGCATGTTGTTGAAATCATGCGCGATGCCACCGGTGAGCTGGCCGACGCTCTCCATCTTCTGCGCCTGGCGGAGCGCCTCTTCGGCCTGCATCAGCTCGGCGGTGCGCTCGGCGACGCGCTGTTCGAGCGTCTCGTTGAGCGCGCGCAGCGCCGTCGTCGCCCGGTCGCGCTCACGCTCGACGGTGCGCCGCTCCTCGACATCGAGTAGCACGCCCGGGAACATCAGCGGCGTGCCGTCCGGCGCATGATCGACCCGGCCGTTGGCCTCGATCCAGTAATAGCGCCCGTCCGGGCGGAGCACGCGATATTGATGGGCATAGGCGCCGCCGCGCGCGATCACCTCGGCGATCGCATCGGCCAACCCTTCCTGATCATCGGGATGGACGGTCTCCACCACCTGGCGCAGGCTCAACCCCTCGCGGCCGAGCGCGGGATCGAGCCCGAACGCGCGCGCGAAGCCCTCGTCCACCCTGAAGCGGTCGGTCTGCAAATCCCAGAACCAGGTGCCGACGATCGCGCCGGCCGACAGCGCGAGCTGGACGCGATCGATGTTCTCGCGCGCGAGCGCCTCGGCCCGGCGGCGATCCTCGACGTTGCGGAACAGCACTGACACCTGCTGCCGGCTGGCGGGCTCGACCCGCGCCGCGGACACCTCGATGTGCCGCCCCGCCGCCTCGAACCAGCGCTCGAACCGGATCGGCTCGCCGGTCCGCAGCACCTCGCCGTATAGCGCCACCCAATCGTCGGCCTCGGTCGGCGCCAGCTCGCGCACCGTGCGGCCGACGATGTTGCCGATCCCGGTGTGGCGCTCGTAGCCGGGATTGGCGTCGACATGGACATAGTCGCTGAGCGGCCCGTCGGGACCGTCGAAGAACTCGATGATGCAGAAGCCGTCGTCGATCGCGTTGAACAGCGCACGATAGCGTTCCTCGCTGCGCGCCAGCGCGTCGCGCGCGACCCGCGCCTCGGTGATGTCGCGCGCGACGCCGGCGAAGCGCACCGGCACGCCCGCCTCGTCGCTCAGGATCTCGCCCTTGCGCGCGATCCAGCGCAGCTCGCCGGTATCGGCGCGACGGATCCGATATTCGACGTCGAGCGGCACCGTTCCCTCGCCGCGTGACGCTGCGGTGGAGATCAGATGCCGGTCTTCGGGGATGATCAGCGCCTCGAACATCGCCGCGGGGAGCGTGTCGCTCGCCTCGAGACCATACAGCCGGAAGAATTCGGGCGTGGCGTGGAGCAGGCCGTCGACCCCGACGTGGAAGACGCCGACGCCGCCCGCCGCCTGCGCGCGGCCGAGGTTGCGCTGCGCCTCTTCGAGCGCCTGGCCGGCGAGATGCTGCTCGGTGCGGTCGCGCAGGATCTTGACGTAGCCAATGTGACGGCCCGCCTCGTCGTTGAGCGGCGCGAGCTCGCCGCTCGCCCAGAATTGCTCGCCGTTCTTGCGCTGGTGCCAGCGCTCGTCGACGGCGCGGCCCGCCACGCGCGCGGTGAGCATCTCCCTGGCGGGAACACCCGCGGCGCGATCGGCCTCGGTGAAGAACAGCGCGGCGCTGGCGCCCACCGCCTCCGCCTCGCTCCAGCCGAGCACCGCTTCGGCGCCCTGACTCCATGCGGCGATGATCCCGTCGAGATCGGTCGCGACGATCGCGAAATCGCGTGCGCTGTCGACGATCGCGCGCTGTCGCGCCTCGGCGATCGCGGTGCGCTGCAGGGTCAGGCGCTGATCGAGCTGCGCCATCACCTGCCGCGCGAGCACCCGCAGCGCGCGTTGCTGAAGATCGGTGAGGGTTCGCGGCTTGCGGTCGAGCACGCACAAGGTACCGATCGGCACGCCATCGGCGGTCTTGAGCAACGCGCCGGCATAGAAGCGGATGTGCGGGTCGCCAGTGACCAGCGGGTTGCAGTCGAAGCGCGGATCGTTCTGCGTGTCGGGCACCAGCAGGAAATCGTTCTGCAGCAGCGCATGGGCGCAGAAGGAGGTTTCCAGCGGCGTACAGTCGACGCCCAGCCCGACCTCCGCCTTGAAGAACTGGCGATGGTCATCGATGAAATTGATCACGGCCATCGGCACGTCGCAGATCGCGGCGATCAGTTCGGCAATCTCGTCGAACGCCGCTTCGCGGGGGCTGTCCATCACCTGGTAGCGCGCCAGCGCCGCCATCCGCTGCGCGTCGCGATCGTCGGTGTGTGTCATGATGCTCAACTAATTGCCCGCTGTGGCTGATATTGCAGCACGCTCCCATAGCGCAATGGTTGCAACTGGCGCTCGGCGACTCCGCCCACTGTCGATCGGTGATCGCCGACCTTCCTTGGCCGATAAGACATCGAACGCGTGATCTGCCAGAATATCCAGTTACTTAGGTTAGAATTGACAAACTTTCTCGCCGTTTGCCCATTTTTGGAAAAGCCACGACCTGCTGCGGGGTTGACGTCACGTCATCGGCGCGTACGGCAGACCCTGGTCAAAGGAGCAAACGATGACTGAAGATAACACCGACCTAAATGCCGTAGAGCTAGCAACCGAATTGACGATTGCTTGGCTCGGCAACCCCAACACCCGTACTTCGGCCGAAGAGGTTCCCGCCTTTCTCGGCAAGATGCACGACACGGTGTCGGCGCTGCTTGGCGCCACCGATGCGGCCCCCGAGGCACAGCCTGTTACCGAGTACACGCCCGCTGTATCGGTACGTAAATCCTTGGCATCCAAAGATCATATCATCTCGATGATCGACGGCAAGCCGTACAAGACCTTGCGCCGCCACCTCGCCACTCATGGCATGACGCCCGCGGAATATCGCGACCGTTATGGACTGAAGTCGGATTACCCGATGGTCGCCGAGAACTATTCGGAAAGCCGTCGCGCGATGGCCAAGAAGATCGGCCTTGGCCGCAAGCCGGGCGCGCGGACCAAGACCGATGCGCCGGCTGCCGGCGCCGCGCCGCGCCGCGCCCGCAAGGGCGAAGGCGAGGAAGCCTGATCCGTCATCGGACCTGCCTCGGCGAGGCAGGTCCGATGATCGGCCGGCCGCTCAGCTGCCGAAACTGCCCTTGCGATAGAGCAAGGTGATCGCGACCCGTCGATTGCGCGGGTCCATGGCGTTGCTGGTGATCAGCGGCTCGCGGTCCGCCACCCCTTCGATCCGCTCGAACCGCTGCTCGGGAATGCCGCCCGAGGCCAAGCGGCGGCGCGTCGCCTCGGCGCGCCCCGACGACAGCATCCAATTGTTCATCGCGCGCGGGTCGCCATAGGGCACGCTGTCGGTGTGGCCGCGGATCATGATCGTGTTGGGCGTGCCGGCGATGGTGCCGGCGATCATCCCGATCAATTCGGAGGCGCGCGCATCGAGCACCGTGGTGCCGAGCGCGAACATCGAATAATCGGCATCGTCGACCAGATCGATGCGCAGGCCATCCTGGGTCGGCACGAAGCGAACGTGGCTGGCAAGCTTGGCGAGCCGCGACGAGCCCTGGATCTGCGCCTCGAGGCGGCGCTTGATCGCCTCGAACGCCTTGCGATCGGCCTGCATCGCATTGGGATTGCGCAGCGACCCCTTGTCGCCGGTGCCGGCCAGCTGGCCGCCGGCATTCTGGGTAGGAATGCCCATCGAGGCGATCGGCGCGCTCGCCGCCTTGGGGCCGAGCTTGTTGTTGCTCATCACCGATTCGCCACCGAGCACCCCGCTGCCGCCGAGCCCGAGCGACTTCTTGTCGAGGATGGTCGGCGCGAAATAGTCGGCGATGCCCTTGCGCTGCTTTTCGTTGGTGGCGCCGAGCAGCCACAGCAGCAGGAAGAAGGCCATCATCGCGGTCACGAAATCGGCATAGGCGACCTTCCAGGCACCGCCGTGATGGCCGCCGTGCCCACCCTGGATGATCTTCTTGACGATGACGATCTTGGGCGGCTGGTTGGCCCCATGAGGAGCGGCGCGCGCCATTTACCGAGCCCCCATCTTACTTGCCGCGCAGGCCATCGAACACCTCGGCGAAACCGGGCTGGTTCTTGTGGGCGATGCCGGAGCGCGCGGCCTCGATCACCAGCGGCTGCGGGTGGCCGTGGAGCGAGGCGATGATGATCTGCTTGACCACGTCGTAGATCGCGCCGTCGGCATCGATCACCTGCTTGAGGCGGCCGGCGAGCGGCGAGACGATGCCATAGGCGAGCAGCACGCCCATGAAGGTGCCGACCAGCGCCGAGCCGATCATGCCCCCCAGGATCGCCGGCGGCTTGTCGATCGAGCCCATCGTCTTGACGATGCCGAGCACCGCGGCGACGATGCCGAGCGCGGGCAGCGAATCGGCCAGGCTGTTGAGCGTGGTGTGCGGCCCTTCCACCTCGTGATGGTGGGTCTTGATCGAGTGATCCATCACCTCCTCGACGGCATGGACGTCGAGCGTGCCCGACGAGACGACCACCAGCCGCAGCGTATCGGCGATCAGGTTGATCAGCGTCGAATCGGCGAGCAGGCGGGGATATTCCGCGAACACCGCGGAGGACTTGGGATCCTCGACATGCGGCTCGAGCGCGATCGGGCCATCCATCCGCAGCATCTTCATCAGCTTGCTGACGAGGAAGATGACGTCGAGATAGTCCTGCTTCTTGTACTTGGGGCCCTTGAACACCTTGCCCAGGCCCTTGCCCATCGCTTTCAGCTCGTTGCCCGAATTGCCGATGATCAGCGCGCCGGCGGCGGCGCCGCCGATGATCAGCATCTCGTGAGGGATCGCCTCCATGACGGGGCCGAGCGCGCCGCCGGTGATGGCAAAACCGCCGAACACCATGGCGAGAAGGACAACCAGACCGATTGCAGGAAACACGCAAAAACCCCCGTTAGGCCAGCCAGATGATGGCTTTGCTCAACCCGGGCTTAACCGGATTATCTGGACAAGTGGTTACCGGCCCGGGCCGGTTTGAACCGAATGTGACGGCCTGTATCGGATGCGTGCATCGCCTGGCTCGCCAACCCGCCCGCTCGCCTCCGACGCGCTCGACTAACCGCACACGGCGCCGGCCGAGCTTGCTCGACGGCGCCGATCACGAGCGGAAAGGACGCGCTACTTGATGTAGTCGAACAGCGACAGGCTGGAGAGCTTGGAGAAGCTCGCCTGGGTCGCCGACAGCGCCGTCATCATCTGCTGGAGCTGGACCACCGCATCGGTGACATTGACGTCCTCGAGGCTCGAGCGCAGGTCCTCGCGATCGGTGTTGGCGGTGGTCAGCAGCGTCTGCTGCAGATCGACCCGCGCCGCCCGCGCACCGACCGATGCCTGGACGTTGGAAACCTGGTCGGTCGCCTTGGTAAGATCGTCCAGCGACGAGGAGATGGTGTCGCTCGCGCCGTCGCCGCCATTGGTCAGCGCCGCGGCGAGCGTGCTGAGCATCGTCAGCGTATCCTTGCCGCCGCCGATGTCGAAGATCCGCGAGGCGCTTTCGGTCGCCTGCACCGTCTGCCCGTCGGCGATCGGGATCTCCGAGACGTTGGTGGTGGCATAGCTGATCGCCCCGGTGGTGGCATCGCGGGTCACCGCGGCAGTGCCATCGGGCGTGCCGAACAGCGGCTGGCCGCGCACGTTCTTGGTATTGGCGAGGCTGACGATCGAATCGATGATCGAGCTAAGCTCGGTCCCGATCAACTTGCGGCTGGAATCGGTCTGGGTGCCGGTCGCCGCCTGAGTGGTCAGTTCCACCGCGCGCTGCAGCTGGGTGTTGATCTGCCCCAGCACGCTGTCCGCCTGCGTCAGCAGCGAATCGGCGGTGGTAAGATTGGTGCCGTAGACGGCGGCGTCGGCATCCTTGCGGTTGAGCTCGGCGATCTGCTGCGCGGCGGCAGGATCGTCGGAGGCGTTGATCACCTTCTTGCCGGTCGCGATCTGCGTCTGCAGCAGCGTCGCCTTCTCCGTCATCGCCGACAGGCGACGCGACGTCGAATCATAGAACAGGCTGGTGGAGATCTGCATGGCCGTTACCTGATATCGAGGATCGACTGGAAGGTATCGCGGGCGACCTGGATGATCCGGCTCGAGGCCGAATACGCCTGCTGGAAGCGCATCAGATCGACCGCCTCCGAATCGAGGTTGACGCCGGTCTTGGATGACAGCGCGGTTTCGGCACCGTCGCGGATCGCGCTTTGCGCGTCGGCGATGGTGTTCTTCTGCTTGTAGGCAGTGGCATTGTCGGTGACGAGCGCGGTCAACGTGGCTTCGTAGCCCTTGGTGGTGCGCGACGTCTGCAGCGCGGCGAGATTGCTCGCATCACGCGTGCCGCCGCCGGTGGATGCGGCGGCGATGTCGCTGCCGTTGGTGAGCAGCACCGACATGTCGGTCGGCGAGGTGCCGGCGGCGAACAGCGCCTTGCCCTGCGTGCCGGTCTGATCGTCGCCGGCTGCCTGGTTGTCGTTGACCGTCTTGACGAAATCGGTGGCAACATCGTTGAGGTTCTGGCGGATCGCCGCGACCCGCTGGGCGCCGTCGATCATGCCCGCCGTGGAGCCACCGTTGGGGCTGAGCACGTTGACCACGCCGTTGACGGCGACGTTGAAACCGACGGTGCCATCATTGTTGCGCTGGTAGCTGACGGTGCCCGCCTGATTACCCTTCACGAACGCATCGCCCGCGGCACCGCCGATGCCGACGGTGACGCGACCGAAGGTGTCGGTCTGGACGTTGACGTCGACGAGCTGGCTCATCTGCCCGAGGATGACGTCGCGCTGGTCCATCAGCTGCGCCGCAGCGGTGCTGCCGGGCAGCGAGCGGCCGAGGCCGTCGTTGATCTGGGCGAGCGAGGCGCCGAGCGAATTGAGATCGGTCGCCGCCTGGGTGCCGGCGGTATCCATGTCGGCGTTGATCTGGTCGAACGCCTGGCCGGTCGCGGTGAAGGCGACTGCGGCCGACTGGGCGGCACTGACCACGCCGGTGCGCAGCGCCGACGAATCGGGTTCGGCCGCCAGGCTCTGCGCCGAGGCGAAGAAGGAGGTGACGCGGGTGGTGAGTTCGTTGCCGGTGAGCGCGCTCTGGATCTTGTCGAGCCAGGTTGCGCCGCTGGTGGTCCGCGACAGATCGGCGGTGGTCGCGCGCAGCGCGGTGCTCGCATAGGTGTCGGACGCGCGGTTGACCGCCGAGAGGAGCACGCCGTTGCCGGCGCCGAACTGGCTGATCGATCCCGTGCCCGGCACCTCGGACAGGCTGACGGTGCGACGGGTATAGCCCGTCGTTCCCACATTGGCGATATTCTCGCCAATGGTGGAGAGCGCCGTCTGATAGGCGCGGACGCCCGAGGCGCCGATCGAGAGCAAGTCGCTCATTTGGGCGGATCTGCCGTATTTGTCTTAAGATCAGCTTGAGATTTCGACAGGAAATCGGTCATCGCCTTGCCGATGCCGATCGGGGTGTGCTCCGCCATCGACTGGGCGAGGCGGGTGTCCTGCATCTCGGAAAAGGTATCCAGCGCCTTCGAGTCGAACAACGGATCGGCCAGTTTCGCCTGGCGCATGCTCTTGAGCATCATGCCGTTGAACACCGCCTCGAACTGCTGGCCGGCCTTCTTGAGGTTGTCGGCGCTCTTGAGGCGCGCGTTGTCGGTCGAGATACCGGTGGTCGGAACCGCCGGAGTCGCGCTCGCCAGGGCCGGAATGTCGCTCACAGGACGATCAGCTCCGCGCGCAGCGCGCCGGCTTCCTTGAGGGCTTCGAGGATCGCGACCAGATCGGCCGGCGATGCACCGATCGCGTTCACGGCCTTGACCACGTCGGCCAGCTTGGGGCCGGGATTGAGCAGGAACATCGGTTTCTTCTCCTCCTCGACAGACACGTTGGAGCGCTGCTCCACCGCGGTCTTGCCCTGGCTGAACGGCGCCGGCTGGCTGACCCGCTGGTTCTCATCGATGCGCACGGTCAGCTTGCCGTGCGTCACCGCGGCGGGGCTCACCCTCACCGCACTATTGATAACGACCGTACCCGTGCGCGCATTTACAATTACTTTCGCCGGGGCTTCCGCGGAGGTGACATCGAGGTTCTCGATCGTGCTCATCAGCGTCGCGCGGACGTCGGCGCCCTGCGGTGCACGCACGGCCACCGACACCGCATCCACCGCCTGGGCGGTGCCGAAGCCGAGCTTCTGGTTGATCGCGGTGGCGACATTCTGCGCGGTGGTGAAATCGGCACGGGCGAGGTTGAAGGTAAGGTTCGGCGCGGTGTCGAACCCGGTCGCGACCGCGCGCTCGACGGTGGCGCCCTCGGGGATGCGGCCGGTGGAGGGAATGTTGACGACGATCTTGGAGCCGTCGGCGCCTTCCGCGCCTAGCCCGCCGACCGCAAGGTTGCCCTGCGCCATCGCGTAGATCTGGTTGTCGGCGCCGAGCAGCGGGCTCAGCACCAGGCTGCCGCCGCGCAGGCTCTTGGCCTTGCCCATCGAGGCGACGGTGATGTCGAGCCGCTGGCCCGGCTTGGCGAAGGGCGGCAGCTCGGCGGTGATCATCACCACCGCAGCGTTCTTCATCCCCGGGTTGGCCGACGCCGGCAGCTGCAGGCCGAAGCGAGAGGCGACGGCTTTGAGCGACTGCACGGTATATTCGAGATTGTCGTCGCCCGTGCCGGGCAGGCCGACGACCACGCCATAGCCGGTGAGCTGGTTGGCGCGAATGCCCTGGAAGCCGCCAAGATCCTTGATCCGATCGGCGGACGCGGGGCTCGCGATCACGAGCGCGGCGAGGAACGAGAGGAGAAAGCGCATGGGTGCGGGCCTCAAAACGGGCTGACGACGGAGAAGAAGCGGCCGAGCCAGCCCTGGCGGCTCGCGCGGGCGACATCGCCCTTGCCGGTGTAGGAAATCTGCGCGTCCGCCACCCGGGTGGAGGGGACGCGATTGTCGGCACCGACATCGGCGGTGCGGACGATACCCTTGATGCGGACGAACTCGTCGCCGCGGTTGAGCGTCACCCGCTTCTGGCCCTGCACCAGCATGGTGCCGTTGGCATAGACTTCGGCAACGGTGACCGAAACCTCGCCCGAGAGCGAGTTCGCCTGGTCGGTCGCGCCCTTGCCATCGAAGTTGCGCGCGCCGCTGATCGACGCGTCGGTGCCCTTGAACAGACTGAGCGCGCCGGTCGCGGGCGGAGTGATGCTGCCCGACCCCGACGAATCGAGCTTGGAGCTCGCCGACTTGGACGCGGCGGTGCGCTCCACCAGCACGATCGTCAGCGGATCGCCCACCTTGCGGGCGCGCCAGCCCTCGTACAGCGCGGCATAGCCGTCGCTGGCCTGGAAGATCGAGCCGTTGGCGGGCGCCGCCACCGGCACCGCCGGCGCGCGCACCGCGGTGAAATCCTCCGGCGGCTTCTTCTTGCCGAACACGCCGGCATCGGCCGGGGCGGCAACGGCGAGCAGGCCGGCAAGGGCCGCCGCGGAACGGAACGAGAGGGCAAGGCGCATGGTGCTGATCACAGGTTCTGGTTCAGGTTCTTGAGCATGTCGTCGCTCGCCGAGATCATCTTCGAATTGACCTCATAGGCGCGCTGGCATTCGATCATGTCGACCAGCTCCTCGACGACGTTGACGTTGGACGCCTCGAGCGAACCCTGGCGGACGTTGCCGCGGCCATCCTCGCCGGCGATGCCGAGGTTGGCAGCGCCGCTCGAGGCGGTCTCGGTGAGGTAATTGTCACCGGTCGACTGCAACCCGGTGGGGTTGGGGAAGCTCGCGACCTGGATCTGGCCCAGCGTCGTGCCCTCGGTCTGCCCGGGGATCTGCGCGGTGACGGTGCCGTCGGTACCGATCGTCACCGAGGTGGCGTTGGTCGGCACGGTGATGCCGGGCATCACCTGATAGCCCTCGGAGGTGACCATCAGGCCTTCCGGCGAGCGCGAGAAGTTGCCGGCGCGGGTGTAGCCGAGGTTGCCGCCCGGCAGCTGGACCTGGAAATAGCCATCGCCGTCGAGCGCGAGATCGAAGCTGTTGCCGGTCTGCTGGAGCGAGCCCTGGGTGTCGATCCGCGACGTGCCCTGGATGCGCACGCCGGTGCCGAGGTTGAGCCCGGTGGCGTATTTCGTCTCGGACGTCGACTGCGCGCCGGGCGCGGTGATCGTCTGGTACGACAGCGTCTCGAACGCGGCGCGATCCTTCTTGAACCCCGTCGTGTTGACGTTGGCGAGGTTGTTCGAGATGACCCGCATGCGCGTATCCTGGGCATCAAGCCCGGTGCGCGCGATGTGCATGGCGGAGGAGGACATCGTGTCTTTTCCTTAGCTCGGGAGACGCATCACTGAGGTGCTGCTCTCGTCCATATCCTTGGCCGATTTCATGAGGTTCGCCTGAACCTCATAGCCGCGCTGGTTTTCGATCATGTCGACCAGCGCTTGCGTCATGTTGACGTTGGAGCCTTCCAGCGCCCCCGCCTGGACGGTGGCGTCCATATTTTCCGGCAGGGTGCCGCCGCCGCGCACGCGCAGCAGATTGTCGAGCCCCTTTACCGTATCTGTGCCCTTGGCGCTGACCAGCTTGAGCCGGTCGAGCACCTGCGGGTTCTTGGGATCACCGCCCTGGGGGACGATGGTGACGGTGCCGTCGCCGGCGATCGTCAGTGAATCGTGCGGCGGCACGGTGATCGGGCCGCCGCTGCCCTGGACAATATAGCCGTCGCCGGTCTGGAGCACGCCCGAGGGCGCGACCTCCATGTCGCCGCGGCGGGTGTAGGCCTCGCTGCCGTCCGCCGCCTGCACCGCGAGCCAATCGTTGTTGCCGGTGACGGCGACATCAAGGCTGCGGCCGGTGGTCTGGATCGTGCCCGGGTTGCGATCGGCGTCGGTGACCTCTTCGCTGGTGGGCATGCGTGCCTCCAGCTGGGTGCCGCCGCCCTTCAGCTCGATCCGGTCGAACATCACGCGGTCGGCGCGAAAGCCGGTGGTGGACACGTTCGCCATGTTGTTGGCGATCGCTGCCTGCGCCGCCATGTGCGCCCGCAACCCCGTCGCCGCCGTATAGACCAACTTGTCCATCTAAGCCTCCGCGCCGCCGCTTGTGATCAGTTGCGGATGTTGAAGATGGTCTGCGAGACCTGGCTCGCGGTATCCAGCGCCTTGGCGTTCGCCTGGAAGTTGCGCTGTGCCGCGATCAGGTTGACCAGCTCTTCGGTGATGTCGACGTTCGAGCCTTCGATGGTGCCCGACATCAGCGAACCAAAGCCGTCGGCGCTTGCCGAACCGAGCACCGCGGTGCCCGACACGCCGGTGGCGGCCCAATAGCTGTTGCCGATCTGGCGCAGGCCCGACGGCGTCGAGAACTTGGCCAGCGCGACCTTGCCGAGCGGCACCACGTCGCCGTTGGAGAAGCTCGCCTGGATCAGGCCGGCATCGCTGACGGTGACGCCGGCGAGCTGGCCGACGGCGACGCCGTCCTGGCTCTTCGAGTTGACCGAGAAGGCCGACGACAGCTGGGTGGAGTTGGCGAGATCGAGCTTGAGGTTCTGCGCGGCCGCGCCCGAGACAGGCACGAACTGCTCGAACTCGAGCGCGGGGCTGGCCGGGCTGGCGAGCGCACCCTTGTTGTCGAAGCTCAGCGTCACCGGGCCGGGCGTGGTGGCGCCCTTGGGGGTCATCAGCTGGTCGCCGACATAGGTGTAGACGTTCCAGGTGCCGGTGGTCGGCGGGGTTGCCGCGGCATCGCCACCGGCGGTGCGGACGTAGTAATTGGTCATCGTCATCGGATTGCCGTTGGCGTCGTAGATCCGGGTGGCGACCGAGTTGTTGTAGGTGGTGGTGTCGGTGCGATCGAAATCGGTCGCGCCCTTGATGGTGGAGGTCGACGACATCTGCACCGCGGTGGCGACGTTGCTGGTCGCCTTGGGCGTACCGCTGGTCTGCTGGATCTGCAGGTTGGTGAGGCCGTCGGCACCGGTTGCGGTGACGTTGCCGTCGCTGTCGACCGGGTAGACCATCAGATAGCTGCCCTGGGCGTCGACGACGTTGTTGTTGGAGTCGACCGAGAAGCTGCCGTTGCGGGTATAGGTGGTCGAATCCGAGACGCCGGTGGTCTTCATCGTGAAGAAGCCCTCGCCGACCAGCGCGAGATCGAGCGCGTTGCTGGTGGTGGTGAGATTGCCCTCGGCGAACTGCTGCGTCGTCGCCTTCACGACCACGCCCGAGCCGACCATCTTGCGCGGATCGGTCGAGACGCTCGAGGCGATCACGTCGGCAAAGTCGGTGCGGCTCTTCTTGAAGCCGGTGGTGGAGACGTTGGCCAGATTGTGGCTGATCGTCGACATATCGGTTTGCGAGGCCTGGAGGCCGGACAGCGAGGTGTAGAAGGACATCGGGGTAGCTCCTGGGACGAAGGGGTGGGTTAGGCGACCGAGCGGATCGCGGAGGGATCGACCGAGCCGAGGCCGGTCACGTTGAGGGTGGGGGTGCCGCTGGTGGGCAGCGAGGCGGATTCGACCGGCGCCCAGACGAGGTTCTGCGCGCTCACCGTCTTGGAGCCGTTGGCGGCATCCGCGGTGACGGTGTAGGGCCCGCCGTCGACGGTGTTGCCTGCGTCGTCCTTGCCGTCCCAGTCGTAGGTGACGGTGCCGGCGTCCTGCTTGCCAAGCTGGATGGTCTTGACGACGCTGCCGTTGGAGTCGGCGATCGTCACCTGGACGTCGGTGGCGGCGGCGCCGAGCTCGACCGCGCCGGCAATGCCGCCGCTGGTGCGCTCATAGGCGGTCTTGCCGGCGGTGAGCACGGTCTTGCCGACATAGTTCATCGCATCCGACGCGCTGGTGGTGCCGAGCTTGGTGGCGATGCCGGTGAGCGTCGCGTTCATCGCGCTGATGCCGGCGGTGCTCGACATCTGCGCCATCTGCGCGACCATCTGGGTGTTATCGACCGGCGCGAACGGATCCTGGTTCTTGAGCTGCGCGGTCATCAGCTGCAGGAAATCGCTCTGGTCGAGCGTGGTCTTGGTGCCGGTGGTCGAGACGTTCGCGGCGGCGGCCGACGCGGTGGTCTTGATGCCCAGTGCGGCATAATCGGTGGTGCTTGTGATATCGGTCATGATCAGCGGCCCAGCTTGAGGGTATCGATGGTGAGCTGCTTGGCAGTGTTCATCACCTCGACGTTGTTCTGGTAGGAGCGGGCCGTCTCCATCATGTCGACGAGCTCACGGCTCTCGTCGACGGCGGCCTCGTAGATATTGCCATCCTTGTCCGCCATCGGGTTGGACGGATCGTAGCGCTTGGTGGGCGCCTCGCCGGCGGTGACGATCTTCTCGACATCGACGGTGGAGAGCCCGCTGGCGGCGTCGAAGCTGGTGCGGAACACCGGCTTCATCGTCTTGTAGGCGGCGTCCGCCGAGCCGGCGGTGCCACCGACATTGGCGAGGTTGGACGCGGTGGTGTTCATCCGCAGCAGCTGCGCGCTCATCGCGCGGCCGGCGACCTGGAAGATGTTCATCGGATCGGCCATGACTTATTCGCCCTTCAGCGCGCGGCTGATCTGGCCGATGCGCCCGTTCAGGAACGACAGCGTCGTCTGATACTGGACGGCGTTCTCGGCAAAGGCGGTCTGCTCCTCGTTGAGCTCGACGGTGTTGCCATCCATCGAGGTCTGCAGCGGCACGCGATATTTGGTCGCCGCGCTGATCCCCTGGTCGCCGCCATCGTTCTCGGCCGACGCGAGCGCCTGCTTGAAATCGATGTCACGGGCCTTGAACCCGGGGGTGGAAGCGTTGGCGATGTTCGACGCGAGCACACCCATACGCTGCGAGCGTACTTCCAGTGCGGCTCCGTGAACCCCGAACAAGCTATCTGCGGCCATCGGCCCCAATCTCCAGCGCACCATTGCGCAACCGAGACTAAGCAACCGCCGTGCCAGTTTTCGATTCCAGACGCGGGGAACATCGATTTTCGTCGATTCCGGCGTGGCGGCAGACGGCCGGCAGCCAAAGCGGCAAGCCGTTGCCGGTCGGCGGCAATCACTGCCGGTCGGCGGCAAGCGCTGCCGGGAAAGCAGCAAGGTGGTTGCCGGTGGCCGCAAGGCACGTGCAGGCCGGCAGTAACGCCTTGTGCGGATGGTCTGCCGCCCGGCATTAGCCCGTCATCCCAGCGATCAGTCGTCACACCAGCAGCAAGCCGTCACCCCAGCGAAAGCTGGGGTCTCCTGCGGCACCTGCCCTGCTCTCCTCTCACGAGATCCCAGCTTTCGCTGGGATGACGGTCAGGGGGAAGCTTTTCGGGCAGCCACCCGAACCGTCGTCGCCACCGCCCACCCGCCACTTGGTAAACTGGCCCGTTACTTGCTGTGTACCCGCGCATGATGATCGCCCAGCTCTTCGACCCGCTTGCGCTCGCCATCGTCGGTGGCGGCACAGCCGTTGCCACCATGCTGCGGACGCCCTCGCGTGATCTCGGCCGCGCGCTGCGCGCGCTGCGCACGCTCGGCCGTCAGCCGTTCAGCGCCGAGCCGCTGCTCGACCAGATCAGCGCGCAGGCGCGGATCGCCAAGCGCCATGGCGTCATCGCGCTGGATCGCGTGGTGAATGCTGATCCCGATATTGCCGCCGCGGTCGCGCTGATCGTCGATGGCGCCAGCGCCGGCGACGTCGAGGCGCTGCTCCAGCATCGCCGCCGCGCCCGCATCGAGCGCCATGTCGCCGCCGCCGATGTCTGGTCCGGCGCCGCCGAGGCTGCGCCCGCGATGGGCATGGTCGGCACGCTGGTGGGCCTTGCCACGATGTTTGCGACGATGAGCGATCCGCGCGCGATCGGCGCGGCGATGGCGATCGCGCTGCTCGCAACCCTTTATGGTGCGCTGTTCGCCAACCTGCTGCTGATGCCGGTGTGTAACCGCCTGCGCGCGGCCGGCCGGGTCGAGGCGTTCGAACGCACCCGGATCGAGGCGCCGCTGGTCGCGCTGGCGCTGCGTGAAACCCCGCGCGAGGCGATCCGTCGTCCGTGGCAGAGTGTCGCATGAACGAGAGCGGCTATCCCTCGCCCGCCCCGGGCAAGCCCTTGTGGCTGATCACGCTCGCCGATCTGGCGCTGCTGCTGGTCGGCTTCTTCGTGCTGCTCCAGGCCGGCCAGCACAGCGACCCCCGCGCCCTCGCCGCCAGCCTGCGCCAGCGCTTCGCCGCCAGCGCCGCCGAGCCGGCCGCACCGATCCCGGTAATGGCGGCGGGCATGCTCGATTTCGCCCGCGGCTCGGCGGCGCTGCCGGAAGATCCGGCGGCGTTGATCGCCTGGGCGCGCGAGGCGGTCCGTGATCCGCGGGTCAGCCTTACCATCACCGGCTCGGTCGACGGCACCGCCGCCGATGTCGATCGCGCCACCGCCAGCGCCGCGATCCTCGCCGCCGATCGCGCGCGTGCGGTTGCCGCCGTGCTCGTTGCGGTGGCCCCGCACCGCCTCGTCATCACCACCGCCACCCGTCCCGGCCGCCGCGCCGCGATGGTTACCCTCGCCTTCGCCGGCGAGACCAAGGAAGCGCCATGATCTTCGTCCTCACCCTCCTGCTCGCCGGCGCGGGCACCGTGAACAGCTTTCAGGACACCGCCGGGCTCGACCGCGCGGTGACGGCCTTCACCAGCAAGCCGGTCGGCGCCGAAGGCGGCGCCCGTACCCCGATCGATCCACGGTTGCGGCTCGCCACCTGCCCGACGGTATCGCTGTCGTGGCGTACCGAGGCGCATGACGCGGTGGTGGTGTCGTGCGCGGGGCCGAGCTGGCGCATCTTCGTGCCGGTGATCCGCCCGGCGACCGCACCCACCGCCGCCGCTCCGCTGGCGGTGATCGCCCAGCCCAAGGCGCTGCCGGTGATCCGCCGCGGCGATCCGGTGGTGATCGAGGCGGGATCCGAGGGCTTCTCGATCAGCCGCGAGGGCGTAGCGATGGGCGATGCCCCGCCGGGGGGCCGCTTCATGGTCAAGGTGGACGACGCCAAGAACCCCGTCCAGGCGATCGCGGTCGAGACCGGCCACGCCACCCTGCCAGGCTGGTCCGACTGAGCCATCGCGACCCTGCGGGCTTTACTGTCCGCGCCGTGTCGATTCTTTTTTTCTAAACTTGCCCAGAAGGCGACCGTTTATGCTCATGTCAGCCAGAACAAAAAGGTGCGGACATGGTGGAATCGATCGGCTCATTGCTCAGTGGAAGTGGAAGCGTCACGCGCGTCGCCGCGCCTGCGGCCACGCCGGTCGTGGAGACCGTGGTCCAGCAGGGCGAACAGGGCGCGACATCGGCCAGCGTGGCGGCGGATGTCCAGCTGAGCGGCATTGCCAAGGCGCTGGCCGCCGAGCCGCCGGTCAACTCGGATCGTATCGCCGAGATCAGGAAGGCGATCGCCAACGGCTCCTTTCCGATCCTGCCGGCGACCATTGCCGATCGGCTGATCGCGCTCAGCATGAACTGGGACGGCCATGAATAAACGCGACGCGCTGATCCGGGTGATCGACGCCCTTCATGCGGAAATCGACGCGCTCAAGGCCAATGACGTCAACGGCCTCGAGCGCGCGACGCGTGACAAGCTGAGCGGCATCGAGGCGATCGCCTCGCTCGGCACCGGCCCCGCCGGTCCCGAGATCCGCGAGCTGGCCGAAGAGGCCAACCGCCTCAACGAGACCTGCCGGATCTACGTCAATCTGATGGCGGCAAATGTTCGCCGCCGCCTGCAAACCTTGACCGGCGATGCCGCTGCCGGCTTCCGCCCGATGCTGGTGAAGGCCTACGCCTGACCGCGAGGGTGACGGCCGCGACCGCCGGGATCGTTGCCGGCCAGGATTGCCGCCTCGCTGAGGGCCCGACCGTCCAGGCGTTGCCGGCAAACCGGCAACGGCCCGGTAAGTTGCCGGCAACCACCGGCAAACCCCGGCAATTTCACGACTTGGCACGGCTCTTGCTCATATAGCCGGCATGACCGTCAACGCCATTTCTGCCAGCCGGGTCCAGTCCGCGATCGCTCTTGCCAGCAGCAAGACCGGCGTCGATTTCGACTATCTGCTCGGCCAGGCCAAGGTGGAGAGCGGGCTCAACGCCAATGCCAAGGCCGGCACCTCGTCCGCCTCGGGCCTGTACCAGTTCGTCGAGCAGAGCTGGCTCGCGGTGGTCAAGAAGCATGGCGCCGAGCACGGCCTCGGCTGGGCTGCCGACAGCATCGGCCAGACGTCGGGCGGCCGCTACACCGTTGGCGACAGCGGCACCCGCAGCGCCATTCTCGCGCTGCGCAACGATCCCGGCGCCGCCTCGATGATGGCCGCCGAGCACGCCTCGGACAATAAGGACGCGCTCGAGGGCACGCTCGGCCGCGCCGCGACCGGCACCGATCTCTACATGGCGCACTTCCTCGGCCTCGGCGGCGCCAAGAAGTTCCTGTCGGCGATGCAGAGCAACCCGCAGGCCGGCGCCGCCTCGCTGTTCCCCGGCGCCGCCAATGCCAACCGCGGTATCTTCTACACCGCGGGTGGCCAGCAGCGCTCGCTTGCCGACATCTACGACAAGTTCAGCGACAAGCTCGGCGCGGCGGCCAGCAGCGTCTCCGAGACGCGCGCCGCCAACCTGTCCTTCGCCGCCCAGTCGCTCAACATGGACGGCTCCACCGTCGTCACGGGCGGCAACGAGAGCGCCGCCGATGCCCTCGCCTGGGCGACGACCGCGATGAGCCGCTTCGGGGCCAAGGGCAGCCAGGCTGCGACCAACCTTCTCCGCCCGACGCCGAACAACGCCCGGCTCGCCTACATGATGCTCGCGAGCATGGGAGCCAACATCAAGTGAACAAGCTCTTCGCCAGCGGTCGCCAGGCCGCGCTGCCGCTTGCCATTCTGCTGCTCGTCGTCGTCATGGTCGTGCCGATCCCCAAGATGCTGCTCGACGTGTTCTTCGTCGCCAACATCGCGATCAGCCTTGCCGTGCTCATGGTCGCGCTCAACGCGCAAAAGCCGCTCGATTTCTCCGCCTTCCCGACGGTGCTGCTGTTCGCCACCCTGTTCCGCCTCGGCCTCAACGTCGCGTCGACCCGCATCGTGCTGGTCCATGGCCATGAGGGCGAAAGCGCCGCCGGTCATGTCATCGAGGCGTTCGGCACCTTCCTGATCGGTGGCGACTATGTCGTCGGCATCTTCGTGTTCGCGATCCTGATGATCATCAACCTGATCGTCGTCACCAAGGGCGCCGGGCGCGTCTCCGAAGTCTCGGCGCGTTTCACCCTCGACGCGCTGCCCGGCAAGCAGATGGCGATCGACGCCGATCTCAACGCCGGCCTGATCACCCCCGACGATGCCAAGAAGCGCCGCGTCGAGGTCTCCACCGAGGCCGATTTCTACGGCTCGATGGATGGTTCGTCGAAGTTCGTGAAGGGCGACGCGGTCGCCGCGATGCTGATCCTTGCCGCCAACGTCGTCGGCGGGCTGATCCTCGGGCCCGTCAGCCATGGCATGACCATTGCCGCCGCCGCCAAGAGCTACATCCTGCTCGCGATCGGCGACGCGCTGGTCGCGCAGCTGCCCAGCCTGATGCTGTCGATCGCCGCCGCCGCGATCGTCACCCGGGTGAGCTCGGAGAAGGATCTCGCCGGCCAGATCGGCGGCCAGTTCGGATCCCCGCGCACCTGGACCCCGGTGGCGGTGATCCTCGGCCTGCTCGGCATCCTGCCCGGCATGCCCCATTTCATCATCCTGCCCGCCGCCGCCATCGCCGGTTTTGCCGCCTGGAAGCTGCGCCAGATCGAACGCCGTCCGGTGATCGCCACCGTCGAGGCGGTTGCCGCCGAGCCGGTCGATCCGTCGCGGATCGGCTGGGAAGAGGTCAATGACGGCATGCAGGTCAACCTCGACATCGGCTATGGCCTGGTGCCGCTGGTCGACGAGCGCCGCGGCGCGCCGCTGATGGGCCGGATCACCGGCGTGCGTCGCCAGCTCTCCAAGGAATTGGGTTTCGTGGTGCCGCAGTGCCGGGTGCGCGACGACATCAATCTCGCCCCCTTCACCTATCGCATCATGGTCAACGGCGTCTGCGTTGGCGAGGACCAGGTATCGCCCGACGAGATGCTCGCGCTCGATACCGGCCAGGCCTATGGCGCGCTCCACGGCAAGAAGGCCAAGGACCCGACCTTCGGGCTCGACGCCACCTGGATCCCCTCGGGCGATGCCGATGCCGCAACCGGCGCGGGCTTCCTCGTCGTCGACGCCGGCACGGTGATGGCGACCCACCTCAACCACCTGCTCGGCCAGAGCGCCAGCGAGCTGCTCGGCCCCGACGAGGTCCAGGCGCTGCTCGACGGCCTCAAGGAGCGCGCCGGCCAGCTGGTCGCCTCGCTGACCCCGCAGCCGCTGTCGCTCACCACCCTCACCCAGGTCCTCAAGGGCCTGCTCGCGGAGAACATCCCGTTGAAGGAGTTCCGTCGTATCGCTGGTGCCATCTCGGTCGCCGCCCATCGCACCCAGGACGCCGAGGAGATCATCGAACTGATCCGCCCCGAACTCGGCCCGCTGATCATCCAGAAGCTGTGCGGCGTGCGCGAGCCGCTGCGGGTGATGACGCTCGAAGGCCAGCTCGAAGGGCTGCTCGGCCAGGCCGCGCGCGCCGACGCCTCGCGCCGCCACGTGATCGAGCCCGATCTCGGCCGCCGCATCGTCGATGCCCTGCAGCAGGCGGCGCAGCCGCTGATCGCTGAGGCCAAGCCGTTCGCGTTGGTCGTCCAGCCCGCGATCCGCCTCGCCATCCGCAAGCTGGTCAAGACCTGCCTGCCCGATACGCCGGTATTGTCCTTCTTCGAGGTGCCCGAGGAGAAGGCGGTCGAGGTGGTCGCCGTGATCGGCGCGCCGCAGGCGCTCGCGGCATGAGCGCCGAACCGATGAAGCAGATGTTCGCCGGCGCGCAGCCCGCGCCCGCGCACCTCGTGCCGGAGCAGCCGCTGACCTATTCGCCGCGTCGCGCTGCTGCCAACACCGAGGCGCTGGTCCGCCAGCATCTGCCGCTGGTGCGGCGCATCGCCTGGCACGTCCATGGCTCGATGAGCAGCCTGATCGAGGTCGAGGATCTCGTCCAGGTCGGTCTCGTCGCGCTGGTCGAGGCCGCGGGCCAGGCTGCCGAACAGGGCGCGCAGTTCCGCGCCTATCTGCAGACGCGGCTGCGCGGCGCAATGATCGACGAGCTGCGCCGCCAGGCCACCACCACCCGCGGCGCGATGCGCCGCCGCCGGCAGTATGCCGCCGCCGTTTCCACCCTCACCGCACAGACGGGGCATGCCCCGGGAGAAGCCATGATCGCCGAGCATCTGGGTATCAGCGTCGACAAGCTGCGCGCCGACTACGAGACCGCCGCGGCGGTGCGCTTCGAATCGATCGACGATGTCTACCAGGACGATCTCCCCTGGTTCGCCGACGATACCCCCGACGCGTTCGAGCAGCTCGCCACCAGCGACCTGCGCGACACGCTGATCGCCGCGATCTCCAGCCTGCCCGAGCGCGAGGCGATGGTGATCCAGCTCTATTATGTCGAGGAGCTCAACCTCGAGGAGATCGGCCAGGTGCTCGACATCGGCGCCGCTCGGGTCTGCCAGATCAAGGCCGCCGCGCACGCCAAGCTCAAGCGAGCGCTCGCGAAGAAGGTGTAGCGCTTCCGCGCGGTTCAACAACGCAGCATGCAGGACCCAGGTCGCCGAGATGTCGGTCGCCTGGGTTTTTCGTATTCGGCGGGGGTGGTGCATGCGACCAGCAGCGGGCGGCACTGCACTTACCTTGTCCCGCCTTGCCCCAGTGAGCTCGTCGTCACACGATCCGAACCGCCGGGAGCGACGCTCGTCGGGTCCACCGCTGTTCCTGACTGGAGGCGTGATCGCCGCGATGCGTCCGTCATCCCACCATCTTGAGAACCACCCGCCACGTTGACGTCACCCCAGCGAAAGCTGGGGTCTCGTCATAACGAGGTCCGCGCGCGCGGAAGATCCCAGCGTTCGGTGGGATGACGGCGTGAGGAACGGCGTGACAGGCGGAAGCCGCAAGTCACCGGTCGTGCACACCTGAACGTAGAACCACCTCCACGCGCCGACGCCAAAAACCCCGGTGGCATGGAGCCACCGGGGTAATGGTGCCCCTTCTCGCGAAAGGGCCCGGTCGGCGCCGGCACCCTCTTGGGGGGCCGGTGCCGGCGCCGATACGTGCATTACTGGAGGAGCTTCAGCACGCCCTGCTGGCTCTGGTTGGCCTGGGCCAGCATCGCGGTCGACGCCTGGCTCAGGATCTGCGCCTTGGCGAGCGCGGTGGTCTCGGTCGAGAAGTCGGCGTCTTCGATCCGGCTCTTGGCGTCTGACAGATTGGTCGCGTTGTTAGTCAGATTGTTGACTGCCGACTGCAGGCGGCTTTGCGCGGCGCCGATGCCCGCCCGAACCGACGAAACCTTGTCGAGGAAGGTGTCGATCGTGTCGAGCGCGCTGCTGGCCGTGCCGGCGGTCTTGATCGAGATGCCAGTCGGGATGTCGTCGCCTACTTCAGCGAGGACGAGATCGCCCTTGTTCGGCGTGTAGCTCTTGCCGACTTCGACGAGCTTGCCGCCAACCGTGACGCCTGCGTTGCGCATGTCTTGGGTAGCCTCGAAGGGATCACCTGCGTCGGCATCCTGCACCTTCAGCGCACCCGCCGTAACATCGTCGGCCGTGGCGGCACGGGTGGTACCGGACACCAGGCTAGAAGTGTCGAGGTTGTCGATCTTGATCGTGACCTTGTCGCCGTTGTTGGCGCCGGTCTGGATGTCGAGGCTGACACCGGCGCCACCCGAGCTCTGCGTGAACAGCGACACGTCGTTAAACTTGGTACCAGTCAACACGCTCGAGATCTGCTGCGTCAGCTGATCGACTTCGGCCTGGATGTTGTCGCGATCCGACTGGCCGTAGGTGCCCGACGCCGACTGAACCGCCAGTTCGCGGATCCGCTGCGCCATGTTGGTCACTTCGCTCAGCGCGCCGTCAGCGGTCTGGGCAAGAGCGATACCGTCGTTCGAGTTGCGAACCGCTTGGTTCATACCCTTGATCTGCGCCGTCATCGACGAGGCGATGGCAAGGCCAGCGGCATCGTCTTTTGCCGAGTTGATGCGCGAGCCGGTCGACAGGCGCTCCATCGCGGTGGACAGTGCCGCATTGGCTGCGGTCGATGCATTGGCAGCGCGCAGCGAAGCGATGTTGGTACCGATGACAGTCATGAGAATATCTCCATTTGCTACGGCTTCACCGCCGCCCCCAGAGCGGAGGGCCGAGCCGTCAAATGGAGTAACGGCCGGTTACGGGGCGGCTTTAGCGAAAATATCGCAGCCTCCGGATCCTTTCCCCAGCCCCCTCCTACGCGCACGCGCGCAAGCGCATGCCGCCGGCGCGTAACGCGCGCGCGGACGCACCCGGAAAAGTTTTGCCGCCTGCAACCGATTTTAACAGGGCTTTAACCGCACTTGCCGCATTGAGAGCCTGTCCTTGGGGGTAATCAATGCGCTCGATTTTTCCTTCTGCTGCAGTCACTTCCCGCAAATACGCGCTGATCTCGAGCCTCAGGGCCCAGGGTTTTGGCATCGGTTCGTTCGAATCGGTCCAGCCTGGACCGGCTGATCTGTTTCTGATCGCCGAAGGCGAGGCCCCGCCCGCCCCGGCGCGGACGGTGATCATCGGCGAAGATGGCCGCTACGTGGTGCCGTCAAGCAACGGAAATCCCGCGCGGATCGCGTTCGGCCCGGCAGACGCTGCGGTGGGCAACGGCTTCGCCCGCGCGCTCGTTGCTGGCCCCAACCAGCCCACCGCTGCCGATCCCGAGAGCCTGGCGCTGCTCGCGCTCGCCGAACGGGTCGCGCAGGCGGACATTACGGTATTGATCAACGGCCCCACCGGCACCGGCAAGGAAGTGCTGGCGCGCGCGATCCACAACAATTCGGCGCGCAAGGACAAGCCGTTCATCGCCATCAATTGCGCCGCCTTGCCCGAGACGATGCTCGAGGCCTTGCTGTTCGGCCACCAGAAGGGCGCGTTCACCGGCGCCTCGAGCGGCGGCGAAGGCTTCTTCCGCGCGGCGGACGGCGGCACCATCCTGCTCGACGAGATCGCCGAGATGCCGCTGCAGCTGCAGGCCAAGCTGCTGCGCGTCCTTCAGGAGCGCGAAGTGGTGCCGATCGGCGCCTCGGTGCCCCAGTCGATCGACGTCCGCGTCGTCGCCTGCGCCAACCGCGATCTCCAGGCCGAGGTGGCCGCGGGCCGGTTCCGCGCCGATCTTTATTACCGCCTGTCGGTATTCCCGCTCTCCACCAAGCCGCTCGCCGAGCGCACCCAGGACATTCCCGCGCTCGCCGCGACGATGATCCTGCGCCACGCCGGCAATCGCGCGGTGGTGCCGTGGCCGACCGCCGAGGCGGTGCAGGCGCTGGTCGATTACGATTGGCCCGGCAACGTCCGCGAGCTCGAGAACGTGATCCAGCGCGCGCTGCTGTTCGCCGGCGGCGACACCATCGAGCTTGCCCATATCGTGTTCGATCGCCCGATCAGCTTCACCTTCCAGCGCACCGAGGCACCCGTCGTCGCGATCAACGCGCCGGCGCCGCCGCCGGTGTTCCTCCCCGCCGATACGGCAACACTCGGTAACGTCGTGCAGATGAGCGAATTCCAGGCGATCCGCGAAACGCTCGCCGCCTGCGGCGGCAGCCGAATCGAAACCGCCAAGCGGCTCGGCATTTCGGAGCGCACCTTGCGCTACCGGCTCGCCAAGGCACGCGAACAGGGTGAGGATCTCGCCCGCACCAACATGGCGGCCCGGGCATGAGCGGCGTTGC
Organism: Sphingomonas sp. GW821-FHT09E03; assembly: GCF_059416225.1. Lineage (NCBI taxonomy): Bacteria > Pseudomonadati > Pseudomonadota > Alphaproteobacteria > Sphingomonadales > Sphingomonadaceae > Sphingomonas > Sphingomonas sp. GW821-FHT09E03. Next base: position 493,795 of record NZ_JBWKOS010000002.1, on the reverse strand, counting down.
AGGGATCGGCGGTGCGATGAGCATCGACCGGGTGATGGCGATGCGCTCGCAGATCCTGGAGCGCAACCAGGCGCTGAGCCGCGCCAGCGCCAGCGGGTCGGTCGACAGCGCCGCCGCGACGGGCCCCGCCAAGCCGGTCAGCTTCGCCGACACGATGCAGGACGCGCTGAAGGGGGTCAACGAGACCCAGAACCAGGCCTCCACGCTGTCGGAAAGCTACGAACGCGGCGAGACCGTGGACATCGCCAAGGTGATGCTCGCGCGCCAACAGGCCTCGGTGGGCTTCGAAGCCACGCTGCAGGTCCGCAATAAACTCCTGTCCGCCTACAAGGACATCATGAGCATGCCGGTCTGATATGAGCACCGCCCTCGCCACCACCAATTCGGCACTTCCCGAGAAGTTCGCCAACCCTTTGCTCCAGATCAAGGGCGTGCTCGCGCAGCCCGCGGTACGCCGCGCGCTGCCGATGACGCTGCTCGTCGGGCTGATCGGCGCCGCCGCGCTCGCCTGGATGATGCTCGCCACGCCGACGCAGAAGACGCTGTTCACCGGCCTCACCGATGCCGACAAGCAGGCGGTCACGTCCGCGCTGACCCAGGCGAGCATCGCCAGCCATATCGACGACGGTACCGGCGCGCTGACCGTCAACGAGGACGATTTCAACAAGGCGCGGATGCTGCTCGCCGGCCAGGGCCTGCCCAAGGCGGCACCCGGCGGTTATGCGATCCTCGATTCGCTCCCCATGGGCGTCAGCCGCGCCGTCGAGGGTGAGCGGCTGCGCCAGGCGCGCGAGACCGAACTCGCCCGCTCGATCGAGGAGATCGACGCGGTGGCCGAGGCGCGCGTCCACCTCGCCATGCCCGAGGCATCGGTGTTCGTCCGCGACAATGCCGCGCCGTCCGCCTCGGTGGTGCTGAAGCTGCAGGGTGGCCGCTCGCTGAGCGACGCGCAGGTCCAATCGATCATCAATCTCACCGCGTCGTCGGTGCCGGGCATGAAGCCCGAGGGCGTCACCGTGGTCGACCAGCTCGGTGCGTTGCTGTCGAAGCCCGGCGGCAACGGCGATCCCGCCGGCGACCAGCGGCTCGAGGTGCAGCGTCACGTCGAGGACAAATATCGCCAGCAGCTGATCCAGCTGCTCACGCCGCTGGTTGGTGCCGGCAACTTCACCACCGAGGTGCAGGCCGACGTCAACCTCGACGAGACCCAGGCGACCCGCGAGAGCTACGAGAAGCAGGGCGCGCTGCGCGCCGAGACCGGAAATTGGACCGGCAACCAGGCCGCCACCGCCGCCGCGGCGCCCGGTGGCATCCCCGGTGCGCTCTCCAACACCCCGCCGCCTGCCAGCCAGCTGCAGACGCCGCAGGCCGCCAACGGCGCCAGCGGTGCCGCGCCCGGCACCGACCCGCAGCCGGTCGCCGGCGGTGCTGCACCCAATGCGGCCAAGCAGTCCGACGCGTTCCAGCGCGCCTATGACCTCGGCAAGGAGGTGTCGGTGACGCGCAATGCGCCCGGCGCCATCAAGCGCCTGTCGGTCGCGGTGCTGCTCCGTGATCCCGACAAGACCCGGCGCACCGCGATGGAGATCAACCAGATCACCGATCTGGTGAAGAGCGCGGTCGGCTTCGATCAGGCCCGCCAGGACCAGGTCACCGTGATCAGCCGCAAGTTCGCCGATGCCTCGGCCGATGTCGCCAGCGGCCCGAAATGGTATGACAATGCCTGGCTGCCGGTGCTCGCCCGCAACGCCACCGCGATCGTCATCGCCTTGCTGGTGCTACTGCTCGGCGTCCGCCCGCTCGCCAAGGGGCTGATGAAGAAGCGCGACGATGCCAATCCGGCGCTCGGCGCCCCGATCGGCGGCGCCGATGGCGCGCTTGCCAACACCGACGGCATCACCGTCGCCGACCCGGTCAGCCTCGATCGCCTCGAGCAGAGCCGCGGCACCGACGAGCGCATCGGTGCCGTCCGCGGCTTCACCCGTGACAATCCGGCGCGTGCCGCCTTGGCGGTCCGCGACATGATCAAGGCCGAAGCCAAGTGAGCACCGCCGTCGCCACCCGCACCTACACCGGCGTCGAGCGCGCCGCGGTGCTGATGATGCTCGTCGGCGAGGAGGAGGCTGCCGCCATCCTCCAGAAGCTCGAGCCCGAGGAAGTCCGCCAGCTCGGCACCGCGATGTTTGCGGTCGCCGATGTCTCCGAACAGGAAGTGGAGGACGTGCTTGACGATTTCGTCGGCCGCGCCCGCGAGCGCACCGGGATCAGCTTCGATCCGCGTCCCAAGATCGAGGCGGTGATGCACCGCGCGCTCGGGCCGGAAAAGGCCGACAGCGTGCTCGCGCGCATCACCCCGGCCGAGGCCGCCTGCGAACTCGAGCTGCTCGACTGGATGGAAGCGCCCGAGATCGCCGCCATGGTCGAGAAGGAGCATCCGCAGATCGCCGCGGTGCTGATCGCCAACCTCGATCCCGCGATCGGCGGCCAGGTGCTCGAGCTGCTGCCCGACGCGGTCCAGCCCGACATCCTCCACCGCATCGCCCGGCTCGGCCCGATCAATCCCGAGGCCGTCGAGACGCTGCGCACCATGCTCGCCAACCGCCGCGGCGGCGGCTCGTCGTCGGCGAGCGTGCTGCTCGGCGGCACGCGCGAGGCCGCCAAGATCCTGCAGGGCGCGCGCAAGGCGACCGAGCAGCGGGTGATGCCCAAGCTGTTCAAGATCGACAAGGACGTCGCCAAGGCGATCGAGGAGGCGATGTTCGTTTTCGACAATCTGCTCGACATGGACGACAAGAACCTCGGCACCCTCATCCGCAACGTCGACGGCGACATCCTCTCGCGCGCGCTCAAGGGCGTCGACGAGACGGCGCGCAGCCGCTTCCTCGGCTGCATGTCGGCGCGCGCTGCCGACGGCATCCGCGACGAGATGGAGGCGCGCGGGCCGATGAAGCTCGCCGAGGTGCTTGAAGCGCAGAAGGCGATGATTGGCATCGCGCGCAACCTCGCCAAGGACGGCACCATCGTGATGGGCGCAGGCGACGACGATTATGTCTGAGTTCGTCGCCGGCTTCGCCGCTCGCCACGACACCGCGGCGCACATCCTTCAGGCCGCGTTCGCGCCGCCGATGGGCTTTGCTGCGCGCGAGACCTGGACGCGCGAGGCGCGCGAGCCCGCCGCGTCCCGTCCGCGCCACTTCAGCCCGGCCGATCCGGCGATCAAACCTACAGAGGGCTGGGATCCGCTCGATGCCGAGGCCGAACCGAGCACCTTCATCAACCCGGTCGAAACCGCGCACGCGGCAGGCTATGCCGAGGGCCTAGCGGCCGCCGCCGCCGCGGCGCGCGAGACCGGCGACCGCGATCGCGCGCTGCTCAGCGAACTCACCGCCGCGATCGCCAACGGCCACCAGCTCGATCGCGAGCGGATCGCCGGGCAGTTGCGCCAGACGGTGATGTTCCTGGTTGCGCAACTGGTTGGCGAGGTCGGCGTCTCGCCCGAATGGCTGACCAGCCGGATCGAGGCGGCGGCCGAACTGCTTGCCGAATCGAGCGAGTCCGCGCTGCTTCGCCTCAACCCGGCCGATGTGCCGATGATCGAGGGCGGGCTGCCCAAATCGATCTTCGCCGCCGGCGATGCGACGATCTCGCGCGGCAGCTTCGTGCTCGAGAGTGCCTCGACGGTGGTGGAGGACGGCCCGGCGCTGTGGCTCGACCAGCTCGCCCAGGTGATCGACCGGATTCCGGTGCCGAGCGCATGCTAAACCGCTTCACCGCCGATTATCTGGAGACGCTCGGCGCCGCCCAGTTCCGCCCCACCCCCAAGGTATCCGGGCGGCTGTCGTCCTATGACGGCCTGCTGATGGAGGCGGTGGGATTGTCGCTCCCGGTCGGCACCGTGTGCCAGATCGGCGGCGACGCCGACGCCAAGGTGGAGGCCGAGGTGATCGGTTTCCGCAACGGCCGCACGCTGATGATGAACCTCGGCGGCCCCGCCGCCCTGCTGCCCAACGCCCCGGTGCGCCCGGTCGGCCCTCCCGGCGAGGCCGAAGTCGGCGCGGCGTTGCTCGGCCGCGTCGTCGATGGCGCCGGCAAGCCGATCGACGGCCTCGGCCCGATCCGCGGCGCTGCAAAATGGCCGCTCGCCGGCAAGCTCCAGTCGCCGCTCGATCGCGGCCGCGTGCTCGAGCCGATGGATGTCGGCGTGCGCGCGATCAACGGCCTGCTCACCATCGGCCAGGGCCAGCGCGTCGGCATCATGGCCGGCTCGGGCGTCGGCAAGTCGGTGCTGCTCGGCATGATGGTCCGCGCCGCCAAGGCCGACGTCATCGTCATCGGCCTGATCGGCGAGCGCAGCCGCGAGGTCGCCGATTTCCTCGAGACCAAGGTCGCCGGCGCCGCGCGCCAGCGCTCGGTGGTGGTCGCCGTGCCCGCCAACCATTCGCCGGTGCTGCGCATCCGCGGCGCGCTGCGTGCGACGGCGATCGCCGAAGCCTTCCGCGACGAGGGCAAGAAGGTGCTGCTGATCATGGATTCGCTGACCCGCGTCGCCCATGCCGGCCGCGAGATCGGCCTCGCGCTCGGCGAACCCGCCTCGGCGCGCGGCTATCCGCCTTCGGCCATCGCCATGCTGCCCAACCTCATCGAGCGCGCCGGTACCGACGTGCGCACCGGCGGCTCGATCACCGCCATCTACACCGTGCTCGCCGATGGCGACGACGGCAACGATCCGGTGGTCGATTCCGCCCGCTCGATCCTTGATGGCCATATCGTGCTCAACCGCCACCTCGCCGAGCGCGGCGTCTATCCGGCGATCGACATCGGCCCCTCGGTGAGCCGGGTGATGACCGATATCGCCGATTACGAGCATCTCCAGGCTGCGCGCGTGCTGCGCCGGCATCTCGCCACCTATGAGGAAAACCGCGACCTGGTGCTGATGGGCGCCTATCGCCCCGGCGCCGACCCGCAGATCGACAATGCCATCGCCGCCCACCCGGCGGTGATGGAATATATCAAGCAGGATGCCGACGCGAATGTCTCGCTGGCCGATTCGATCGCCGAGCTGACCGGCGTGTTCGGTGGCTGATCCGAAGAAGCTGGCGCGAATCCACCGCGTCCGCACCCTCCAGCTCAACCTCAAACATGCCGACGAGGCGCGCGCGCGCGAGAAGTTCGCCAGCGAGGCGACGCTCGCCCAGCGCATCGGCGCGCTCGCCGATGCCGTCTCGCCGACCCCCGAAAACGCGCTCGGCGCGTCGCTCGGCGCGGCCGCGCATTTCCGCGAGCGTCTCCACAAGTCCGCCGCCGCAGCGCAGAATCGCGTGCTCAACGCCGAGGTGTTCGTCAGCCGTGCCGCCGAGGCGACCCGCGCCGCCAAGCGCGACCAGACCGCGGTGGAGAAGCTGATCGACCGTGCCCGCGCCCAGATCGCGCTCAAGGACATGCGCAAGCTGGAAGAAGCGCCACCCGCCCGGAGCAAACGGCACGATCCTTGCTGAGTGACGGGCGAACAGTCCGTTCCACGTGAGAAGCCGCATGATCAACGCCGCCACTGCCATCACCCCCACCCTCGCCGGCCAGCCGGCGGCAGGGGTATCGGGCGCGGGCGGCGATCTGTTCTCCCTGTCCTTGCTGGCGATCACCGCGCCGCCCACCGCCGACACCGCGAACGCCGACCCTGCGGCTGCCGCGGCCGTCGCCGGGCAGGATGCTGCCGCGGGCGGCAAGATCTTGCCGACTGAGGCGGCGACGCTCGATCCTGCGCTCGCCTGGCTTCCCGCGGTCAACATCGCGGTGCCCGCCCCGATGGCGGTGGCGGTGCCGACCGACGATCAGCCGGCCATGCCGGTGCGCCTTGCCGACACTGCCGTGCCTGGCAACCCAGTCCTTGACCCCGGCGCCCGGTTCCGCAGCAAGCCAGCGCCAGGCACCGGCGAACAGCCTGCCCCGTCCCCCGAGGACGACACGCAGGGCGAACACGCGCAGACCGACCCGTTGCCACCGACGTCGACGCCCATCATCGTCGCGGCGCCCGCCACGCCCATCGCCCCGCTGCCCGCGCAGACGACCGCCGACGCCACGGTCGCGCCGCCGCAGGAGCAGACGCTCGACGCCCCGGCAGGCACGAAAATCCGATCCGGCAAGGCGCGCCGCGCCGCAGCGCCGGTCTCCGACCCGGCAGCGCCGTCGCCTGCCACCACCGCTGCGCCCGCCGCCAACATCGGCACAGCGGCGAAGGCACGGCCCACGACCACCGCGACCGACTCCACGGCTCCAGCAGCGTCGCCGGCACCGACGAGCACGGCCGCCGATCCGTCGGTAGCCGGCGTCACCGTGTCGCCGCCGCCCGGCGCGGCAACGCCGGAAGCCATCGTGGCGGCGCCGATGCCGCTTCCTGCCGCGGCGGTCGCGCTCACCATGCCACCCGTCGACGCTCCGGCCGCCCGGACCGCGGCGGTCGCGGCGATCCGTACCAGCAGCTCGACCCTGGCCATGGCCGCCGCCACACCCTCGCCGGCCCGATCGGAGCCGCCCGCATCGGCGGTCCCATCCGCCGACCTGCTCGACCCAACAGCGCCGCGCGCGCCACGCACGCCCGCGGCTGCGGCCCCGCCGGCAAGTTCCGCCGCGACCCGTTCGCAGACCCAGGCAATTGTCACGCCAGCGGCATTGCCCGCCGACGACGGCAACGGGGCGATCGCGGCGGCCATGCTCGCGTCTGCCGGCCAGCGCCCGGCGGGTCAGGCGCAGGTCGTTCAGCCTTCGCTTGTGGCGAGCGGATCGCCGGTTTCGGGTTTGCGTGACGCGACGCCGTCGCCGGCAGCAACTATTCCGCCCACCGTCACCACGGCAACGGCTTCCTCGATCCAATCGGCCGTTCGCGATACGCCGGTCGAGGCAGCGATCGTCACACCCGCGCCCCTCGACCTGCCGCCGATCCGCGGCAATCGTCGCACCACCGCCACCACGGTCGCTGCGGCCGCCGCCGTGCAGAATCCCGTCGCGGCAGCCGGTCTCGCCCAGGCGGTGTCACTGGCCGCCGCAGCCAGCCCCGTGCCGTCGGCGGGCGTGAGCCTGTCACCCACAGCAGGCACCCCGGTTGCCGGCCCCAAGGCAGACCGCCCGTCGCTGGCTGGCGCCGCGGCACTGCCGACCGCTGCCGCCAGCTCGGCTCCGCGTGGGACCACGCTCGCCAATGTGGCACTAGATGCCGCACCCGTGGCCGCTGCTGCGGCGCCCGTCCCTGTCGCGGGTGGCGTGCCGCTGCCAGCAGACCCGCTCGCCCCGGCAACCGCGGTGGCCGTATCCTCGTCCACCGCCACACCCGTTGCCGGCGATCAGCCACGCTCGAGCTTCATCCGCGATGTCTCCGCCACAACCGCGCCGTCGGTGGCGCTGGCGCCGCAGCTGCCGCCCGCGCCACAGCCCGTCGCGGGGACCACCGCGCCCGCGCTCCAGGTGTTCGGCGCCGCGATGCACGCCGCCGTCGCCGCGGACGAGCGCCGACGCGAGGCGCCCGGCGATGCCACCGCGACGCTCACCTCCGCCGTCACCGACGTGCGCCAGGCCGTCTCCGCGACGGCCGATGCCCAGCAGGCCCCGCTCGACATGCGCCAGGAACGCTGGCCGCACACGATGATCGACCATATCGAGCGGCTGCGCGACGCCGCCGATGCGGTCGATACCAGCATCCGCCTGATCCCCGATGCGCTCGGCACCATCGACGTGTCGGTGAAGAAGGATGGCGACACCGTCCACGTCCATTTCGCCGCCGAACAAGCCGCCACCCGCGCCATGCTCCAGGACGCGCAGCCGCGGCTTGCCCAGGCGGCCGAGGAGCGCGGGCTGCGTCTCGGCCAGACCGCGGTGGATGCCGGCGCGTTTGGCCATCAGCCCGGCCAGGGCCAGCCGCAGCGTCAGGCCGCCGGCCAGCCAACTCCAACGCCCGCACGGGCCACCGCAACGCCCGCCAACGACACCGAGGCCGATGCCGCCGACGCTGGCCGCATCGCCTGATCCGCACCAACCTATCGACCCGAAGGACTGAACCATGAGCGACAAGCCAGACGACGCGCCCAAGAAGAAGAAGGGCGGCCTCAAGAAGATGCTGATCATGGGCGTCGCCCTGATCGTCCTGGTCGGCGGCGGCGTCGGCGCCGGCGTCTACGCCTCGAGCGCCGGGCTGATCGGCGGACACCACGGTGGGGCCGCTGCCGAGGAGCACGGCCCCAAGCTGGTGCCCAAGACCGAGCAGAAGCGTCCTGCCGCCGGTGGTGAAGGTGGCGAAGGTGGCCATGGCGCCACGACGAGCGGCAAATCGGTGCCGAGCGGCAGCGGCGGCGATCAATATGCCTCCAACTATTTCGCGATGGACCCGCAGTTCACCTCCAATCTCAAGGATTCGGTGCACGTCATCCAGGTCGGCATCGCTGTCTCGACGCCGTACGACGACACGGTGATCGAGAACCTCAAGACCAACGACATCGCGGTGCGCTCGGCCGTGCTGATGGCGCTCGGCGACACGCCGGAGGAGCAGGTGTTCGACTCCGCGGGCAAGCAGCAGCTGCAGGGCCGGCTGGCGAAATCGATCAACGCCGTTCTTCAACAAAAAGAGGGCTTCGGCGGCATTAGTAACGTCTACTTTACCAATTTTGTTGTTCAGTGAGTCATGGTTAACGCAGCAGCAGACACCGAACGACGGACGCGTGATCGCACCCCAGCCGCCCATGCGAGCGGGCTTGGCGCGACGCAGCTCAATCCGTTCGGCGATCTTCACACGCTGCAGCATCTGTCGGCGCGGCTCGCGCGCAGCCTGCGCGGCGTGTTCGAGCCGCTGCTCCGCCAGGAGGTGCGCGCCTGGGCCGAGCCGCTCTCGGTCCAGCGCTTCGCCGATTACCGCGCCGAGCGCACCGACGGACTGACCGCCTGGCTGCCGATGATCATGTCGCCGCAGGGCGCGACCGGCCTGTGCGTGCTCGACGGCCATTTCGTGTTCGAGCTGCTCGACCTGTTCTTCGGCGGTACCGGCTCGGTGCCGCCGGTGTTGCCGCCCGAATTTTCGCCTGCGGCCGAGGCGCTGGTCACCCGGATCGGCGCCAGCATTGCCGGGCCGCTCGGCACCGCCTGGGAGCCGCTCGCCAAGATCGATTTCACGCCGACCCGTGTTGAAGTGAACCCGGCGATGCTCGCAACCGATGCCGACGATGCGATGATCGTCACCCGCTTCGGCATCGCCGCGGGCGAGCATGCGCCGGTGTTCATCGACCTGCTCTATCCGGTCACCGCGCTTAAGCCGCACGCGCCGACGCTCACCGGCAAGGTGCTCGACAAGGCCGAGGCCAATCCTGCGTGGCGCACCGCGCTGACCCGCGCGGCGATGAACGTGCGCTTCCCGATCCGCTCGGTGCTTGCCGAGCCGGTGGTGCCGCTGTCGCTGCTGATGAACCTCAAGGCCGGCGACGTCATCCCGATCAGCTTCGGCCCCGACGTGCCGGTGATGGTCGGCGGCGATTGCCTCGGCAAGGGCACCGTCGGCACCTCCAACGGCCACGCCGCCGTGCGCCTCACTTCCATCGCGATTCCCGAAGGACAAGATTCATGAACGACATGGCCGGTGGATTTCCGGTCGACTCCGCACTGGCCGCCAATTTCCGGCTGCTGCAGGATGTCGACGTCAAGCTGACGGTGGAGATCGGCTCCACCCAGCTCACCTTGCGCGAACTGCTCGCGCTCGGTGAGTCGAGCGTGATCGAGCTCGATCGCCAGGCCAACGAGCTGCTCGACGTGTTCGTCAACGGCACGCTGATCGGCCGCGGCGAGGTGGTCACGGTCGGCGATCGCTTCGGCGTGCGCATGACCGAGCTGGTCTCGCCCGACAAGTCCGTCGCGGCGCGCGGCTGAACTCTCGATGCTCTGGTCGTACATCCTCAAGCTCGTCATCCTGCTGCCGCTGGTCTGCGGCCTGATGATCGGCTGTCTCTATCTCTGGCGCCGGCTCGAAACCCGGATGCCGGGCAAGCCCTCGTCGCGGCTGATCAACATCCGCGAGACGATGATGATCTCGCCGGGCCTGCGCCTCGCAGTGCTGGATTTCGAGGGCAAGCGGCTGCTCGTCTCGGTCGGCCGCGGCGGTGTGACGCTGGTCGACAAGGTCGATGGCGGCGCCGATATCGCGCCGACTCCCGAACCGCGCGGCGACGCGCCGGTCCGCAAGCCGTTCGAGCTGCCCAAGTTCGATCTGGGGCGCGGCCGGTGAGCGTCACCATCACCCGCCGCGGCACCGGTCCCGCGCTGATCCAGCAACGCACCGCCGCGCCGCGCTCGCGCAACCTCAAGTGGCTGTGGATCGCGCTGGCGCTGATCCTCGCGATCGTGGTGGCGATGCCCGCCTTCGCGCAAGCCGCGCCCGCCGCCGCGCCGGCCCCCGGCGTCGGCGACGCGGTGGACCGCGCGCTCGGCCAGCTCTCGGCGCAGGGTGGCGCCGGCGCCGGTGCGGGCGTCGGCCAGTCGGCGCCGCTGTCGCTCAGCCTCCAGGTCCTGATCATCATGGGCCTGCTGACGATCCTGCCGGGCATCCTGCTGATGATGACCAGCTTTACCCGGATCGTGATCGTGCTCGCGGTGCTCCGCCAGGCGCTCGGCCTCCAGCAGACCCCGCCCAACCAGGTGCTGATCGGGCTGGCGCTGTTCCTGTCGCTGTTCGTGATGGCGCCGACCATCAGCCAGATGAACACCCAGGCGATTCAGCCCTATGCCGCCGGCCAGATCGCCGGCACCCAGATGATCCAGGCCGCCGGCGCGCCGCTGCATGATTTCATGACCAAGCAGACCCGGATCAAGGACGTCACGCTGTTTGCGCAAATGGCCAAGTCGGGCCCCTATGCGAGCCCCAAGGACATTCCCTTCGCGGTGCTGCTGCCCGCGTTCGTCACCTCCGAGCTCAAGACCGCGTTCCAGATCGGCTTCCTGATCTTTCTGCCGTTCATCGTCGTCGATCTCGTCGTCGCCACCGTGCTGATGGCGCTCGGCATGGCGATGCTGTCGCCGACGATCATCTCGCTGCCGTTCAAGCTGCTGCTGTTCGTGCTTGTCGACGGCTGGGCGCTGACCATGGGCAGCCTCGCCAACAGCTTCGCGACCTGAGGACCTGATACCGATGGACGCCGATTATTTCCTCACCGTCGCCAATCAGACGATGTGGGTGCTGGCGCTGGCGACGGCACCGATCCTGATCCCGGCGCTGCTCGCGGGGCTGATCCTGGGCATGATCCAGGCCGCGACCTCGATCAACGAGCAGACGCTGTCGTTCGTCCCCAAGCTGCTGGTGGTCGCGGTATCGATCATGATCTTCGGCAGCCTGATCCTCGGGCTGCTCAGCGACTTCACCATCGGCATGTTCGAGCGCATCCCGGATCTGGTGAAGTAGGGTCGATGCTCGGCTTCGGCCTCGCCATCGAGGGCCAGTTGTGGACCCTCATCTACGTGATGATCCGGATCGGCGCGGCCTTCGTGATCGCGCCGGTGTTCGGCGCCGTCGCCATCCCGCTGCCGGTGCGCGTCTCGCTCGCCGGCGCGATCGGTATCCTCGTGCTCAGCGTCCACCCGGTCGTGCCGCCGGCGCAGATCTTCACGGTCGTCACCATCCTGTCGATCGCCGCGGAGGCGCTGACCGGCATGGCGATCGGCTTCATCCTGCAGATCGCCTTCGCCGCGCCGATGATTGCCGCCGAAATGATCGGCGGCTCGATGGGGATCGGCTTCGCCTCGTCGGTCGATCCGCAAAATGGTCATTCCAGCCCCGCGCTCGGCCAGTTCTTCTCGGTGATGATCACGCTGCTGTTCCTCTCGGTGAACGGCCATCTGGTGCTCGTCGAGATGCTGGTGAAAAGCTATGACGTGATGCCGCCCGGCTCCTGGCTCGCGGTGCCGCGGTTGCGCGAGATCGCCTTCTTCGGCGGCTACATGTTCCTCGCCGGGCTGCTGCTGGCGCTGCCGGTCGGCTTCCTGTTGCTCTGCCTCAACCTCATCGTCGGCATGCTCAGCCGCGCCGCGCCGTCGCTCAACCTGTTCGCGGTCGGCATGCCCGCCAGCCTCGCGGTCGGCGTGATCGCGATGGCGGTCGCCTTCCCGGCGATGGGCGATTACATGCTGGTGATCATCCGCGAGGGCCTCGCCGCCACCGAATCGCTGGTACTCGGCTGATGAGCGACGAGGGCGGCGAAAAAACAGAAGCACCAACCCAGAAGCGCAAGCAAAAGGCCGCCGATGACGGCAATGTGCTGCGCTCAAAGGACTTCGCCACCGCGCTCGTCGTCCTTGCCGGCGTCGCCTGGTTCATGCTCTTCGGCCCATCGCTCGTATCGGCGTGCAAGGCGCTGATGGCGGCGAGCTTTCAGTTCGATCGCGGCGATGTTGAGGATTTCTCACCCTGGCGCGCGCTGTCCGAGGCCGGCTACAAGCTGGTGCCCTCACTGGTCAGCCTGCTCGCGATCAGCCTCATCGCCACGATCGTCAGCTCGGCGGGGCTTGGTTCGCTGCGCTTCAACGGCAGCCTGCTCGCCCCCAAGGCGAGCCGGATCAACCCTGGCTCGGGGCTCAAGCGGATCATCGGCCCGCAGGGTTGGGTGGAGCTCGGCAAGTCGCTGCTCAAGGTGGTGCTGCTCGGCGTGATTGGCGGCTACATGCTGTGGAAGTCGAGCCGCACCACGCTCGGCCTGTCGTCGTCCAGTCTCGGCGACGCGGTAGGCGCGCTCGGCGGCACCTTCATGTCGGTGATGATCGCGATGAGCCTCGGCCTCGTCGCCATCGCGATGTTCGACGTGCCGGTGCAGATCCTCCAGCTGTTCCGCAAGCTAAGGATGAGCAAGCAGGAAATCCGCGACGAGCATAAGGAGAGCGAAGGCTCGCCCGAGGCGAAGGGCCAGCAGCGCGCGGCGATGCGCGCCATGGCCACCCGCGGCTTCCGCAAGGCGGTCACCGAGGCACATGTGGTGCTTACCAACCCGACCCACTTCGCGGTGGCACTGCGCTACGAACGCGGGATCGACCAGGTGCCGGTTGTGGTCGCCAAGGGCCGCGGCGCGACCGCGCTCGCGATCCGCGATCTCGCCGGCGAACACCGGGTGCCGATCCTCGAATATCCGATGCTGGCGCGCGCAATTTATTACACCAGCAAGGAAAACCAGGAGGTCCGCGACGATCTCTACACCGCGATCGCGACCGTGCTCGCCTTCGTGTTCAACCTCAACGCCCAGGCCGGCGGCAGCCCGCCGCCGATCGAGGTCCCGCAAGGCGCGCGGTTCGACGAAAATGGCGTGGAAATTCGTTAAAGATTCGCCGGCTGCGGCCGTTACCAGTTATGAAGCGCGGGGAGTTCGACCATGACCACAACCACCAGCACGACGAGCACCCCCACTCCCACCGCCACCGCCGCCAGCCTGACCGCGGCAGCGGCCCAGTCGCTGCTGACCTCGCTCAACACCGGCTCCGGTGTAGACACAGCCTCGCTGGTCACGTCGCTGGTCCAGGCCCAGTTCGCCGCCAAGACCGCGGCGATCACCGCCAAGAACACCACGCTCACCGCGCAGATCTCCGGGGTCAGCACGCTCAAGAGCACGATCAGCGGTTTTTCAACCGCGCTCAACACGCTGATCAGCGGCGGCACCCTCGCCACCACGCCCAACAGCTCCAACACCGCCGTGCTCACCGCCACCACGATCGCCGGCAGCAAGGTCGCCGACTTGTCCTCGAGCATCACCGTCAAAGCGCTCGCCGCCGCGCAAAGCGCGCGCAGCGCCACGGCAGTTGATCCCAGCGCGACGATCGGCACCGGAACGCTGACGCTGACGCTGGGCACCGCCACCTATGGCAGCGACGCCACTGGCACCTCGACGATGACGGCCTTCACCCCCGGCAGTACCGCGCCGGTGGACATCAAGATCACTGGCGGCAGCCTCACCGACATCGCCAGCTCGATCAACGCGGCGAAGGCAGGCGTCACCGCCAGCGTGATCGCCGATGCGGATGGCAAGGCCTATCTGTCGCTCAAGGGCGCCACTGGCGCTGCGCAGGCGTTCACCCTCAAGGCAACTACCGACACCAGTGGCAAGCTGGCGCAGTTCAACGTCGGTGTCGGCGGCAACGCGCCGCTGACCGGCGTTGCCCAGGACGCCTCACTGACGCTTGATGGCGTCACGGTGAAGCGCAGCAGCAATTCGATCAGCGATCTGGTTGCCGGCGTGAAGCTCGATCTCACCGGCACCTCCACCACGCCGGTCGCGCTGACCTCCACCCGTCCCACCGTGGCGCTGATGCAGGGCGTCAACGACTTTACCGAAACCTTCAACCAGGTACTGGCGACGGTGACCGGTCTTACCGACGCCAAGACCGGCGATCTCAAGTCGGATACCGCCGCAAAAACGCTGCTGCGTTCCTTGCAGACTCTAACCACCAAGCAGCTCACCACCAGCACGACGCCCGGCGCGCCGACGACGCTGGCGCAGATCGGTATCGGCACCAACCGCGACGGCACGCTCGCGGTCAATGCCGCAACGCTAACTGACGCCATCACCAAATTTCCCGACGAAGTGGAGGCGATGTTCGCGAGCGCCACCAGCAACACCGGCGGCCTCAGCGCCCAGCTGGCGGCGATCTCCACCGCGGCATCGAATACCACGTACGGCCTCGGTGCCTCGACGACCCGCTACACGAAGGCGCAGGCCGACCTGACCACCGAACAGGACACGATCTCAACCCAGTCCGATGCCATGACCACCCGGCTGACCCAGCAGTTCTCGACCATGAACTCGAAGGTCTCCGCCTATAAATCCACACAGACCTTCCTGGAAAACCAGATCAAGGCCTGGAACTCGAGCGACGATTGATGGCTTACGCAAGTGCTCTCCTGCGCGATCCGTTCGCCACCTATCGCCAGATCGATATCGCCGGTCGCACCGGCGAGGCGAAGGGCCCGGCCCTTGTCCAGCTGCTGTACGAGGAACTCGTCGCCGCGCTGCGTGCCGCCGCCTGGGCGGTCGAGAACAGCCAGCTGCGGGGCAAGAGCGAGCGCATCACCCGCGCCACCGCCATCCTGTTCGCACTCGAAGCCGGTCTCGATTTCGAGCGCGGCGGTGAGGTGTCCTACACGCTGGCACGCTTCTACGGTGGCATCCGACGGACCATCGTCGACGCCTCGATCGGCATCGATCCCCGACCGTTCCGCGATGCGGCGAACAGCCTCAGCGAGATCGCCGAGGCTTGGCGGACGGCGAGCAAGGCCTGAGCCGATTCCAGCGCCGCGCTAGCGCTGGAACCAGTGGCGCTGGACGAAATAGATGACCACGCCGGCCGCAATCGCCGCGCACACGCCCATGATCGCGTCGAACGCCCAAGGCTCGTGCGCATAAGGCAGGTTGTCGACGTTCATTCCATACAGGCCGGTGATAAAGGTCAGCGGCAGGAACACCATCGCCACGATCGAGATGATCAGCGAGCGGTTGTCGAGCTGCTCGCCGCGCAAGTCGGTGAGCGCATCGTGCATCAGCGACGAGCGCTCGCGGATCGACTCCAGCTCTTCGGCCATCCGCGCCGCGCGATCGGCCGCGGCATTGAGGTGCAACCGATCGTCATCGTGCAACCAGTCACAGGGCAAGGTCGCGAGCTTTTCCAGCGCGGCACGCTGCGGGGTGAGGAAGCGGCGCAGGCCGATCGCCGACACCCGCACCCGACTGACATGCCGCCGCAGCTCGAACACGCGCGAGGCATCGAGCTGCTCCTCGCAATCGTCGAGCGTGTCGCCAAGATCGGCGACCTCCGGGTCGAGGTCGGTGGTGATTGCGGTGGCGAAGGCGGCGATCAGATCGCCGGGATCGACGATGCGGCCGGTCTGCACCACCTTCTCCACTTCATCCACGGCGATCAGCGGCCGCCGCGTTACCGAGAACACCCGGCCGCTGATCGCCCAGATCCGCACCGAGGCGAGCGGATCGCCCGAGCTCATCTCCTCGCTCGATCGGCCCCGCAGGTTGAGCAGCGCGCCCTCGTCGAACGCCTCGCAGCGTGGCCGCGTCTCGGTCGCGGTCAGCGCATCGATGACATAGTCGGGCAGCTTGGCATCGTCGCGTAGCCAGGCCTGGGCACGCGCCTCGTTGGTCGACAGATGCGCCCAGATCAGATCGGCTGGATCGCCCAGCGCAGCCTTGATCTCGATCCGCTCCGCCTTGCCGCCGACGACCCGATAGCCGAACCCGCTCATGTCATCTCCACGTCGACGCTCAGGCCATTCTCCAGCGCAACGGGCGGGGCCCCGGTTGCGATCCGCGCAGCATCGGCGCGGGCGCGATCCAGGATGGCGCCGGGCACGTCGTCGCGATGGTAGACGCGATCGGCATTGGCCAGCGCACGGGCCTGCCGCAGGGTGAGATCGTCGGGATCGACTGACGTCAGCCGGAGCGTGACCAGCCGTGTGCCCATGGCGGTGCCGTCGAAGGCCAAGTCATGCGGCAACGTCGCCGCCTCGACGGCGAGCAGGTCGAGTGGGCCGCCAGGCGCCAGTGCCGCCGCGATCGCCTGTCGCCGCTCGCCCATCTGCGGATAGCGCGAACGCAGTGTCGCGCGGGCAGCATGAAGGCGTTCCGCGATCAGGCCGAGCGCCGGCGGCAGGATCGCCTCAAGCCGCTGGCGCAGCGCCGCGGCGAGCCCCGCCGACACCCCGCCGGTGCCGATCGCGATCAGCACCGGATTGCGATCGACGATCGCTGGCAGCGTGAAGTCGCACAGCTCGGCGCGATCGACCGCATTGACCAGGATGCCGCGCGCGCGCAGCCGGGCGACGATCGGCGCCGGATCGTCCACCGCGACGATCGCCAGCGCCGCCGCAGCCTCCTCGCCGACGATCACGGCGCCGGCACGCTCGAGCAAGCGCCGCTTGGCGTCGGCCGGCTCGCCTTCGCCAACCAGGATCACCGCGCGGCCGGCCAGCCGCACGAATAGCGGCAGGCTGTTGAGGCTCACCGGTGCAGCCACTCCGGCACTCGTTCGGCGGCGAGGATGGTCTCGGGCTGGATGCGATCGGCGACCACCGCGAACCGGTCACCGTCCACCAGCACCTCGGGCACCAGCGCGCGGCTATTGTAGGTCGAGGCCATGGTCGCGCCATAGGCGCCCGCGGTGCGGAACACGCCGAGGTCGCCGCTCGTCACCACGTCGATCTCGCGGTTCATGGCAAAGGTGTCGCCGCTTTCGCACACCGGGCCGGCAATGTTGGCGGTCATTGTCTCGCCGGTCGGCTGCACCGCGACGAAGTCGTGGAAGGCGTCGTACAGCGCCGGACGAGCGAGGTCGTTCATGGCGGCATCGACGATGACATAAGGGTTGGTCACGCCCGGCTTCACCCAGATTACCTCGGTGAGCAGCAGCCCGGCATTGCCGGCGATGACGCGCCCGGGCTCGAACATCAGCTCGACATCCCAGCCCCTGGTCGCGCGCTCGACCATCGCGCCGTAATCGGCGGGGGTCGGCAGCACGTCATCGGGCTTGTAGGGCACGCCGAGGCCACCGCCGAGATCGACGCGGCTGATGGTATGGCCGGCCGCTCGCAGCTCCGCGACCAGCTCGCCGACCCGCGCATAGGCCTCTTCGAGCCGCGACAGGTCGCTGAGCTGGCTGCCGATGTGAATCGCGACACCGCGCAGGTCAAGGCCCTCGAGCGGCGCCAGCCGGTCGAACATGCCGCGGGCCTGGTCGATCGGCACACCGAACTTGTTCTCGCGCCGCCCGGTGGAGATCTTGGCATGGGTGCCGGCATCGACATCGGGGTTGACGCGCAGCACCGCCGGCGCCCGCAAGCCCTTGGCCGCGGCGAGCTGGGCGAGGACGACGCCCTCTTCCTCCAGCTCGAGGTTGAACTGGCCAATCCCGACCTCCAGCCCGCGGCTCAGCTCGGCGCGGGTCTTGCCGACGCCCGAGAAGACGATGTCGGCCGCGGGGATGCCAGCCGCCAGCGCGCGCGCCATCTCGCCGCCCGAGACGACATCCGCGCCATAGCCCTCGTCGGCGAGCACGCGCAGCACCGCGACATTGGGATTGGCCTTGATCGCATAAGCAAGGTGGACGCGATCGAGTCCCGCCAGGCCGGCGCGGAATACCTGGGCGTGGCGCCGGAAGGTGGCGGTGGAATAGACGTAGACGGGGGTGCCGACCGCCTCGGCAATCGCGGTCAGCGGCACGTCCTCGCAGTGGAGGATGCCGTCGCGGTAGGTGAAATGATCCATCAGCTTGGCGGCAGATCGAATTCGTCGCTGCGGCGCTCGTCCGACGCCGTCAGCAGCTCGTCGCTGCGCTGCGGCCGCTGCTGGGTGGTCGGGGTCAGCAACTGCTTGGGCGTCGGCGTCGCCAGCGCGCCATAAGGCGCGACCGGAAGCGAATGGCCCTCGCGCGGCTGCAACGGCTTGGCGGCGCCACAGCCGGCGAGCGCCAGCGCCAGCGCCACGGGGATCAACCTCTTCATCGCAACTCCTCGCGCGCCGCGGCGATCGCGGCACGGACATTGGCCGGGGCGGTGCCGCCAAAGCTGGTGCGGCTCGCCACCGACGCATCCACCGAGAGCACATCATAGACGCGTTCGTCGATCCGCGCATCGATCCCCGTCAGTTCGTCGATCGGCAGCTGGTCGAGCGCAACGCCGAGCTCCTCGGCGCGCTTCACCGCGCGGCCGGTGACGTGATGCGCCTCGCGGAACGGCAGTCCCGCCTCGCGCACCAGCCAGTCGGCGAGATCGGTCGCGGTGGCGAAGCCCGCTTCGGCGAGTGCGCGCATCCGGTCGGTGCGGAAGGTCGCGCTTTCGACCATCCCGGTCATCGCCGCGATCGACAGGCCGAGCAGGTCGTGCGCCTCGAACACCGGCGGCTTGTCGTCCTGCATGTCCTTCGAATAGGCGAGCGGCAGGCCCTTCATGGTGATCATCAGGCTGACCAGCGCCCCGGTGATCCGCCCGGCATGGCCGCGCACCAGCTCGGCCGCATCGGGATTGCGCTTCTGCGGCATGATCGAGCTGCCGGTGGACCATTGGTCGCTCAGCGCAACGAAGCCGAACGGCTGGCTCGCCCAGATCACGAACTCCTCGGCCAGCCGGCTGAGATGCAGGCTGCACTGCGCCGCGGCGGTGAGATATTCGATCGCGAAATCACGATCCGACACCGAATCGAGGCTGTTGCGCGTCGGCCCATCGAAGCCGAGCGCCTTGGCGGTCGCCTCGCGATCGAGCGGGAAGCCGGTGCCCGCCAGCGCCGCCGCGCCGAGCGGGCAGCGGTTCATCCGCGCACGCGCATCGGCGAACCGCGACACGTCGCGTGCGGCCATCTCGACATAGGCCATCAGATGATGGCCGAGCGTCACCGGCTGCGCCGACTGCAGATGGGTGAAGCCCGGCATCACGCTCGCGGCATGCTCCTCGGCCCGCGCCATCAGCGCGGCCTGGAAACCGTTGAGCGCGGCGAGCACCTGGTCGATCGCATCGCGCACCCACAGCCGGAAATCGGTCGCCACCTGATCGTTGCGCGAGCGCGCGGTGTGCAGCCGACCGGCGACCGGGCCGATCGCGTCGGCGAGCTTGGCCTCGCTGAGCATGTGGATGTCTTCGAGCGCGAGATCCTCGGGCACGCCATGATCGGCATAGTCCGCCGCGACCAGGTCGAGCCCCGCGTCGATCGCCGCGGCATCCTCGGCGGAGACGATACCCTGCTGGCCGAGCATCGCGACATGCGCCTTGGAGCCGGCGATGTCCTGGCGCCACATCCGCTTGTCGAACGGGATGGACGCATTTATCTCGCGCATCACTGCCGCCGGGCCTTCGGCAAACCGCCCGCCCCACATCGAATTGGATCCGCCCATGGCACCGTCATTTCCTGCGCGCGTCGCGATCGTCTGTCTCCTGGCCCTCGCCGCTGCCGGCTGCGATAGGCAAAGCCCGCCGTCCGGGCAAGCCAACGTCGCCGCGCCCGACGAGGCTGCGGCCAACGTCGCCTCACCCGACGAAGCCGGCGCCGCCGCGGCGCCGACCGCGACGATCGGCCTCGATCGCAGCCACAAGGGCAGCGCGGCCCCGGCGGTGAGCTTCACCGGGCCGGACGGCAAGCCGGTGACGCTGGCGGCGTTCAAGGGCAAGCCGGTGCTCGTCAACCTGTGGGCGACCTGGTGCGGACCGTGCATCGTCGAGCTGCCGACGCTCCAGAAGCTTGCCACATCGAACACGGTCCGCGTCGTCGCGATCAGCCAGGATAGCCAGGATCCCGCCAAGGTGCCGGGCTTCCTCAAGGCACATGGCGCGCCCGAGATCGCGCCGTATGTCGACAGCAAGATGGCGCTCAGCCTCGCCTATCAGGCCAATCTGCCGACCACGATCCTGTTCGACAGCGCCGGCAAGGAAGTGTGGCGGTGGAATGGCGGCAACGACTGGTCTGGCGCGCCGGCCGCGGCGTTGATCGCCGAAGCGTCCTGATCGGCGGTGCCCAATGCAGTCGACGCGCGTTCAGCCCGGGATGCGCGCGCCGCGCGCTAGTCGGAGACCTTCGTGAGCACACTCTTCCAGCCGATCGACGTCGACCAGCTTCGCCTCGACAACCGCATCGTCATCGCGCCGATGTGCCAATATTCGGCCGAACACGGCTGCATGACCGATTGGCACCTGATCCATCTCGGCCAGCTGGCGCTGTCGGGCGCCGGGCTGCTGACGATCGAGGCGACCGCCGTGGTGCCCGAGGGCCGGATCACCTATGGTGACGTCGGCCTGTGGAACGATACCACCGAGGCGGCGATGGCGCGGGTGCTGGGGGGAATCCGCCGCTGGTCGCCGATGCCGATCGCGATCCAGCTCAGCCACGCCGGGCGCAAGGCCTCCACCGAAGTGCCGTGGCAGGGCGGTGCCCAGATCGCGCCGGACGCCGCCAACGGCTGGCAGACCGAGGCGCCCTCGGCACTGCCCTTCACGGACGGCCAGGCCGCTCCAACAGCGCTCGATCGCGCCGGCCTCGATCGGATCCGCGACGCCTTCGCCGATGCCGCCCGCCGTGCGGCGCGGCTCGGGATCGATGCGGTGCAGCTCCACGGCGCCCATGGCTATCTGCTCCACCAGTTCCTCTCGCCGCTCGCCAACCAACGCACCGACGAATATGGCGGGTCGCTCGACAACCGGATGCGCTTCCCGCTCGAGGTGTTCGACGCCGTCCGCGCCGCCTTCCCGGCAGACCGCCCGGTGACGATGCGCGTCTCGGGCACCGATTGGGTAGAGGGCGGCTGGGACGCTGAGCAGACCATCGCCTTTGCCGAAGCGCTCGAGGCGCGCGGCTGTGCGGCGATCCATGTCTCGAGCGGCGGGCTTCATCCCGACCAGCAGATTCCCGTCGGCCCGAGCTATCAGGTGCCGCTCGCCCGCCAAGTCAAGCAACGCGTGTCGATGCCGGTGGTCGCGGTCGGGCTGATCACCGAGTTTGAACAGGCCGAGGCGATCGTCGCCACCGGCGACGCCGACATGATCGCGCTCGCCCGCACCATCCTCTACGATCCGCGCTGGCCGTGGCACGCCGCCGCCGCGCTCGGCGCGCAGGTCAAGGCGCCTGACCAATACCTCCGCTCGCAGCCGCGGCAATTAAAGCATCTGTTCGGCTGAGATCCAGCACGACATCGCCGCGGCACCGACAGTGCCCGCGGCGATGTCGGCTCGATCAGGCGGTCGGCGCCAGCTGCCGTGCCCGACCGATCGCCCCGTCAATCGAGGTGCGCCGCGCGTCCTCGCCGCGGCCGAGCCCTTCGGCGATGATCACCTCGACATCGGCGCCGACGAAGCCGAACACCGAACGGAGCAGCGTCTCGGCATGTTCATAGGCCGCATAGCGCACGCCCTCGCCATAGAAGTTGCCGCGCGCGAGAGCGATGATCACGCGCTTGCCGGCGGCGAGGCCGACCGGCCCGTTGTCGCCGTAGGAGAAGGTCTTGCCGCGTACCGCGATCCGATCGATCCGAGCCTTGGGAGCTGGCTGGGAAGAGAGAAATTGTAGAGGCCGGCGCCGATCACGACGATGTCGGCATCGAGGAACTGCTGCACGTCCGCGCCGGCCGCCAAGGCAAGATAGGTATCGAATGAGAGGTGCGGCAACGCCTCTGCCGCGAGGTCGTGGTAGGTCACTTCGAGGCCTTCATGCGCGTCGCGCAGGCGCTCGACGACGGCGGCGAACATCACCCGGCTCGCCGAGCCGTCGCCCGTGATACTGGAATCGAGATGCAGAACCTTCACTGATGGTCTCCGGTCTGAATTGCGACCAGGAGCAATCAAGTGACCCATCACGGTTCGCCAAGAACGCATCTGTATAGGACCAGGTCACATGGATATGCCCGCCTCACCCGGCGTCAGCACGCAAAGCGGCAGGATGAGCAGCGTGCAAACCATCGTCGGCGACAAATGGACGGTGATGCTGGTCATGGTGCTGATCGAGCGGCCGCGCCGATTCAACGATCTCAAGCGGACCGTCGGCGGCATCTCGCAGCAGATGCTGGTGCGCGCGATCCGGCTGCCGCGCCGACGCGATGACCTGTTCGCGTCGTGCTGACGGCAGCCATCGCTGGCTGACGCCCGCCGAGCGGATCGACCGGGTGTAGCCACCGCCAAGCCATCATCTCGCCAAGAAGCCTGGCCGCGCCGGATGATACGCACCGAGCGCGGCCAGGAGGTGCCCGCTGGTCAACAAACCTACAGGGGACAGCGCCGAGTCCATGGTCAAAGAAGCGCGCGCCCGGTCATCAGACGGAGCCAAGGCCGCGATGCCTTGGCGGGTGGCCAGATGGCCGTCACAAGCCGGGACAGCTGTACCGCGATGATGATGCGAGACTGGCTACTCGAATTGTAGGAGCGCGCCGATGCTTGAGACGCAGCGATGATCAAGCCTGGCCGGCCGTGAAGTCGGCGCCAGGGGGTCGTCGGCAGTGTCATGGGATAGCGGCCTGGATGCCCCGTGAGGATTCGAACCTCAATTGACGGAGTCAGAGTCCGTAGTCTTACCTTTAGACGACGGGGCAACAGGAGGGCGCGCATCTAGGCGGGGCGTCGGGGGCTGTCAACCGGGCTTTGCCGCTTCCCTTGCCGTTGGGCTGGTGGCGCGCTACCTAGGGGACAAGCACCGAGCGGGAATTTCCCGCGGCGGCAGAACAGAATAGAAAGAACACGGCTATGGGGGATCGTTCCGCCCGCACGCCGTACCGGCAGGGGAGCCCTGCCCGTCCGGCGCCCTTGCGGCCCCAGCGTGGCCGCTGGTCCGACGCGCAGGCCTTTGCCGCGCTGGATCTTGGCACCAACAATTGCCGACTACTGATCGCGCGGCCGCAGGGTGATGGTTTTGCGGTGATCGACGCCTTCTCGCGGATCGTGCGACTCGGCGAAGGCCTTGCCGCGACCGGCCAGCTCAGCGATGCCGCGATCGAGCGCACCATCGCGGCACTCCGGGTCTGCGCCGACAAGCTCAAGCGCCGCAACGTCACCCTTGCCCGCTCGGTTGCCACCGAGGCGTGCCGCCGTGCCGGCAATGGCGCCGCGTTCATCGCCCGCGCCTATGAGGAGACCGGGATCCATCTCGACATCATCTCCGCCGAAGAAGAGGCGCGGCTGGCGGTGCTCGGCTGCCACGCGCTGATCGAGCCGGGCGACGATCCGGCGCTGGTGTTCGACATCGGCGGCGGCTCGACCGAACTGGTGCTGATCGACACGCCGCGCGACGCGATGCCGCGCGTGCTCGACTGGCATTCGGCACCGTGGGGCGTGGTGTCGCTGACCGAGAGCGCCGGCGGTGGCGAGAGCCCGGAGGAGCGGCTCGCTTCCTATGCGCGGATGCGCTCGATGGTCGCGGACAGCTTCGCCGACTTCGCCGGCCGCCTGCCCAAGAACGTTCGGCGGCCGCGGCTGCTCGGCACCAGCGGCACGGTGACGACGCTCGGCAGCGTCCACCTAGGGCTCAGCCACTATGACCGCGCCCAGGTAGACGGGCTGATCGTGCCGGCCAGAGCGATGCGCCAGATCAGCGCCGACCTTTCCTCCATGTCGATCCGCGAGCGTGCGCAGCTCGCCTGCATCGGCACCGAGCGCGCCGACCTGGTGGTCGCCGGCTGCGCGATCCTCGAGACGATCCTCGATCTGTGGCCCGCCGAGCGGCTGGGCATCGCCGATCGGGGCATCCGCGAGGGCATCTTGCGACGATTGATGGGAAGTGCGCGGCCATGAACGGGACGATGATATGAGCCGGGACGGTGGTGGCCTGCGGACGCGGGTGAAGACGGCGCGCGGGCGCACCGCGCAATCGACGCGCTGGCTGGAGCGCCAGCTCAACGACCCCTATGTCCGCCGCGCGCGCGCGGAGGGCTATCGCAGCCGCGCCGCCTACAAGCTGATCGAGCTCGACGAGCGCTTCGCGCTGATCCGCGGCGCCAAGCGCGTGGTCGATCTCGGCATCGCGCCGGGGGGGTGGAGCCAGGTGATCAAGCGCCGGCTGCCCAAGGCCTCGGTGGTCGGCATCGACCTGCTGCCCGTCGACCCGATCGACGGCGTCACCATCTTCCAGATGGACTTCATGGACGATGCCGCGCCGGCCAAGCTGATCGAGGCGCTGGGCGGCGCGCCCGACCTCGTCCTCTCCGACATGGCCGCCAACACCGTGGGCCATCCGCAGACCGACGCGCTGCGCACCATGGCGCTGGTCGAGACCGCGCTTGCCTTCGCCTGCGACGTGCTCGAGCCGGGCGGGACCTTCGTCTCCAAGGTGTTCGCCGGCGGCGCCGATTCGCAGCTGGTCGCCGAGATGAAGCGCAACTTCACGACGGTGAAGCACGCCAAGCCGCCGTCGAGCCGCAAGGGATCGGTGGAGTGGTTCGTGGTCGCGCAGGGGTTTAAGGGGCGGCGCGAGGAGCCCGCCTAACTTCGCTAACATCACGCATATCGCGCCACGCAAAAAGGGCCGCGGCATCGCTGCCACGGCCCGTTTTCTAACCGATTACAACGGTTTAGCCGTCGTAATCGGCGCCGAGGTTCTGGTTGCGCGGGGGTGCGGCCGCGGTGAGGCGGAGCGCCTCGGCCGAGGCGGACAGCGAGCCGACGGCATCGGCCTCGTCCTCGTCATCAACCTGAACCTTCTGGAGGCTGTTGATGACCGATTCCTCGAGCTGATCGGGACGGACCAGCTCGTCGGCGATCTCGCGCAGCGCGACGACCGGGTTCTTGTCACGATCGCGATCGAGCAGGAGTTCGGCACCGCCGGAGATCTGGCGGGCGCGCTGCGCCGCGAACAGCACCAGATCGAAGCGGTTGGAGACCTTGTCGACGCAATCCTCGACGGTGACGCGCGCCATGGACGCTTTCCTTCGCAAATACCGATGAAATGAAGACGCGACGACTAGGCGATCGGCACCGCCAAGTCAAGGAAGCCACCGCGTGCGGCCCCGGCCCTCGCGCCGACGCGGCTTGCCGGCATATGACTTGCCCCCCCGCGCCCCAGCGGCCATCACCCGCGCATGACCGAGCCCGCGCCCCAGCCCCCCGCGGCCCACCCCGCCGACCAGCCCAGCTTCACCGTCGCCGACAACCGGCTGACCCTGCTCGACACCGGGCCGCGGCGGCTGCAGGCGCTGCTCGACCTGATCGCGGACGCCCATCACTCGCTGCGCATCCTTTATTACATCTATGCCGACGACGAGACCGGCCGGAAGGTGAACGACGCGCTGACCGCGGCGGCCCAGCGCGGCGTGACGGTGGCGGTGATCGTCGACGGCTTCGGCAGCGACGTCGACGCGGACTTCTTCGCGCCGCTGCAGGCGGCCGGCGGCTCGATCTGCCGCTTCTCGCCGCGGGTCGGACGCCGCTATCTGCTGCGCAACCACCAGAAGCTCGCGCTCGCCGATGCGGACGAGAACCCCCGGATCATCGTCGGCGGGTTCAACGTCGAGGACGATTATTTCGGCACGGTCGCCGAACAGGCGTGGCGCGACCTCGGCCTGCTGGTGGAAGGACCCCAGGCGGCCAAGCTCGCCGGCTATTTCGACGCGCTGCACGAATGGGTGCGCCAGCCCGGCGGCAAGCTGCGCCACCTCAACAAGGCGCTGTCGCGGTGGAGCGAGCGCGAGGGGCCGATGCGCTGGCTGATCGGCGGGCCGACCCGGCGACTATCGCCCTGGGCGCGCGCGGTGCGTGCCGACATGCGCCACGCGGCCAAGATCGACGTGATCGCGGCCTATTTCACGCCATCGCCGACGATGCTGAGGCGGCTCGACAGGGCCGGGCGGCGCCAGGCCGCGGTGCGGATCGTCACCGCCGCCAAGTCCGACAACAACGCCACCATCGCCGCGGCGCGCTTCACCTACGCCGGGTTGCTGCGCAAGGGCGTGGCGCTGTTCGAATATCAGCCGACCAAGCTCCACACCAAGCTATACGTGATCGACGATGCGGTGCACATCGGCTCGGCCAACCTCGACATGCGCAGCCTGTTCATCAACCTAGAGCTGATGCTGCGGATCGAGGATCCCGCCTTCGCCGCGCACGTGCGTGGCTATGTGGATGGCGAGATCGCCCGCTCGGAGCCGATCACCCGCGCCTGGTACAAGGCGCATATCGGGCCCTGGCAGCGGGTGCGGCAGTTCTTCGCCTATCTGCTGATCGCGGTGGTCGACCCGAGCGTGTCGCGCGGGCTGAACTTCGGCATCGACGACTAGGCGATCGTCCATCATTGCCCGTACGGATTGACGATCCCGACCGCGCCGCCGACCACCGCCTGGCGCCCGTCATTGGCGACATAGGTGATGACGAACTCGTTCGCGCTCGGCCCCACGAACAGCAGGTGGAATTGCGCAGGCACCGTTCCATCCGTGCTGAGGCTGCCGTTTGACAATGAGCCGGTGACGGCGTTGCCGTTGATCGCCCCCTGGATCGGCAGATAGCCGAAGCCGCCAGTTTCGCTCTTGTAGAAGTTGATGCCGGACAGCGTGAGATTACCCGAGACAGTACCGGCGGCAAAGTCGACGGTCAGAAATGCACCGCTCTCCTGCGAGACAAACCAGAGATCGGTGTCGGTCGCGTAGTTACCGGCATTGAGGATGCTGTACTTGACCGTGCCCGCATGAGGCATGGCAGCCGGCGGCGTCGCTGTTCCGTAGCCGAAATAATTCAGCCGCGTTTGCCGGCTGGATCCATTGACGATGGTATGCTGCCAGCCTCCGATACCGCCATAGCGTGCCGTGGTGTAGCCGCTGCCCAGATAGGATGAGATGTAGGTAGAGGCCTGGTACAGCGCCAAATAGTTTTCCGCCGTCGCGGAAGGAGCGGTCAACACCACCGTCCCATTGCCGTTTGGAGCAGTGGTATCGTAGGTCAGCTGCGCCGGTCCGAATACCATCGAATTGGCCGCGTCGGCGAGATGGTAGCCCGACGCATCATAGCTGCCGCTGAACCGCGGCGTGTCGATGACAGTGGTGCGGTTGCTCGTGGTACCGCCGGTGATGACGCCCCCCGTTTGCGTAATGTCGCCGGTCGTCGTGACATCCATCGAGGCAGCGATGAAGGTAGCGTCCGACGCCGGCTTGACCTCACCGGTATGCAGCCCGCCTGACGACGGTGTCGGCGTGGCCGGCGTCGTGCCGGTGCCCGATGAACTGCCCGCCGCCGACCCGCCATCGCCGCCGCATCCGGCCAACATGACGCAACACGCCACCAGCACCAATGATCTACGCATACTGCCCCTCCCCCGCCAGTGGCTCTGCCTTATCGCTCCCGGCCGATCAAGCGAGGCCAGACGCACGCCTTCGCGACCAGCTCGACCAGCCTCGTGGTCGCATCCGTCAGGCCGCGGCCATGCTCTGCTCCACATTGCTCGAGGAAACAGCGCTCTGCCGCTGAACGACGCTAGTTGACGGCAGGCGTCATTGTCCGGTCGATGCAGCCGCCTACTCGGAGACGCGGCGGCCTGCGAACAGTCGCCGGCACGGCTTGCGTTGTGGAGTCCGTTACACGGGGTCCGACGCGCTCACGCCACCCGGGAGATTGGTTTGGCTCTCGACACAAGCAATTGCAATCTATCGGTTTTCGGCACCCGCTTGTTAATAACAGTGCTCGATCGGCGACAGGTTCGGGCAATCATCGGGCCATCGCCGAACGCAACTTTACAGCTCGGACCGCAAGGCTAATCGCCGCGACCACGCGCTGCCCCGAGGCCGGGAGCCCGGAAGTTGCGTGTCGCCCTGCATGATTATCCGGGATCGACGATCCCCAGTAAGGACGCTTGCCTTGACCACCCGTTCCTCGTTCACGCGTAAAGCCCTGCTTCTCAGCTCCACCCGCGGCGCGCTCGCGCTGGTCGGCGCCGGCCTCGCCATCGCCGCGCCCGCCGCCGCCCACGACGTCGCCGGCCAGGCCCAGCCGGCGGTGACCGGCACCGCCGGCGTGCAGCCCGACACCAGCGACGCCGTCAACGCCAGCCAGGGTGCGACCGCCGCGTCGGCCACGCCGAGCTCGGCAGCGACGCCAGCGACCGGCGGCACCGACATCGTCGTCACCGGGACGCTGTTCCGCCGCACCGACACCGAGACGCCGTCGCCGGTCACCGTGCTCAGCGCCGATACGCTGGCGCGCGCCGGGCTCAACACCGTCTCGGACGCGGTGCGCTCGATCTCGTCGGACAGCTCGGGCTCGATCCCGACCTCGTTCACCAACGGCTTCGGCGCCGGCTCGTCGGCGGTGTCGCTGCGCGGCCTTACCGTGAACTCGACGCTGACCCTGATCGATGGCTTGCGCACTGCCAACTATCCGCTCGCCGACGACGGTCAGCGCGCGTTCGTCGACCTCAACACCATCCCCGATGCGATCGTCGACCGGGTCGAGGTGCTCAAGGATGGCGCCTCGTCGAGCTATGGCGCGGATGCGATCGGTGGTGTGGTCAACATCATCATGAAGAAGGAAATCACCGGCATCCTGGGCTCGGTGGAGGGCGGCGCCACCCAGCGCGGCGACGGCGGTGAGCAGCGCGGCACGCTGACCATCGGCCACGGCCACCTCGCCGAGGACGGCTATAACTTCTACATCTCGGGCGAGTATCAGCACGACAGCGCGATCTACAACAAGGGCCGCGGCTTTCCCTACAACACCAACGACCTGACCTCGATCGGCGGGCTCAACAACAATCCGGGATCGGTGGTGCCAGGCACCACGACCAGCGCGATCGTCGCGCCGACCACGCAGCAGACCGCGGGCGACGTGCTCTCGGGCACCGGCGTCACCACGGGCCCATGGCAGATCCTCAACCCCGCCGGCTGCTCCAGCGGCCAGACCACGGTGACCGGCGCGTCCGGCACCGGCTGCGAGCAGAACACCGCCGCTGATTACGGCCAGATCCAGCCCGAGCAGACCCGCTGGGGCGTCACCGCCCATGGCACGGTGCAGATCAACCCGGATACGCAGGCGTATCTGATGGCGTCCTATTATCAGAACGACGTCAAGGCAGAGGGGACGCCGGCAACGATCCGCTCGAGCAACCCGATCAACACGCTCAACATCGTGCTGCCGGCGACGCTCAGCGACGGCTCGCTCAACCCCAACAACCCGTTTGCCGCGCTCGGCGAGGCAGCGGCGCTGCGCTACCGGTTCGGCGACATCGCCTCGAGCAGCGAATATAACAGCCATGTGATCCGCGGCGCCGCCGGGATCGACGGCAAGTTCGGCAACGGCTGGGGCTATTCGGTCGACGCCACCGCCGCCCATTCGTGGCTCGACATCACCCAGAACGGTTATCTCAACCTGACCGGGCTCGAGAATGCGATCAACGACGGCACCTACAATTTCGTCGATCCGAGCCAGAATTCGGCCGCGGTGCGTGCCTCGCTGTCGCCGGCGATCCGCAACACCGCGACCAGCGACGAGGACATGATCCAGGGCGTGATCACCAAGTCGCTGTTCAACCTGCCCGGCGGCGCGCTGCAGCTCGGCGTCGGCGGCTCGGTGCGCTACGAGGCGGTGAACGATCCCGACCAGAATGCCGACGAGCAGACGCTGGGGCTGAACGCCTTTGCCGCCACCGGCCACCATTGGGTGGAATCGAGCTACTTCGAAGTCAGCGCGCCGATCTTCAAGCAGCTCGAGATCGACGCCTCGGGCCGCTACGATCACTATAGCGAGGGCTACAGCCACTTCTCGCCCAAGATCGGCGTCAAGTTCACCCCGATCCAGCAGATCGCGTTCCGCGGCACCTTCTCCAAGGGCTTCCGCGCGCCGAGCTTCGCGGAAACGCAGGGCACGGTGATCGGCTATACCAACACCACCACGCCTTGCTCGTTCCAGGCGCTGCACGGCGCGACGGTGGCCGCGGACGGCAGCTGCTCGGGTGGCTCGTCGTACAACCAAGCCTATTCGCTCGGCACCAACACCGCGGGCAACCCGAACCTCAAGCCCGAGCTGTCGACCAGCTTCACCGCGGGCACGGTGGTGCAGCCAACCAAGTGGCTGAGCTTCACGGTCGACTATTACAACATCAAGAAGACCCGGGTGATCACCGCCGGCCCGCTCTCGGGCGAGGCGCT
Organism: Sphingomonas sp. GW821-FHT09E03; assembly: GCF_059416225.1. Classification (NCBI taxonomy): domain Bacteria; kingdom Pseudomonadati; phylum Pseudomonadota; class Alphaproteobacteria; order Sphingomonadales; family Sphingomonadaceae; genus Sphingomonas; species Sphingomonas sp. GW821-FHT09E03. The sequence continues at coordinate 463,210 of NZ_JBWKOS010000002.1, read as the reverse complement.
GGCCGATTATTATGCCGGCACCACGCTGCCGACCGGCTATTCGGTGACGCTGGATGCCGTGGACCCCGACAATCCCACCGCCGCGCGCCGCGTGCTCTACGTCAATGCGCCTTATGCCAATGCCGGCGGGCTCAAGACCTCGGGAATCGACTTCGCGGCGCAGGTGCAGACCAGGCTCGCCGACAACATCCACTTCCTGAGCCGCGCCGAAGCGACCAAGATCCTGCACTATTACTTCCAGACCGCCGCCGGCGACCCCTATATCGACTATGTCGGCACCCAGGCGCCGTACGTCACCTCGTCCGGGGCCGGCACGCCGGCGTGGCGCGGCAACTGGCAGAACAGCGTCGCGATCGGCAAGACCCAGCTGACCGCCACCGCTTATTACACCTCGGGCTACAAGGCGGTCGCCTATGACGCCTACAACGCCACCACCTGCGCCGATGGCAGCACCTATGGCGACGGCGACTTCAACTGCCACGTCAAACACTTCATCGACGTCGACCTGCACGGCAACGTCGATGTGAACGACAAGTTCTCGATCTACTTCAACGTCGCGAACCTGTTCGACGCCAAGGCGCCGCTCAACGCGGGCAATTACGCCGCGGTGAACTACAACCCGACCTATACCCAGGCGGGTGCGGTCGGCCGGGCGTTCCGGATCGGCGCGAACTTCAAATATTGAGAAGACGCGGCGCCGGGGGCAGGAGACTGCCCACGGCGCCTGTTGCTGCTCAGAACAGCTTGAATTCCACCAGTCGCGCGGCGCGGCCGGGGCGGTTGGTCAGGACCAGGCGGACCTTGCTGGTGGTGATCGCCGGCCAGCCAAGCTCGGTGATGCCATTGGCGACCGCGGGTGCGGCGCCGGTCGGCAAGTCGCTCCATTGCCCGTCCTGCCAGGCCTGGAGGCGATAGCGCGCCGGCGCGGCCACCGCCTTGGCATCGGCGAAGAAGGCGAGTTCGGCGGCGTGGACCGGGCGCTGCTTGCCCAAGTCCACAGCGAACCAGGCTTCGCCGGTGGCGCCGGCGCTCGACCAGCCGTTGACCATCTCCGGGAAGAACCAGGTGCGGCCGTCGACCGCCTGGTGGAGCGCCGTGGGATCGGCGTTGATCGAGGCGCTCGGCTTGGGGAAGTCGCCGCGGACCAGCTCGACCGCGAGATCGACGCGGCGCGCGATCGGCGCGGCCGGCGCGCGTGGCAGCGGCACCGACAGCCGGGCGAGCCCGGGCGCCTGGGCAACGCGGGCGCCATCCACCCACAGGCTCAGCCCCCTGCCCTGCCGATAATGGCGGCCATCGGCGTCATAGACCACGCTCACCCGGTGGCCGTGGTAGGGCAGGTCCTGGAGCGCGAACCAGCGCAGCGCCTGGGGGCCGGTGGCGGGGACCAGCGGATCGACCTCGAGGACGTCGTCGGCGCGCGGGCGCAGACCGACGAGCCCGGTGACGATCAGGTCGACATAGCCCGAATGGTCGTAATGATGGCTGCGGGCGAGGCCGACGATCGGCCGGCCGGTGGCGGGATCGTAATCCTCCTGCAGATCGGGGACGCCATCCGCGCCATAATGGAGATGCGCATATTGGCGCAGCAGGCGGACGTAATCGGCGCGGGTGATCACGCGCTGGTGGTAATCGTGGAGGAGGTTGGCGAGGCCGGTGAGCAGCTGGGTGGTCTGGAATGGCCAGACCGGGCCGTTCCACTGGCACTCGCGCAGGCCCGTGGGCGTGTCGTAGCGATATTGCCGCATGTAATAAGGATAGCTCGGCTCGACGGTGCGCAGGCCGGCGGGGCCGGCGAGCTCGTTCGCGTCGAGGATGTGGCGCCAGGCGGCGGCGCGCTGGGGCGTGTCGGGCGCGAGGCCGTAGGTCCAGGGCAGATAGCCGACCAGCTCGCGGCCGCGGATCGGCGCCCAATATTGTACATGCTCGTTATCGACCTTGTAGCGGTCGACGTAATGGCCGAGCGGCTCGCTCCACAGCGCCTCGTCGAGGCGAGTGCGCAGGCGCTCGGCGCGGGCGGCATAATCCTGCGCGGTGGCCGCGTCGCCGGCGAGCGCCGCGATCTGGCCGATCGCGCGGGCGTTGGCGTACATGTAGCTGTTGATCGACGGGCGGAAGGCGTCGCCGCCGCGGAAGCCGTCCTTGCCGCCGGAGGCGTCGATCGAGGAGATGGTATATTCGGTGGCGTCGAGCAGCGGCTCGATCCAGTAGAGCTGCTTGGTGAAATCGTAGCGATCGTCCCACAGATTGTAGATGTGGCGCATCGCGCCGAGGTGGCGGATCGCGGCGGCGCGATCACCATCGGCGAGGTAGCGGCCCCACACGGCATCGGCGATCGCCTCGCTGAAATGGCGATCGTTGCCGCCGCCCTCGTAGAGGAAGTCGACATAGTCGCCGGCATAGCGCCGGTCGCGCAGCCAGCGCGCCTCGGCGAGGTGGAAGCCGGTGGCGTCGTTGAGGCTGGCATAGGGCTCACGCTGCCAGCCGACGTCGTCCATGAATTCGGTGGTGATATAGCCGCGGGTGCCGAGGTCGCGCTGATGCGCGCGCAGCAGCTTCCAGCGATAATAATAGATCGCCGTCAGCTCGGCGTCCGACGAATCGAAGAAGGGGATGTTGCCGAGGTACCAGGGCGCATCGTTGCCGAAGGCGGCGCGGGCAAGGCGGGACTCGTCGAGCACGGGCCGACGGGCATCGGGCGGCGCGGCGGCGGCCGTGACGCCGGCGAGGGTGCCCGCCAGCAGCAGCAGGCGGGCACCCCGGCGGATCAATCCTCGAACGCCTCGACCTGGAGGCGCTCGGCACGGAGATAGGCGTCGGCGACGTGGCGCATCGGCGCGACGTCGACATCGCTGACGCCGCGCCTCACCAGATCGGCGAAGCGATCATAGAGGCCGCGATATTCGGCCTCGGGCGGGAGCGACTGCTGGACGCCGTCGAGGTACATCTCGCTGCCGCCCTTGGAGAGGGTGAGCTGGCCGGCATCGGTGTCGACGCGGATGTCCCAGGTCTGCGGGCCGGTCTGGCGCCAATCGAACGCAGCGACGATCGGCGTACCGGCGGCATCGGTGAAGCGGAGGTCGGCGGCGATCGGCGCGGCGCGGTTGGCGGGCACCTCGATCGAGCCTTCGGTGAGGAAGAAGGGCGGCAGGATGTGGGTCGCGATCGACAGCGCGTTGATGCCGGGATCGAACACGCCCATCCCGCCCGGCTGCCAGATCCAGGCCTGGCCCGGATGCCAGTGACGGACGTCTTCCTTCCATTCGATCGCGACCGACGTCAGCGTCTTGCCGGCGAGCCACTGGCGGGCCGGCTCGACGCCCGACGCGTAGCGCGAATGCCAGCTGGCGAAGAGGGTGACGCCATGCGCATCGGCGATGTCGCGGAGCAGGCGGATCTCGCTCAGCGTCGCGCCGGGCGGCTTTTCGAGAAAGACGTGCTTGCCCGATTGCAGCGCGAGGCGCGCGGCATCGAAGCGGACCTGCGGCGGCTGGCAGAGCGCGATCGCCTCGAGGCTCGGCTCGGCCGCGATCATCTCCTCGATCGAGCCATAGGTGGTGCCGCGATCGAGCTTGCTGTTGTGGCTGGCGGCGGTGAACAGGTCGAAATCGGGCGAGGCGTCGAGCACCGGAATGTGCTGGTCGCGCGCGATCTTGCCGATGCCGACAATACCGATCTTGATCGCCATGGCTCAGAGCACCTTCACGGAGACGGGCGCGGGCGCATCGACCGCGATGGGGTTGCGGACGGGAATGCGGAACGGCGCGGCCTCGATCTCGAACACGTCGCCTTCCTGGGTGGCGAAGCCCTCGGCGAACGACAGCGTCGCGGTGCCGTAGAAATGGACATGGACGTCGCCGGGGCGGCGGAACAGCTCGTATTTGAAATGGTGATGCTCGAGATTGGCGACGCTGTGCGACATGTTCGCCTCGCCCGACAGGAACGGCTTTTCCCACACCGTGGCACCGTCGCGGACGATGCGGCTGGTGCCGCGCACGTCGGCGGGCAGTTCGCCGACCAGCAGCTCGGCGCCGAGTGACGCGTTGCGCAGCTTGCTGTGGGCGAGCCACAGGTAATTGCCGCGCTCGGTGACGTGATCGGAGAATTCATTGGCAAGCGCGAAGCCGAGCCGCACCGGATTGCCGTCCTCGCCGATCAGATAGATGCCGGCGATCTCCGGCTCCTCGCCGGCGTCGAGCGCGAAGGCGGGCGAGCGCAGGGCCTCGCCGGGGGCGACGAGCTGCGAGCCATCTCCCTTGTAGAACCATTCGGGCTGGACGCCCTGCCCGGCTTGCGACGGCTTGCCGCCCTCGACGCCCATCAGGAACATCTTCATCGAATCGGTCGGCGCCGGATTCTCGGCAGCGCTGCGATGCATCTTGTCGCGCCCCTCGGCCGAGCCGAGGTGGGTAAGACCGGTGCCGGTGAGCAGCAGATGCGCCTGGTCGGCATGGTCGATCGGCGCGAGCAGGGTGACGGCGGCGAGATCGACCGGCTCGCCGAGGCCGGCCTGCTCGACCGCGGCGGCGAGGCCATGGCCGGCAGCGATCGCCGCCTCGGCCAGCGCGAGCGTGGTGGTCGCCCCGGTGACGCGGCGCGGAGCGCCGTCGACGTCGGTAAAGGCGGCGACACCGCGCGCGCCGGCGGCGTCACGGAACTGAACGAGTGACAGCAACACGGGGTAACTCCTCTCCTTCGGCTGGCTCCACGGCCGCCGTCGATTCTTGTCAGGCCTGCTCGATCTTGCCGTCGACGCGACGGACGAGCTGCCATGGGTTGTCGCTGCGCAGCGGCACCGGCAGCAGCGCATCCGGCAGGTTCTGGTAGCAGACCGGGCGCAGGAAACGGTCGATCGCGAGCGTGCCGACCGAGGTGGTGCGGCCGTCCGAGGTGGCGGGGTAAGGACCGCCATGGACCATCGCATGGCTGACCTCGACACCGGTCGGCCAGCCATTGGCGAGGATCCGACCGACCTTGCGGGCGAGCAGCGGCACCAGCGCGGCGGCGGCGGGCTCGTCCTCGGCGTCGATCAGCAGCGTCGCGGTGAGCTGGCCCTCGAGCGCGCCGATCAGCTCGGCGGCCTCGCTCATGTCGTCGACCTCGATGACGATCGACGAGGAGCCGAACACCTCGTGCGACAGCGCGGGATCGGCGAGGAAGCTCTTGGCATCGGTGCGGAACAGCGCGCCGCGGGCCTGGTTGACGCCCTCACCGACGCAGCCGCGCGCGACGCTGGTGACGGCGCTGTGGCTGGCGAGCGCATCGACGCCCTGCTCGAAGCTCGCGTGGATGCCCGGGCTGAGCATCGCCTGCGGCTGGCTGTCGGTCATCGCCGCGGCGGCAGCGGCGACGAAGGCGTCGAGCTCGGGGCCCTTGGGGGCGATCAGCACGCCGGGGTTGGTGCAGAACTGGCCGGCACCCATCGTCAGCGACTGGACATAGGCCGGCGCAAGCGCGGCACCGCGAGCCTTCAGCGCAGCCGGGAACAGCAGCACGGGGTTGATGCTGCTCATCTCGGCATAGACCGGGATCGGCTCGTCGCGACCGGCGGCGATGCGGACCAGCGCGAGGCCACCGCCACGCGAGCCGGTGAAGCCCACCGCCTTGATGCGCGGATCGGCGACCAGGGCGCCGCCGAGCTCGTTGGTCTCACCGGGCAGGAAGGAGAACACACCCTCGTGAAGGCCGCAGGCCTTGACCGCGGACTGGATGGCGCGGGCGACGAGCTCGCCGGTGCCGGGATGCGCGGGATGGCCCTTGACCACCACCGGGCTGCCCGCGGCGAGCGCCGAGGCGGTGTCGCCACCGGCCACCGAGAAGGCGAGCGGGAAGTTGGAGGCGCCGAACACCGCGACCGGGCCGACCGAGACATGGCGACGGCGCAGGTCCGGGCGCGGCAGCGGCGCACGATCGGGCAGCGCGGGATCGACGGTCGCCTGGACCCAGGCGCCCTCGCGGACCACGCTCGCGAACAGCCGCAGCTGGCCAACGGTGCGGCCGCGCTCGCCCTCGATGCGGCCGCGCGGCAGGCCGGATTCGGCGACGGCGCGGTCGATCAGCTCGTCACCGATCGCGACGATCGCGTCGGCGACCGCCTCGAGGAAGACGGCACGGTCTTCGAGCGCAAGCTCGGAAAAGCTGGGATAAGCCGCCTCGGCGAGCGCGCAGGCGGCAGCGACCTCGTCTGGGCCGGCGGAGGAAAAGGATGGCTGCAGCGCCTCGCCCGTCGCCGGATTGATCGCGCTGAATTTGGCGGCGCTGTCGCGCTCGCTGCTGCCGATGAGGCTGGCGCCGGTAATCATGATGCTCTCCGCAATAACTCCGACAAGTACCTAGGCGGGGGTTGGCGGCGGCGCAACCCGCGGCGGGCCGGGGCTGTCGCTGTTTGGCACGAAGAGGCAGGGCAGCACGGTAAGGCGGCAACACGGCGCCGCCGGGCGCGTCAGTCCTTCCAGGCCCAGTAGAGCTGGGCGGGGGGCACGTTCCACCATTCCATGTCATGGTCGATGTTGGAGAAATGGGGGGTGAGGAAGTCCTTCACCTTGGGCGAGAACTGATAGACCAGGAAGGCGCCGCCGGGACGGATCACGCGCTGGGTGGCGCTGGCGATCGCGGGGCCGACGCCGGCGGGCAGCGTCGAGAAGGGCAGGCCCGAGAGCACGTAATCGGCATGCTCATGGCCGTGATCGCGGACGATCTCCTCGACGTCCGCCGCCGAGCCGTTGACCGCGACGAAGCGGGAATCGGTGATGGTGTGATCGAGATAGCGGATGAAATCGGCGTTGGTGTCGATCGCGATCAGCGTCGCATCGGGCGCCATCCGCTCGAGGATCGGGCGGCAGAAGGTGCCGACGCCGGGGCCATATTCGACGAACAGCTTGCACGATTCCCAATCCACCGGGCCGAGCATCTTGCGGATCAGCTTGTCCGACGACGGGATGATCGAGCCGACCATCACCGGATGCTTCAGGAAACCTTGAAAGAACATCGCGACCGGGCTGGGGACGCCGGCGGGACGAGCGCGTCGGGCGGCGGTGGTCGAACTGGGCATCGGCTTCCTTGTCGTTCGTATTCCCCACGCACGGCGAGGGCTTGGATCCCCCGTCGCACGATTGCCGAACGCGTTTCAAGTGTGACGGTTGCGTTGTCGCGGCGAACTGTTGCACGGCGCTTACCGCGGAGGTGACGATGACGGCGGCGCGAGAGTTACCGGGTGAGGATCGGGCGGGGCAGATCGCGGTGATCTTCGTCTCGCAACGGACCGACGAGGATGCGGCCGGCTATGGCGCCGCTGCCGCGGCGATGGGGGCGCTGGCCGCCACCCAGCCCGGCTATCGCGGCGAGCGCAGCAGCCGCGACGCCGCGGGCCTGGGAATTACCGTGAGCTACTGGGCCGACGAAGCGAGCGCGCTCGCCTGGCGCGACCACCCCGAGCATCGCGCGATCCGCAACGTCGGGCGGGCGCGGTGGTATCAATGGTATGAGATGGTCGTCGCCGATGTCGCGCGGGATTATGCGTGCCAGCGCGACCCGGCCTGATCCAGCCAGCCACAACGCGACAGGGCGGCAGGCTCGCGCCCACCGCCCCTTTGTTGCCGATGTAACAGGCGATCGCTCGCCTACGACTTAGTTGCAGACCCGGACCCGGGCGCTGCGGCCGTAATAGGGATCGTAGCGACGCTCGGTCCAGCAGCGGCGGGCGTAGCCGTAACCATAGCCGCCGCGGTTGTAGCCATAGCCGCCGTTATAGCCGTAGCCGTCATAGTAAGCGCGCGGCGGGGGCGGCGGCGCGTCATAATAATAGCCGCGATCGTAATAGCGGCCGCGGCCGTCGTTCGCGATTGCTGCACCGAGGCCCAGGCCGACGATGCCGCCGAGCAGCGCGCCCGCGGCGACGTCACCACCGCCGTGGCGATAACCGCCATGATAGCCACCGCGATAGCCGCCGTAGCGCTGTGCGTCCGCGGGCGCCGCCGCCACGACCGCGGTCGCGGCGAGCGCGACGCCCAGCCCTGCCTTCTTGATCAAACCGTTCATGCCGAACCTCCTCAAACTCATATCGCTCGGTTCGCCTGGATAAACGCACCAAGTGAGAGCGTGTTGCAGGCTTTGCCCGAGTCGGGCTGAACCGAGGCGGAATGTGTTGTTAATCCGGGGTTTAACCGTGCGCCGCCGCGCTTCAGTACATGTGCTGGCCACCGTTGATGCTGAGCGTCGAGCCGGTGACGAAGCCCGCGTCCTCGGCGCAGAGGAAGGCGACGCCGCGGGCGATCTCGCTGGCCTGGCCGAGGCGGCCGACCGGGATGCGGGCGACGATCTTGTCGAGCACTTCGGGCGGCACGGCGGCGACCATCTCGGTATCGATATAGCCGGGCGCGATCGCGTTGACGGTGATGCCGGCGCGCGCGCCTTCCTGCGCCAGCGCCTTGGTGAGGCCATGGATACCGGACTTGGCGGCGGCATAATTGACCTGGCCATATTGGCCGGCCTGGCCGTTGATCGAACCGATGTTGACGATCCGCCCCCAGCGCCGTTCCCGCATCCCGGGGAACACCGCCTTGGCCATGTTGAAGCAGCCGCCAAGATTGGTATCGATCACTGCCTGCCAGGCGGCATAGTCGAGCGTCATCAGCGTGCCGTCGCGGGTGATGCCGGCGTTGTTGACGAGCACATCGACCGGGCCGAGCTCGACGGCGACGCGGGCGCAGCCGGCGGCGCAGGCGGCGGGATCGGCGACGTCCCAGCGGTAGGTGGCGATGCCGGTCGCGGCGGTGAAGGCGGCGGCGCGGGGCTCGTCACGCGCATAGGTGGCGGCGACGATCATGCCGGCCTCGCGCAACGCCAGGCTGATCGCCTCGCCGATCCCGCGCGTGCCGCCGGTGACGATCGCTACCCGTGCCATGCCTGCTCCTTCGTTGCTGTTCTCGCGCCCTGGCCTACCGACGCCGCGCTAGCCAGCCGCCACCCAGCCCTGCAGCTCGCGGCCGATCAGTGCGCGCAGCATGTCGACGCCGACCGGCGTGTCGTTGAGGCAGGGCAGATAGGCGAAATCGGTGCCGCCGGCGGCGACAAAGCTCTCGCGGCCGCGGATGCTGAGTTCCTCCAGCGTTTCGAGGCAGTCGGCGGAAAAGCCCGGCGCGAGGATCGCGACCTTGCGGATGCCCTGCGCGGGCAGCGCCGCCAGCGTCTCGTCGGTCGCCGGGCCGAGCCACTTGGCCGGGCCGAACCGCGACTGGAAGGCGACGATCAGCTCGCGGCCCAGCGCCTCGCCGAGCAGCCGCGCGGTCTTCTGGCAGTGGCAATGATAGGGATCGCCGAGCTCGAGCGTGCGCTTGGGCATGCCGTGGAAGCTCGCGACCACCGCCTCAGGGACGAAATCGAGCGCGGCGATCTGCGCCTCGACGGTGCGCTTGAGCGCGTCGATATAGGCGGGATCGTCGTGATAGGGTGGCAAGGTGCGGATCGCCGGCTGCCAGCGCATGCCGGCGAGCGCCGCAAAGGCGCGGTCGTTGGCGGTTGCGGTGGTGGCGGCGCAATATTGCGGATAGAGCGGCGCGAGCAGGATGCGCTCGCAGCCCTGCGCCTTCAGCGCCGCCAGCCGCGTGGGGATCGACGGATTGCCGTAGCGCATCGCATAATCGACCAGCACACCCTCGCCGAACGCGCCCTGCAGCGCGGCGGCCTGCGCGCGGGTGATCGCGGCCAGCGGCGAGCCGTCGTCGCGCCACACCAGGCCATAGGCATGCGCCGACTTCTTCGGCCGGGTCTGAAGGATGATGCCGCGCAGGATCGGCTGCCAGGCGATCGCCGGCAGCTCCACCACCCGGCGATCGGACAGGAACTCGCCGAGGTAGCGCTTCACCGCCTTGGCATCGGGCGCGTCGGGGGTGCCGAGGTTGGTCAGCAGCACGCCGATCTTGCGCGGGGGAATCGGCGGGTGATCGGCGGGAGGGTTCATGATCAGGCTCTTAGCGGCAAAGCGCGGGTCCGGGTACCGGTTGCGGCAACCAGCGCGTTGGCGATCGCGGGGGCGACCGCGGGGATGCCGATCTCGCTGACCCCGCCCGGATCCTCGGCCGACGGCACGAACTCGACGATGATGTCGGGCGTGTCGGCGAGCCGCGGCAGGGCGAGCGCGCCGAGGTGGCGGGCATCGGCGAGGTTGCGGGTGACGCCGGTGCTCGCGCCGAGCGCGGTGGCAAGGCCGAAGATCAGCCCGCCCTCGATCTGCTGGAGCACCAGATCGGGGTTGATCCGCCGGCCGCAATCCACCGCCGCGACCAACCGGTCGACCACCGGCCGGCCGCCCTCCCCCACATGCGCCTCGGCGAGCACCGCGATATAACTGCCGCGCAGAGCGTGGCAGGCGATGCCCTGGCCGCTGCCCGGCACGCCGCCGTTCCAACCGCCGAGCGCGGCGACGGTGGACAGGCAGCGCGCCAGCCGCGGCTCGCCGCCGAGCATGCCGATCCGGTACGACAGCGGCTCGGCATTGGCGGCGCGGGCGCATTCGTCGAGGAAACATTCGGTGAAGAAGGCGGTGTAGCCGTGGGCACCGCCGCGCAGATGCCCGGTGGGGACGGGAATCATGGCCGGGTGATGATCGATCGCATAAGCCGGGATGCGATAGGGCGGCACCGCGCCGGCGATGGCATAAGGATCACCCGAGCGGCCAAGCGCCGCGGCGGTGGCGAGCGCGCCCGGCATCAGCCGGTGCGCGAGCTGGTGCCCGGTGGCGGGGGCGGCGATCTGGGCACGCCAGCCGACCAGCGCGCCGTTGGCGGCGAGCCGCGCCGTCATCCGCGCGAGTGCCGGCGGCCGATAGCGATCGTGGAGCAGGTCCTCGACCCGCGACCAGACCAGATTGACCGGGCGCTTGAGCCGCATCGCCAGCACCGCCGCCTGCTCGGCGACGAGCGGCTCGAGCGCGGCGCCGAACGAGCCGCCGGCCATCATCGGGTGGATGATCACAGCATCGTCGCCGAGCCCGGTTGCCGCCGCCGCGGCGGCGCGGGCGAGCCCGGGCGCGGCGGTCGGCAGCCACAGTTCGAGCCGGCCGTCGCGCCACGCCGCGGCGGCGCTCATCGTCTCGGCGGCGGCATGGACGCCGAGGCCGACGCGATAATCGGCGGTGATCAGCCCGCCGCCGCGCAGCAGCGGCGCGACATCGCCCGCCTTGGCCATCGACACGCCTTCTGCCGCCAGCGCGGCGGCAAGCGCGGCATCCACGCCGGCACTGTCGACGATGCCGTCGGCGGTCTCGAACCGCGGCGCCAGCGCGTCGAGCGCGCGGTTCGCCGCCCACCAGTCGGTGGCGACCGCAGCGACCCAGCGCGGGTTTTCGACCACCGCTACCACGCCGCGAATCCGGTCTGCCGCGGCGCGATCGACCCGCACCAGCCGGCTGTCGCCGAGCGGGGCCATGCGGATCGCGGCATGGACCATGTCGGGCAGGCGGATGTCGCCAGCGAAATTGGCCGAGCCGTCCACCTTGGCGGGCACATCGAGTCGCGGCAGCGAATGCCCGCCGAGCGCGCCCGCGCCCTGCGCGCCGATCGGCGGCGGATCGGGCGGGGTGAGCCCCGCGGCGGCCTCGGCAAGCTCGGCGAAGCGCAGCTTGCGATTCCCGTGGACGACGAAGCCCGCGTCCACCGTGCATTCCGCCCAGGCGACGCCCCAGCGCGCCGCCGCGGCCTGGCAGAGCAGCGCCCGCGCCGTGGCGCCGGCGGCGCGGCACGGCTCCTCGAACATCCGCACCGAGCTGGAGCCTCCGGTGAGCATCATCCCCGCGCGCGCGGCGAGCGTAGCCTGCCACCCGGGCGGCAGCCCGGCGAGCCCGCCGCCGAACAGCTCGTCGAGCGCCAGCGGGTTGGCGTAAAGCGGGTTGAGCGGCGCGGGCTCGACGCCGACGGTGCGCCAATCGGCGCCAAGCTCGTCGGCGACGATCTGCGGCAGCGCGGTATAGACGCCCTGGCCATGCTCGAGCTGCGGCACCGCAACGGTGACATGGCCGTCGCTGCCGATCTTGAGCCAGGCGCCGAACAGATGCTCGCCGGGATCGGCGACCAGCGTCGGCCGGTAGGTACGCGGCCACAAGGCCCAGGCGACCACCAGGCCGATTCCGGCGCCGCCACCGATCACCACGCCGCGTCTGCTGATCGCTGTCATGGATCGGGCTGTATCGGGGGTGGTGCGGCGAGGCCAGTGGGGAGGTCGCAGGTCGTCTCCCCTCGCGCCAGCCGCCCGTCGCCAGCCGTCGTCCAGTGTACACGGGCATGACGATGCGATGGATAGGGTTTCCCGCCGCCGCGTTATGGGCCGATGCCCTGCACCATCATGCCCCCGCAGCCGTCACGAAACTGTCGCACTGGAGGCCGATAGCTCCGTTATGGCCACTACCGCATTCGCCGGCGCCGACTCGCCGCACGCGCCCGCAGCGCACCGCGGGCCTCATCTCGATGGGCATATCCATCCGGCGGGGCGGTGGATATTCCTTGCCGTGCTGCTCGGCGGGCTTGCCTATGCGGGAGTGAGTATCCTGCTCGACACCAGCGAAGTGGGCGAAAAGCTTGCCTTCGGCGTGTTCCTGTTCCTCGGTCTGGCGCTGGTGATCGCTCTCGGCTTCGAATTCGTCAACGGCTTCCACGACACCGCCAATGCGGTAGCGACGGTGATCTACACCCATGCCCTTCCCGCGCCACTCGCGGTAGTATGGTCGGGCTGCTTCAACTTCCTCGGCGTGATGATGTCGAGCGGGGCGGTGGCCTATTCGATCGTCACCCTGCTCCCCGTCGACCTCATCCTCCATGTCGGCAGCGCCGGCGGCTATGCGATGATCTTCGCGCTGCTGCTCGCCGCGGTCGGCTGGAATCTCGCTACCTGGCTGGCCGGCCTGCCCAATTCGTCGAGCCATGCGCTGATCGGCTCGATCCTCGGCGTCGGTCTTGCCAACCAGTTGCTCTCGACCAATCCGGGCGGCACCGCCGGCGTCGACTGGGGTCAGGCCGAAAAGGTGCTGGCGGCGCTGCTGCTGAGCCCGCTGATCGGCTTTGCCGGCGCGTTCGTGATGCTGCTGGTGATGAAGCGGGTCGCGCCGCAGCCCGAACTTTATCGCGAGCCGGGCGCCAACCAGCCGCCGCCGCGCGGGATCCGCGCGCTGCTGATCTTCACCTGCACCGCGGTGAGCTACGCCCATGGCAGTAACGACGGCCAGAAGGGCATGGGGCTGATCATGCTGATCCTGATCGGCTGCGCGCCCACCGCCTACGCGCTCAACCGCACCGTGCCCGAGAGCGCGACCCCGGCCTTCGTTCGCGCCGCCACTGCCGCCGAACAGGCGTTCGCCCGCCAGGCGCCGGGTGCGTCGGCGACCCCGGACCAAGCCCGCGCGACGCTCGCTCAGGGTTTGCGCGAGCGCAAGATCGGCTCGCCGCAGAGCTTCGCCGCGCTTGCCTCGCTGTCGAAGGACGTCACCGGCCGGATCGAGGAATATGGTTCGCTCGGCAAGGTGCCGGCCGCCGAGACGCCGAACCTGCGCAACGACATGTATCTGGTGCTTGACGCCTCGACGCTGGTCGCCAAGGACAAGGACGTGCGCACCAAAATGACCGCGGCCGAGCTCGATTCGGTCAAGGCCTATGACACCAAGCTCCAGGAGGGCACGCGCTACATCCCGATCTGGGTGAAGGTCGCAGTGGCGCTGGCGCTGGGGCTCGGCACGATGGTCGGCTGGAAGCGCATCGTGGTCACGGTCGGCGAGAAGATCGGTCAGAGCCACCTCACCTACGGCATGGGCGCCTCGGCCGAGCTGGTCGCCGCCTCCACCATCCTGCTCGCCGACCAGTTCGGCCTGCCGGTATCGACCACCCATGTGCTGTCGTCGGGCGTCGCCGGCGCCTCGGTCGCCAATGGCGCCGGGCTGCAGAAGCGCACGGTGCGCAACATGGCGCTCGCCTGGGTGCTGACGCTGCCGGTGGCGATGACGCTGTCGGGGCTGCTCTACTGGCTGATGCTGACCGTGGTGAAGAGCATGGGCCTGTAAGGCCGTCCGTCCAGTCCCGCCCGTCGTTCCATTCCAGCCGTCATCCCAGCGAAAGCTGGCATCTCGCGCCGCGAGCGGGGAAGGAGTCGCTGGAGACCCCAGCTCACGCTGGGGTGACGGATGACGCTGCGAGCGCGCGATAGGTGGCGCGGATCGACACCTTGTCGATCTTCTCGGTGCCGAGCCGCGGCAGCGCTGCCGGCGCAAGCCAGATCCGCACCGGCACCTTGAACGCGGCGATGTGTGCGGCGAGGAAGGCCTGGAGATCGGCCTCGGTCAGCGCCGATCCGGCGCGCAGGTGGACCACCGCGCCCGGCACCTCGCCGAGCCGCGCGTCGGCGAGGCCGAACACCGCGGCTTCGGCTACCGCGGAATGCGCATAGAGCGCCGCCTCCACCTCTAGGCAGGCGATGTTCTCGCCGCCGCGGATGATGATGTCCTTGCTGCGATCGACGATGAACAGATAGCCGTCCTCGTCGAGATAGCCGATGTCGCCGGTGCGGAAGAAACCGTCGGGGGTGAAGGCGGCGCGGGTCGCCTCGGGGCGCTGCCAATATTCGCGGAAGTTGCAGATCGAGCGGATGCCGATCTCGCCGCGCGCGCCCTGCGGCAGTTCGGCGCCGTCGTCGTCGAGGATCGCGATCTCGACCAGCGGCCGCGAGGCGCGGCCGGTGCTGTCCGGCTTGGCGAGATAGTTGGTGCGCCAATTGCCCGCGCCCACCGCATTGGTCTCGGTGAGGCCATAGCCGATCAGCGGCGCGGCGCCGCCCATCTCCGCGTCGATCCGGCGGACATGCTCTACCGGCCGCGGCGCGCCGCCGCAGCCGAAATCGGTGACGGTGGACAAATCGAAGCGCGCGCGCTCCGGATGGGTGAGGATCTCGAAGCTCATCAGCGGAACGCCGATGAAATAGCTGACCTGCTCGGCCTCGATCAGCCGCATCGCCTCCAGCACGTTCCACTTGGGGATCAGCACCAGCTTGCGGCCCATCGCGAAGCTCTGCAGCATCACCGGCACCTGCGCGGTGACGTGGAACAGCGGCAGCGTCAGCAGCGTCGCCGGCTGCCCCTCCGGCGCGTTGCCGTCGGCGGTGGCGATCGAGAGCATGGTCACCGCCTGAGTGAGGAAGCTGAACACGCCCTGCACCACGCCGCGATGATCGCTGAGCGCGCCCTTGGAGAGGCCGGTGGAGCCCGAGGTGAACAGGATCGTCGCCGGATCGGTGGGGGCGAGCGCGGGAAGCGTCGGCAGCGCCCCGCTCCCGCCCGTTCCCAGCACCGGCGCCAGCGCCGCGAGCAGCGGCGGGGTGTCGTCGAGCGCGATCACCGGGCGGGCGAGGCCGGGAATCGCGGCGAGCCGGGCGGCGCGCGGCGGATCGGCGAGGATCAGCCGGCAATCGACCTCGCGAATCGCCGCCTCGAGCTCGTCCGCCTGCCACCAGCCGTTGAGCAGCGTGGCGATCCCGCCCGCCATCAATATGCCCATGTAGAGCACGATCCACGACGGCGAGTTGCGCATCGCGATGCCCACCCGGTCGCCCGGCACGATGCCGTGATCCGCGATCAGCGCGCCCGCGACCTCGGTAGCGGCGGCATGAACCTGCGCAAACGTCAGCCGCTCGTCACCTGCGACTAGGAAGGTCTTGTCGGCATGTTCCTGGCAGTAATGGGCAAAATAGAGCGGCAGAGTGGGCGGCGCGACCGCGATCACCGGGAGGGTGCGGCCGTCCTGCTCGACCGTGCCGGCGGCGAGCATGCCCCCCGGCGCGGTCAGCGCCGCGACCGTTGCATCCATGCGCTCGTCGAGCACCGTCCGCATATTTCTCTCCGCTTGGTCTTAAGGCCTTGCCCCACTATGCAGGCGCCATAGCCCAGGGGGAAGCCTTGATCCTGCCCGTTCTCGCCGCTGCTGCCGCCACCGTGCCCGCGGAGCACATCCATTTCGCCGATCTCGGCCTCCATCCGGACGTGTTCTCGCTCGGCTTCTTCACGCTGCGCTGGTACAGCCTCGCCTATATCGCCGGCATCCTGATCGGCTGGTGGTACCTGCTCAAGCTGCTCGCCCAGCCCGGCGCGCCGATGGCGCGGCGCCATGCCGATGATCTCGTCTTCTATGCGACGCTGGGGATCATCCTCGGCGGCAGGCTTGGCTATGTGATCTTCTACGCGCCCGAGATGTTCCTCCATCCGCTGCGCATCTTCCGGCTGTGGGATGGCGGGATGAGCTTCCACGGCGGGGTGATCGGCACCTCGATCGGGCTGATCCTGTTCTCGCGCAAGCATCAGCTCAACTGGCTGCGCGTCCACGACTATATCGCCTGCTGCGTGCCGTTCGGGCTGTTCTTCGGCCGGCTCGCCAATTTCGTGAACGGCGAATTGTGGGGCAAACCCGCCAATGTCGCCTGGGCGATCGTGTTCGAGCGCACCGTGCCCTACGGCATCCCCGAGCCGGCGCGCCACCCGAGCCAGCTCTACGAGGCGGGGCTCGAGGGCATCGTGCTGTTCGCGGTCCTGTGGTTCGCCTTCTGGCGCACCAAGGCGCGCTACGACCCGGGCAAGCTCGTCGGCCTGTTCGTGCTCGGCTATGGCATCGCGCGCTTCGTGGTCGAATTCTTCCGCGAGCCCGACGCCCAGTTTCGCGGCAGCTTTATCGAGGCGACCCATATCCACATGGGCCAGTGGCTGTGCGTGCCGATGATCGCTGGCGGCGCCTATCTGATGCTGACCTCGGCGCGGCGGCGGACGCGGGTGGAGCCGATCGCGGGAACGGTGAGCGTTTCGTAGATCGGGCTTGCCCGCCCTTCGCCAACGGTGAAGGGGCCCATGGCCATGGCCGACACGACCGGAAGATAGATGAACGATACGCCCGACCCAGGCCCCGCCGCCCCTCTCGCCGATCGGCTCGCGCGGGCGATCACGCTGGCCGGGCCGATGCCGGTGTCGCAGTTCATGGCCGCGGCCAATGCGCATTATTATGCGACCCGCGATCCGCTCGGCGCCGCGGGCGATTTCGTCACCGCGCCCGAGATCAGCCAGATGTTCGGCGAGCTGATCGGGCTGTGGTGCGCCGATCTGTGGCAGCGCGCCGGCAGCCCCGAGGTCGCCTGGGTGGAGCTCGGCCCCGGCCGCGGCACGCTCGCCGCCGATGCGCTGCGGGCGATGGCCCGGGCCGGGCTCGCGCCGCCGGTGCATCTCGTCGAGACCAGCCCGCTACTCCGCGCCGCCCAGGCCGAGCGGGTGCCGCACGCGACCTGGCATGACGGCGTCGACACCCTGCCCACCGATCGGCCCTTGCTGGTCGTTGCCAATGAATTCTTCGACGCGCTGCCGATCCGCCAGTTGGTCCATCGCGCCGATGGCTGGCACGAGCGGCTGGTCGCCTGCCAGGACACGCTGTTCCTGCCGATCGCGGGCAAGCCGGTGCCGGCCGAACTGATGCCCGAATCGCTGCGCGACGCGCCGGCGGGCGCGATCCTCGAAACCTCGCCCGCCGCGGTCGGCATCGTCCGCGCGCTGGCGCGGCGGCTCGCGGCGCAGGGCGGCGGGCTGCTCGCGGTGGATTACGGCTATGAGGGCCCGGTGCTCGGCGAGACGCTGCAGGCAGTGCGCGGCCATGGCTTTGCCAACCCGTTCGAGGCGCCGGGCGACAACGACCTGTCCGCCCATGTCGACTTCGCCACCCTCGCCGCCGCCGGCCAGGCCGAAGGCGCGGTCGCCTGGGGGCCGGTGACGCAGCGCGATCTGCTCGGACAGCTCGGCATCGACGCCCGCGCCGCGGCGCTGGCGGCGGGCGCGCCCGAGCGCACCGAGGCGATCCTCGCCGATCGATCGCGGCTGATGAGCGACATGGGGACGCTGTTCCGCGCGCTCGCGCTGACCAACCGCGACTGGCCAACCCCGGCGGCGTTCGCATGATCGCCTATCGCGACGCCACTGCCGCCGACGGCGCCGCGCTCGGCACGATGGCCGCAGCGTCGTTCACCGCGACCTTCGGCACCTTGTACCAGCCGCACGATCTCGCCACCTTCCTCGGCGAGGCGTTCGGCCCCGCCGGGCTGCCGGCGCACGCCGCCGACCCGCGCTACATCATTCGCGTCGCCACCGACGGCGCGGCGATCATCGGCTTCGCCAAGCTCGGCCCGGTGGTGTTCCCCGGCGACTGGCACCCGCAGGCTATCGAGCTCCATCAGCTCTATGTGCTCGACGGCTGGCACGGCGCCGGCGTCGGCCCGGCGCTGATGGACTGGACGATCGACGCCGCGCGCACGATGGGCAAGGCCGAGATCATCCTCAGCGTCTATGTCGACAACCACCGCGCGCGGCGCTTCTACGAGCGGCGCGGCTTCGAGGAGATCGGCCGCTACACCTTCATGGTCGGCGACAAGGAAGACGACGATCGGATCATGAGGCTGGCGCTGTGAGCGTCGAGGTCAACCGCGCCGCGGCGCTCGCCGGCGTCGACCAGGGCTTTCTCGGCCGCCGCGGCGGGGTGTCAACCGGGGCGATGGCGGGGCTGAACGTCGGGCTCGGTTCGGACGACGATCCTGCCGCAGTCGCCGACAACCGGCGCCGCGCCGCCGACGCGGTGGCGCCCGGCGCCAGCCTCGTCACCGTCTACCAGGTCCATTCCGCCACGGCGATTACCGTCACCGCGCCGGTCGCCGACGATGCCCGCGCGCAGGCCGATGCGCTGGTGACCGACCGGCCCGGGCTGGTGCTCGGCATCCTCACCGCCGATTGCGCGCCGGTGCTGTTCGCCGACGCGCAAGCGGGCGTGGTCGGCGCCGCGCACGCCGGCTGGAAGGGCGCGCTCGGCGGCGTCACCGATGCGACGCTCGCCGCGATGGAGCGGCTCGGGGCCCAGCGGGCAAGGATCGTCGCCGCGGTCGGCCCGTGCATCGCGCGTGCCTCCTATGAAGTGGATGATGCCTTCCTCGCCCGCTTCGCCGCCGCCGATCCTGCCAACGAACGCTTCTTCGTCGACGGCGAGCCCGGGCACCACCAGTTCGATCTCGAAGCCTATGTGGTCGCCCGGCTCGCCGCCGCGGGCATCGGCCGGGTCGAGGCGCTGGGGCTCGACACCTATGCGGACGAGGACCGCTTCTACAGCTTCCGCCGCGCCACCCATCGCGGCGAACCGAGCTACGGCCGCCAGATCAGCCTGATTGGGCTGCCGCGTTAGATAGCGCTCAGCCGAGATCTACTTCGAGCGTGATCGTTCCGATGTTGTCGAGGTGATAGTGCGTGCCATCGGCGTCACTGTAATTATCTACGTCGCCGGTATCGAGCGTGTGCTGTGTCAGAGGTCCGTGATCAATCGAGATCGTGTACGACGCGCCGTCATTGGCCGTGTTGTTGGTCACCGATAGCAGGTTCTGTCCTCGACCGGTGTTGAGATCGAACACCATCGTACCGCGCGGCGCGAGGTGATACATGCCGTCCGGGAGATATAAGGGGGGTGGCATCGCTCTTGCCTTTCGCCGTTGAGATTGCGCCACGCTATCACAGCGATGCCAGACCAAGGCCCCAGATGGATCGGAATTGAGGCTTATTTGCCTTCAACCCCCCGAAATGGAGGATGCATGCTCCGAGCCCAATCGTTACAGATGATACGATCTTCCTGAACCGCCTCTATCCGGAGATTAACATGGCGACCAACGACACCGAAGCCGATCTGACCGGGGTACAGGCGAGCCGCCGTCCCAAGGCGTCGATCGACTCGATCGGCGACCGCAAGCTCAAGGCGTCCACTCGGATGATGGGCCATGGCTTCGATCCGCAATTGTCGGAAGGATCGCTGAAGCCGCCGATCTTCCTCACCTCCACCTTCGTCTTCCCCAATGCCGCGGCCGGCAAGCGCCACTTCGAGGGCGTGACGGGCAAGCGTCCGGGCGGCGCCGAGGGGCTGGTCTATTCGCGCTTCAACGGGCCCAACCAGGAGATCCTCGAGGATCGCCTGGCGATTTGGGAAGAGGCCGAGGATGCGCTCGCTTTCTCCAGCGGCATGTCGGCGATCGCCACCCTGTTCCTGGCGATGACCAAGCCGGGCGACACCATCGTCCATTCCGGCCCGCTCTATGCCGCCACCGAGACGCTGATCGGCCGCATCCTCGGCAAGTTCGGGGTCAAGTGGCTCGACTTCCCGGCGGGCGCGACCCGCGAGGAGATCGATGCGGTGCTGACCGAGGCCGCGACCGGCAATGTCGCGCTGATCTATCTCGAAAGTCCCGCCAACCCGACCAACGCGCTGGTCGATGTCGAGGCGGTCGCTGCGAGCCGCGATGCGATCTTCGCCGATGCCGCGGAGAAGCCGCCGATCGCGATCGACAACACCTTTTTGGGACCGTTGTGGCAGCAGCCGCTGCGCCACGGCGCCGATATCGTCGTCTACAGCCTGACCAAATATGCCGGCGGCCATTCGGACCTGGTCGCGGGCGGGGTGCTCGGCACCAAGGCGCACATCAACACCATCCGCTCGATGCGCAATACCATCGGCACGATCTGCGATCCCAACACTGCCTGGATGCTGCTGCGCAGCCTGGAGACGCTGGAACTGCGGATGAGCCGCGCCGGCGAGAATGCCGCCAGGGTCTGCGCCTTCCTGCGCCACCACCCCAAGGTGGAGCGGGTGGGCTATCTCGGCTTCCTCGAGGACAGCCCCGGCATGGAGCGCCAGGCCGACATCTACCGGCGGCATTGCACCGGCGCGGGATCGACCTTCTCGCTGCTGGTCAACGGCGGCGAGAAGGAGGCGTTCGCCTTCCTCGATGCGCTCAAGATCGCCAAGCTCGCGGTCAGCCTCGGCGGCACCGAGACGCTGGCAAGCCACCCCGCGGCAATGACCCACCTGTCGGTGCCCGACGCGCGCAAGGCGGCGCTCGGGATCACCGACAATCTGGTGCGGATCTCGATCGGCGTCGAGGATGCCGACGACCTGATCGCCGACTTCGACCAGGCGCTGGCGGCGATCTGAGCGGCCCGCCCGGCACCGCGACTTGCCCGCATAAGGCAATAGCGCGATAGCCGGGCGATGCCGATCTTCACCCCTGTCGCGCACGACGACGTCGTCGCCGCCGTTCTTCAGTTGGCCGATGCGATCGCCGGCGACGGCTGGCGTCCCGATGTGATCGTCGGCATCGGCCGCGGCGGGCTGGTGCCGGCGGTGTTCCTCAGCCACGCCATCGGCGTACCGATGCAGTCGGTGGATCGGTCCGGCGGCGAGGCGGCGGTGACCGAGCTGGCGCTGGCGCGGCTCGCCGAGCGCACCCGGGTCGGCGGGCGATTGCTGGTGGTGGACGACATCAACGATTCAGGCCGCACCATCGCCCAACTTCGCGGCGCGCTGGCCGCGGCAGGCGCGCAGGGCGATGGGGTGCGCTTTGCAACGCTGATCGACAATGTCGCCTCGGCGGAGCGGGTGGACTATCGTGCGCGGGCGATCGATCGGCGCGTGACCAAGGACTGGTTCGTGTTTCCCTGGGAGGCCGTGGCGCCTGCCGCCGCGATCGCCGCCGATGCCGCCGAGGTGCCCGAGCGGATCGGCTGAGACCCGCCGGTGGGTCGGCCCGGCCCTCGCATGCCACCAGCCATCGCCGTCACGCCGGACAAGGAAGCGGGAAAAGCAGCCGCCCTGGACCCCAGCTTGCGCGGGGACCACGACGCCTCACCCGTCGCTGGCGCGCTCGATATCGGCGCCGACGGCGGACAGCTTCTCCTCCAGCCGCTCATAGCCGCGGTCGAGGTGATAGACCCGCGCCACCGAGGTCTCGCCCTCGGCGGCAAGACCAGCGAGGATCAGGCTCATCGAGGCGCGCAGGTCGGTCGCCATCACCGGCGCGCCGGTCAGCCTGGCGACGCCCTTGACCACCGCGGTGCGGCCATGGACCTGGATATCGGCGCCCATCCGCGCGAGCTCGGGGACGTGCATGTAGCGGTTCTCGAAGATCGTCTCGGTGAGCACGCTGGTGCCCTGCGCCAGGCACAGCATCGCCATGAACTGCGCCTGCATGTCGGTGGCGAAGCCCGGGAACGGCGCGGTTGACAAGGTAACGGGCTGGAGCGGGCCGCTCGCCGCCACCCGAATGCCGTCCTTGGTCTCGTCGACCGAGACACCGGCCTCGCGCAGCGCATCGATCGTCGCCTGCATGTCGGCCACCGAGACGCCGACCAGCTCGAGCGAGCCGCCGGTAGTCGCCGCGGCGCAGGCATAGCTGCCCGCCTCGATCCGGTCGGGCATCACCGCATAGGTGGCGCCATGGAGTCGGTCGACGCCCTCGATTTCCAGCGTCTCGGTACCGATGCCGCTGATCTTCGCGCCCATTGCCACCAGGCAATTGCACAGATCGACGATCTCGGGCTCGCGGGCGGCATTCTCGATGCAGCTGCCGCCCTTGGCGAGCACCGCGGCCATGATCACATTCTCGGTGGCGCCAACCGAGACCACCGGGAAGCGATAGCGCCCGCCGCTGAGGCGGCCTTGCGGCGCGGTGGCGCGGACATAGCCTGCCGCCATCTCGAGCTCCGCGCCGATCGCCTCCAGCGCTTTCAGGTGGAGATCGATCGGGCGATTGCCGATCGCGCAGCCGCCGGGCAGCGATACCGTCGCCTCGCCGGCGCGCGCGAGCACGGGGCCGAGCACCAAGATCGAGGCGCGCATCTTGCGCACGATATCGTAGGGCGCCTCGGTTGAGGTCAGCTGGCCGGCACGGATCGTCATCACCCGGCCGAAATCCTCGGGTCGCGACCCTTCGATCTTGGTCGAGGCGCCGAGCTGGTTGAGCAGATGGCCGAAGCCGTCGACATCGGCGAGCCGCGGCAGATTCCGTAGCGTCAGCGGCTCGTCGGTGAGCAAGGCGCAGGGCATCAGGGTAAGCGCCGCGTTCTTGGCGCCGGAAATGGGCAAACGGCCCTCGAGGCGGTTGCCACCGCGGATCAGGATACGGTCCATCACCAAAGGCTCTAGCGCGCTGCCCGGCGCGTGCAAGGCCGGCAACCATCGGGCCGCCATGATCATTGGGGCCTTGTTAGGTTGATCAACTTTAAGGCAAAGATTTCCGAGCCTTGTTACATGCCACGGATAAAGGGGGAAAAATTCGCGTGGGCAGCTGTTTCGTCGATCGCATCGGCGAACTCATTGAACTGACGGCGGCCGAGATGGTGGCCCTAAGCGGATTGGAACAACGCGAGCGCGCGCTGCGGCGTGGCGCGGTGCTGCTGCGCGAGCACGACAAGCTTGCCGACATGTTTATCGTCCGCCGCGGCGTGCTGATGAGCTTCGTGCTGCTGCCCGACGGCAGTCGCCAGATCCTGCGCTTCCTGTTTCCCGGCGACCTGATCGGCGTCTCGTCGCTGGTATACCGCACCTCGACCGAATCGATCGCGGCGCTGAGCGAGGCGGTGGTGGCGCCGTTCGATCGCGCGCTGATCGGCACGCTGATCGCCGAGCACCCGCGCCTCACCGGCGTGCTGATGGCGCTGCACGAGATGGAGCGGGTGATCCTCACCGATCGGCTCGCGGCACTCGGCCGCACCTCTGCCAAGGTGCGGGTGGCGTCGCTGCTGATCGAGATCCGCAACCGCCAGCGGATCGGCGACCGCAACATCGGCGCGTCCTTTGCGCTGGGGCTGACCCAGGAGGAGATCGGCGACGCCACCGGGCTGACCTCGGTGCACGTCAACCGCATGCTTCGCCAGCTCGAGGAGGAAGGGATGATCAGCCGCACCGGCGGGCGGTTCACCATCACCAACGAGCCGGCGCTGATCCGCGCCGCCAATTACATCGACCGCAGCAGCCGGATCGATCTGGGATGGCTGCCTGCCGCCAAGTGACCCGCCTGCCGTAACTCGGCCGGTTCAGCCGAAGCAGCTCAGGCTTTCTCCAGCGTGCATTGCAGCGGGTGCTGGTTCTGGCGCGCGAAATCCATCACCTGGCCGACCTTGGTTTCCGCGACCTCGTAGCTGAACGTGCCGCACACCCCGACGCCCTTCTGATGGACGTGGAGCATCACCCGCGTCGCCGCCTCCATGTCCATGCGGAAGAAGCGCTGCAGGCACAGCACGACGAATTCCATCGGCGTGTAATCGTCGTTGAGCATCAGCACCCGGTAAGGCGTCGGCTGCTTGGTGCGGGTGCGCGTCTTGGTGGCGACCCCGGTGCCGCTGCCGTTGCCGCCAGCGCCGTCGTCGGAACCGTCGTCGGGGCGACCGGCCATGGTTAAAGGTGAAAGCTGCATGATGTTAGGGAAATATGGCATGCCGGGGGGTGGGGGCAAGAGGCGCGGCCGACTTAAAGCGCGCCGGGATCGGCAGCAGCCCTGATCGGTTCCGCTCAGCGCGTGCGGACATAGGCGCCGGGCGCGTCGCCGAGCGCGGGCAGTGTGCCCTCCCCCGGTATCCGGGCGCCGGTCGCCGGCACCCTGACATCGCCGTGGCGATGCAGCCAGGCGCTCCAGTCGGGCCACCAGCTGCCCTTGGTCTCGGTGGCACCGGCGACGAAGGCGTCGAGCGTGTCCGCGGGGGCATCGTTGGTCCAATATTGGTATTTGCCCGCGGCCGGCGGGTTGACCACGCCCGCGATATGCCCCGATCCGGCGAGCACGAAGCGCATCGGGCCGCGGAACAGCCGGGTGATCGACCAGACGCTCGCCGCCGGCGCGATATGATCGTCGCGCCCGGCCTGGACGTAGCTCGGGGTGGCGACTTGGGAGAGATCGAGCGGCACGCCGCGGATTGACAACGCGCCGGGCTGCACCAGCAGATTGTCGCGATACAGATCGGTGAGATAACCGAGATGCCAGTCGAGCGGGAGGTTGGTGGTGTCGGCGTTCCAGTGGAGCAGGTCGAACGGCGGGTAATCGCGCCCGAGCAGATAATGGGTGGTGACATAGCTCCAGATCAGGTCGCGGCCGCGCAGCAGGTTGAAGGTCGCCGCCATGTAGCGACCATCGAGAAACCCCTCGGGCGAGACCGCGCGGATCAGCGCCAGCGCGTCGTCGTCGACGAAATGGGCAAGATCGCCCGCTTTGGCGAAATCGACCTGCGCGGTGAAGAAGGTAGCGCTGGCGATCTGCTCGGCCTGCCCGCGCGCGGCAAGCCAGGCCAGCGTCGCGGCGAGCGTGGTACCGGCGACGCAATAGCCGATCGCGTGCACCGCGGGCACCGCCAGCAGCGCGCGGATCGTCGCCACCACCTCGGCCTGGGCAACGACGTAATCGTCCCAGCTCACGTCCTTCATCGTCGCGTCGGCCGACTTCCACGACACCGCGAACACGCTGATCCCCTGCGCCACCGCCCAGCGGATGAAGCTTTTCTCCGGGGTGAGATCGAGAATGTAGAAGCGGTTGATCCACGGCGGGAAGATCACCAGCGGGGTCGCGAGCACCGTGTCGGTGGTCGGCGCGTACTGGATCAGCTCGTACAAAGGCGTGCGCTTGATCACCTTACCCGGCGTGGTCGCGAGGTTGCGGCCGAGCTCGAAGGCGTTGCCGTCGGAGTGAGTAAGCTGGCCGCGGGCAAGATCGGCGAGCATGTGCTGCAGCCCGTCGAGCAGGTTCTGGCCGTTGGTGGCGATCGTCCGCTCGATCACCTCGGGGTTGGTGAGCGGGAAATTGGCCGGGCTGATCGCGTCGACCAGTACCCTGGTGGCGAAGCGCCATTGCTCGCGCTGCCGATCGGGCAGATCGGCGAGCGCATCGACCTCGCCGAGCATGCGATCGGCGAGCAGATTGTAGCTGCGCCGGATCCAGTCGAACCAGGGATCGTCGCGCCAGGCGGCCGCGGTGAAGCGCCGATCGCGGGGATCGCCCTCCGACGCGGCGGGCGGGGGCGGCGCCGCAGCGGGGTCGAGCCAGCGCTGCCACAACGCGATGCCGTCGTTCCCGTAACCGCGGCTCCGCGCCAGCGCCGCGGCGGCCGGCGTGTCCGCCGGCACCGCGGCCTCGGCGAGATCGAAGCCTTGCTCCATCATCATCTGCTGCGCGCGGCCGAGCACCCAGGTCCACTGCTGCAGCTCGGCGAGGCTCGGGATCGCAGTGGGTGGGTGGTCGGCAGGGTCCGCCATGGCTTTCCTCTTGGGCCAACGCCTTAGCCGCTCAGCCGGCGCAAGGGAAAGAACTTCGCTCGTCCCACTTCGCCCTCAAGCCGAGCTTGGTTCAGCATCCATGGCCTGCACGATCCGCGCGCTTGACGGCCGTGAGGGGCTATGGATCCTGAACCAAGTTCAGGATGACCGGGGGTAAGAAGGACGCGTTATCCCTAGCGGTGGATGCGGAAGGTGACGCCGACGGTGCGCGGGTCGCTCGGTGTCGCCAGGATCAGCCCGGAGTTGCCGGCCTGGACGGTGACATTCTGGATGTAATCCTTGTCGAGCAGGTTGCGCGCGAACACCGCCAGTTCCCAGCCCTCGGTCGAGCGATAGCCGATGCTGCCGTTGACCACCGTATAGCCGTTGATCACTGTATAAGCGGAGCCGGTGGGATCGCCGAACTGCCGGGTGCGGGTGTTGGAATCGACATGGAGGAAGCCGCTGCCGGCGTCGCCGATCGGCTGGGCGTAATCGGCGCCGAGCGTATAGGCCCATCTGGGCAGGCTCGGCAGTTGCTGGCCTGACAGATCGCACACCGCAGTGGTGTTGCCGATCCGCTCGATCGGGCACGGCGCCGCCGGGTAGGAGGCGTATTTGCCGTCGGCATAAGCGACGCTGGCGCGCAGCGTCAGGTTGCGGGTCACCGCCGCGGTGGCGTCCGCCTCGAAGCCCTTCACCGTTACGCGCGGGATGTTGGCGAGATAGGTGCGCAGCGCCGCGGCGGCGCCGGTATCGGTGACATTGGCCTGGAAATCGGTGACGCGGGTGTAGAAGCCGTCGACGTTGAGGATCAGGCGGCGATCGAACAGCCGGGTCTTCACCCCGACCTCGTAATTGGTATTCTCTTCGGGACGCACCACCGCGGTGTTGAGCGCGGGCAGGTTCTGGTTGTTGAGCGGCAGGCCGGACATGTTGATCCCGCCCGATTTCGCGCCGCGCGCGAAGCTTGCGTAGGTGAAGATGTCGCCCACCACCTCGTAGGAGATGTTGGCGCGGCCGGTCAGCGCACCATCGTCGACCTTGGCATCATAGCTCTGGCCGCGCAGGATCGACAGCTTGGCGGCGTTGAGCGCGGCGTTGGTGGTCTGCAGCCCGCCGAAGGTGAAGGTGTCGTAGGTGCCCTTCTTGTCCTCATAGGTGTAGCGCAGGCCGCCGGTCAGCGTCAGCCGGTCGATCGGGCGCCAGTTGACCTCGCCGAATGCGGCATAGCTGTTCGACTGGAAGTCGGTGCGCCCGTCGGTGCCATAGCCGTCAAGCAGATTGGCGGGGACGGCGACCGCGGCGGTGCCGGTGCCGGTGGTGGTGCCGATCAGCCAGCGCGCGGCCTGCGAGCCATAGATGGAGATCGGCCGTCCGATCACCCGCTGGCGGAAGAAATACAGCCCGCCGACATAGCTCAGGGCATGATCGCCGTTGGAGGCGAAGCGCAGTTCCTGGCTGTACTGGTCCTGCCGCGACGGGATGTGCTGCTCGGTCTGGATCTGGATGCCAGTATAATCGCGATCGTTGGCCGCATCCCAGTTCCAGAACCGCCAGGCGCTGACCGAAGTCAGCGTTACCGTCCCGAGGTTCCAGTCCGCGATCGCGGAGACGCCACCCTCGTTGGTGTCCACGCCGAGCGCCGCGTCGATGTCGGTCTTGCGGTCATAGGGGTTGGTGCTCGGCGGGGCATAGCCGAACTGCGCGGCAAGCCCGGCCGGCCCGCCATATTGACGCGAGGCGGTGCGGAACATCGTCGGGTCGGTGCCCGTCGTCGGCCGCACCGCGACATCGTAATAGACCTGGGTGCAGCAATTGCTCTGGAAGTTGGTGAAATCGGCGGTGAGCCGCACCGACAGATCGTCCGACGGTTTGAACAGCAACTGGCCGCGGATCGCCTGGTTGCCGATGCCGTTGTTGTCGCGCCCGGTGCGGACGTTGTCGATCACGCCGTCGCGTCGGGTACTGACCACCGACAGGCGGCCGGCGAGATTGTCGCTGATCGGGCCCGACACCGCCGCCTTGGCCTGGACGAAGTTGAAGCTGCCGTAGCTGATCTCGGCCTGGCCCTCGGACGTGAAGGTCGGCGCGCGGGTGGTGATGTTGATCGCCCCGGCGGTGGTGTTCTTGCCGAACAGCGTGCCCTGGGGGCCGCGCAGCACCTCGATCTGCTCGATGTCGCTGAAATCGAACGCCGCCGTCGCCGGACGCGCGTGATAGACCTGGTCGACATAATAGCCGACGCCCGGCTCCAGCCCGTCATTGGCCTGGCTGACCGCGACGACGCTGCTGCCGAGGCCGCGGATGGTGAAGGCGGTATTGCGTGGGTTGGCCGAACTATAGTTGAGCGCCGGCACCAGCTGCGAGAGCTGCTGGGTGTTCACCGTGTAGGAGCGATCGAGCAGATCGCCGCCGACCACCGACAGGCCACCCGGTACGGCTTGAGCATCCTCCGAGCGACGCCGCGCGGTGACGAGGATGTCGGGCAGAGCGGCGGAGCCGCTGTCGCCGGCGACGCGGGTCGGGCGGGTCGCCGCGGTGGAATCCTCGCCGGTCGCCGCGACACCGTCTTGCCCCGGCACCGCCGACCCGGTGTCCTGCGCCATCGCCGGTGTGGACAGCGCGCACGCCAATGCCGCCGCCGAAATCATGCCGCCGAGCCGCTTGCCCATTCGTTGTCCCCGTTATGCCGTGCCACACGCGGACGTTGCCGCGTCATTCCCTGATATATTTGGCCATATACAGGCGCCGCGGCAGCGGGAAAGCCCCGATCGTACCGTTCCATCATCCCAGCGAACGCTGGAATCTCTCACCGATCCTGCCTTCACATCATCGCCAGCGATCCCGACGCTCGGCAAGGTGACGGACAGAGCCCGCAAGTTCATGCCGCGAAAGGATGGTCTCGCGTTGCGCTAGAGCGTAGGAAGGCGACAGAAAGGTGCCCCATGTCCGACGATTTCTATCGCATCCGCCGTCTGCCCCCCTACGTCATCGCCGAGGTCAACGGCATGCGAGCGGCGGCGCGCGCGGCCGGCGAAGACATCATCGATCTTGGCATGGGCAACCCCGATCTGCCGCCGCCAAGCCATGTGCTCGACAAATTGTGCGAGGTGGCGATGAAGCCGGACGCGCACGGCTATTCGCAGTCGAAGGGCATTCCCGGGCTGCGCCGCGCCCAGGCGAACTATTACGGCCGCCGCTTCGGGGTCGATCTCGATCCCGAAACCGAGGTGGTGGTGACGATGGGCTCCAAGGAAGGGCTCGCCAGCCTCGCCACCGCGATCACCGCGCCGGGCGACGTGGTGCTCGCGCCCAACCCGTCCTATCCGATCCACACCTTCGGCTTCATCATCGCCGGCGCGACCATCCGCGCGGTGCCGACCACGCCTGACGAGCATTATTTCGAGAGCCTCGAGCGGGCGATGAACTTCACCGTGCCGCGGCCGAGCATCCTGGTGGTCAACTATCCGTCCAACCCCACCGCCGAGGCGGTGGACCTCGCCTTCTACGAACGGCTGGTCGCCTGGGCGAAGGAGAACAAGGTCTGGATCATCTCCGACCTCGCTTATTCCGAGCTCTATTACGACGGCAATCCGACGCCCTCGATCCTCCAGGTCAGGGGCGCCAAGGACGTCGCGATCGAGTTCACCTCGCTCAGCAAGACCTATTCGATGGCCGGTTGGCGGATTGGCTTTGCGGTCGGCAACAAGCAGCTGATCGCGGCGCTGACCCGGGTGAAGTCATACCTCGATTATGGCGCGTTCACGCCGATCCAGGCCGCCGCCTGCGTTGCGCTCAACGGCCCGCAGGATATCGTCGAGAAGAACCGCCAGCTCTACCAGCACCGCCGCGACGTGCTGGTCGAGAGCTTCGGCCGCGCCGGCTGGGACATTCCCTCCCCGCGCGCGTCGATGTTCGCCTGGGCGCCGCTGCCGCCGGCGGTGGCGCATCTCGGCAGCCTCGAATTCTCCAAGCAATTGCTCACCCACGCCAAGGTCGCGGTGGCACCGGGCGTCGGCTATGGCGAGAACGGCGAGGGTTTCGTGCGCATCGCGATGGTCGAGAATGAGCAGCGGCTGCGCCAGGCGGCGCGCAACGTGAAAAAATATCTGCAGTCGATGGGGGTCAACACCCCGTCGCGCAACGCAGGGTAAGATATCCTCGTCGCCCCAGCGCAAGCTGGGGTGACGGCATTGTTTAGACCCGGCCGAGATGCTGCGCGAAGCGGCTCGTCTCGGCGGGTGCCAGGCGGCGGATGTCGAGGACGTTGACGCCGGACAGCGCGACGCTGCCAAAGCCGCGCTCGCTGGTCTCGATGACGATGCCGCTGCCGGTCGAGCGCAGCGCGCTCCACGCCACTTCGCGCACCGCGATCCGCGCGCCCGCGCGCTTCATCACGGCCACCCGGCCGTCGCGATCCACCGCCAGCGCGCCAGCGCCATCGGCGCCGACCACGGCGCCCTGGGTGGCAAAGCCGGCGAGCGCCTGGTCAGCGGCCTCGGCGGCTTCCTCGGGCGTCTCGATCTTGGGCGCGCGGCGGCCGAACAGTCGCCACGCCAGCGCCACCAGCACGAGCACGACGATCACCGCGCCCGC
The DNA here is from genome assembly GCF_059416225.1 of Sphingomonas sp. GW821-FHT09E03. Classification (NCBI taxonomy): domain Bacteria; kingdom Pseudomonadati; phylum Pseudomonadota; class Alphaproteobacteria; order Sphingomonadales; family Sphingomonadaceae; genus Sphingomonas; species Sphingomonas sp. GW821-FHT09E03. The sequence goes on along the minus strand of NZ_JBWKOS010000002.1, from coordinate 432,512 downwards.
GGCGACCGAGAGGGTGAGGCTGTCGACGCGGAGGATCATTGCGGCGCGGCGAGCGCGTCCAGCGTCGGGCGCATGCCCGACAGGTCGTAACCCGCCTCCGCCGCCTGGCGAACCAGCAGCTCGGGGTTGCGCCCGGCCTTGGCGGCGGCGAGCGCCCACAGGTTGCAGCTGCGCGTACCCGAGCGGCAATAGGCCAGCACCGGGCCATCGGCGGCGGTGAGCGCCGCGGTCATCGCATCGATCTGCGGGTGGCTGAAGCCGGCGTGGGTGACCGGGATCTCGGCATAGGCCATCCCGGCCGCCTCGGCCGCGGCGCGGATCGCGGCGCCCGACGGCTGGCCCGGCTCCTCGTCGTCCGGACGGTTGTTGACGATCGCGACGAACCCCGCCTCCTTGAGTGCAGCGACATCTTCGGGGGTGATCTGGGGGGCGACGCTGACGCGTTCGTTGACGGTGCGAATATCGGCCATGACGGCTCCTTAGAACGATTTACCGCGCCAGGGAAACGCCCGATCGCGCTTAAGAGGCGTCGCGGATCACGTCGAGAAAGGCGTCGCCATAGGCATCGAGCTTGCGCGCGCCGATGCCGGTGAGCAGGCTCAGCTCGGCGCGCCCCGCCGGCCGCCGTGCCGCCATGTCGCGCAGCACCGAGTCGTGGAAGATCACATAAGGCGGCACGCCGGCCTCCTTGGCGAGATCGCGGCGACGCGCGCGCAGCGCTTCGAACAACGGATTATCCGCCGGGTTGCCGGCGGCGGGCGCCTGGCCGCGGCGCTTGCGCTCGCGCTTGGGCGGCACCACCAGCGACAATCGCTCGCCGCCCTTGAGCAGCCCGCGCGCCCCGGGGCCGAATTCGAGCCCGCCATGATGGTTGGTGCGCAGCCCGTCGCGCAGCAGCAGCGCGCGGAACACCGGTTTGATCAGCGCCGCCTCGTCACCCTCGACGATCCCCCACACCGACAGATTTTCATGACCGTTGGTCATGCTGCGCTCGGTCGACTGGCCGAGCAGCACCTGCTCGATATAGCCCGCGCCGAACATCTGCCCGGTGCGGAACACCGCGGAAAGAACCTTCTGCGCGGTCTCGGTGGCGTCGATCGCGTCGGGCGAGCCCAGGCAATTGTCGCAATTGCCGCAATCCTCCTGGCGGTCCTCGCCGAAATGCTTGAGCAGGATGCGCCGCCGGCACCCCGCCGTCTCGACCAGCGCGCCCAAGGCCTGGAGCCGCGTACGCTCGCCGGGCTGGCGCTCGGGCTCGACCTCGCCGATCCGCTGGCGCGCGCGGGCGAAATCCTCGGCACCCCAGAACAGATGCGCCACCGCCGGATCGCCGTCGCGCCCGGCGCGGCCGGTTTCCTGATAATAGGCCTCGATCGACTTCGGCAGCCCGGCATGGGCGACGAAGCGGACGTCCGGCTTGTCGATGCCCATGCCGAAGGCGACGGTGGCGCAGATCACCATGTCTTCGGATGCGACGAAATCGGCCTGGTTCTTCTGTCGAATGTGCGGCTCGAGCCCGGCATGATAGGCGCGCGTCGGCCGGCCGGTGCGGCCCAGCGCCTCGGCGAGCTTCTCGGTCGCGGCGCGAGTCTGGGCATAGACGATGCCGGGGCCGGGCTGCGCCGCGATGACGTCCGCGATCTGCTTGGCGGTGTTGGCTTTGGGCGTGATCGCATAGCGGATGTTGGGGCGATCGAACCCCGAGACGATCAGGCCGTCCTGCGGGATGCCGAGCTGCTGGAGGATGTCGGCGCGGGTATGCGCATCGGCGGTCGCGGTGAGCGCCAGCCGGGGCACGTCCGGAAAGGCATTCATCAGCGGCGCGAGCAGGCGGTAGTCGGGCCGGAAATCATGGCCCCATTCGCTCACGCAATGCGCCTCGTCGATCGCGAACAGCGCGATCGGCGCACTGCCGAGCAGCTCGCGGAAATGGGTGGTCGAGGCGCGCTCGGGGGCGATGTAGAGCAGATCGAGTTCGCCGGCGCGGAACCGCGCGATCGTCTCGCTGCGATTCTCATCGGCACTGGTCAGCGTGCCGGCGCTGATCCCGACCGCCTGGGCGGCGCGGAGCTGATCATGCATCAGCGCGATCAGCGGCGAGACGACGACGCACGTCCCCTCCATCATCGTCGCCGGCAGCTGGTAGCACAAGGACTTGCCGGCGCCGGTCGGCATCACCGCGAGGGTGCTCTGGGAGGCGAGCACACGGTCCACCACCTCGCGCTGGACACCGCGGAAGTCGGGAAAACCGAAGATGCGCTGAAGATTGGGAAGGGGGTCTGCGGACACCCAGCGCATATAGCGAAAAGCGCCCGCGCCGCCAGCCTGGGATCGACCGCCGGGACGCGCCCCCCCCCATGACAACCGTCATCCCAGCGAAAGCTGGGATCTCGTACGGTGAAAGCGCGACAGGTGGCGTGCTTGCCTTCCCCTCCGTTCGCCCTGAGCCTGTCGAAGGGCATGGGTCTCACCGTGCTTCGACAGGCTCAGCACGTACTGAATGGAAATACCTCACTTGCAGACTGGCGATTTCCTGGCGGGAGCCGTTACTTCCCCGCCGGCGTCGCTGCCGCCGCCGCAGGCGCGGTCCCGTCGCTCTGCAGCCCCAGGTCCTTGAGCAGCGGGCCGACGTCGGGATCCTTGCCGTAGAAGGCGCGGAACATCGGCGCGTAATCCTCGGTATGGCCCTTGGAGAGGATCATGTCGCGGAAACGCTGGCCGTTGGCGCGGGTGAGGCCGCCGTTGCGCTCGAACCAGTCGAACGCGTCATTGTCGAGCATCTTGGTCCAGCTGTAGGCGTAATAGCCGGCCGAATAGCCGTTGCCCCAGATGTGGAGGAAGTAGCTCGAGCGGTAGCGCGGCGGCACGTCGGTAGTGTCGAGCCCGGTGTCGGCGAGCGCCTTGGCTTCGAACACGTCGACGTCCTGCTTGGGCGCCGTCGCCGGGAGCGAATGCCACGACATGTCCATCTCGGCCGCCGCCAGCGCCTCGCCGAACGAATAGCCCGAGTTGAAGGTGCCGGCCTTCTTGATCTTGTCGACCAAGGCTTGCGGGATCACCGCGCCGGTCTTGTAGTTGACGGCATAGTGCGGGAGCACCTTGGGATCGAGCGCCCAATGCTCGTTGAACTGCGAGGGGAATTCCACCCAGTCACGCGCGGTGTTGGTGCCCGAGACCGAGGGATAGGTCTGGTTGGCGAACAGGCCGTGGAGCGCGTGGCCGAACTCGTGGAACATCGTCGTCACGTCATCGAAGCTGATCAGCGCCGGCTGGCCGGCGGCAGGCTTGGTGAAGTTGCCGACATTGTAGATCACCGGCTTGGTGCCGAGCAGGAACGACTGATTGACGAAGTTCGACATCCAGGCGCCGCCCGACTTGTTGTCGCGCTTCCAATAATCAAAATACATCAGCCCGAGCGGCTTGCCGGTATAATCGGTGACCTCATAGGTCATCACGTCGGGGTGATAGACCGGCAAGTCGGTGCGGCGCTTGAAGGTGAGGCCGTAGAGCTGGTTGGCGGCGTAGAACACGCCGTCGGTGAGCACCTTGTTGATCTCGAAATAGGGCTTCAGCTCGTCCTGGTTGAGATCGTATTTCGCCTTGCGCACCTGCTCGGAATAGAGGTCCCAGTCCCAGGGCTTGAGCGCGAAATCGCCGCCGGTGGCCTTGATCTGCGCCTGGAGCTCGGCGGCCTCGCGGCGCTGCTCGGCGGCGACCGGCGCGCCGAGCTGCTTCATGAAAGCCAGCGCCGTGGCGGGGTTCTTCGCCATCTGGTCGGTGAGCACGTAATCGGCCCAGGTCGGGAAGCCGAGCAGCTTGGCCTTTTTGGCACGGAGCATCGCGATCTGGGCGATGGTATCGCGGGTGTCGTTGGCGTCGCCCTTTTCGGCGCGAGTCCAGCTGGCGTTGAACAGCGCCTCGCGGGTGGCGCGATCCGTCAGCGAGGAGCCGCTCGGCTGCTGGGTGGTGTTCTGCAGCGGCAGCACGTAGCGGCCGGTGAGCCCGCGCTCGGTCGCGGTGCCGGCGGCGGCGGCGATCTCGGCGTCGGACAGGCCGGCGAGCCGGGCCTTGTTGTCGACCACCAGCGCCCCGGCCTTGGCGGCGGCGAGCAGCTTCTGCTGGAACGCGGTCTCCAGCGTCGACAGCTGGCTGTTGTAGGTGCTGAGCGTCAATTTGTCGGCGGGCGACAGCTGCGCGCCGGCGCGCACGAAGCCCTGGTAGTTCAGGGTGAGCACCTGGAGCTGCTCGGGGGTAAGCTTCAGCGACGCGCGCTGATCGTACAGCGTCTTCACCCGCGCGAACAATTTGGGATCGAGGCTGATCGCGTCCTGGTGCGCGGCGAGCTTGGGGGCGAGCGCCGCCTGCGTCGCCTGCAACGTGTCGTTGGTGTTGGCCGAGACCACCCCGCCGAACGCCAGCGCGACACGCTCGAGCATCCGCCCCGAGCGCTCCATCGCGGTCACGGTGTTGTCGAAGGTCGGCGCCGCGGGATTGTTGGCGATCTTGCTGATCTCGGCGCGCTGCTCGGCCATGCCGGCGAGGAAGGCGGGCTGGTAATCGGCGTCCTTGATCCGGTCGAACGGCGGCGCCTCGAACGGCAGCGTGCTCGGGCTGGCGAAGGGATTGCCCGCCGGCGCGACCTGCGCGAGCGCGGTGGACGACAGCAGCGTGAGCGCCGCGGCGGCGACGAGCGATAAACGATGCATCAAGACCTCAAGGTGACGAACTTTACGCGGGCGTGATGGACCGACCAGCCGTGCGCGGCAAGCGATGGATGGCTCCGCCGGCACAGTCGTGCATTGTAGCGCGATGACCGAGGTTCACGACAATGCCGCCCGGGGGCGGTTCGAGCTCAGCGACGGTGGCGAGACCGCGATCGCCGCCTACACCCGCAAGGGCGACGCGATCGTCTTCACCCATACCGAAGTGCCGCCGGCGCTCGAGGGCCAGGGCGTGGGCACGCGGCTGGTGAAGGGCGCGCTGGCGCAGGTGCGCGCGGCAGGGCTGAAGGTGGTGCCGGCCTGCTCGTTCGTCGCGGCCTATGTGCAGCGACACCCCGACGAGGTGGACCTGGCGTAGCGGGGACCGTGGCGCCCGTTCACATCCTTGAGCATCCCCCACCGCCTATCCGCCGCCAGACATGATCCGTCACCCCAGCGGAAGCTGGGGTCTCCTTGTGGCGGGTGATCCGCGCTCCTCTGGGAGATCCCAGCTTTCGCTGAGATGACGATCATGGATGGGGGTGACGCGCGACGCGGCTATTCCGCCGCCAGCGCCCCCGCCCCCGCCAGCCCCCCCGCCTCCGGCAGCGCCGCCTCGTCGCGTTCCTGCGCCTGGCGCTGCCACATCTCGGCGTACAGCCCGCCCTGGCGCAGCAGCGCGGCATGGGTGCCGCGCTCCACCACCTGCCCGCCGTCGAGCACCACGATCTGGTCGGCATGGACGACGGTCGACAGGCGATGCGCGATGACGATGGTGGTGCGGCCGCGCTCGATCGCCTCGAGCGTGTCGAGGATCTCGGCCTCGGTGCGACTGTCGAGCGCGCTGGTCGCCTCGTCGAGGATCAGGATCGGCGGGTTCTTGAGCAACGTCCGCGCGATCGCCACCCGCTGCTTCTCGCCGCCCGACAGCTTGAGGCCGCGCTCGCCGACGCGGGTGTCATAGCCCTCGGGCTGGCGCTCGATGAACCCCGCGATCGCCGCGCCGCGGGCCGCGCCTTCCATCTCGGCCTGGCTCGCGCCCTCGCGGCCATAAGCGATGTTGTAACCGATGGTGTCGTTGAACAGCACGGTATCCTGCGGCACGATCCCCACCGCGCTGCGCAGGCTCGCCTGGGTGACGCGGGCGATGTCCTGGCCATCGATGGTGATCCGCCCCGCGGTGAGATCGTAGAAACGGTAGAGCAGCCGCGCGAGCGTCGACTTGCCCGCGCCCGACGGGCCGACCACCGCGAGCGTGCTCCCCGCCGGAATGTCGAGGTCGAGCCCGGTGAGGATGTCGCGCCCCGGATCATAGCCGAAGCGGACGCCCTCGAAGCGCAGATGGCCTGCGCCCACCACCAGCGCCGGCGCGCCGGGCACGTCCGTCACCTCGGCCGGGGTGTCGATCAGGTCGAACATGCTGCCCATGTCGATCACGCCCTGGCGGATGGTGCGATAGACCATGCCGAGCAGGTCGAGCGGGCGAAACAATTGCGCGAGCAGGGTGGAGACGAACACCACATCGCCGGCCGAGAACCGCCCCTGGCTCCAGCCCCAGACGACGAAGGCCATGCCGCCTCCGAGCATCAAATTGGTGATCAGCGCCTGGCCGACGTTGAGCCAGGCGAGGCTGTTCTCGCTCTTCACCGCGGCGCTGGCATAGGCCGCGATCGCGGCATCGTAGCGCCGCGCCTCGCGCTCCTCGGCACCGAAATATTTCACCGTCTCGAAGTTGAGCAGCGAATCCACCGCATGCGCGACCGCGCCGGTGTCGAGGTCGTTCATCCGCGCGCGCAGCGCGTTGCGCCAGTCGGTCACCGTGCGGGTGAACCAGATATAGGCGGCGACCATCACCAGCGTCGCCACCACCAGCGGCAGCCCGAAATTCTTGCCGAAGATCGCGACCACCAGCGCGAGCTCGAGCACCGTCGGCGCAATGTTGAACAGCAGGAAATAGAGCATCGTATCGATGCTCTTGGTGCCGCGCTCGACCACCTTGGTGACCGCGCCGGTGCGCCGCTCGAGGTGGAAGCGCAGCGACAGGCCGTGGAGGTGGCGGAAGACATTGGCGGCGAGCCGCCGGGTCGCATCCTGGCCGACCCTCTCGAACACCGCATTGCGGATATTGTCGAACAGCGTCGTGCCGAACCGCGAACCGGCATAAGCGAGCACGAGCAGCACCACGAGCATCGCCACCGAGCGATCGCCGCCCGCCATCCGGTCGACGGCATATTTCAGCGTATAGGCGGCGCCGAACACCTGGAGCAGCTTGGACACCAGCACCAGCGCCATCGCGCCGACGATCCGCGCCTTCAGCCCCGGCTCGCCGGCAGGCCACAGATAAGGCAAGAAGCGGCGCAGGACCGGCAGCAGCGGCTGGTCGGCGCGGGTATGGGTCGTCGGATCGGGTGGCATCGCCCCTGTATGTAGGAGCACGGCGGCTACCGTAACAGCACCGTTGGAACATTGTGCGGCCCCGGTCGATTTTACGCCTTGACTTGGAGGCGCGCATGCAACCGTTGTTTTACGTCATGGCGATCATGGGCTGCGGAGACGGCAACGTGCAGTGCACCGAGGCACGCGTTGTGCCGGTGCGCTACGAGACCATGGCGCAATGCCGTGCCGCCCTGCCCGAGCAGCTCGCCCAGAACACCGACGTGCCCTATCCGATGATCGGCGCCGCCTGCCGCAGCCAGGGTGCGCAGATGGCCAAGGCAGACGCCAAGGCGCCGCGGGGGTAAACTCCCCGCCGTTCGCGCTGAGCTTGTCGAAGGGCGTTGAGATCCTTGGGTTTCAACAGGCTCAGCACAAACGGTGTGATGTTAACGAGGACGCGTCCATAACGCCGGGTCCCGCGGCGCTTCTTCGATCCCCGCCCGCCCCCGCGCGTTGCGCCAGGCCTTCGCGATAAAGCCCAGTTTCTCAGCGCCCGACGTCCCGATCCGCTGGTCCCAGGCATGCGCACCGCGCGCTGCGACCTTGCGCCCGATCGCGCCATAGATCCCTGCCGCGGCGAGCACCGCCCAGGCCGAGCGGAACGACAGCGCCTTGGCCCCTACCCGCGCGCTCGCCTCGAACGCCGCCGCCCTGGTCGCGAGCCGCTCGCCGAGCACCGCCAGCCCGGCCCGGTTGGCCGGGGCCATCTGCTCGCCGGGCACGATCCCTATCTCCGCCAGCCAGTCGGTGGGCAGATAGCAGCGCCCCGCCGCGGCATCCTCGCCGATGTCGCGGGCGATGTTGGCGAGCTGGAACGCCATGCCGAGGTCGCAGGCGCGATCGAGCGTCGCCTGGTCATCGGGGCTCACCCCCATGATCACCGCCATCATGCAGCCGACCACCCCGGCGACATGGTAGCAATAGCGGTAGAGATCGTCCTCGCTGCGTGGCCGCCAGCCCTCGCCGTCGAGGCGGAAGCCCTGGATCAGGTCGCGCGCGAACGCCCTTGGCAGCCGGGTTTCGGCAGCGACGATGCGCAGCGCGTCGAACGCCGGCTCGCCGATCACCCGGCCATCGAGCGCCGCCTCGGTGAGCGTCGCCATTGCCGCGATGCGCTGCTCGCCATCGACCACTTCCGACATGCCATGCCCATGATCCTGGCCGTCGGCGATGTCGTCGCAGGCACGGCACCAGGCGTAGAGCAGCCACGCCCGCTCGCGGGTGACGCGGTCGAACAGCAGGCTGGCGGCGGCGAAGCTCTTCGATCCCCGCGCGATCGATTCATGCGCCGTGGCGACGATAGCATCCCGCGCAGGCAGCGCGCCGGTCAAAGGTCGGACGTCTTCATCCGCACGATCGGCTGGGTCGGCACATGCGCGGCCATGCGATCGAGCAGCGTATCGAGCGTGTCGGCGACGATCAGCAGGTCGCGATGCTGCGGGCGCAGGAAGCCGACCTCGGCGCTCTTTTCCCAGAAGGCGATCAGGTGATCGTAATAGCCCGCGACGTTGAGCAGCCCGACCGGATCGCTGTGATAGCCAAGCTGCGCCCAGGACAGCGCCTCCCACAGTTCGTCCATCGTGCCGGTGCCGCCTGGGATGGTGATAAAGCCGTCGGCGAGCTCGGTGAATGTGGCTTTCCGCTGGTGCATGCCGGCGACGACGTGGAGCTCGGTAAGGCCGCGGTGCGCGACCTCGGCATCGACCAGCGCCTGCGGGATCACGCCGATCACCTCGCCGCCAGCCTGCAATGCCGAATCGGCGATCGCGCCCATCAGCCCGAGCCGGCCGCCGCCGTAGACGACGCCGATTCCGCGCGCTGCCAGCGTGCGGCCGATTGCGCGGGCGGAGTCGATGTAGACAGGGTCGGCGGGGGTTGCCGACCCGCAATAGATGGCGAGGCGTTTCATGCCGTTTGCGCTAGGCGAACCCGCCGCCGCGGACAAGCTGCCGCCCGCAGCGCCCTGCGCCTGGAATGCGCCTAGAAGATGCCGACTGCGGCATCCGCCCAGATCAGCCCGACCACGCCGACGATCCCCACCGCCGCAAGCGCACGGTACAGCGGATTGTCGACCAGCCGTGATGCCGCCTCGATGGCGAGGCCGCCGCCGATCAGCAGGATCGCTGCTGCGGCGAAGTCCGCCCGATCCCAGGCGACCGCGCTGGTGAGCTGCATTGCCACCGCCGGCAGCAGCAGCAGGCCCGCGATCGTCAGCCACATCAGCGGCCGCCATGCCTTGAGGCCGTGCGATGCCGTGCGTCTCACCAGCGCCATGCGATCTCTCCTGCTCGGGTCCGTGCCGCTCCCTTACCACTGCGGGAGCGGCGACGACATAGCCGGCGCCGGTGCGCGCAGCTGGTCGCGCAGCGATGCCAGCGTGGCAGGCGAGGCATCGGGGCGCGCCGCCGCGGCCTTGCCGTCGCGCAGCCGGGCGCGATCGCGCTCGGACGGCTCGACGCAGCGGACGCGCACCGCGGCATGGCCTTGCGCGCGGATGCCGAGTTGGCGCGCCGCGCCGCGCGACAGATCGATGATGCGGTCGTGCGCGAACGGCCCGCGATCGTTGACGCGGACGAGGATGGTCCGCCCGGTGTCGAGCGACGTCACCTCGACATAGCTCGGCAGCGGCAGCGTGGTGTGGGCGCCGCTTATCGCCTTGGCGCGGAAGCGCTCGCCATTGGCGGTGCGGTTGCCGGATTCATCGCCATACCAGCCGGCATAGCCGAGTTGATCGTAACCGGGCGCCGCGGCGGGCGTGTAGGTCACCCCGCGTACCGTATAGGGCCGGCCGATCTTGACCGGATAGTCGCTGACCGGCCGATAGGGCGTCGTGCTGCACGCGGCCAGCGCCAGCGCCACGGCGATGCCGGGCACCAGGCGCCGCACCGGGATCACCGCGCCGCGAGCATCAGCGCCGCGGTCGCCTTGGCGCTGCCGACCACACCCGGAATCCCCGCCCCCGGGTGCGTACCGGCGCCGACGAAATAGAGGTTGGGAATCGCCTCGTCGCGGTTGTGGACGCGGAAATAGGCGCTCTGGGTGAGGATCGGCTCAAGGCTGAACGCGCTGCCCTGATGGGCGTTGAGATCCGCCGCAAAGTCGTTGGGCGCATAGCTGAACTTGGTGACGATCCGCTCGTGGATGTCCGGGATCAGCCGGCGGCCGATCTCGTCGAGGATCCGCCGCTCGAGGATCGGCCCGATCTCGTTCCAGTCGACCGGGAATTTGCCGAGATGCGGCACCGGCGCCAGCGCGTAGAAGGTCGAATAGCCCTCGGGCGCCATGCTCGGGTCGGTCACGGTCGGATGATGCAGGTAGAGCGAGAAATCCTGCGCGAGCACGCCGTGATCGTAGATGTCGGCGAGCAGCTCCTTATAGCGCGGGCCGAACAGGATCATGTGGTGCGGGATACCCGGCCACGCGCCCTTGATGCCGAAATGCACGAGGAACAGCGACGGCGAATATTTCTTCTTTTCCAGGGAAGTCTTCTTGCGCTGCGAGCTGCGCGAACTCTTGAGCAGGTCGCGATAGCTGTGCATGATATCGGCGTTGCTCGCGATCGCATCGGCTTGCGCATGCCAGCCGCTTTCGCAGCGCACGCCGGTGGCGCGATCGCCCAACGTCTCGATCTCCACTACCGGATCGCCGAGCCGCAGCGTGCCGCCGATCCGCTGGAACTGCGCCACCAGCCCGGCGATCAGTTTGTTGGTGCCGCCGCGCGCGAACCATACGCCGCCGTCGCGCTCGAGCTTGTGGATCAGCGCGTAGATGGCGCTGGTCGTCATCGGGTTGCCGCCGACCAGCAGGGTGTGGAAGCTCAGCGCCTCGCGCAGCTTCTCGTTCTGGACATATTTGGAGACGATCGAATAGACCGAGCGCCACGCCTGATATTTGGCGAGCGCCGGCGCCGCCTTGATCATCGACGCAAAGTCGAGGAACGCGACATGGCCGAGCTTCTCATAGCCCTCGCGATAGACGCCTTCGGCATATTCGAGGAACTTGCCGTAGCCGGCGACATCGGCCGGGTTGAGCTTGGCGATCTCCGCCTTCAACGCCGGCTCGTCGTTGCTGTAATCGAAGTTGGTGCCGTCGGGCCAGTTGAGTCGGTAGAAGGGCGACACCGGCTCGAGCGTGACGTCGTCCGCCATGTCGCGGCCGGTGAGCCCCCACAATTCCTGCAGGCAGGCGGGATCGGTGATCACCGTCGGCCCGGCATCGAAGGTGAAACCGTCGCGCTCCCAATAATAGGCCCGCCCGCCCGGTTTATCGCGCGATTCGACGATCGTGGTGGCGATACCCGCCGATTGCAGCCGGATGGCCAGCGCCAGGCCACCAAAGCCTGCGCCAATAACGATCGCGTTCTTCATCGATAAATCCTCATGCCCGCTTCGCCGCGCGCTGGCCGGCGAGCGCTCGCACCGCACGGCCGATCGGCACCGGCGGCTTGCCGATCAGCAGCCGGGCCTTGTCGATCATGGTTGAGCGCCCGGCGTAGAATCGACCGATCAGCCGCGCGTCGAGCCTGTAGAAGCGCTCCAGCACCCGATAGCGTTCCGCCGGTTCCGCCGCCTTGAACAACATCGCATCGAGCATCCGGTAAAAGCCGCGCGCATCCCAGGCGGCGCGCGCGGCGCCATGGGTCGCCTCGTGGAGGTCGGCGCCGGCAAACGAGGTGCGCGCGGCGAGCATCGCCGCGGTGCGCACCGCATCGGGAAGCGAATAGCCGGTGGTCGGGTGGAACAGCCCGGCGCGCATCCCGGCCTTGGCGACCCCTGCCCCGCCCGAGCGCCAATAGGCCTCGAAATCGCCGCCGATCGCGACCGGCAGCACGCCCGCCTCGTCGCGCTCGGCCGCGGCGACCCGCCAGCCGCGCGCGGCCGCATAGGCCTCGATCCGCGCGCCGATCGTCGCCCGGTCGAGCGCCGGCGTGTCGCTGTAATAGGTGTCCTCGAGGAACATCCGCCGCGGGCCGAACGGCAGCGCGTACATGAAACGGTAGCCGTCGATCTGCGCTACGGTGGCGTCCATCACCACCGGGCGGGTGGCGCCATGGTCCTCGGCGAGCAGCAGCTCGCGGCCGACGAATTTCTGCCAGCCGAGCTCGAGGCACGAGAGCTTGCCCGGCCCCCTCGCGTCGATCACCCCGCGCGCCTCGATGCGGTCGCCGTCGGCGAGCACCACCGCGGTCGCCGAGGCGGCGAGCACCTTGCGCCCGAGCATCAGCGCGCCCGGCGCCATCGCCGCGCGCACCGCGGCATCAAGCCGCGCGCTGGTCACCGAATGGTAGCTCGCGTCGATGGTGCGGGCGTGGCCCGGGAAGGCGACGTCATAGCCCTGCCAGTCATGCTCGACGAGCGGCGCGACGATCCAGCGGTCGGCCGCATCGACGTCGCTGCCGAAGAACGACCACAGATGGTTGCCGCCGACACTGTCGCCTGCCTCGATCAGCCGCAGGTCGAGCGCCGGGTGGCGCGCGCGCAACGCCAGCGCGATCAGCCCGCCGGCAAGGCCGCCGCCGACGATCGCCACGTCGCAAGGGATCGTCGTGCCCATCGCCGTCGCCTAGCCCAATCGCGTGCCGACGAGAACCAATATTGCGGGTTTTGGGCTGGAGTTTCTGCCGGTCGCTCACCTCCCGCCACCCGTTACCCGTCACCCCAGTGCAAGCTGGGGTGACGGGTGCAAGCAAGCTCGACGACCGCGATGATTGCCGCAGCCCGCGACAGGTGCATCGCCCCGGCAATCGGCTACATTCCCGGGCATGGCTTCATCCGCCCCCACGCTCACCACCGCGCGGCTCACGCTAGCCCCGCACGCCATCACCGATCTCGACGAGCTGCTCGCGATGTGGGCGGAGCCGGTGGTGCACCGCCACATCGGCGGCCGCGCCTTCACCCGCGAGGAGGTGTGGCAGCGGCTGCTGCGCTACATCGGCCATTGGCACGCGCTCGGCTGGGGCAATTGGGCGATCCGCGAGACGGCGAGCGGGCGCTGGGTCGGCGATGCCGGCTTCATGGACGCGCGGCGCGATATCCAGCCGCCGTTGCCGGCGATCCCCGAGGTCGGCTGGGTGCTGTCGGGCTGGGCGCACGGCCGCGGCTTTGCCCAGGAAGCGCTCGCGGCAATCTTCGCCTGGGGCGATGCGCACGACCTCGGCGACACCGGCTGCATCATCGATCCCGCCAATGCGGCGTCGGTCCGGGTCGCCGAGCGGATGGGCTATCATCGTGAGCTCGGTGCCGATTACCACGGCAAGCGCATCGATTTTTACCGGCGCAAGCCGCTGGCCGGCCACGGCTAAATCGATCCCGCGCCCGCGCCGTCCACTCTTACTATTGCAAGTCACTCGCGATAGCACTAGTCGGACCGCGAAAGGGATCTTCATGAACATTCGTCCGATCGGCCTGCTGCTAGCCGGCTCCATGCTCTCGAGCGCGCCCGCGATGGCCCGACCCAGCGAAGTCCCGCCGAGCCCGGCCACGGCCACCAGCCCGACCGTGGTCACCGATGCGGTGCCCAGCGACGACCAGCGCCCCATGCAGACCGCTGCGCCGGTCGATGACGATGACAGCGTCATCGTCGTCACCGGCGAACGCCCGCGCACCGAGGCGACCTCGGGCACCAAGAGCAACACCCCGATCGCCGACACGCCGCAGTCGATCAGCGTCGTCGATTCGGAAGAGATCGCGCGCCTCGGCCTGCAGAACCTCAGCCAGGTGCTGCGGTTCGTGCCCGGGGTGACGACCGAGCTGCGCGGCTCGAGCGCCGAGGTCTATGATCTCACCACGCTGCGCGGCCTGACCGCGTTCGAGTATCTCGACGGCCTGCGGCTGTTCTCCAGCCCGAGCGGCTATGCCGCCCCGCAGGTCGACGTGTCGCGGCTGTCGCGGCTCGAGGTGCTCAAGGGCCCGGCGTCGGCGCTGTATGGCGCCAGCGGCCCGGGCGGGCTCTATGCGCTGTCGAGCAAGCTGCCGCTCGATCAGGAGAGCTACGGCGCGGTCAGCGCCACCGCGGGCAGCTATGATCTATACCGCGTCGACGCCGATGTCGGCGGCAAGATCGGCGAGCAGGTCGGTTACCGCCTCTACGGCAGCGTCAACGGCGCCCACACCCAGCAGACCTGGGGGAAGCGCGAGCGGCAGACGGTGTCGGGCGCGGTGACGCTCGGCCTCAACAGCCCGACCAGCCTGACTCTGCTCGGCAATTACTCGCACGATCCGTACAACGGCACCTACAGCGGCTTCCCGCTGGACGGCACGCTGCAGACCAATCCTAACGGCCAGGTCTCGACGCACTTCGACGCCGGCGAAGAGGACAATCGCTTCAAGCGCAACCAGGCCGCCGGCACCTATATCCTCAACCACGATTTCGGCGGTGGCTGGCACTTCCGCTCGTCGGGCCGTTACCAGTACGTCGAATCCGACGTGAACCTGGTCTATTCGTCGGGGTCGCTCGACGCCACTGAGACGATGCTCAATCGTGGCTCCTACGTCACCAACGAGCATATGCGCGCCTGGACGTTCGACAATCAGCTCACCGGCACCGTCCGCACCGGCCCGATCGAGCACCGACTGATGCTCGGCCTCGACAGCCAGGTGCTGCATTCTTACGAGATCGCCGCATTCGGCTCGGCAACGTCGATCAACCTCTACAACCCGGTCTACGGCACCATGCCGGTGCCGCGCAGCGTCTACGAAGTGCCGGGCTACACCCCGACTTTCGGTTACGACCCGACCACCTTCGCCACGCCCGCGACCTACGAATATGAAAACCGCCAGCGCGGCGTCTACGCGCAGGACGAGATGGCCTGGGGCGGGCTGCGCGTGACGCTGAGCGGCCGCCAGGATTGGGCGCGCGTTCATTCGCTTGGCAGCGATGCGGTCGACAGCGACAAGTTTACCTATCGCGCCGGCGCGCTCTACAAGCTGCCGTTCGGCCTCGCGCCCTATATCTCCTACGCCACCTCGTTCGAGCCGCAGGCCGGGCTGGTGCTGCGCGGCGACGGCACCACCGGCCAGGCCGATCCGTCCGAGGGCAAACAGCTCGAGGTCGGTGCCAAATATCAGGTGCCGGGCAGCCAGATCCTGATCACCGGCGCGTGGTTCCGGATCAACCAGACCAACCTGCTGCAGGCGCTGCCCAACACCAACTACTCGATCCAGACCGGCGTCGCCAAGTCGCGCGGCTTCGAGCTCGAGGCCAACGCACCGCTGCCCTACGGCTTCCTTGCCAAGGTGGCGGTGACCCGGCAGAGCGTCCGCGACACCGACGGCAGCCGCCTGGTGATGGCCGGCCGCGGCGGCGTCGCCGGCAACCTCGAATGGGCACCACGCGACGGCGCGTTCAACGGCTTCGCGGTGGGCGGCAGCGTGCGCTACGTGGATCACGTCTCCACCGGCGTCGATGGCGTCAGCACCCCGCGCTACACGCTGTTCGACGCGCTGGCACGGCTCGACCTTGGCAAGCTGTTCCCGCAGGCCAATGGCCTCACCGCTGCGGTCAACGTCGCCAATGTGTTCGACAAGAAGTATGTCACCGGCTGCTATTCGGCCTACCAATGGTGCTGGTACGGCAACCGCCGCACCGTGCAGGGCACGATCGGCTTCCGCTGGTAAGCGTCCGGGGCTGTCGGTCGGCTCGCCCTTAAGGCACCGGTCCGACCGACAGGAACAGAGGCAATGCCACACCGACGACCAAGTCTAACCGGGATCGCGCAGGGCATAGCCGGCGCAATCCTGGTGGTGATGCTCGTGGTCGTTGCCAAGGCCAGCCAATATGCCGCGGTGGCGCAGTTCGGCGCCCGTCTCGGCTTCGACCTCGCCTCGATGATCGGGCTGCTGCCCGTGCTGCTGCTGGCGGTCGCGATCCGCTGGCGCTGGCGTCGCTATCGCGCCACCCGCGGTACGCAGCCCGGCTGATCCACGGCCTACTATCCCGCGCGGGGTTACCGCCCCGCCGTTAAGCGCGTACAGCAACCCGATGCTGCTCGCGCTCTTCCTTTCGGCACTGGCGATGACCCTCATCGTCGGGGTCCGCTACCTGATCGTCTCGGGCGCGTTCGCCGCGGCGACGCGGCTGCGCCATCCCGGGCTCTATCGCGGGCTCGATTCGCAGATGCGCCGCGAGATCGGCTGGAGCCTCGCTGCCGCCGCCATCTACGGCCTGCCCGCCGGGATCATCGCCTGGGGCTGGCAGCATCACGGCTGGACGCGGGTCTATACCGATCTCCACGCCTGGCCGCTGTGGTATTGGCCGGTGTCGGTGCTGCTCTACCTCTTCCTCCATGACAGCTGGTTCTACTGGACCCATCGCTGGATGCATCGACCCAGGGTGTTCGCGCGTGCGCATGCCGTCCACCACGCCAGCCGCCCGCCCACCGCCTGGGCAGCGATGGCGTTCCACCCGATCGAATCGGTCACCGGCGCTGTGATAATTCCGCTACTGGTATTCGCGATTCCGATCCACGTCGCCGCACTGGGCTTCGTGCTTACCGTGATGACGGTTATGGGGGTGACTAACCACATGGGCTGGGAGGTTTTTCCCAGGTTCATGTGGCAGGGCCGATTGGGCGGCTGGCTGATCACCGCCAGCCACCATCAGCGCCATCACGAACAATATGGATGCAATTATGGCCTCTATTTCCGCTTCTGGGACCGGCTATGCGGCACCGATCGCGGCCTCGGCGACTTCGCCCGCGCGCACGCCAAGGCAACCGCGCGCAGCGCTGCTGGCGCTGATCCCCGCCGCGGCGCTGCTGCTCGGCGCGGCGCCGACGGCGCGGCTTGAGGTCTCGGTCGATCACCTGCGCTCGGCCAAGGGGCTGATCCGCGTCTGCCTCACCGCCGATCCCGATAATTTCCCGGCCTGCGTCGACGATGCCGATGCCGCCACCCGCTCGGTGTCTGCCGGCACCCATGCGATCGTCTTTCCCGGCCTGCCGCACGGCAATTATGCGATCGCGGTGATCCATGACGAGAATGGCAACGCCAAGCTGGACACCTTCGCCGGCATACCGCGCGAGGGCTTCGGCTTCTCGCGCGATCCCGCCTTCCGCTTCGGCCCGCCGCGGTTCGCCGCCGCCCGCTTCGCCGTGGCAAGTGATGCAGATCGGCAACAGATCCGGATGCATTACATCCTCTAGACCGCCCGACGCGGACATATTTCCAGCCGACAGCGTTACGCGCTCGAAACAGGTTCTGGGAGCTTTCCGTGCAGCGTTCTATTCTTTTGCCTCTGGCGCTAGCCGCCGCCACCGTCGCCACCCCCGCGCTGGCGCAGTCGACCGACACGCCGCCCGCCTCGGGCACCACCACCGAGGATTTCGGCGATGCGATCACGGTCGGCGCGGCGGGCGTCTATCTGCCTGATTACGAAGGCTCGAACGACTATCGCTGGACGGCGGCGCCGGCCGCGATCGGCTCGGTCAAGGGCTTTGCATTCAGCGTGCTCGGCAACCGCGCCAGCATCGATCTGATCCCCAACAAGCCAGGTCCGTCGTGGGACATCCAGGCCGGGCCGATCGGCGTGGTCAATTTCAACCGCCAGAGCCTCAAGAGCATCGATGATCCGCGGATCCGCGCGCTCGGCAAGGTCGACACTGCGATCGAGCTCGGCGGCTATATCGGCCTCGGCAAGACCGGCGTGATCACCAGCCCCTATGACAAATTGTCGGTGTCGCTGAGCTATCGCCATGACGTCAGCAATTCGCATGACAGCGCGATCTGGCAGCCGAGCATCAACTATCTCACCCCGCTCAGCCGCAAGGCCGCGGTCGGGCTGTTCGCGTCTGCCGAACATGCCGGCGACGGCTATGCCACCACCTATTTCTCGATCACCCCCGCCCAGAGCCTCGCCAGCGGCCTGCCGGTGTACAATGCGCATGGCGGCTGGAAGAACTATTCGGTCGGCGGCGTCGTCACTTACTCGCTTACTGGCGACCTGTTGCACGGCTTCAAGGTCCTCGCCGGCGGCACCTATCGCCGCATGCTCAACGACTTCGGCGACAGCCCGACGGTGAGCATCGCCGGTGATCGCAGCCAGTGGATGGGCGCGGTCGGCCTCGCCTACACCTTCTGACATGGGGGCGGGGAAACCCGCCCCTCCCCCCGGCCACTGGGGCCGTGCGCCGGCCCGCCCGGAGACGTCAGCCGGCGACCACCCGAGCCGGCTCACGTCCTGCGCGATGCGCAACACCTGCGGCGGCTTACCGGCCGCGCTTTACCCGCGGCTCAGTTCACCCGTCGCCACCACCGGACCGGTCGGCTGACCGGTCGGCGAGCCGCCGATCGGCTCGATCGAGATCGCCAGCGTGGTGCCGGCGACCAGCACCGCGCGCCGCGTCGCCGCGATCGCGACCCTGGTCGGCCCGCCACCCGGCAGCAGGCCGAGCGGCTGCGGCTTGCCGTCGCCGCCGATCGCCCACAGCTGGGCATCGCGCCCGCGCGGCACCGCGATCCGCCCGGTGATCAGCACCTCGCCGCGCGCGCTGTCATAAGCGGCGGGCAACGGCTTGCCCTCGCCCGACGGGGTGATCGCCGCCAGCAACGGCGCAGGTGCCGGGATCGCCCGCGGTGCGGGCGGCACCGGCGGAACCGGCCGCAGCAACAATGCGGTGCTGAGCGCGAGCAGCAGGCACGCCGCGAGGCTTGCCGCGATCGCCAATGTCCGCCAGCCGCGCAGGCCGCGATCATTGTCCTGGCCGGTCGCCGCGAGGATGCCGCCGCGCAGTGCGTCGAGCGCCGCTTCCAGCCGCGCCTGCGCTGCCGCGGGCGGCGTCACCGACGGCCATTCTGCAAACCACGCGCCAAACCAGCGGCGCCAGTCCTCCACCGCACGGGCGAACGCGGGCTCGCGCGCCAGCCGCCGCAGCGCCGCGGTCCGCTCCTCGCCCTCGAGCAGCCCGAGCACCAGCTCGCCGGCGGTCACCTCGGGGGGTAGGGGGTCGCGCTCGGCGGATATCGGATCAGCCATCCGCCATCACCGGATCGGGGTCGCGCCCTCCGCCGAGGCATGCGCGCAGCGCGATCAGCCCGCGACGGACCCAGCTCTTCATGGTCCCGATCGGCACCGCCTGGCGCTCGGCAAGCTCGGCATAGGTGAAGCCGCCGAAAAAGGCGTTGCGGATCGCGTCGCGCTGGCGCTGCTCGATCTCGTCCAGGCAGCGCTGGAGGTCGGCGACCTCCTCGTCGCCGACCATCGCCGCGTCGGCGAGCGGCGCCGGATCGGGCATGGCCAGCGCCGCGTCGACTGGCGCGATGTCGCGGTGCCCCTGGGCCCGCCGCCAGTCGATTGCCTTGTTGCGCGCGATCGTCGCCAGCCAGGTTATCGGGCTCGCCCGCCCCGGCTCGAAGGCGCCCGCACGTCGCCAGATGATCAGAAATACTTCGTGCAGCACGTCCTCGGCACCTTGTCTGTCGGCGCAGATACGCAGGCAGATGCCAAAAAGCTTCGCGGAGGTCAGCGCATATACCTCGCGGAAGGCGGCGCGATCTTCATCGCCGACGCGGATCAAGGCGTCGGTGAGGCGCGATCGTGCCGCAACCTGATCATCATTGCTGCTGCCCACGCACGCGAAGTAACGCCAAGTTCTGAGCACCGCAACATACTTGCGTTAGGATAATTATTTCAGCGTGTTGCGCGCCGTCCGCATCCTTTGGCCTGATCGCGCGTATCTCCGCACTGACGATCGTACGCATGATGACTGGCGGTGCCAGCCCGGTCGGCGATCGCAATTCAGGGAGGTTGCCCGACATGACGGAAAGCGCACATCTGATTGAGGCTCTCGATGCCCGCGTCCAGCGGCGCGAGGAACGCCGCGACTTCTTCAAGAACGCCCTTGGCGCCGTTGCGATGACCGCCGCGGGTGCCACCGCGCTGTCGATGTCGAGCAAGGCGTCCGCACAGGCGGTCACCGACGCCGACGTGCTCAACTTCGCGCTTAATCTTGAGTATCTCGAGGCGCAGTTCTATTCTTATGCCGCCAACGGCACCGGGCTTGATGCCTCGCTTCTCACAGGCACCGGCACCCAGGGCGCCGTGTCCGGCGGCCGTCAGGTGACCTTCACCGATCCGGTCGTACAGCAATATGCCCGTGAGATCGCGGCCGACGAGGTCGCCCACGTCCGCTTTCTGCGCACGGCGCTCGGCACCTCGGCCGTGGCGATGCCGGCAGTCGATGTCAGCGTTGGCCCTAATACCGCCTTCTCTAACGCGGCGCGTGCTGCGGGCCTGATCGGCGCGGGGGCGACCTTCGATCCCTATGCGACTGACGAGAACTTCCTGCTCGGCGCGTTCATCTTCGAGGACGTCGGCGTCAGTGCCTATAAGGGCGCCGCGCCGTTGCTCACCAGCAAGACCTATCTCGAGGCCGCCGCGGGCATCCTCGCGGTCGAGGCCTATCACTCGGCCATCGTCCGCGCGACGCTCTACGCCAAAGGCGTGGCCACCCCGACGCTGCGGACCTCGGCCGATGCGATCTCCAATGCCCGCGACAGTCTGGATGGCGCCAGCGATATCGATCAGGGGATTTCACCGGTCACCGCGACGACGGTCAGCCCGACCGGGACGAGCACCAGCGTGCAGACCTCCAACATTGCACCGCTCGACGCCAATGGCATCGCCTTCAGCCGCTCGACCGGTCAGGTGCTCAACATCGTCTATCTGACCAACACGGCCGCCGCCATGGGGGGCTTCTTCCCCGCCGGCGTCAACGGCACCATCAAAACGAGCGCAGCGAACTGAGGCTGAGGCCTCCTTCAGCTTCAGGGGATTAGACCATGAACGATCTTCAGAACCGGCTCGAGATCATCGATGCCATCGAACAGCGCCGGCACGAGCGGCGCCGCTTCCTGCGCTTCGCCGGCGGTGCCGCCGTCGGCGTCGGAGCCTTGTCGCTGCTCGCCGCGTGCGACGACGATAATGATGACGACACCGTCACTCCCACGCCGACCCCCACGCCCACGCCCACGCCCACGGCGGCGTTCAGCGACGTCGATATTCTCAACTTCGCGCTAAACCTCGAATACCTCGAGGCGCAATTCTATTCCTATGCCGCGTTTGGTTATGGGTTGGAAACATCGCTCACCACCGGCACCGGCACGGCCGGCGCCGTCACCGGCGGTGCGCAGGTAAACTTCACCGACCAGGTAGTGGCGCAATATGCCCGCGAGATCGCGGTCGACGAGCGGGCCCACGTCTCGTTCCTACGCACGGCGCTAGGCACGTCGGCGGTGGCGATGCCGGCGATCAACATCTCGGGCGATGCAAATGGTGCGTTCACCGCGGCCGCGCGTGCGGCGGGCGTGGTGCCCGCGACCGGCACCTTCAACCCTTATGCCAGTGACGAAAACTTCCTGCTCGGCGCCTTCATCTTCGAAGACGTCGGCGTCACCGCCTATAAGGGCGCCTCGCCGCTGATCACCAACAAGACCTATCTGGAAGCAGCGGCCGGCATTCTTGCCGCCGAGGCCTACCACGCCGGCCTGATCCGCACGACGCTCTACGCTAAGGGGTTGGCAACGCCGAGTCTGCGGACGATCGCAGGTCAGATCAGCGACGCACGCGACAGCCTGGATGGCTCCACCGATCTCGACCAGGGGATCGTGGCAACCGACACCACCATGTCCAACCTCGTGCCGACCGATGCCAACGGCATCGCCTTCAGCCGGACGCCGGGGCAGGTGCTCAACATCGTCTATCTGTCCAAGTCGGCGCTTGCCGCAGGCGGGTTCTTCCCCGCTGGTGTCAACGGCACGATCAAGGCCAGCGCCGCCAGCGGCTGACGCTGGCCCTGCCAGCCGATGCTTCCCCAAGCGGCCGCTCTGTCCCCCCGGCAGAGCGGCCGTTTTTTGTCGTGCGTCTGCGAAACGGCGTTGATCCGCGGCGACATAGGGCGACACGTTGTGCAAAGGGTTGACGCGCCGGGGTGGATGCGGAACGGCAGCACCGGCGCCAGCTTCATCGCGCCCGGCAGGGGAGACCTGAGTAATGACCGACAGCGTACATCTGATCGAGGCCCTCGACGCCCGCGTAAAGCGGCGCGAGCAACGCCGCGACTTCTTCAAGTCGGCGCTCGGCGCCGTGGCGGTTACCGCCGCCGGCGCCACCGCGCTGTCGCTGGCCGATCGCGCCGCCGCTCAGACCGTCACCTATACCGACGCCGACGTGCTCAACTTCGCGCTCAACCTCGAATATCTCGAGGCGCAATTCTACGCTTATGCCGTCACCGGCACCGGACTGGCCGCCGCGCAGCTCACCGGCGCCGGCACCCAGGGCGCGGTATCCGGCGGTCGCGCCGTCGACTTCAGCAGCGATCCCGTCACCGGCCGCTACGCGCGCGAGATCGCCGCTGACGAGGCCGCGCATGTCGCCTTCCTGCGTTCCACGATCGGCAGCACCGCCGTCGCCATGCCCGCGATCGATATTTCGGCGAGCGCCACCGGTGCCTTCTCGGCCGCGGCGCGTGCGGCCGGCCTGGTCGGCGCCGGGGTCGCCTTCGATCCTTATGCCAGCCCCGAGAATTTCCTGCTCGCCGCCTTCATCTTCGAGGATGTCGGCGTCACCGCCTATAAGGGCGCCTCGCCGCTGATCACCAACAAAACCTATCTCGAGGCGGCCGCCGGCATCCTTGCGGTGGAGGCCTATCATGCCGCAACCATCCGCACCGCGCTCTACACCAAGGGCCTGGCAACGCCGTCGCTGATCACCTCGGCGACCGCGATCTCGGACGCGCGCGACAAGCTCGACGGCGGCACCGATATCGATCAGGGCATCACCGCCGGCTCGACGACCATCACCAACGCGGACGCGACCACGACGACGCTTGCCGTGTCCAACATCTCGCCGCTCGACGCCAATGGCATCGCCTATTCACGCACGCCCGGCCAGGTGCTCAACATCGTGTATCTGACCAGCGCCGCCGCGAGCCTGGGCGGGTTTTTCCCCGCCGGCGTCAACGGCACCATCAAGCAGAGCGCCGCCTCGGCCTGACGGCAGGGCATCAGCCCGCCTGTCCAGGCCCTTCACGCGTAAGAGTTAGGGGAGTTTACCCGATGACCGATAGTCCGACCAACCAGGTGCTCGATGCGATCGCGGCGCGCCGCGCTGAACGCCGCAATTTCCTCCGCTATGCCGGCGGCGCCACCGTCGCGGCCGGCGGCCTGTCGCTGCTCGCCGCTTGCGGCGGCGATGGCAACGACACCGTCACGCCGACGCCGACACCCACTGCCACCACCGGCGTGAGCGACATCGACACGCTCAATTTTGCGCTCAATCTCGAGTATCTGGAGGCGCAATTCTACAGTTTCGCCGCCTTCGGCACCGGGCTTGCCGCCACCTACACCACCGGCGCCGGCACCCTCGGCACCACCACCGGCGGTGCCGCGGTGAAGTTTACGGACCCGCTGGTCGCGCAATATGCCCGCGAGATCGCGCTCGACGAGGCGCAGCACGTGCTGTTCCTGCGCACCACGCTCGGCGGCGCCGCAGTCGCAATGCCCGCGATCAACATCGCCGGCGACGCCACCGGTGCCTTTACTGCCGCCGCCCGCGCGTCCGGCGCGATCGGCGCCAACGACGTGTTCAACCCCTATGCCAGCGACGAGAACTTCCTGCTCGCCGCCTATCTGTTCGAGGACGTCGGGGTCTCGGCGTACAAGGGCGCGGCGCCGCTGATCAACAGCAAGATCTACCTCGAGGCCGCGGCCGGCATCCTCGCCGCCGAAAGCTATCATGCCGGGCTGATCCGCTCGGTGCTGTATCGCAAGGGCATCGAGACGCCGACGCCGTCGCTGCTCACCATTGCCCAGCAGATCAGCGACGCGCGCGACAGCCTGGATGGCAGCACCGACATCGATCAGGGAATCGGCGACGCGACCACCGCCAACATCGTCCCCAGCGACGCCAACGGCATCGCCTACAGCCGCTCGACCGGCCAGGTGCTCAACATCGTCTATCTCAACAAGGCCGCGGTCGGCTCGGGCGGGTTCTTCCCCTCGGGGCTCAACGGCAACGTCCGCACGTCGGCCGCCAGCGGCTGAGGCGCCTGCCTGCCAAGACGACCGGGGCCGCGCCAGCGATGGTGCGGCCCTTTTTCGTTGCCCCGCCGTGCT
Source organism: Sphingomonas sp. GW821-FHT09E03 (assembly GCF_059416225.1). Classification (NCBI taxonomy): domain Bacteria; kingdom Pseudomonadati; phylum Pseudomonadota; class Alphaproteobacteria; order Sphingomonadales; family Sphingomonadaceae; genus Sphingomonas; species Sphingomonas sp. GW821-FHT09E03. The sequence goes on along the minus strand of NZ_JBWKOS010000002.1, from coordinate 408,268 downwards.
CGTCGCGCTTATGTTGGCGCCCTTCCCCGGGGGAGCGCTGCCACGGCGCTTGAGAGGGGGGCACGAGCCCCCGACCCGCTGAACCTGATCCGGTTGATACCGGCGTAGGGAGGGCGAGACCGCAGCCAGTCCAACGGACAGGCGAGGACCCAAGCCCGGCTTACGGCGCTTGGAGATTTGCCGACATGCCTGACATTGCTGCACCGACCGAGATCGGCATCACCACCGGCCCGATCCGCGGCTCGAAGAAGATTCACGTCGGTCCGCTTGGCGTGGCGATGCGCGAGGTTCACCTCGATCCCTCGTCCGGCGAGCCGCCGTTGCGGGTCTACGACCCCTCGGGGCCCTATACCGATCCCGATGCGCGCATCGACATCATGGCCGGCCTGCCGCAGCGTCGCCGCGCGTGGATCGAGGCGCGGGGCGATGTCGTGCCCTATCATGCGCGCGAGATCCGGCCGGAAGACAATGGTCAGTTCGGCCCCGATCGCTCGGGCGGGGTGCCGCAATTTCCGAACCCGGTGAAGCGTCCGCTGCGCGCTCGCGCCGGCGGCAACGTCAGTCAGATGCACTATGCCCGCCGCGGCATCATCACCCCCGAGATGGAATATGTCGCCACCCGCGAAAACCTCGGCCGCGAGCGGCTGCGCGACCATGCACGCGACGGCGAGAGCTTCGGCGCCGCCATCCCCGATTACGTCACCCCCGAGTTCGTCCGCGACGAGGTCGCCCGCGGCCGCGCGATCATCCCCAGCAACATCAACCACCCCGAATCCGAGCCGATGGCGATCGGCCGCAACTTCCTGGTCAAGATCAACGCCAACATCGGCAACTCCGCGGTCGCGAGCAACGTCGCCGCCGAGGTCGACAAATTGGTCTGGTCGATCCGCTGGGGCGCTGACACGGTGATGGACCTTAGCACCGGCCGCAACATCCACGACACGCGCGAATGGATCATCCGCAACAGCCCCGTGCCGATCGGCACCGTGCCGATCTACCAGGCGCTCGAAAAGGTCGGCGGCATCGCCGAGGAGCTGACCTGGGAGATCTTCCGCGACACGCTGATCGAGCAGGCCGAGCAGGGCGTCGACTATTTCACCATCCATGCCGGCGTCCGCCTCCCCTACATTCCGATGACAGCGAAGCGCGTCACCGGCATCGTCAGCCGCGGTGGCTCGATCATGGCGAAATGGTGCCTGGCGCATCACCGCGAGAGCTTCCTCTACGAGCGGTTCGACGAGATCACCGAGATCATGAAGGCCTATGACATTGCCTACAGCCTCGGCGACGGCCTGCGCCCTGGCTCGATCGCCGACGCCAATGACGAGGCGCAGTTCAGCGAGCTCTACACGCTCGGCGAGCTTACCCACCGTGCGTGGGCGAGCGACGTCCAGGTGATGATCGAAGGCCCCGGCCATGTGCCGATGCACAAGATCAAGGAGAACATGACCAAGCAGCTCGCGGTTTGCGGCGAGGCGCCCTTCTACACGCTCGGGCCGCTCACCACCGACATCGCACCGGGCTACGACCATATCACCAGCGGCATCGGCGCGGCGATGATCGGCTGGTACGGCACTGCGATGCTCTGTTACGTCACCCCCAAGGAGCATCTCGGGCTGCCCGACCGCGACGACGTCAAGGTCGGCGTCGTCACCTACAAGCTCGCGGCCCACGCCGCCGATCTCGCCAAGGGTCATCCAGCGGCCAAGCTGCGCGACGACGCCCTCAGCCGCGCGCGATTCGATTTCCGCTGGCGCGACCAGTTCAACCTCAGCCTCGATCCCGACACCGCCGAGCAGTATCACGACCAGACGCTGCCGGCCGAAGGCGCCAAGACCGCGCATTTCTGCTCGATGTGCGGGCCGAAGTTCTGCTCGATGAAGATCACCCAGGAGGTGAGGGAATTCGCGGCGAAGCAGAATGCGCCGGTGGAGACGTTCGTCGCGGCCGAGGAGGCCGAGGCCGGCATGGCGGGAATGAGCGAACGGTTTCGCGAGCAGGGCGGCGAGGTGTATCTGCCGGCGGCATGAGGCATCTGCCGTGGACCGGGGCCAACGCCGGCGGCTTTCCGCGACGGCCGCCGCTCGCTAGACCGGGCTGATGCCGATCATCCTCCCCTATTCCGACGATCTCGCCCCCGCCTTCCGCGCGATCAACGCCGCGTGGATCGCCGACATGTTCGTGCTCGAGCCGCATGACGAGCATGTCCTCGCCCATCCGCGCGAGGCGATCGTCGACGAGGGGGGCGTGATCCTGTTCGCCGCGGTGCCTGAGCACGGCGTGGTCGGCACCGGTGCGCTGATGCCGCTCGCGCCGGGCGTGGTCGAGCTCACCAAGATGGGGGTCCGCGCCGAAGCACGCGGCGCGAAAGTGGGCGAGGCGCTGCTGTCGGCGCTGATCGAGCGGGCCCGCGCCATGCCCGGCATCGAGACGCTGTTCCTGCTCACCAGCAGCAAATGCCAGGCGGCGATCCACCTGTATGAGAAAGCGGGCTTCGTCCACGATGCCGCGATCATGGCCGCCTACGGCGCCACCTATGCGCGCTGCGACGTTGCGATGCGCTATCCGCTGAACGGCTGATGGAAGCGCCGGCGCCACGGCGGCCGGCAAAGCATCCAACACGCGGCCACTGACGCTGTCCTACACTGTCGTGCCGCGTCACGCTGGCGCGCATGACCGATCCTGCATCTTGGCAGCGCGGCTTGCGCGATCAATGCAGCACGGGAAACGCTCGCCCGCGATCGTTGCCGTCCTGTCTCTCAACTTCCTCAACTTGTCTTCTGCGTCACTGCTGTCCGTCCACGCCGCGGCCGCTACACTGGCGCCATGCCAACGATCCTGCTGCTCACCTTGTCCAACCTGTTCATGACCACCGCTTGGTACTGGCACCTCAAGGGCGGGATGGCGAAGCCGCTGCCGCTGGTGATCGCGATCAGCTGGGGCATCGCCTTGTTCGAATATTGCCTGGCGGTGCCTGCCAACCGCCTCGGCTACACCGCCGGCTGGAGCGCGGCGCAGCTCAAGGTGACGCAGGAAGTGATCGCGCTGCTGATCTTCGGCGTGTTCATGGTCGCGGTGCTCGGCGAGCCGCTGACCTGGCGCCACGCCGCCGCCTTTGCCTGCCTCGTCGGGGCGGTGGCGTTCCTCTTCGTTGGCCGCGGCTGACCGGGAGAGATGGCTCCATTCCGGACCGTCATGATGGACATATCGCGCCGGTCGGGAGCAGGATGACGGCGGCGCTGGTCGCTGCCAGCCATCACCGATCCGGGGGGAGCCGATGATCGTTCGCCTGATGCTCTACGGTGCTGCTGCCGTGGTCGCGGCCTCCGTCAGTACCTCCAGCGCCGTCGCGGTTCCAGGCGACAAGCCGGATTTCTCGGCGGTGACGTCGGTGGCCGCCGCCAAGCGGCTCGCCAAGACCGGGGCGCTGGTGCCGGTGTTCGTCTTCCCGGTCGAGCTGGGTGGCCCCGACGAGGCAGTGAACATCGTCTATGTGCCCCCTGCCATCCGCTATACCATGACCAAGGTGATCAGCACGCTACGCCGCTTCACCAAAGAAGGGCTGATCGATCACATGTCCGTCGAGCCCGATTATCGCGGCGCCAGTGTCGTCCCCACCGCGCTCCATTATCACGCCACCAGCCACGGCAAGCCCGGCAGCATCGAACCAACGATCAAAATCTGGTAGCCTGCCGGGTGACCAGACGCGCAACGCCGTCGCCATCGACCAACGGTAGTGCTACGGGCCCGCTTGTCCGCCACGCATTCCGCGCCGCGGCCTGGCGTTGCGGTGAATATGGCATTGATCCTTATGGCACCGCTCCTGCTCGCAGCCGCGCCTGCGCCGGCCGCTACCCCACCCGCGGCAGCGGAGACGCCCACGCTCGATCTGATCCACTTCTTCACCGGCACCACGGAGAGCGATGGCGAGCTATCGGTCGCCTTCCGCGCCGACAAGCAGGTGCGGGTCCATGGCCGTGGCCGGGTGGAACCCGACGGCAGCCTGGTGCTCGAACAGGACATCGAGCAGACCGGCAAGTCGGTGCGACACCGCGTCTGGCGGCTGCGCGCCACCGGCAATGGCCGCTACACCGGCACGCTGACCGGCGCGAGCACGCCGATCAGCGGCGAAACAGTCGGCGGTCGCGTCCACCTCACCTTCAAGGAAAAGCACGGCTACCCGGTCGAGCAATGGCTGACGCTCAACCCGGGCGGCCGCTCGCTACGCAACGAGTTGCGGGTGCGCCGCTTCGGCATCACCTTCGGCTCGCTCGACGAGACCATCCGCAAGACCGACTAGACCGCCGGTTGCGGCAGGCGCGGTCAGAGGCTCACCTCGCCCTCATCCTCGCCATCCCAATAATGCGCGCGCTCGGCGTGGACGCGGATCAGCACCAGCCCCGGCGTCGCGGCGCCGTCGGGCCACCAGCGTTTTAGATCCTCGGTCCAATGCGCCTCGAACTGCGCGCGGTCGCGGATCAGTTCGGCGCGGCCTTCGATCGCGACAAAGAAGGGGCGCAAGCCCAGCATTCCGGCCTTGCCCTGGAAGCTCAGCCCGACTTGGGGATCGGCCTCGATGTCGGATACCATCCGGGTGGTTTCATCGGAGAAGAACCAGCTGTCGCCATCGAAGGCAACATCGCGGTTGTTGCTCATCGGCCGGGCGCCGATCGCGCCGCCGGTGGTGCGGGTGTTGAGCATCGCGAAATCGATGTCGCGCATCGCCTCGGCGAGATCGGACAGGGTCTTGACCATGGTGCGGTTCCTCTCGTTATCCGCGCTCAACGCCCGTTGCCGCCCGGAGGCTCCCGCCGCGTCCGCGATCAGCGCTTGCGCACGAACTCGGCGCGCAGCACCAGCCCCTTGATCCCGTCGAACCGGCAGTCGATCTCCTGCGCATCGCTCGTCAGCCGGACCGCTTTAATCAGCGTGCCGCGCTTGAGCGTCTGGTTGGCCCCCTTCACCTTGAGGTCCTTGATCAGCGTGACCTGGTCGCCGTCGGCGAGCAGATTGCCGACGGAGTCGCGCACCTCCAGCCCTTCGGCTGCGGCGGCAGCGGGCGCATCGGCGGCGTTGATCCATTCGCCGCTGGCCTCGTCATAGATGTAATCGTCGTCGCTCACCGCCTGGCTCCTTCGCGGCGGCGTAGAGCAGGGCGGGCCGGCGCCGTCCACCACCGCGCCGGCGACACCAACTCAGAACAGCCCGGGCACCTCGCGCTGCGCGGTGCTCGCCGCCATCGGCATCAGCAGGTCGCGACGGCCCGCGCCGCTGCGCAGCGACGCGGTGGTGGCATCGGTGCTGGCGGTGATCCGGGTGCAGCTCTTGCCCTCGAGGAAGTCGAGCGCCGAGCGGGTCGAGGCCTCGCGCGGGTCACCGAGCGGATAGCCAATGTCGTCGGCGGCCTGGCAGCTCGCCTCCACGGTATTGGCAAGCCCGGTGTAATAGGCGCCTTGGCGGTTGGCGTTCTGAAGCGAGAAGGCGATGACCCGCAGCCGATCGTCGCACGAGGCCTTGTCGAGCGCGATCTGGCCGACCGGCTTGCCATAGGTGTTGGTGCCGATCAGCGCCGCATTGGCGTGGAGATAGGGGATCGCCGCGGCGATCACGAGCTCGCTGGCCGAGGCGGTGCCGGCGGTGCCGATGAAGGCAACCCTGGTGGGCGCGATCGACTCCGCTTGCGGCTGGAAGGTACGGGTTTCGTTCTCCGCCGCCTTTTCGGGCCGGAAGGTCATGTAATCGAACACCTCGCTCGTCGAGCGATTGGCACCCATCAGATCGCCCATCAGCTGCGCGATCGAGATCAGCCCGCCGCCATTGTAGCGGAAATCGACGATGACGTTGGTGATTCCGGCGGCCTTGAACCGCGCGAAGGCGGCGCGCAGCGCCGGATCGGCGGTGCTGATGAAGGTGCGCAGATTGACGTAGCCATATTGCTGGCCGCCATCGTTGATGACTTGCGCGCCGTATCGGCTCGACACCGGGGCGAGCGAGAAATCGGTTTTGGCAAGAGTGACGTTGCGGGTGCCTGCCGCGTCGCTGATCCGCAGCACCCGGCTGGTGCCCGTGGCGTCGGGGCCGAGCGCCGTCGTCAGCCCGGCGGTGCCGCTTGCCGCGACGATGCTGCTTACCGTCTTGAGATCGCTGGCACTGGTGCCGATCGCCAGGATCTCGGCACCCCGATCGATCCCCGCTGCCAACGCGGGGGCGCCTTCGAACGACTCAATGACGAACAAGCGCGACTGGGTAGAGTCGACACCAAGGCGAATACCGAAACCGGCGCTGGAGCCGGAATCATAATAGGCATTCTCCTCGGCGATCGAGGTCAGATAGGTGAAGAACCGGTCCTTGCCCTGGCCGCGCGCCGTCGCGGTAAGCGCGTCGACATAGCCGCCGACATCCGCATAGGGGCTCGGATCGAGGCTGGTCGGCAGCGTCTCCGGGAACAGATACCATTCCTTGAGCTGCGCCGCGGCCCAATCCTGGCGCTCGCGCAGGCTGCACCCCGCCGCCACCGGCTGCGACGGCAGGGCATTGCCGCCACCGCCGGTTGGCGTGCTCGCCATCGTATCGCCGGCACCACCGCCGCCACACCCCGACAGCATCGCCGTCAACGCCAATACCGCCCCGAACCGCCGGAATTTCATGATTTTTTTCTCTCCCCGGCCACCACACTGCCGTTGCCGAGCCCGACAGGCAAGCCACCCGTCGATGCCACGATCAACGGTTCGTCGCATGGAGCAGTGGAGCAGGATCGCGGCCGCCGCATTGAACCCGACATGCCGTCGTGATCCCAGTTCAACCATCTGTTTAATATGGCGATTTAGGTGCTTGAGGTGCCGATGGAGGCGGAGCCGGCTGAGGCGCTGCCGGTTAGCGAAAGCTGGCACTAGGAGCCCAAATGGGATGGTTTCCGGTGCATCGCGGCGATCCGCGCGGGTAGCGTGTCGCTCCAGTCGAAGGCCGGCAAGCCGCTCGGCCGTTACTTTCCCGAAGTGGTCGCCGCGCTCGGCGACCTGCGTGATGCCATACTCGACGGCGAGTTGCTGATCCCGGTCGGCCCGACCCTGTCGTTCGGCGCGCTGCAGATGCGGTTGCACCCGGCGGCAAGCCGCATCCCCCGGCTGGCGGCGGCAACGCCGGCGCGGCTGATGCTGTTCGACCTGCTCGAGGATCGCGGCACGTCGATCGCTGCACGGCGCTTGACGGCGTGATCGCCAAGCGCCGCGATGATCCCCACCGGCCGGGCGAGCGGGCGATGATCAAGGTCAAGCGGCTGCGCACCGCCGATGGCGTGGTGGGTGGCTTCCGCTATGCCAGCGCCAAGCGCGGGGTGAGATCGCTATTGCTCGGTCTCTATGACGATGCGGGGCTGCTGCACCATGTCGGCTTCACCGGCGACGCGCCCGGTGGCCCGAGCCGCTGGCAGACCGAGCGATCGACCGCCTGGCAGCCACTGCGCCCGACGCTGGTCGCGGAGGTGCGCTATGACCATGTGACCGACCGACGCTTCCGCCATGGCACCGCCTTCCTGCGCTGGCGGCCGGACAAGGTGGCCGCGCAATGCACGATGGATCAGCTCGGCGAGGAAGCGCGGCCATCTATCGTTGCGGCGGCGATCGCCGACGTAACCGAAAATTAAACAAAAGCCTTACTCTCACGCAACCGGCCACGGGTCTGCTCGTTGAAGACAGACGCCACACCGCGGGTTTCCCCCCTTTCCTCGCGGCGTGGCGTACCCCCTCACATTTCCGGAGATTCGCCATGGGCTTGTTCAGCAAGGACATCGAGACCTTCCAGGATCTCTTCAAGCATCAGCTCGAAGACATCTATTATGCCGAGCAGCAGATCACCAAGGCGCTGCCGAAGATGATCGAGAAGGCCACCGATCCGCAGCTACGCCAGGGCTTCGAAACCCATTTGCGCGAGACCCAGGGGCAGATCACGCGGCTGGAGCAGGTGTTCCGGCTCGAGGGGCTCGAGCCCAAGGGCGCGACCTGCCCGGCGATCGACGGGATCATCAAGGAAGCCAATGAAGTCGCCGGCGAGATCTCCGACAAGGCGGTGCTCGACGCTGCGCTGATCGCCGCCGCCCAGGCGGTGGAGCATTATGAGATCACCCGCTACGGCACGCTGATCGCCTGGTCCAACCAGCTCGGCAAGACCGAGCAGGCCGCGCTGTTCAAGCAGACGCTGGACGAGGAATATGCCACCGACGACAAGCTGACGACGATGGCAACGGGCAAGGTCAACGCCAAGGCCGAACTGGCCGAGACCGCGGCCTGATCGTAAGCGGCGTCATCCCGGGACCGGCCGGGATGACGCCGGGCTCGACGACGCTCGCCTAGGCGAGACTTTTCGATGCCTGCTCGAACATGTCCTTCGACAAGCCAGGCGTCGACACGATCCGCTCCAGCTCGGCCCGCATCAGCGCAGCGCGCGCCGCGTCGAACCGGCGCCAGCGCGCCAGTGGCGGCAGCAGCTTGGCCGCGGTCTGCGGATTGAGCCGGTCGAGCGCAATCAGCTGATCGGCGACGAAGCGGTAGCCCGACCCGTCCGCGGTGTTGAACGCGCGCTGGTTGGCGCCGAACGCCCCGATCAGCGCCCGGGCGCGGTTGGGGTTGGCCAGGGTGAAGTCCGGATGCCGCGCCAGCGCCGCGACCTCGCCCGCCGTATCGTCGCGCGACGACAACGCCTGGGTCTGGAACCATTTGTCGAGCACCAGCATGTTGCCGGCATAGCGCTTGTAGAAGATGTCGAGCGCCTGTTCGCGCTGCGCCGACTGGCCGTTGGCAAGCGTCGACAGCGCACCCTGCCGATCGGTCATGTTGTCGGCTAGCTCGAACTGCTGGAAGGCGAGATCGGCGGCATCGAGCGCACCGCCCGCGGCGATATAGCCGAGCGCGACGTTCTTGAGCCGGCGCATGCCCTTGCCGGCCGGCGTATAGGCATAGGTCTGTGCCAGTCCTTCACCATAGGCCTGGCGCCACTGGCCGTTGAGCCGCTTGCCAAGCTCGCAGCGCAGTGCCTCGCGCGCCCGGAAGATCGCGTCGGGATCCACCGTCGCCATCTGGTCGCCGATGAAGCTTTCCGATGGCAGCAACACCGCCTCGGCGATGAAGGCGCGATCGAGATCGGCGCTGTTGAGCGTATTGGCGACTGCGGCGACCACTGCGTCATGATCGACGGTGCCGGAAATGGCGCCTGCGACCAGCGTGTCGAGCATCAGCTGCTGCATCGCCTCATAGCGGGCGAAGGGATCGTCATCGCGCGCCGAAAGGAAGGCGAGATCGGCGGCGCTGCGATCGCTTTCGATAATCACTGGCGCCGAGAAGCCGCGGTTGATCGAGAGGATCGCGCGCTCGGTGATGCCCTCTACCGTGAAGGTCTCGCTCGACTGGTCGAGCAGCACCAGTTGCTCGTCGCCGATCGGCTGGCCGGTTTCCGCGCCGAACAGCTTGATCCTGAGCGGCAGCACCATCGGCTGCTTGTCCGGCTGCCCGGGGGTCGCGGGCACATGCTGGGCGAGGCGCAGCGTTGCGCGCGCGCCGCCCGGTTCCTGGGTAAGGTGGGCGGCGACGCGCGGCGTGCCTGCCTGGCTGTACCACAGCCGGAACTGGCCGAGATCGATGTCGCCGGCCTCTTCCATGCAGGCGACGAAATCCTCGCAGGTCGCCGCCGTCCCGTCGAACCGCGCGAAATAGAGGTCGGTCGCGGCGCGGAATTTTACGGGGCCGAGCATGGTCGCCATCATCCGGATCAGCTCGGCGCCCTTGTTGTAGATGGTCGCCGTGTAGAAATTGGAGATCTCGAGATAGTCCTCGGGACGGACCGGGTGGGCGAGCGGACCGGCATCCTCGGGGAACTGCGCCGCGCGCAAGCCGCGCACGTCCTCGATGCGCTTCACTGCGGCCGACCCCTGGTCCGCCGAGAAGCCCTGGTCGCGATAGACGGTAAAGCCTTCCTTGAGGCTGAGCTGGAACCAGTCGCGGCAGGTGATCCGGTTGCCTGACCAATTGTGGAAATATTCATGCGCCACTACTGCGGCGATCGCGTCATAATCGTAATCGGTGGCGGTGTCGGGGTCGGCGAGGATGTAGCGGCTGTTAAAGATATTCAGCCCCTTGTTCTCCATCGCGCCGAAATTGAAATCGTCGACCGCGACGATGTTGAACACATCGAGATCATATTCGCGACCGTAGACGCGCTCGTCCCACGCCATCGACAGCTTAAGCGCATGGAGCGCATGCTCGGTCTTGGCGAGGTCGGCAGCGCGCACCCAAATGCCGAGCGACACCTCGCGGCCCGACATGGTGGTGAAGGTGCCGCGGTTGACCGCGAGATCGCCGGCGACCAGCGCGAACAGATAGCAGGGCTTGGGATAAGGATCGTTCCATTCCGCCCAATGGCGGCCGTCGCCGAGCTCACCCTCGCCGACAGGATCGCCATTGGCGAGCAGCACCGGAAAGCGGGTCCTATCCGCGGTCATCCGTACCGTGTAGCGGCTGAGCACGTCCGGGCGATCGGGGAAATAGGTGATGCGGCGGAAGCCCTCGGCCTCGCATTGCGTGCACAGATTGCCGCCGCTGGCGTAGAGCCCCATCAGCTGGGTGTTGCGCTCGGGCGCGATCTCCACCTCGGTCTCGATCGTGTGCGCGTCGCCGGCGAGCGGAATGACGAGCTGTTCGCCCTCGATCCGCCAGTCGCTGATCGCAACGCCATCCACGCTCACCGCCAGCGGTTTCTGCCCGGCACCGTCGAGGCGGAGCGGCTCGCCGCGCGCGCCGTTGCGGGTCACCGACATGGTCGCGGTCACGCGCGTCGCGGCGGGATCGAGATCGAAGGCGAGGCGGATGTCGGGCACCAGCCAGGCAGGCGCGCGATAATCCTCGCGCCGGACGGTGCCGGGCTGCTGCTGGGGCGTGGCGATGCTGTGCGAAACGTCGAGCATGAAGACCTTTATAGAAACGCCGCCTTACGCTGCCAGCGAAAGCTTGCGCGGGCAATGTCGCGTGTTACGTCACCAACTTCCGACGGGAGATTTGGTCGCATGATCCGTACCTTCAGCGCAGCGGCGCTGCGCCGGCAGGGCGGGACTGCTCCATGCTGCTGATCTTCGGGCTGGGCTATACCGCGCAGCGGCTGGCGGCACGCTGGCCGGCGGCGGTGATCGGCACCAGCCGCGATGGCCGCGCCGGCACGATCGCCTTCGCCGACGAGCCCGCGGTGCGCCGCGCGCTGGCGGCGGCGAGCCACGTGCTCTCGTCGGTGCCGCCGGTCGATGATCACGATCCGGTGCTTGCGCGCTATGGCGACGCACTGGGCACGCAGCGGCTCGCCTATCTCTCCTCCACCGGCGTCTATGGCGACGCCGGCGGCGCGTGGGTGGACGAGACCTCGCCGACGGGCGGCGGGCGACGCTCCGCTCGCGCCGCGGCGGATGCGGCGTGGCTGGCGCGCGGCGCCCGCGTGTTCCGCCTGCCCGGCATCTACGGCCCCGGCCGCTCGCCGCTCGATCGGGTGCGCGATGGCCGCGCACACCGGATCATCTCGGCGGGTCAGGTGTTCAGCCGTGCGCATGTCGACGATCTCGTCAGCGGGCTGCTGGCGGCTGCCGACGCCCCGCCGGGCGCCTATAATCTCGCCGACGATTACCCCGCGCCGCTCAATGACGTGGTGAGCTATGCGGCATCGCTGCTCGGGCTGCCGCCGCCGCCGCTGGTCGCGCCAGACCAGCTATCGGCCACGGCGCGCGCCTTTTACGCCGAGAATCGCCGCGTCGCCAACGGCAAGGCCAAGCGCGTGCTCGGCTGGACGCCGCTATACCCCCACTACCGATTGGGCCTTCGCGCTCTCAACGCGATCACCAGCCCGATCCCCGTCAGCAGCGCGCCGGCGCCGGCGAGCGGCGACCAGCGATAGCCTTCGAACAGCGTCGACAGCAGCATCGCGATCACCGGCACGATCACGCTCGAATAGGCCGCCTTGGCCGGACCGATGACGCGCAACACGCCATAATATAGCGGAAAGGCGAGCGTCGACGCGAACAGCGCAAGATAGACGATCCCCGCCGCATAGCCCCAGCGTGGCTCGATCACCGGCGGCCCGGTCATCCACCAGGCGAGCGCGCCATCGATCCCCGCGCCGATCAGCATCGCCACCGCGAGCGTCGGGATCATGGCATAGCGTTTGGCGGTCTGCGTTGCCTGCATCACGTTTGCGACCGAGGCGGAGAGCAAGGCAAGCAGGGTGAAGCCGATCCCGGCGAGCGTGGTACCGGCGCCGCGCGGGTCGCCTTGCGCTTCATGGACAAACAACAGCACGATGCCCGCCATCGCCACCGCCGAGCCGGCGATCAGCTGCCCGCCCAGGCGCTGGCCGAGGAAGATCCGCGCGAGCAGGGCATTGGGGACGAGCAGCATCGCGAACACCACCGCGACCAGCCCCGAGGTGATGAAATGCTCGGCGCGATAGACGAAGTTGAAGTTGAGGCAGAATTGGAACAAGCCGGTCGCCGCCGCAAATCCCCAGCCGCGTGCGTCGAGGCGCAGCCGCTCGCCCCTGATTGCCGCATAGGTCGCCATCATCAGCCCGGCGAGGAGGAAGCGATAGGTCACCGACCAGCCCGGGGGTACCACCGCAAGCTGATCGCGGATCACCAGCCAGGTCGATCCCCAGATCAGCGTGACGATCGCGAACGGGATGAGGATCGACAGCCGGGTCGATTGCGGGGCGCCGACCTCGCTCATGGCAGGGGCCGTCTCACCGGGCGTGCCGGCTCACAGCGCTCGGATCGCAGTTGCGAGCTGCGCAACCTCGTCCTCACGGCTGTCCCAGGCAGTAACGAGGCGGACCTCGCCCGCGGCCCAATCGTAGAAGTCGAATCCCTTGGCGCGCAGCGCCGCGGCTTCATCGGGCGTCACCCGCAGGAACACTTCATTGGCCTCGACGGGATGGACGAGGCGCGTACCCGCAGCCTCGGCGAGCGTGGTCGCGCGGGCGTTGGCGGCGCGCGCATTGTGTAGCCACAGGTCGCCGTCGAGCATCGCCAGGATCTGCGCGGCAAGGTAGCGCCCCTTCGACAGCAGCAGCCCGGCGCGCTTGCGGCGGTATTGGGTAACGGCGGCGTGGTCGGTGGCGAAGAACACCAGCGCCTCGGCGCTCATCGCGCCATTCTTGACGAAGCCGAAGCTCAGCGCATCCACCCCAGCGCGCCAGGTCACCTCGGCGGGGGTGCAGCCGAGCGTCGCCACCGCATTGGCGAAGCGCGCGCCATCCATGTGCAGCCCGAGACCGCGGCGGCGCGCCACGTCGCCGATCGCGGCGACCTCGGCGGGCGCATAGACCCGGCCGTATTCGGTGGCGTTGGTGATCGAGATGGCATGCGGCTGGACGCGGTGGACGTCGTCGGCGATCGCGTCGACGACGTGGAGGATGCTGTCCGGCGTCAGCTTGGCCCCCTTGCCATCGGCGAGGAACAGCTTGGCGCCATGGGTGTAGAATTCCGGCGCGCCGCCCTCATCGTTCTGGATATGCGCGTCGCGGTGGCAGACCACACCGCCGTGCGGCGGGCATAGCGCCGCCAACGCCAGGCAGTTCGCCGCGGTGCCGGTCGGCACCCACAAGACGCTCACCGACGTCTCGAACAGATCGGACAATCGCCCATCGAGCTGTGCCGACCAGCGATCGCCCGCATAAGCCGTATCGAGCGTATCGGCGGCGGCGATCGCCGCCATCACTTTGGGGTGCACCGGGGCGGCATTGTCTGAGAAAAAGCGCATAACGTGCGCCTTGGCGGCAGCCTGCGCAGCGGTCAACAATGCCCTTCCCCCGATACCATGCGGCGTTCCGCGCCATATGCTGCGCAGGCGTACAAAGCGCTTTACTGCTCGTCGTCGCCCTCGTCCTCGGCCGCGCGGCGCTGGTCGCGCGGCGGCGGCGGGCCGTCGCGATCGCGGTCGCGCGACGGCTGGATGCTGATGCTGCCATCCTTGCCGAGCTTCATGTCGAGCCCGAAGCCGCGCACCCCACCCTCGATCGGCGCGATCGGGGTGACGTCCGGCACCGTCTCGTCGATCAGATTGTCGACCGCGGCCTCGGGATCCATCGCATTCTCGTCGACCACCACCGGCGCGGCAACCGGCGCGATGCCGAGCCCGGCGACCATGAACTGGCGCCACATCTGCGCCGGGATGCCGCCGCCGTGAAGCCCGGGGTTGGGCGTGCTGTCGTCGTTGCCCACCCAGACGCCGACCACCAGATCGCGCGAGAAGCCGATGAACCAGGCATCGCGGCTGCTCTGCGAGGTGCCGGTCTTGCCATAGGCATCCACCGTCAGCGTCGCCTCGCGCCCGGTGCCGCGCAGCGACGACGAGAGCAGGTCGAGCATCTCCTCGCGGATCTTGTCGGGGATCTTGCGGCTGCCACCCGACAGCGACTGGTACCAGCTCTTGTCGGCGACCTTCTGAATGCCGCGCGGCTGCACCGGATAATTGCCGTTGGCGATCGCCGCATAGGCCGCGGTCAGCTCGAGCAGCGAGACTTCGGCGGTGCCGAGCCCGATCGTTGCCTCGTTGGGGATCGGCGTCGAGATGCCAAGGTCGCGCGCCGCATTGATCACGTTCTTGACGCCGACCTGCTGGGTCAGCCGCGCGGCGACGACGTTGGACGAACGCGCGAAGGCGCGGCGCAGCGTGATCTGGCCGAGGTAGCGGCCATCGTCGTTGTGCGGCTTCCACCCGGCGATCTCGACCGGCGAATCATCCATCATCGAGTCCGGCGTCATCCCGGCGCGCATCGCGGCGAGATAGACGAACAGCTTGAAGGTGGAGCCGGGCTGGCGGCGCGCCTGGGTGGCGCGGTTGAACGGGCTCTTGCCATAATCCTTGCCGCCGACCATCGCCACCACCTGTCCATCGGGGCGCATCGCCACGATCGCGGCCTGCGCCTGGCGCAGCCCGGCCTGCCGGATCACCCGCTCGGCGGTGTTCTGCAGGCGCCGGTCGAGCGTGGTCTCCACCGTCGCCTCGGTCTTGACCTCGCCGGCACGGTCGCGCGCCTCCGGCAGCACCCAATCCGCGAAATAGGTGCCGCTCGGCAGCTGCTGCGGGTTGGCGGGCAGCACGCGCTGCGGCTGCACCGCCGCGGCCTCCGACTTGGTCAGGAAGCCCGCCGCCTGCATTGCGCCGACCACCACCATCTCGCGCTTGCGCGCGCCGGCAAGATTGCTGGTCGGCGCGAGCCGCGACGGCGCCTTGACGAGGCCGGCCAGCATCGCCGCCTGGCCGACGTTGAGATCCTGCGGCGCGCGGCCGAAATAATGTTTGGCCGCGGCGGTGAGCCCATAGACGTTGTCGCCGAAATAGACGTTCGACAGGTAGCGCGACAGGATCTGGTCCTTGCTCAACCATGCCTCGAGCCAGAAGGAGATCATCACCTCGCGGATCTTGCGCGCCGCCGTCCGGTCCGAATCGAGGAAGGCATTCTTGGCGAGCTGCTGGGTGATGGTGCTGCCGCCCTCGCGCACCCCGCCGGCGCCGACATTATGCCAGGCGGCGCGCAGGATGCCGCGCGGGTCGATGCCCCAGTGCGAATAGAAGCGGCGATCCTCGATCGCGACGAACGCGCCGGTGACGTGGCGGGGCAGCTTGCCGGCATCCACCGGCGTGCCGATCACCGCGCCGCGCCGCGCGATCGGGGTGCCGTCGTCGGCGGTCAGCGTGATCGACGGCGGGGTCGGCGGCTGCAGCGACTTGGACAAGGGTGCGGTGAGCGCCAGCCAGCCGATTGCGATCACCAGCAGCACGATGAACGCCGCGGCGCCGCGCGTCACCCACCGCCACAACGATCCCCGCCCAGACTGCGGCTCACGCGGCTCGCGCGGCTCAGACCCGTCGTCGGGCTCGCCGAACCGGCCCGGGCCCCAGGCACGCACAGGCTCGGCGTCATCCAGGGCATAGCGCTGCCCGATCGGCGATCGGCGGCGATTGTCGAACGAATCAGGGCGCATCGGCTCATCCCAGCGGTCAGCCATGAGGTGTATTACAATCCTAAAAACAGCCGAGGCAACTGCCCTGACAACCCGCGCGATAGCCAACGAATTTACTGGCTTGGCCGGACGAATACCAGCGGCGCCTGCACTGGCGCCGACGCGCTGGCGCCGCCTCGCCAGCCGCGCTATCCCCGCGCCATGGCCACACCCCCCCTCCCCCCGCTCGTCGTCGGAATCGGCGGCACCATCGGGGGCGTCTCCTCCACCGAGCGCGCGCTCCGCATCGCGCTCGATGCCGCCGAACGCGAGGGCTTCCGCACCCGCATGTTCGGCGGCGCCGACATGGCCCGGCTGCCGCTCTACGATCCACGGGCGCTGAGCCGCACCGCCGACGAACAGGCGTTCGTCGACACCGTCCGCCAGGCCTCGGCGGTGATCATCGCCAGCCCGGGCTATCACGGCAGCATCTCGGGCGTGGTCAAGAACGCGCTCGACCTGCTCGAGGAAACCGCGCGCGACGAGCGCGCCTATCTCGCCGACATGCCGGTAGGGCTGATCGCCACCGCTTATGGCTGGCAGGCGACCGGATCGACGATCGCCGCGCTGCGCTCGATCGTCCACGCCCTGCGCGGCTGGCCGACGCCATTTGCCGCCGCGATCAACACCCAAGCGACCAAGTTCGACGAGGACGGCGGCGCCAACGATCCCGCCGTGCTCGAACAGCTCCGCCTGGTCGGTCGTCAGGTCGCGCGCTTCACCTCGCTCGCAGCGGTCTAGCCAACCGGCGCAAGCCGGCTCTGTCGGCCAGCAACGTTTTGTCGCACGCGGGGAACTGACGAGCGCAAAACGCGCTTAGCTGGGATGAACCCAGATCCAGGCTCGGCGCAGCCCGCACGACCACTCGACAACCCCCGGTCCACCGCCAGGGTATTCGGTCACCCGATCCATGCGATGCTGGTGCCCTTCCCGATCACCTGCTTCATCGGCGCGCTGCTCACCGACCTTGCTTATGTCGGGTCGGCGAACGTGATGTGGAGCAACTTTTCGATCTGGCTGATCACCGGGGGGCTGGTGATGGGAGGGTTCGCCGCGCTGGCGGGAATCATCGATTATGCTGGCGACCGTCGCGTGCGGGCTGCCGGTCCGGCCACGCTGCACATGATCCTCAACCTCAGCGTCTTCGTGATCGAGCTGTTCAACGCCTTTGTCCACAGCCGCGACGGCTGGACGAGCGTGGTGCCGACCGGGCTGACGCTGTCGATCATCAGCGTCGCGCTGCTCGCCGTCAGTGCCTGGCTCGGTGCATCGCTCGTCTACAAGCATCGCGTGGGGGTCCGGTCATGAGCCGCGCGCGCATCATTGCCGGGGTGGCCGGCCTGTCGCTAGCCATGACGCTTGCTGCTTGCGACGACGGCGGCAAGCATTTCGACCGCCGCACGCAGATCGGCGCACATCCGGTGCTGCCGGCACCCCAGCAATATCTGATCCCGCCGATCCACGTCGCCGAGGTGGTCGGCTGGGGCGCCAACGAGACGCCGACGGCCCCTCCCGGCATGCGCGTGCAGGCGTTCGCCCGCGATCTCAACCACCCGCGCAATATCGCCGTTTTGCCCAATGGCGACGTGCTGGTGATCGAATCGCAAGGGCCGAACCTCGATCCCGTCACGCGGCCGAAGAACCCGATCGTGTCCTGGGTGCAGAAGCGCGCCACCGGCCAGAGCGGCGCCAAGCCCAAGGGCGCGACCAACCAGATCACCCTGCTGCGCGATGCCGACGGCGACGGCGTGCCCGAGCAGCGCACCGTGCTGGTCGGCCATCTCAATTCGCCGTTCGGCGTCGTCTTCGCCGACAACTTCCTTTACGTCGCCGCAACCGATGCAGTGCTGCGCTACCCGTTCACCCCGGGGCAGACCAAGATCACCGCGCCGCCGGTGCGACTTACCGAGCTGCCCGGCGGTCCGATCGACCATCACTGGACCAAGAGCCTGACGCTCAGCCCGGATGGCAAGCTGCTCTATGCGACGGTCGGCTCGAACAGCAACATCACCGAAAACGGCATGGAAGCCGAGAAGAACCGCGCCGCGGTGTGGGAGATCGAGCGCGCCACAGGCCGCTCGCGCGTCTTCGCCGGCGGCCTGCGCAACCCCAACAGCCCCAATTTCTACCCGGGCACCAACACCTTGTGGGTAGTCGCCAATGAACGCGACGAGCTCGGCCCCAATCTGGTGCCGGACTATCTAACCTCGGTACGCGACGGCGGCTTCTATGGCTGGCCGTACAGCTATTACGGCCAGCACGTCGACCCGCGCGTCCAGCCGCAGCGCCCCGATCTCGTCGCCAAGGCAATTGCGCCCGATTATGCGCTGAGCAGCCATGTCGCGGCGCTGGGCCTGACCTTCTACACCGGCACCAACCTGCCCGCTCGCTACCACGGCGGCGCCTTCATCGGCGAGCATGGCAGCTGGGACCGCGACGAGCTCAACGGCTATAAGATTGCCTTCGTGCCGTTCGCCAATGCCCGGCCCAACGGCATCGCCGAGGACTTCCTGACCGGCTTCGTCGACGCCGACGGCAAGGTCCGCGGCCGCCCGGTGGGGGTGACGGTCGACCGCACCGGCGCCCTGCTGGTGGCGGATGACACCGGCAACGTCGTCTGGCGGGTCACCGCGGCCCGCTAAGGCCGCGGCACCCGCCGGATGGGCCCCATGGGGCCGTCAAGTCATTGAAAAACTGGTGCTGCCGGTGAGGATTGAACTCACGACCTCAGCCTTACCAAGGATGCGCTCTACCACTGAGCTACGGCAGCACTCCCGCTACGCAGCGGGGAAGCGCGCCTAGAGACCAGTGGGCGCGCCTTGTCAAGCCATTGTCGGGGCTTTGCGCGGAGCCTAGGCAGCTTTCCATGACCGCCAACGACGAACGGGCCGAGCGACTGGCCGCCCAGCTGAGGGCCAATCTGCGGCGCCGCAAGGCGCAGGCGCGCGACGGCGGTGCGGGCCGGCCGGCGGACGCTGCCGCTGGCCGGCCCGCCGGCAGCGATCCCTCGGGCGACGACCAGATCGGCGACGGCAGCCGCCGCTAGTAAGCCGCGGGCGGCCCTTACGCGATCGGCGCGCATTTGGCGTCCAGCCAGGCCCGATCCTCGCCGGTGAGGATCGCACCGAGCCGTTCGCCAACCATTGCGTGATAGCCATCGAGCCACGCCCGCTCGTCGGCCGACAACAGGCCGGGTTCGATCAGCGTCCGCTCGATCGGCGCCAGGGTCAGCGTTTCGAACCCCAGCATGGCGCGGCCGGGATCGCCGCCCTCGATATGCCGCGGCTCGACCAGCAGCAGATTCTCGATGCGGATGCCGTATTCGCCGGGCTTGTAATAGCCCGGCTCGTTGGAGAGCATCATCCCTGCGCGCAGTGGCTCGAGCGCGGCGCCGCCGGGATAGTTGGGCGCGGCGATCCGCTGCGGGCCTTCGTGGACCGACAGATAGCTGCCGATGCCATGGCCGGTGCCATGACCGAAATCGAGCCCCGCCTCCCACAAGGGCCGGCGCGCAAAGGCGTCGATCTGTCCGCCCATCGTGCCATCGGGGAAGACCGCGGTGGCGATGGCGATATGGCCCTTGAGCACGCGGGTGAAGCGATCGCGCATCTCCGCGGTGGGCGTGCCGATCGGCATCACCCGGGTGACGTCGGTGGTGCCATCGGCATATTGGCCGCCTGAATCGATCAGGAACAGCTGGCCGGGCTCGATCGGCGCATTCGATTCCTCGGTGACATGATAATGCGGGCTGGCGCCATGCGCGCCGGTCGCCGAGATGGTCGCGAAGCTGGTGTCCTTGAGCAGCCCGGTTTCCTCGCGGAACGCGAGCAGCCTGGCCGCCGCCGACAGCTCGGTCTCGCCGCCCTTGGGGCATTCGGCCTCCACCCAGCGTAGGAAGCGGGTGAGCGCGGCGCCGTCGCGGATCGAGGCGGCGCGATGGCCGGCAACCTCGACCGGGTTCTTGAGCGCCTTGGCGAGCACCACCGGGTCGCGCAGCGCCAGCACGCTCGCGCCGCCGGCCTCCAGCCCATCGAAGATCGCCGCGACCGCGCGCTCGGGATCGGCGACGACGCGACGCCCCGCATAACCGCCGAGCGCGCCGGCGAACGCAGCGCGATCGTGGACGCGGACGGCGTTGCCGAGATGCTGGCGGACGGTGTCGTCGAGCTTCTCGGGCGCGACGAACAGGTCGGTGGTGCCATCGGCGTCGACGATCGCATAGGACAAGGCGACGGGGGTATGGTCGACGTCGCCGCCGCGGACGTTGAGCGCCCAGGCGATCGAGTCGAGCGCGGAGAGCACCACTGCATCGGCGCGGCGTTCGCCGAGCCAGTCGGCGATGCGCGCACGCTTGGCGGCCGAGGAGGCGCCGGCCTGGGCATCGTCATGGACGGTGAGCATCGCCGGCGACGGTGCCGGCCGGTCGGTCCACACCGCGTCGATCGGGTTAGCCGCCACCGGCACCAGCGCGGCGCCGGCCTCGGCGAGCGCGGCATCGGTCTCGACCACCCAGGCGCGGGTGTGCAGCCAGGGATCATAGCCGACCCGCGCGCCTTGCGTGACGTGCTGCGCCAGCCAGCCGGCGACGCTTTCCGCGGGAACCGGCACATAGGCCCAGTCGTCGCCCGACACCTGCTCGCGCACCTGCAGCGTGTAGCGGCCATCGGTGAAGATCGCCGCCTGATCGGCGAGCACCACCGCGGTGCCCGCGGAGCCGCCGAACCCGGTCAGCCAGCCGAGCCGCTGCGCATAGGCGCCGACATATTCGCTCATATGCTCGTCGGTGAGCGGGACCACGAAGCCGTCGAGGCCGGTCTCGGCTAGGCGGCGACGAAGAGCAGAGAGGCGGTCGGAATAGGGGCTCATGGCGACGGGTCCGTGTTGATGGCGCGCGCCGCCGCTGCCGCGGGCGGCGCTGACAAGTTGAGGAAGTTGTCATCCCCCAAGGGGAGTCTCAACTTCGATCGTTTCCATTCTTGCGATGATCGCAGTTGGTGGGGATATCAGCATCGGTCCGTGTAGGACAGTGGCGCGCGCTGCAAAGCCGGCGCTGCAGTCTTGCGAGCGTTCCTTCTACCGTCATCCCAGCGAAAGCTGGGATTTTCCCGAGGCGAGCATTTGCCTGCCACGAGGAGACCCCAGCTTCCGCTGGGGTGACGGTTTGGAGGGAAGACCTCCTTCCGTGGAAGCTGATCGATGACGAGACGAGGAGAGCGCTCGACGTGCCTCCTCAATGCTTGCGCGGCACCAGGTGGAGCAGACCCGCGATGACGCCGCCCACCACCAGCCCGACGATCCCCGAGACCACCGCCGTGACGACCCAGCTCACCACGCCCGGCAGCACCAGGACCGCATGCGCGGCGCCCTCGGCGGCGGCGTGGATGGCATGGGGCAGCGCCTCTACCCCGAAGGTTTCGAGCCCGTGGACGATGATGCCGCCGCCGACCCATACCATCGCCGCGGTGCCGATCAGCGACAGCGCGTGGAGCACCACCGGCATCGCTGCGACCAGCCCGCGGCCAAGCGTCCGCGCGCCCTTGCCCGGGCGCTTGGCGAGATGGAGGCCGATGTCGTCCATCTTCACGATCAGCGCGACCACGCCGTAGACGCCGGCGGTGATCGCCACCGCCACCAAGGCTAGCGCGATCGCCTCGTTGACCAGCGTCTGATCGGCGATCTCGCCGAGCGCGATCGCCATGATCTCGCCCGAGAGGATGAGGTCGGTGCGCACCGCGCCCGAGACCTGCCGATCCTCCAGCTCCTTGGGGTCGGTGACCGCGGCGGCTTCCTCGCCGCCATGGCTGCCGGTGAGAGCGCCGAGGATCTTCTCCGCCGCCTCGAAGCAGAGATAGCTGCCGCCGAGCATCAGGATCGGGGTGATCGCCCAGGGCGCGAGCGCGCTCAGCGCCAGCGCGGCGGGGAGCAGGAACACCAGCTTGTTGCGCAGCGATCCCTTGGCGATCTTCCAGATGATCGGCAGCTCGCGCGCCGGGCTGAGCCCGATCATGTAGCGCGGGGTGACCGCGGTATCGTCGATCACCACGCCGGCCGCCTTGGTGCCGGCCTTGCCCGCGGCGCCGGCGACATCGTCGAGGCTGGCGGCGGCGAGCTTGGCGATCGCGGCGATGTCGTCGAGCAGGGCGACCAATCCGCCTGGCATGTGTGTTTCCCCCGGTTGCGTGGCGGAAGTCATGCAGAGCGGGGCAGCGGGGTGCAACCGACGAAACGTTGCTGGAGCAACAGGAACCCTGGCTACCAGCCGTGGATGCTCAACGCCGTCACCCCAGCGCACGCTGGGGTCTCATGCGGCAGGCGGGCCTCTCCTCGGGAAGATACCAGCTCGCCCTGGGATGACGGGATTGGGTGGCGGCGGCAGCGGCCGGGTGACGGTTCGTTGCCGGACGCAACGCCGTGCATGACGGGTCGGCATTGCCTCCCTATATGCGGGGCATGAACGATGCCCTCCCCACGCCGCCCGTTGCCGATACCCGCCCCCATCGCTTCACCACCCACGGCGTCACCATCGACGATCCCTGGGCGTGGCTGAAGGACCCGAACTATCCCGAGATCGGCGACAAGGACGTGCTCGCCTATCTCGAGGCCGAGAACGCCTATTTCGAGACGGTGATGGCACCGCACCAGCCGCTGGTCGACCGGATCTACGAAGAGATGAAGGGGCGCATCAAGGAGGATGAATCCTCGGTGCCGCAGAAGGACGGCGACTGGGTCTACTGGACCGCGTTCGAGACCGGCGGCCAGTATCGCAAATGGTGGCGCAAGCCGGTTGACACCAAAGACGGGGGCGGCGACGACGAGCTGCTGCTCGACGAGCCGGCGCTCGCCGAGGGCAAGGAATATTTCCGGCTCGGTGCGTTCGCGGTCAGCAACAATGCGCGCTACCTCGCCTATGCGATCGACGACAGCGGCGCCGAGCGGTTCGAGGTGCGGATCAAGGACCTCACCACCGGCGAGCATCTGCCCGAGGTGATCCCGGGCATGCTGTCCGACATCGTCTGGACGAGCGACGATGCCGGCTTCCTCTATGGCGTCGCCAACGAGCAATGGCGCACCGACAATGCGCGCTTTCACCGGCTCGGCACCCCGGTCGCCGACGACGTCGAGCTCTACAAGGAGGCCGACGAAGGCTATCGCGTCGCGGTCGCCGAGCTGAGCTCGCGCGAGTGGATCGTGATCGGCACCGGCGACCATGTCACCAGCGAGGTGCGGCTGCTGCCCGCCGACAATCCGCTCGCCGAGCCGATCCTGGTCGCCGCCCGCAAGGAGGGCCGCGAATATGACGTCGACGAGCATGACGGCACCTTGTTCATCCACACCAACGACGTCGATCCGCAATTCCGGCTGTGCACCGCGAGCCTCGATGCGCCCGACGAGTGGCATGAGCTGATCGCTCCCTCGGCGGATTTCTACATGACCGGGGTGGAGTGTTTTCGCGACTTCTTCATCGTCGAAGGCCGGGAAGACGGGCTCGATCAGATCGCGATCCACCGCTATGACGCGCCGACCGTGCCGCAGCGGATCAGCTTCCCCGAAGCGAGCTATGCCGCGGGCATGGGCGACAACCCCGAATATGCGATGGACGTGCTGCGCGTCGGCTATGAATCGATGGTCACGCCGGGGACGGTCTATGACTATGACGTCGCCAGCGGTGCGCTGACGACGCTCAAGGTGCAGGAGATCCCGTCGGGCTATGACGCGGACAAGTATCGCACCGAGCGGATCAAGATCGCCGCGCGCGACGGCACGCAGGTGCCGGTGTCGATCGTCTATCCGGCGGGGTTCAAGAAGGACGGCTCGCAGCCGTTGTTTCTCTATGCCTATGGCGCCTACGGCTATGCAATCCCGCCGGGCTTCTCGACCGGGCGCTTGAGCCTGCTCGACCGCGGCTTTGCCTATGCGATCGCACATATCCGCGGCGGCGACGATCTCGGCCAGCAATGGTATCTCGATGGCAAGCTCGACAAGCGCGAGAACACCTTCAACGACTTCGTCGATGTCGCGCGCGGGCTGATCGCCGACGGCTGGACCAGCGCCGGGCGGATCGCCACCGCCGGGCGTTCGGCCGGCGGCGAGCTGATGGGCGCGATCGTCAATTCCGACCCCGATTTGTGGGGCGCGGTGATCGCCGACGTGCCGTTCGTCGACGTGCTCAACACCATGCTCGACGCCGCGCTGCCGCTGACGCCGGGCGAATGGCCCGAATGGGGCAATCCGATCGAGGACGAGAAGGCGTTTGCGCTGATCCGTTCGTACAGTCCATACGACAACGTCACGGCGCAGGACTACCCACCGCTGTTCATCTCGGGCGGGCTCAACGACCCGCGCGTGACCTATTGGGAGCCCGCCAAATGGGCCGCCAAGCTGCGCGCGACCAAGACCGACGGCAACGTGCTGCTGCTCAAGACCAACATGGGCGCCGGCCATGGCGGCAAGTCCGGCCGGTTCGAATCGCTGCGCGAGGCGGCGGAGGAACATGCCTTCGTGCTGTGGCAACTGGGCGTGGAGGGGTGAGCGGACGCGACGCGCTCGTCATCACCGGCGTTCCAGGTCGGGCCCGGCATGACACCGTAGACCCGACATGAGCATCGAAGGCCTGATCGCGCATTACGGGCTCGCCGCGCTGTTCGTCGGCGCCGGGCTCGAGGGCGAGGCGGTGGTGATCGCCGGGGGCGTGCTCGCGCACCAGGGGCTGGTGTCGCTGCCGGGCGCGATCATTGCCGGGATCGCGGGATCGTTCACCGCCGACCAATTGTGGTTTGCCGCCGGCCGCCGATTTCGCGACACCCGGTTCGTCCAGCGCATCACCCGCAAGGCGGCGTTCGCGCGCGCGCTCGGCATCCTCGAGCGCCACCCGACCGGGTTCATCATCGCGTTCCGTTTCATCTACGGGATCCGCACGGTGAGCCCGATCGCGATCGGTACCAGCAAGGTGCCGGCGCGTACCTTCCTGCCGCTCAACGCCTTTGCCGCGGCCGTCTGGGGTAGCGCCTTCACCACGCTCGGCTATCTGTTCGGCAGCGGCATCGAGCGGTTCCTGGGCAAATACAAGCCGCATGGCCATACCTTGATACTGATCCTGATCGGCGTGGTCGCGCTCGGCGCGGTGATCGGCGGGATCCACTGGTGGCGGCAGCGCGAGGCGGCGCCCGAGGAAGAGATGGGGGAGCACCCGGGGGAGACAACGAAATGACGCCGTTTGTGGTTCGCATCACCGCCGGGCCCGACGACATCGACGAGCTCGGCCATGTCAACAATGCCGTCTGGGTGCGCTGGATCCAGGACATTGCGGTGGCGCATTGGCAGGCGATCGCGCCGCCCGCGCACATCGAGGCCTATGTGTGGGTCGTGACCCGGCACGAAATCGACTATCGCGGCAATGTCGCCGCCGGCGAGACGGTGACCGGCGAGACCTGGATCCCCGAGCCGCCACGCGGTGCGCGGTTCGATCGCCATGTCCGCTTCACCGGTGCCGACGGGCGGGTCAAGGTGGAGGCGGTCACCACCTGGGCGCTGCTCGATCGCAGCAACGGCCGGCTGCTGCGGGTGACGCCCGAGATCGCCGCGCCGTTCCTGTGACGTGACGGTGCCGGTACCGGTACCGGTTTGACCGGGGCCTGCGCGCGCGGCACCATCGCGGCGATGATCCTCCGTCTCCTTGCCGCGCTGCTGCTCGCCCTGCTTGGGCTGCCGCTCGCCACCCTCCCCGCCGCCGCCTCCCCGCGCTGCATCCTCCCCGCCGCGGTGCATGCGCCGCCGGGCTGGGCGGGGGAGCGGCCGCTGCCGCTGGTGCTGCTGCTCCATGGCAGCGGCGGCACCGGCGCGGCGATGCTGCGCGATGCCGGGCTCGCCGCAACCGCCGACGCGCATGGCTTCCTCGTCGCCTATCCCGATGCCGGCATCGCGCTCAAGACCGGCGGCTTTGCCTGGAACATTCCGGGCGTCCCCACCGTCGCCGGCACCATCCCCGGCCCCGGCGAGCGCGACGACGTGGCTTATCTGACCGCGCTGGTCGACCGCCTTGTCGCCGGCGGCTGCGCCGATCCGGCGCGGGTCTATGTCACCGGCCTGTCGGGTGGCGGGCGGATGACCTCGCTGCTCGGCTGCGTCGCGCCGGGCCGGTTCGCGGCGATCGCGCCGGTGGTGGGGCTGCGCGCCGGCATCCCGCTCGCCGTCGATCCCACCCGCCCCGATCCGGCGAGCTGCCGTCCGGCGCAGCCGATCGCGGTGATCGCCTTCGCCGGCGACCGCGACACCACCAACCCCATCCAGGGCGGCGGCGCGCCTTATTGGCGCTACCCGATGCACGCCGCCGAGCAGCGCTGGGCCGCGCTCGACGGCTGCACCGCCGCGCCGGCGACGCGCTGGGTGAGCGCCGGCGTCTATGAGGAGCGCTATGGCGACTGCCGCGCCGGCACCGAAATGGTGGCGCGGGTCACGGTCGGCGCCGGGCACCGCTGGGTGGTCGACAATGAGGCGCTATGGACGCTGCTCAGCCGCCACCGGCGCGGCGGCTAGGCCCGTTCGCCCCCGGCCGCCAGGTCAGCCGCTGTTGCGCAGCGCGGTGGCGATGGCGTTGATCGAGAGCAGGATGCCCTCGCCGATGCGGGCGTCGCCTTCCCCGCTGCGATGGCGCTTCATCAGCTCGATCTGGAGCAGGTTGAGCGGCTCGATATACGGCAGGCGAAGCCGGATCGAGGCGTCGAGCGCGGGGTGCTTTTCGAGCAGGCGCGACTGGCGGGTGACCTCGAGCAGGCCATCGCGGGTCTGGTGCCAGCCGTCGCGGATGCGGCCGAAGATGTCCGCGCGCATCACCGGATCCTCGACCAGCTCGGCATAATAAGCGGCGATGCCGATATCGGATTTGGCGAGCACCATCTCCATGTTGGCGAGCGTCGAGGCGAACAGCGGCCAGCCCTCCGCCATCTCGGCGAGCAGGCCCTTGTCGGCAAAGCCGGCGATCGCCTGGCCGACGCCATACCAGCCCGGCAGCATCACCCGCGCCTGCGCCCAGCTGAACACCCAGGGGATGGCGCGCAGATCCTCGATCGCGTCCGATTTCTTGCGGCTCGCCGGGCGGCTGCCGATGTTGAGCCCGGCGATCTCGCCGATCGGGGTCATCTGGCGGAAGAAGGTGCGAAAGCCCTCCGTGTCATAGACCAGCCCGCGATAGGCGCGGAACGCGTCGGCCGAGAGCCGGTCCATCGCGCCGGCGAACTCGGCATTCTCGGCGTTGGAGAGGCGCTCGGGCTCGAGGCTGGCGAGCAGGGTCGCCGAGGCGATCGCCTCGAGGTTGGTCATGGCGCTGTCGCGGGTGCCATATTTGGCGGCGATCACCTCGCCCTGCTCGGTAATGCGGATCCGGCCCTGGACGGTGCCCGGCGGCTGGGCGCGGATTGCCGCAAACGCCGAGCCACCACCGCGCCCGACCGCGCCGCCGCGGCCATGGAACAGCTGCATGCCGACGCCCGCCGCCTCGAACACTGGCTTCAACGCGGTGGAGGCTTTCGACAATTGCCAGGTGGAGGTGAGATAGCCGCCGTCCTTGTTCGAATCGGAATAGCCGATCATCACTTCCTGGTGACCGCGCGCGGCAGCGATGTGCGCCACTTCCGGCAGCGCGAACCAGTCGGTCATGATCCCCGGCGCCGCCTCGAGATCGGCGACCGTCTCGAACAGGGGCACCGCCATGATCGCCGCGCTCGGGGTGTCGCCGGGCCGGTAGAGCCCGACCTCCTTGAGCAGGATGTTGATCTCGAGCAGATCGGACACCGACTGCGCCATCGAGACGATGTAGTTGGTGATGCAGGCCGGCCCGTAGCGGCCATGCGCCTCGGCCGCGGCGGCGACGATCGCGAGCTCGGAGGCGGTTTCCTCGGAATAGGCGGTGTAGCGGCTGGCGAGCGGGCGCGCGTTGGCGAGCTCGGCGCGCAGCAATGCGACCCGCGCCGCCTCGTCGAGCGCGAGATAATCCGCCTCGACGCCGGCGACGCTGAGCAGTTCGGCGACAACCCGCTCATGAACCGCGCTGTTCTGGCGCAGGTCGAGCGTCGCCAGATGGAAGCCGAAGGTCTCGACCGCGCGGATCAGCCGACCTAGCGCGCCGCTGCTCTTGAGCGCGCTGCCGCCCGACAGCGCGCGGGCCAGCGCGACGAGGTCGTGGCGCAGCGCCTGCGGATCGGGATAGGCCTCGCCGCCGAGCCGGCCGGGGCGCGGCGCCGGCTTGCCGACCAGCACCTGATGGGTGGCGGCGAGCCGCGCGTAAATGCCGGACAGCGCGCGGCGATAGGGCTCGTCGACGCGGCTCGGGGCGGTGTCGCCGCTCGCCTCGGCGAGCGCGGCGACCGCGGCATCGACCTCGGCATGTTCGGTGGAGATCGACAGTTCGGCGCCGAGCGCGTGGATCGCATCGAGATAGAAGACCAGCACCGCCTCGCTGGCGCGGCCGAGCGCGGTGCGCAGCGAGGCGGCGGTGACAAACGGATTGCCGTCGCGATCGCCGCCGATCCAGCTGCCGGGCCGGAGGAAGCTCGGCACCCGCTCGCCGAACGCGCGGTCCCAGCGCTGGTAGAGCGCGGGCAGCGCCGGCAGGAACACGTCGCGCAGGTAAGACAGCGCGGTCTCCACCTCGTCTGTGACGTAGAGCCGCTCGCGGCGCAGCACCCGCGTCTGCCACAACAAGGCGATCTGGCGGGTGATCGCATCCTCGACGCGGTCGCCGTCCGGCGTCTCGTCACGGCCGAGGTCCTTCAGCGCCATCAGCTCGGCGATCGCGTTGCGATGATCGATCATGCTCTTGCGCCGCACCTCGGTGGGGTGGGCGGTGAGCACGGGAGCGATCAGCGCGGATCCGAGCAGCGCGCGGACCGCGTCGTGATCGACGCCTTCGTCGGCGAGGATCTTGAGCGCCGAGGCGAGATCGGCGCCTTGCTCGGCGGCGATGCCCTGACGATCCTCGGCAAGGTTGGCGAGCATCGAGAACAGCATGAAGCCGCGGACGAAATCGAGCGTCTCATCGAGCCCGAGATCCTGCAGCTGGCCATGCACCGCGTCGACGTCGCCCTGCCCGCGATGCCGCTCCACCGACGCCTTGCGGATCGCCTCGGTGGCGGCGAACAGCGCCTCGCCGCCATAGCCGCGGATCACCTCGCCAAGCTTGGCGCCGAGAAAGCGGACATCGGGATTGTTGGCGATCGGGGGGAGGCTGGCCATGGCCGCAATGCTGCGACGCGGCGAGGCCCGGGTCAACCTGTGCGTTGGTCGCCGGGCATGGTTGGGGTGGGTTTAGCGCGAATGCCGGGCTGGGCCGACAACCGCTGACCCGTCACCCCAACGGAAGCTGGGGTCTCCCGGAGGCGCGTAGGACAGGAGCCGCAGGAGATGCCAGCTTTCGCTGGGATGACGGACATAGGGGCTGGTCGGATCCCTGCGCCCCCATTGCCGCCCCGGTTCGGCTATTTGGCGGCCGTGCCGCCGTTGGCGAGCGCCTCGCCGACCAGCGACGGCGTTGCCTGGCCGCCGTTGCTGGCGCCATGCTCGCGGCGCCATTCGCTTTCCTCCTCGGAGGTGACGGTGCCGTCGTGGTTGAGGTCCATCTGGTCAAAGCGGCGCAAGGTGCCCTCGCTCCATTCGATTGCGCTGATCGCGCCATCCTTGTTGCGATCGAATTCGAGCAGGCGGCTGTTGCGGCGCGGCAGCTCGGTGGAATCGATCCGATCGTCGCCGTTGCGATCGAGGGTGCGGAAGCGGCGCTCCATCGAGCTCGAGAAATCGACGCGGCTGGTCACCGCGGGCGGGACGAAGCCGGCGGCATGGGCATCCGCAGCCTGCTGTTTCTTCTCGTTGCTCGCGCCGCAGCCGGCGAGCGCCGTCGCCAGCGCCGCGACCAGCGCCGCCTTTGTCACCACCTGCCGCATGCCCGTTCCCTCGTTACGCTTCCAGCTCGACGTCCCAATAGAGCCAGTCATGCCATGTGTCGTGGAGATAGTTGGGCGGAAACGCGCGGCCATGTTCCTGGAGATGCCAGTTGGTCGGACGGATCGGCTCAATATGGAGCGGCATCGCCGCCTGGCGGGGGGTACGACCGCCCTTGCGCAGGTTGCACGGCGAACAGGCGGTGACGACATTTTCCCAGGTGGTGCGGCCGCCTTGGGCCCGCGGCACGACGTGATCGAAGGTGAGATCGCGGCCGACGCCGCAATATTGGCAGGCGAAGCGATCGCGCAGGAACAGGTTGAAGCGGGTGAAGGCGGGGAAGGCCGAGGGCCGGACATATTGCTTAAGCGCGATCACCGAGGGCAGCTTGATCGCCGCGGTGGGGCTGCGCACCTCGCGCTCGTAATGGGCGACGATATCCACCCGGTCGAGGAACACCGCCTTGATCGCGGTCTGCCAGGGCCAGACGCTCAACGGATAGTAAGAGAGCGGCGTATAATCGGCATTCAGAACCAGCGCGGGACATGAGTCCGGATGGCGCATCAGATCGGGATGAAACACGGCTCCTCCCACGGATTGCCCGCGAGCCCTGTCGCCCACGAGGATGACGCAGGCATGACAGCACGATCAATGATTCGCGGTCAAGCCTTCCGCGGCCAACGGATGGCGGTTTGCAGGTCTGGATCGGCCGGAGCCTTCGACGGGCACGGAACGCGCTGCTATGCATCGCCATGCCGATGGACGCCATGATCACCCGCTTCGCGCCGAGCCCGACCGGTCGGCTCCACCTCGGCCACGCCTTTTCCGCGATCCAGGCGCACGACGCGGCGCGCGCCGCCGGTGGCCGCTTCCTGCTGCGGATCGAGGATATCGACGGCACCCGCAGCCGTGCCGAGTTCATCGCGGGGATCGAGGAGGATCTCGCCTGGCTGGGACTGGCGTGGGACGGGCCGGTGGTGCGCCAGTCCGAACGGCTCGATCTCTATGCGGCGGCGCTGGCGCGGCTGCGCGACGATGGCCTGCTCTATCCGTGCTTCTGCACCCGCGCCGACATCGCCCGCGAGATCGCCGACAGCGCCGCCGCGCCACACCACGGGCCCGATGGCGCCCTCTATCCCGGGACCTGCCGGCACCTGCCTGGGGCCGAGGCCGAACGCCGGATCGCATCGGGCGAACCGCACGCCTGGCGGCTGGCGATGGATGCGGCAACAGCGCAGGCTGGGCCGCTCCGCTGGACTGACCTCGATGCCGGCGAACAGCGCGCGGACCCGCAGGCGTTCGGTGACGTCGTGCTGGCACGCAAGGATGCGCCGGCGAGCTATCATCTCGCGGTCACGGTGGACGATGCCGCACAGGGCGTGACGATGGTGATACGCGGCGTCGACCTGATGCACGCGACCGACATCCACCGCCTGCTCCAGGCGCTGCTCGGGCTGCCGACGCCGCTGTACCGGCACCACCGGCTGCTCACCGGGCGTGACGGCGAGCGGCTCGCCAAGCGCCATGGCGCGCCATCGCTGGCCGGGTTGCGCGCCGCGGGGCAGGACGGCGCGGCACTGGCGGCGCTGCTGCGCGCGGGGCGATTGCCGACGAGCGGCGACGCGACGTGACGCCGCTCGTCGGGCGGTGACGGCGCCCCAGGGCGAGCGGCAAATATGTCGCTGGGACATCATGGCTCAATGACAGCCGTGCCGGCGCGGTCTACCTGAAGCGGGTGACCGCCCTTCGGCACCTCCTGGCTCGACGCCATCTTGCGCTGCTGATCTGCGCCGCGGCGTTGCTGCTGAAGCTGCTGGTGCCGGCAGGCTATATGATCACCGCCGAGGGCGGCCGCATTGGCCTGACGGTGTGCACCGGGCTCGCGCCGGCAACGGCCGTGACCGCGATGCCGGGCATGCACCACGACATGCCGGCCAACGACCATGGCAAGCCCGAGCAGCCCTGCGCCTTTGCGGGCCTCGCGGCGCAGATGCTCGGTGCGGTCGATCCGACGCTGTTGGTCGCGGCCCTCGCCTTCATCATCGCCGCGGCGCTGGTGCGGGTGCTGCCGGCCGCGCCGACACGCGCCGCCTTCCTGCGGCCACCGTTGCGCGCGCCACCTGCCTACCGCTGATCGACGCGCCGCCCGCCCTCGCGCGGGTCCCAGCCTCTCATCTGTCAGGTAGATTCCCGTGCCCCGTCCTCCGCTCCTGCTCGGCGCCGCCGCGCCGTGCCTCCTGCTGGCCGCGCCCGTCGCGGCCCAGACGTCCTCCACCGCCACCGCCCGCAGCGACATCGTCGTCACCGGCCAGCTCGACCAGCCGAGTCTCGACGACCCCAGCGCCACCGCCAGCCGGCTCGGCCTCACCATCCGCGAGACCCCGGCCACCGTCGAGACGCTGACCCAGGCCGATCTCCAGGTGCAGGGCCTGCGCACCGCGCGCGAGGCATACAACCAGGTGGTCGGCGCGATCGCCGGCAACGTGCCCGGCAACCCCGCGGTGGTGACGCTGCGCGGCTTTTCCGGCAGCGCGGTCTCGGTGCTGCAGGATGGCGTGCGCGTCTCGACCTCGACGGTGGTCGGGCGCGACACCAACACCTGGCATTTCGACCGGATCGAGGTGATCAAGGGCCCTGCCTCGGTGCTCTATGGCGAGGGCGCGCTGGCGGGCGTGATCAACAAGGTGACGCGCAAGCCGACGCTCGACGGCGACCATATGGACAGCCTGCTGAGCTATGGCAGCTTCAACACGATGGAGGCCGCGGGCGGGGTCAACCTCACGCTGTCCGACACCGTCGCATTGCGCGCCGACGTCAGCTACCTCCATTCGGACAGCCTCTACGATGTCGACGACAACGCCACGCGCTCGGCGGGGCTGACCGCGAGCCTGCTCGCCAAGCCGTCCGACGCCCTGTCGATCCTGGTCGCGGTGGATCATTATGCCGATCGCTACGACAGCAGCTACCAGGGGCTGCCGTTCGTCTCGGCGGCGGTGGCGCGCGACCCCAGCGACGCGCTGCGCAGCGCCAACGGCATGGTGCTCGACAAGGCGTTGCGCCGCGCCAACTACAATCCCGCCGGCGCCTATTCGGGTGCGCGCGACACCACCGTGCGGGCGCGGATCGACTATCGGCTGGGCGGCGGCTGGAGCCTCGCCGACGATCTCAGCTGGTATCATGCCAAGCGGGATTTCGTGCTGAGCGGCGACCAGAATTTCGTCGCCCCCACCGCTGCCTTCCCCGATGGCAGCTTCGCGCGCTCGGTGCAGCGCATCCATCACGACCACCGTTTCTGGAACGAGCGGCTGGTGCTCGCCAACGACGGCCATGTCGCCGGGCTGCACAACCGCTTCAGCCTCGGCGGCGAATATAACCGGACCACCTTCATCAACCCGCGCCAGCAGAGCCCGGTCGGCGGCAATGCCGCGGTGCCGATCACGGCGGTCGATCCCTACGACCCGGTAGTCGGCGTGTTCCCGACCGCGATCGCGGCCTATTCGACCACGAACGTGGTCTATGATTCACGGCTCGAAACGTCCTCTGTGTTCGCCGAGGATGCGCTCAACCTCACGGCCAAATGGCTGCTCGTGGGCGGCGCGCGCTATGATCACATCGCGCTGACGCGGTTCATCACCAACCTCAACGCCAATGGCGCGGTGACGCGCGCCGATCCGCGCTACGATCCCTTCTCGTGGCGGGTGGGTACCACCTATGAGGTGACGCCGGGGATCACCCTCTACGGCCAATATACCACGGCGGTGGTGCCGGTGTCGTCGATCCTGCTCCAGTCAATCGCCAACACCGCCTACAAGCTGACCACCGGGCGCTCCTATGAGGCAGGATTCAAGGCGAGCCTGTTCGGCAGGGTGCTGACCGTGACGGGCGCAGCCTATCGGATCGAGCAGGAGAACATCCTCACCCGCGATCCCAACAACGCCCAGCTGGCGGTGCAGGGCGGGCGGCAGTCGTCGCAGGGGCTGGAGCTCTCCGCCACTGCCGCGGTGACGCCGCATCTGTCGCTGCAGGGCGGTGCCTCCTACACCGATGCGCGCTACGATGAATTGAGCGAGCTGGTCGGCACCACCCGGGTGGATCGATCGGGCAACCGGCCGATCAACACGCCCTCCACCACCGTCAACGGCGCGGCCTTGTACAGGCTGGCGGCGCTGCCGGTGACGCTCGGCGCGTTCGTCCGCCACGCGTCGGGGTTCTACACCGACACCGCCAATAGCTATTTCGTCCGCGGCCACACCACGCTGGATGCCTCGATCAGCTACCCGGTCGCGGCGAATGCGACGCTGACGCTGCGCGGCCGCAACCTGACCAACGCCTTCTACGGCGAATATTCGGGCTATCCGGTGACCAACGTCTACATCGGCGCGCAGCGCAGCGTCGATGTCGCCCTCACCACCCACTTTTGAGCCGGAGCGCATCGATGGCGACCACCAGCCCTGCCGCCGCCAAGGCCTATCGCGCGATCTGGCGCTGGCATTTCTACGCCGGGCTGATCGTCGCGCCCTTTCTGCTGATCCTCGCGGTGACCGGCTCGATCTATCTGTTCAACGACGAGATCGACGATGCGCTGAGCCCGGGGCTGCGCTTCGTCGCACCGCGGGTGGAACAGGTGCCGGTGTCAGCGATGATCGGCGCGGCGCTCGCGGCCCATCCGGGCGCGGCGACGCGGATCGACCTGCCCGCCACCGCGGACCGTGCCGCCGTCGTGTTCGTGACGCCATCCCGCGGCGACCCGCTGCGCGTGGCGGTCAATCCGCACGACGCCCGCGTGCTCGGCGCGTTCGTCTATACCCACACCCTGGTGGGGTTCGCCGACACGATGCACGGTTCGCTGACGCTCGGCACGGTCGGCGACCGGATCGTCGAGCTCGCCGCCTGCTGGGCGTTGGTGCTGATCGCGACCGGGCTTTACCTGTGGTGGCCGCGCGGGCGGCGTGGGTTGGGCGGGATCCTCTATCCCCGGCTCGGCGCCAGGGGCCGGTTGTGGTGGCGCGACCTGCATGCGGTGACCGGCAGCTGGGCGGTCGCCTTCATCGCCTTCATGCTGTTTACCGGGCTGCCCTGGGCGGGGATCGAGGGCGATCTCATCCAGCGCGGCACTGCGGCGCTCGGCATCGGCTACCCCGCGTCGCACGGCACCCACCATCCCCCGGCGAGCCTTCCCATGAAGCAGGCGCTCGGCGAGGCGCCCTGGACAATGGCGATGGCGCCGATGCCGATGTCCGAGCACGCCGGCCATGCCGGGCACGAGATGGGCGCGGCGGTGCGCGACGATGCCGCGGTCGCCGGCGCCGATCGCATCGCCGCGATGCTGGCGCGCGACCATGGCCTGCGTAGTGGCTATCGGCTGTTCCTGCCCGCCGGCCCGACCGGGGTCTATACCGCCTACACCTATCCCGACCGGCCGCAGGGGCAGCGCACCCTATATGTCGACCGCTGGAGCGCGCGACTGATCCGCGAGGTGGATTTCGCCGATTATGGCTGGGCCGCCAAGGGCATCGAGATGGGCGTGCAGCTCCACATGGGCAATTACTTCGGGCTCGCCAACCAGCTGGTGATGCTCGCGACGTGCCTCGCTATCGTCGTGCTGGTGATCAGCGGCATCGCGATGTGGTGGAAGCGACGGCCGCGCGGCCAAGTGGCGGCGCCGGCGCGGGTGGCCCAGGCGCCGATCGCCGGGGCAGTGGCGATCCTCGCAGCGGCATCGCTGCTGTTCCCGTTGCTCGGCGCCTCCGTGATACTGATCGTGCTGCTCGACCGGCTGATCCTGCTCGCGCGGCGGCGCACGACGAGGATGGACGCTGCCGACCGGTAAGGGGTAGCTGTCAGGCGATGCCGACAGCCGGCCGCGCCGAGGAACCATGACCGACAAGCCCCGCCCCGATCCCGCGTTCGAAGCGCTGCTCCATCATATCCAGGAAAGCCGCGGGCTCGATTTCCGCGGTTACAAGCGCACCAGCCTGCAGCGCCGCATCACGCTGCGGATGGAGGCGGTCGGCGCCGCCGACTTCGCGGCCTATCAGGCGCAGCTCGAGGCCGACCCAGGCGAGTTCGAAAGCCTGCTCAATACGGTGCTGATCAACGTCACCTCCTTCTTCCGCGACGAGGAAGCCTGGGAGCGGCTGAAGACGCAGGTGATACCCTCGATCATCGCTCGCGCCGAACCGACCCGGCCGATCCGGGTCTGGAGCGTCGGCTGCGCTTCTGGCGAGGAGCCCTTTTCAATCGCGATGCTGTTCGCCGAATACCTCGGCATCACCGAATTCTGCCAGCGGGTGAAGATCTACGCCACCGACCTCGACGAGGAGGCGCTGAAGACCGCACGGCTGGCGATCTACAGCTCGCGCGACGTGGAAAGCGTGCCAGCCGAGCTGCTCAACAAATATTTCGAGCGAACCAACAACCATTACGTATTCGACCGGACGTTGCGCAAATGCGTGATCTTCGGCCGCCACAACGTCGTCCATGACGCGCCGATCTCGCGGATCGACCTGCTGGTGTGCCGCAACCTGCTGATCTACCTCGAAGGGGAGACGCAGGCGGTTGTGCTGCCGCGGCTGCATTATGCGCTCAACCAGGAAGGTTTCCTGTTCCTCGGCAAGGCCGAGACGCAGCTGGCGCGCTCGCCCTTGTTCCGCCCGGTTGAGATGCGCCACCGCATCTTCAGCAAGGTCGCGCAGGAATGGCGGCGGCCGATGGCAGGCAGCCCGGTCGGCACCCGTCCGGCAGGCGACCTGCCGCCGTCCACCGCGCTGTTGCTCGAGGCGGTGATCAACGAGACCGGATCGGCGCTGCTGGTGGTCGACGAGACCGGCATGGTCGCGCTCGCCAACACCGCGGCGCGCGAGCTGCTCGGGATCGGCGAGGCCGATATCGGCCGCCCGTTCCAGGACCTGCCCGTGTCCTACCGGCCAATGGAGCTGCGCGGCCCGATCGACGACGTGTTCCGCCACGGCCGCAGCGTCAAACTG
The DNA here is from genome assembly GCF_059416225.1 of Sphingomonas sp. GW821-FHT09E03. NCBI lineage: Bacteria > Pseudomonadati > Pseudomonadota > Alphaproteobacteria > Sphingomonadales > Sphingomonadaceae > Sphingomonas > Sphingomonas sp. GW821-FHT09E03. The sequence goes on along the minus strand of NZ_JBWKOS010000002.1, from coordinate 371,326 downwards.
GAAGATCAGGAATATCGCCTCACCCAGATCGCGGTGATGCGGCTGACGATCGACATCCGCCCTCTCACCCGGCCCGACGGCAGCACCTATGCGGCGCTGCTGCTGTTCACCGATACTACCCGCCTCCATTCGCTCGAGCGCGAGCTGGAAACAGCGCAGGAGAGCCTGGAGAATTCAATCGAGGAACTGCAATCGGCCAATGAGGAGCTGGAGACCACCAACGAGGAACTGCAGTCCACCAACGAGGAGCTCGAGACCACCAACGAAGAGCTGCAATCCACCAACGAGGAACTCGAGACGCTGAACGAGGAGGCGCGATCGAGCAACGAGGAGATGGAGGCGGTCAACGAGGAGCTGCGAATCCAGGCCGAGCAGGCGGCCAGCTCGCGATTGCACCTGGAGTCAGTGCTGCGCAGCATGAACGGCGGGATCATCGTCATCAACCGGCGACGCCAGATCGAGGTGTGGAACCGCTGGAACGAGAACACCTGGGGGCTACGCGCCGAGGAAGTGATCGGCACCGATTTCACCGCGCTCGAGATCGGCGTGCCGCTCCACGCGCTGGAGGAGAGCTTCGCCGCGGTGCAGATCGGCCATGTCGCCTTCATGGACAACGAACTTGCCGGCGTCGACCGGCGCGGCCGGCGCATCCTGTGCCGGGTACGCAGCTCGGCCCTGGTTGACGAGAATGACGAGCATCATGGGCTGGTGATGGTGTTCCAGGACATCACCGAGGAGCGTCGCCGCGACGATTACACCCGCTATCTCGGCGGCATCATGGAACGCGCGCTCAACGAGATCTATCTGGTCGACCCCGTCTCGCTACGCTTCGTGCTTGCCAATGCCGGCGCCCAGCGCAAGCTAGGCTATGCCGAGGAAGAGCTGCTGCGCCTCACGTTCACCGACGTGCTCCCCCCCGCCTCCGCCGGCGATGTGCGCGAATTGCTGGCGCCGCTGATAGCGGGCGCCAAGGCGGAAGTGCTGTTCGAGACCACGATCAAGCCCGCCGACGGGGCGAGCTACCCTGCGGAAATCTCGCTGCGCTACCTGCGCGACGAGCAGCCGCCGATCCTGGTCGCGATCGTCCACGACACCCGCGAGCGGCACAGACTGGACGGGTGATTGCGCCGGGCGGCGCATCGCTCCGCCCCTCTCGGGCACCTCACGACCGTCAGGCCTCGCCGTTCATCGACGGCTTGCGCAGCGAGGCGATGGCGTCCTCCAGCACCTCGATCATCCGAGTCGATTCCTTGGCCGCCTGTTTCCACCGGCTTTCGGCATGGCCGAGCCCGCGCGCCTGGGCGCTGTCGCCCATCTGGCGGAACAGGCGGATGCGATCGCGATGGGTGCGCGCCGCGATCGACAGCGCGCGCTCGAGTTCGTCGCTTTGCGCCGCGGCCAGCCCCGACGGGGTGAAGGCATGGCCGACATGGCACCGGAAGCGGACCTCGTCGTCACTCTCGATGGCGTTGAGCACGCCGCCGCAATCCGGGCAGGAGATGTGGCTCGGCGAGCCGGGGGTGACGATGTCGCTTTCCATCACGGCAAATTCCTGTGCAGCCATCCTGTCTTCAATCACATAGGCATCGGGCAGCGCCTTGGTCGGCCCCGCCTCCTCGGTGACAAGCCGCGTCAGCAGTGCCGCCAGATCAGCGAGCGGCACGACGTGGCTGACATGATCGCGCTTGAGCGCGTTGCGCGGCATCGACGGCCATTGCGCATCCTCCGGGTCCTGGATCACCGACAGGCCGCCTGCCGCGGTGATCGCGATCAGCCCGTCGGTGCCGTCATCGAGCAGTCCGGTCAGCACCACGCCGATGACGCGGCCGCCATGCGCCAGCGCCGCCGAACGGAACAGCGCGTTCACCGCCGGGCGGGTGCGGTTCTCGTTGGGGCCGCGGCGCATCAACACGATCTCGTCGCGCACCAGCATGTGGTGATCGGGTGCCGCAACATAGATGGTGCCGCGCTTGAACGCCTCGCCATCCTCGGGCGCGCGGGCGGGCAGCGGTCCGCAGCGATCGAGCAGCAGCGGCAACATGCTGCGCCCCGCCGGCGACAAATGCTGGGCGATGAAGATGGTCGCCGGCAGATCGGCGGGCAGCGCGGCGCACAATCGTTGCAGCGCCTCGACGCCGCCGGCCGACGCGCCGATCACGACGATATCACGGGTTGGCATAGGATGCTCCTGACCTTCGCCCAATGAAATGCTTGCCCCCCAAGCTGCAACCCGTCAGCACCGATGGTGCGCACCAGCAAGGACGGCACCGTTGGCGGCGCGTTGGGCAGCTAATAACCTTCCCGACGTCGAAGGGATATACCATGACGACAGAAGACGGCGATCGGCTGCGCGACGAGATCGAGCAACTTCATACCGCGCTTGAATCGTCGCTGGAAGAAAATAGCCGGCTGGCAGAAGATCGCGATCGGCTGCGATTGCGGGTGACGGTGCTGGCGCGCGAGCTGCACGCGGCCGGTGCGGCCTATACCCCCCCACCCGCGCCGCCGGCCGACATGATCGATATCGAGCGCGACCTTCGCCACAGCCAGACCGAGGAGGAACTGCGGGTTGCGTTTGAAGAACTGCAGGTCGTCACCGAAGAACTTGAGGTCGCCAATGCCAGCCTGCAGCAGACCAACGTGGCGCTGGAGGCGCGTGTGGCGGAGCGCACGCAGGAACTGTGGCGGACAAGCGATGCGCTACGGATCAGCGAACTAGCGTTCCGCACCTTGGTGGAAGGCATGCCGCAGCTAGCCTGGCGCTGTCATGGGGAAGGCCAATGGACGTGGTCCAGCCCGCAATGGGCAGCCTATACCGGCCAGCCGGCGGAAGAGGCGCTGGGCCGCGGATGGCTCGCGGTGTTCCACCCCGACGATCGTGACGCGGTGATCGCCGCGTGGCGCGCCGCCGAAGGCCGCGAGCTGTTCCAGTGCGAGGGGCGCATCTTCCACCTCGCCGAGCAGCGCTATCGGCACTTTCAGTCGCGCGGCACCCCGGTCCGCGACGCCGATGGCAGCGTCATCGAGTGGCTCGGCACCTCGACCGATGTCGATGCGATGCTCCAGCTCCAGCAGCGCCAGGAGGTGCTGGTAGCAGAGCTGCAGCACCGCACCCGCAACCTGATGGCGGTGGTGCAGACGGTGGTGGCGCGCACCATCAAGAGCAGCGACTCGCTGGCGCACTACGAGGAGCGGGTGTCGCGGCGGCTGGAGGCGCTAGCGCGCACCCAGGGCATGCTGTCGCGCCGCGGCGAGGGCAAGGTGATGTTCGGCGACCTGCTGCGCGAGGAGCTCGCCGCGCATGTCGAACTGGATGGCGAGGGCAATGGCACCCAGGTGACGACCAGCGGCCCGCGCGAGGTGCCGATGCCCTCGTCCACGGTGCAGACGCTGGCGCTGGGGCTGCACGAACTGGCGACCAACGCGACCAAATATGGCGCGCTGGCGAGCCCCGGGGGGCGGCTCGCGGTCCGCTGGCAGATGGTGAAGGGCGGCGATGGCAGCCGGTTGCAGATCGACTGGCGCGAGAGCGGTGTCGCCGACATGCCCGCGCCTGGCGATCCGCCACGCGGCGGCGGCTATGGCCGCGAGCTGATCGAGCGGGCGCTGCCCTATCAACTGGGCGCGCGCACCTCCTACGCCTTCACCGCCGATGGCGTGCATTGCACGATCGAGATCGCGACCTCGCCCAGGGCCGGCCGCGGCAGCTGACGGCGCGGCCGACCGTGGCGCGGCCGACGCCTTCCCCGGCGAAAGGAGAAGGCGTCGGCCCGGGGTTCAGGGCTTGATCGTCGCCGCGGCGAGCGTCGCGGTGGCGGTCATCGTCCGGTCCGCGGCATCATGCGCGAGCGCGACGGTGTAGGCGCCGGGCCTGATCCGCCAGCCGGGCAGACCCGTGTCATAGTCGGCGATCACCCGCGGCTCGGCGGCGAGCGTGACGTGGCGGACCTCGCCGGGCTGGAGCGTCACCCGGCGAAAGCCCGCGAGCCGCATGGGCGCGTCGCCGCCGTTACGACGGACATAGACCTGCGGCACGTCGGCGCCGGCGCGCTGGCCGATGTTGGCGACATCGAACGCGACGGTGAGCGTCTTGCCGCCGGTGACGGTGAGGTTGGAATAAGCGAAGCGGGTGTAGCTCAGCCCATGGCCGAAGGCGAACAGCGGCTGCTGCGCCTTGCGCTCATACCAGCGATAGCCGACGTCGGCGCCCTCGACATAGTCGATCGGGAAGCTCGGCAGATCGACACGGACGCCGGCGCCGGCGCCGGGATCGGCCGCGGCCTGCGCCTCGGCGGCTGACATCCGGTCGAGCCCGACCGGGCGCGGCCGCGGCGCCTGCGCCTCGCGCGCGGGGAAGGTGATCGGCAGCCGGCCGGAGGGATTGACCTTGCCGGTGAGGATGTTGGCGATCGCCTCGCCGCCGCGCTGGCCGGGGTACCAGGCCTGGACCACCGCGGGCACATGGTCGAGCCAGGGCATCAGCACCGGCCCGCCGGTCTCGAGCACCGCCACGGTGCGCGGTTGCGCCGCGGCGACGGCGGCGATCAGCGCATCCTGCTGGTTAGGCAGGCGCAGATCGGGCACGTCGTCGGCCTCGGTGGTCCATTGCGTCGCGAACACGATCGCAAGATCGGCGCGGCGCGCGGCATCGAGCGTCGCATTGAGGTTGCGGCCGTCGACGAAGCTCACCTCGACATCGGGCAGCGCCGCACGCAGCGCCTTCAGCGGCGATGAGGCATGATAGGTGATCCGCGCGAACGAGGCCGAGCCGCCGGTCGCCAACGGGATCTCGATCGGCGCGCCGCCTACCGAACGGACCTGGCTCGACCCGCCACCCGAGAGCACGCCGAGATCCGCGGCGCCGCCGATCACCACGATTCGCCGTGCGGTGCGCGCCAGCGGGAGCAGATCGCCGTCGTTCTTGAGCAGCACGATCCCCGCCTCGGCGGCGCGCTGCGCGACCAGCGCATGCACCGCATAATCGGGCGTCTCCGCCTTGGCGGGCATCGCCCGGTCGAACGCGCCGGTCTCGATCAGCCCGGTGAGGTAGCGCGCGACCATGTCGTCGAGTCGCCGTGGCAACACCTTGCCGCTCTCCACCGCCGCCTTGAGCGGCGCCGAAAAATAAGGCGCACGATCGAGCTCCTGGCCCGATTGCTGGTCGAAGCCGGCGTTGGCGGCCTTGACGGTGGAATGAACCGCGCCCCAGTCGCTCATCACCCAGCCGGGGTAATGCCAGTCGCGCTTGAGCACCTGGTTGAGCAGGAAGTCGTTCTCGCACGCCCAGTCGCCGTTGATCTTGTTATAGGCGCACATCACCGCGCCGGGGCGGCCCTGCTCGATCGCCAGTTCGAAGGCGAGCAGATCGCTCATCCGGAACGCCGCCTCGCCGATCCGCGCATCGGCGACGGTCCGCCCGGTCTCCTGCGCATTGAGCGCGAAATGCTTGATCGTGGAGACGATGCCGTTCGACTGTACGCCGGCGATATGCGCACCCGCGAGCGTGCCCGCGAGCAACGGATCCTCGCCGAGATACTCGAAATTGCGCCCGTTCCATGGATCACGGGTAAGGTTGACGCCGCCGGCAAGCAGCACGTTGAAGCGCTTCGATCGCGCCTCGGCGCCGATCATCGCGCCGCCGGCGCGGGCGATCTCGGGATCGAAGCTCGCCGCGGTGGCGAGGCTGGACGGCAGCGCGGTGGCGACATCGCCCTTGCGCTGCTCGACCTGGTTGGCGACGCCGAGCGAGGCATCGCTTTCGCGCACCAGCGGCACGCCGAGCCGGGCATTGCCATCGATATGCCCGGCCGAGGGAATCAGTTCGTTCGCAGTCTTGCCCGCCGCCATCGGCGGGAACAGCCCGTGGACCAGCGCGATCTTCTCGTCGAGCGTCATTCGCGCGACGAGCGCATCGGCGCGCGCGCGGGCAGCCGCGGCCGTCGGCGGTGATCGCTGCGCCAGCACCGCCGTGGCACTCCCGGCGGTCGCGATGATCGACGCCCCGATCAGGAGCCTGTTGAATCGTCCGGCCATCTCTCTCCCCTATTCGCCGCGCGTTGCTCGCGCTGGTGCCTCGCTCCCGACTCTCCCGGCCGGAAGGGACGTGGTGATATTGAGCGCAGATTGCCGGTTCGGACAAGGGCTGGCGATCGGTCGTGGTGCATCTCCCCCGCAGCGCAACAATCGCGGCGGCGCCTCGTTGGGTCGACAGCTATCCAGCATGCAGCACCGGAGACGACGATGTTCGGACATACCAAGAAGATCCGCTATGCCGTGGTGGCAGGCGGCCAGATTTCGCAACAGGCGTTCATGCCCGGCATCGCGCGCACCGACAATTCCGAGCTGGTCGCGCTGGTCACCGGCGACCCGGTCAAGGCCGACAAGCTCGCCGGCAATTACGGCGTCAAGGCCTGGTCCTATGACGATTATGATCAGTTGCTCGCCTCGGGCGAGATAGACGCGGTCTATGTCGCAACCCCCAATTTCCTCCACACGCCCTATGCCGTGAAGGCGCTGGAGGCGGGCATCCACGTGCTGCTCGAAAAGCCGATGGCCTCCAGCGTCGCCGAGGCCGAACAGATCATCGCCGCCCAGCGCAAGGGCGGCGCCAAGCTAATGGTCGCCTATCGCCTGCACCACGAGCCGGGCAACGTCGAGATGTTCACCCGCGCGCAAGGGGGCGAGTTCGGCGAGTTGCTCGCATTCACCGGCGTGTTCACGCAAAATGTCGCCGAGGCCAATTCGCGCGGCCACAACGGTTATTGGGGCGGCCCGGTACCCGACATGGGCACCTATCCGCTCAACGCGGTGCGCAACCTGTTTGCCGCCGAGCCGATCGCAGTCCACGCGATCGGCACTAAGACTCCCGGCCGCGGCTTCAACTTCCACGACACGGTCGCGGTGACGCTACGCTTTCCGGGCGAGCGGGTGGCACAGTTCACCGTTAGCTATGCCAGCGCCTCGGCCGAGAATTTCACCCTGGTCGGCACCAAGGCCACCATCCACGCCGATCCCTGCTTCATGTTCGGCCCCAAGGTGGGCATCGCTTATACCGAAACCACCGAGGAGGGCAGCAAGAAGCACCGCTTCGACCCCGTCGAGCAGTTCGGCAACGAGACGCAGTACTTCTCTGCCTGTATTCTCGAGGATCGTGCCCCGCAGGCCGATGGCGAGGAAGGCTGGTGCGACATGCGCGTGCTCGCCGCGGTGGAGCAATCGCTCGACCGCGGCGAGACGGTGTCGCTCGAGCCGTTCCAGCGCAGCCGTTATGTGCAGCCGGACCAGGCGCTTACGCTCAAGCCCGCCAAGGAGCCGAGCGAGGACGAACTGATCAGCGTCATTCCCCAATCGGCCTGAGCGATGAAGGGCAGCGGCGACCGCGTCGCTGCCCTTCACACCATCACAGGTTGGCGCCGCCGCTGACCTCGAGCGAGCGGCCGGCTACCCAGCGTGACTGATCCGAGGCGAGGAACAGCACGGCATCGGCGATGTCGTCGGGCTGGCCGATTCGCTTCAGCGCCTGCAGCGACTTAATATACTCGCGGCCTTCCTCGGTGCCGAGGAACACCTGCGCCATGTCGGTGTCGATCGCGCCGGGCGCGATCGCGTTGACGCGGATCCCGCGGGGGCCGAGTTCCTTGGCGAGATTGCGGGTAAGCACCTCGACCGCGCCCTTGGTCGCCGAGTAGATCGTGGTACCGTCGAACGCCACCCGCGCCACCACCGACGACAGGAAGATCACGCTGCTGCCCTCACCGAGGATCGGCAGCAATTGCTGGACCAGGAAGAAGGGGGCGCGGACGTTGATCGCGAAGTGGCGGTCGAATGAGTCGACGGTCTGATCCTCGATCGACGCCAGATCGGCGATACCGGCATTGGCGACGAGCACATGGAGCCGCGCGATCCCGCGTGCGCGGACCGCATCGGCAAGCCGATGCGCGCCATCCGCCGCGCCGAGATCGGCGCCGATCGCCTCGGCTTCGCCGCCGTCGGCGCGGATCTGGGCGACCACCGCCTCGGCCGCGTCGGCGCTCGCCCCATAATGGACGAGCACCCTTGCACCACGGGCCGCCAGCCCGATCGCAGTGGCGCGGCCCAGCCCGCGCGAGGCGCCGGTCACCAGCGCGATTTTTCCATTCAGATCGGTCATCGTGTATCTCCACAAGCAGTGCGTGGAGATAACCCTTGCCGACAGCGACTCAATTCAGGCTTTCTATACCGTTCAGTACGAAAGCTTTGGCGCGCCTGCTCAACCGGCGCTTGGTGGTGGCAGCCCCGGCGGGTTGGCGGCCGGCGCCGTCGACCCCTGGACCTCGATCGACGAGAGCAACAGTCCGGTATCGTCGAGCAGGTCGAGCCGCCAATAACTCTCCTGCCAGAAATCGCCGTCCACCTCCTGCAGCATCGCACCGGTCAGGATCACAGCCTGGGACCGCGCGGTCTTGATATCCGGCAGCTCGAAGTAATCGCCGTCAATGGGCGGCTGGTCGCCGTCGACACGGAAGTGATAGCGGGGCATGGCAATCTCCTGGCGAGCCCAACTCTTTCATTCTCCGCAGTTTCCAACGTTGGCGGGTAAACGTATTGATATAGATTAGTCTGTCGAACGCGCTGTTGTTGTTGTGACAGACAGAGGGGCAGCGAAGCATGATCTGCTTCGCTGCCCCTCCGGCCGCCTTGACGGTGATGCAGGACCGGTACGCCCCGGCCTTGCCGCAATCGAGCGATCAGTTGCGCAGGCTGTCCGGCACAATGCCGCCATTGTCGGCAAGCTTGGCCATCACCGCCTTGTGCAGCGCGATATTTTCCTCGGCGCTGCCATCCGCGCCCGCGTGGACGTTGAGCTCGTTGGCCAGTTCCTTGCGCGCGGCGAGGCTGGAATCGAGGTCGAGCAGCTTGAGCAGATCGACGATAGAGCTTTGGTAATTGCCGCCGCCGTCCTTCATCGATGCCATTTCCGCGAGCACGGCGCCGACGTCGACCGACTGCGGGGCGGCAGCAGCGGCGGGCGGCGCAGCGGCGGGCGTTGCGGCGGTTGCGGGCGCGGCCGGGGTGGTCGCCTGGGCAGGAGCCGACGCCGTTGCAGCGGCGGCGCTCGGATGGTGGAAGATCTTGTTCATGATGCTGCCGAAAATGCTCATCTGTCAGGTCCCTGCGCTGATCCCGCGGAGCCACCCCGCGAGTTATCGACTAGAACGAGGACCGTCGGACAAAGGTCCTATCCGCCAACGTGACACCCGGCCGGAACGCCGCCGCGGCATGGACGTTCGTGCTGCGACGAAACAGTCGGGGATGATGACAATGATCAAGGGCGTGATGCTGCTGACCGCGGCGAGCCTGGGCCTCGCGGCCTGTGGCCACAAGGAAGAGGCAGCGACCACAAGCAACACCGTCGTTGCCAACGACACGATGGCGATCGACAACAACACAGCGGCGATGCCGGTCGCGTCGGGCGGCCAGTCCTTCGCCAACATGGCAGCGGCCAGCGATGCGTTCGAGATCGCCACCTCCAAGGCGGCGCTCGCCACCTCGTCGTCGGCAGCGATCAAGAAGTATGCGCAGAAGATGATCGACGCGCACACCGCCTCGACCGCCAAGCTCAAGGCAACCGCCGCCGGCCTCACCCCGGCGATCACGCCGAACCCGGCGCTCAACGCCGAGCAGGAGCAGAAGCTCGCCGCGCTCACCGCCAAGACCGGTGCGGACTTCGATCAGGACTACATCGCCGAGCAGACCGCGGCGCATCAGCAGACGCTGGACACGCTCAAGGGCTATGCCGCGACCGGCGACGTGCCCGCGCTCAAGACGTTCGCGACCGGCCTCGTGCCGACCGTCGCGGCACACCTCAACATGGCCAAGGCGCTCAAATCCTGATCTGATTGATCCCGACGGCATGGGAGTGGCCGGGCGATGCCCGGTCGCTCCCTTTTGCCATCAGGTCAGGGCAGGTCCCGGGCGATACGGTAGCAGTCCTCGATATGGGCGTTGCCGACCAGCTTCATCGCGCCGAAGCTGATCCCCGCAGCGATCCCTGACCCCACCACTGGCACATATTTGGCGACCGAAGCTGCGGCGACGCGGGTCGCCACCCGGCGCAGCAGCGCCGTCACCAGCCGCTTGGTGACCATGCGGCCGATCATGGTGTTGCCCATGCTCGACGCGATCACGAACACCCGCTCGGCGACATGCGGTTCGAGCCTCGCCACCTGCTTGGCGTCGAGGCCGAAGCGCCGGCTGATATCGGGCAGCAGGCTGGCCAGCAGGCCGACGTCGGCGACCATGTCGACGCCGGGCACCGGCACCACCGCGGCGCCGGCTGCCATCAGCGATCGCTTGGTCACCAGCCGCCGGCAGTCGGCGCGGATTGCATCGAGTTGGTCGATGGGGATGGGCATGGCGTGTCTCCTCAGGCGTTCGGCGGCATGATCGGGCCGGCGACCTCGACCGCGCGGCGGAAGCCTGGATGATCCTGTAACCGCTGCCAATAAGCGGCGGCGCGCGGATGATCGGCCAGCACGCCGGCCCGCTCGGCGATCGCGAACAGATAGATCATCTGGATATCGGCGAGCATCGGCACGTCGCCCATCAGGAACGGCTTGGTGCCGACGCCATCGGCAATGTAGTCCAGCGACCGCGGGATCGCGGCATCGGCCATGCCGGTCATCGTCGCGCCGACCCCGCCGCGCAGCCGGTCCATCAGCGCGATGATCATCGGCTGCATCGCCGAACTCTCGACGTAATCGAGCCATTCCTCGTGGAGCGCGTGGGCATTGCTGCCCTTGGCGGGCGCGAAGCGGCCATCGCCGTAGGCATCGTGGAGATAGCGCAGGATCGTCGCGGATTCGGCGAGGGTGAGGTCGCCATCGACGATCACCGGCGACTTGCCGAGCGGATGGATCGCCTTCAGCGCGGGCGGCGCGTGCATCTCGGCGTCGCGCTGGTAGGTGACGACCTCATAGGGCGTGCCGAGCGCCTCGAGCAGCCAGACGATGCGCAGGCCGCGGGAATATTCGAGCATGTGGAGCGTGAGCATGGAAATGTCCTCAAACTGAAGTGCGTGCCCGGATCAGCCGCCGGCGGGGCTGCCTTCGTCCTGATCATCCGGGATCGGCGCGTGAACGGTGTGGCAGATCTCGCGCAGCCCGGCCTTGAGGCCCTCTTCAAGCGTCGGGTGGTAGAAGGGCAGATCGAGCAGGCTGGTCGCCGTTTCGCCGCGACCGATCGCCCAGGCGAGCAGATGACCGATATGATCCATGCCCGGCCCCACCATCGCCGCACCGGTCAGCCGACCGTCGGGCCGTGACGCATAGAGGCGCACCAGCCCCTCGGCCTGCGCCATGATCTTGGCGCGGCCCTGGTCGTCATAGGGCGACACGCCGATCACGCTGTCGTCCTCGCTCGGCTTGCCGACCACCGCGACCGGCGGGTCGGTGAAGGTAATGGAAAAGGGGACGCTGCGCTCCGACTGGTGGACATCGGGAAAGCTGGCGGCATTGCGGCCGGCAATCGCGCCTTCCGACGATGCCTCGTGCAGCACCGGCGCATCCGCATCGGCGTCGCCGGCGAGGAAGATCGCCGATTGGCCGCATTGCATGGTCGTGCGGTCGAACAGCGGCACGCCGTGGTCGTCGAGGTCGAGCCCGGTTTTATCGAGGCTCAGGCCATCGAGCGAGGGCGGCCGCCCGGCGGCGACCAGCACCTTGTCGAACGCCCGCATGCCCTCGCTGGCGCCGGTCCAACGCAGCACCGCCTGCTCGCCCTCGCGGGTCGGCGCGGTGTCGACGCCGAGGTGCACATCCATGTCCCGCGCCAAGATCGTGTGCAGCGCATCGGCGACCATCGCGTCCTTGAGCCCCGCCAGCGTATCGCCCTTGTCGAACACCGCGACCTCGACGCCCAGGCGCGCCATCGCCTGGGCAAGTTCGATCCCCAGCGCGCCGGCGCCGATCACGGCCAGCGACCGGGGAAGATCGGCAAGGTCGAAGATCGTCTCGTTGGTCAGCACCAGATCGCCCAATGCGGCAAACGGCTCGGGCACTTGTGGATGCGAGCCGGTGGCGATGACGATCGCCTTGGCACGGACGGTATCGCCACTGTCGAGCGCCAACGTATCGGTACCGCTGAACGTCGCGCGGGCGTTTACCTTGATTTCCTCGGGCAGCTTCTCGATCGACGTGAGCATGCCCGACACGAAGGCGTCGCGCTGCGTGCGGACCCGTGCGAGCACGGCGACACCGTCCACGCGGGGCGGGGCCACATCAATCCCGAAGGTACCGGCGGTGCGAACGCCATGGGCGGCGGCTGCCGCGGTGATCAGCAGCTTGGAAGGCATGCAGCCGACGGTGGCGCAGGTCGAACCGGTAAAGCCGTCGTCGATCAGCAGGGTCTTGGCGCCGGCGCGGCGCGCGGTCCGTTCGGCGGCAAGGCCGGCGGTGCCGGCGCCGATCACGGCGACGTCGCAGACGAATTCGGTCATTCACATCCTTTGGAAGACCGGCCGCGGGAGGAGTTTACGACCGATAGCAAGGGCATAACGCGCCAAGACCGCGCACGGTCCCTGCCGACTTTCCGGTCTTATCGCACCAGATAGGGTATACGCACCGAGAAGGACGAGCCGGCCGCCATCGTGCCACGCGCGCGAATTCTGACATTGGTCACCGCGCCCTGCGATGCCAGGTCGCCGGCCACGGGGACGTAGCTCCAGCTGGCGCCGCCGTCCGCCGAGAAATCGACATCGTCTCCAGGATCAGATGGATTGGTATAGCGGACGGCGAGCGACGAGGCCGGCGAGCCATCGGCATAGGTGATCGCCGCCGCTTGCGACGTGCCATCGCCGTCGAGCGCGATCGCCGTCCCGCCGGGGGTGCCGACGATGACATCGACAAACGGGCTGTCGAACGGCGCGATGTCCGGGTTGCGGAACGTCACCGACAGCGCACGCCGGCTGCCTGGCAGGTCGCGCGGATTGATGGCCTTGTTGACCGGATCCCAGGTCGTGGCCGAGCTGGTGGTGATCACCGCCGCGACCGGCGTGACGGTCAGCGTGACGTCGATCACCGAGGTGCCGACGCTCTTGTCGGGCGTGCCGACGCATGCGCCGAGCAGGCCGATGCCGGTGCAGATGTTCCAGCTCCAGGCGATGGTGATCGTATCCTTGTACACGCCGACCGGCGGGAACACGGCATCGTCGGGTTTGATGAAGATCGGCAGATCGGCGTTGCTGCTGCCGAGCAGGCCCAACAGGTTGAGCAAATTGTTCTGGGTGTAATCAACCGTCGAGCCCTGAACGGCGGCATAGGCGCCGGCCTCGTCGGCCGACGCCTTATAGCCGATGCTCCCGTCGCCGCCGTCCCGGACCAGCTTGAAGGTGTTGGCGCTGAAGAACGTCGCCCTCACATAGTCGCCGCCGAGGAGGTTGAGCAGCGCGAAGCTGCATTGCAGGCCTGCCCGTGCCCTGGTGACCGGCACGACCTTGGCCTTGAGCGCACTGGGGGAGTAAGTGCCGAGCGCCGCGTTCGTCGTTGATACGGTGCATGCCGAGGCGGGCGCGGCACAGACGATCGCGACCAGCAGCATCGCCGGCGCCAGCCACCGCCGCGTCAACCCGACGCGACAGCGGTTGCCGACAATGATGAATCCGAGAGCGATACGAGCGAGCGGCGTGACGATCCTGTGCATGGCAGTGCCGGCATCTGCCCGCAGGCTTAACGATCGATGGATGAACCAGGCTGGTGATCGTTCCGGGTTGGCCCTTCAGCGTCCGCCGACGATCGTCACATCGGCACGTGGCACGATCCACGCGCATGCTTCAAAGGGCAAGGCGCGTCCCCTCTAACGTGCCGGACCTCCCCGTCCGATCGCCGCTTATTTGCGGATCGTGACCATCGCGACCGGATTGTCCTTGGTGGAGGCATTGGCGGCGATCGTCTTGACCTTTTCCGCCTTGGGCTTGCGAACTTCCTTGTTCGACTTCTGCTGGCTTTTTGCCATGTCGTCTTCCTTTGGAGCGAGACGCCCCGGCTAGGCCACTACACCGTTCGGCGCCGATCACGGCATCGTAAGTTGGCGGCTGCGTGCCGGCCGCGGTCTCAGCGCTGTCGCGTGGTGAATGTCGCGGCAGGAACGATGTCGCATCGCCGCCGGTTGCACCTATTCCTGAAGGAGAGTGCCCATGCGTACCAAGATTGCGACCCTTGCCGCCCTGCTCGCCGTCGGTCTGACCGTGAGCGGCTGCCACTATGGCCGTCCCGGCCACGACAGCGATCGCTCCGGCCACAATGGCCATCATCGCGGCGATCACGACGGCGGCGATCGGCACGACTGACACGTAGCTGTGCGGGGGAGCGGCGGACGACCGCTCCCCCGAAACCCCGCATCAGACGGCGGACAATGATGGGCTCGGCGCCTAGCGTGACTGCGCAGCCACGCCGGCCGCATCAGGTCGTGGAGGCAATGGCGCATCCGGGCCATCGCCGTGGCCGTCGTGCGGTCCATGTGGCCCGTGTTTCGGCCCGGCAAGCGGCCCCAATGCCACCACCTTCCTGTCCGGCCCGATCACAAAGGCCGCGTGCACGAAGCCACGGTCGAAGCGGCCCTGAACGATGAGGGGCTGACCGACGGCGACCAGCTGGCGCCGGTCCCCCTCATGCCCGGTATCGACCAGCGCGCGGCCGCTGTTGTCTTCCATCACGAACTTGCTGCCGTACACCTCGACGACCCGACCGCGGATCGTGACGATGTCGGTGGATGAGAGCGCGCGAATCGCGGTTGGAACGATTGGTGCCATCGTCGCAGACGGGCGGGTCTCAGCTACCACGATCGCGCCGGTGGCGCCGCCCGCCGCCAGCAGCACGGCGCCGACGGCGGCAAGTCTGGCCCGGCGGCCGACATGGAAACGGGGGCGATGTTGTTGATCGGACATGGGATGCTCCTTTTGTTGATGAAGCCTGGTTACACGCCCGCCCCCCCACCCCGCTGAACCGCGCCGTTCAGTTTGAGTTGGGCTTGCTACAATAGGTCGCCGTCGAAAGGATCGGTCTTGCGCATATTGCTGGTTGAGGATGACGCGACGCTGGCCGACGGCATCGCCCGCGCGCTGCGCGCCGAGCGGTTCGCGGTCGATATCGCCACCGACGGCGTGGATGGCGGCCATCTCGGCTCGACCGAACGCTACGATGCGGCGGTGCTCGACCTCGGCCTGCCCCGAAAGGACGGCATCACCGTGCTGCGCGAGTGGCGCGCCGAAGGACGCGATCTGCCGGTGCTGATCCTGACGGCGCGGGACGGCTGGTCGGAAAAAGTCGCCGGGTTCAAGGCCGGCGCCGACGACTATCTCACCAAGCCGTTTCGCGTCGACGAGGTGATCATGCGCCTGCGGGCTTTGGTGCGCCGTGCCGCCGGCCATGCCGGCGCGCTGGTCACCTGTGGCCGGCTGATTTTCGATGCGCAGCTCGGCACCTTCGAACTCGACGGCTTGCCCCTGAAGCTCACCGCGCTTGAGTGGCGGGTGCTGTCCGTCCTGATGCTGCGCAAGGACGTGGTCGTGGACCGCGGCGAGCTGATCGAGCGGGTGTATGAGGGCGATGCCGAGGTCGATTCGAACTCGGTGGAGGTGATCATCGGCCGGCTGCGCAAGAAGATCGGCGCCGCGATGATCGAGACGGTGCGCGGGCGCGGCTATCGCGTCACCGCAGGCCCGACATGAGCCTGCTGCCCCGTTCATTGTCGGGTCGGCTGCTGGCGATCTCGACGCTGACCACGATCCTCGCGCTGGCGTTCGCCGCCGTCGGCATCGGCCATGTGCTCGAGCGGTTCGTCATCCGCGGGCTCGATCAGCAGCTGGACGCCGAAGTCGCCATGTTGCAGCGCGCGGTGCGCAGCGACGGCACGCTCGATTGGACCCGCATCGTCAACCTGCCGGTGTTCGACGACCCTGGCCGGGGCTGGGGCTGGCAGGTCGAGGGGCCGCGCGGGCGATGGACCGGCGGTGATGCGATGACGATTCGCCGGGCGCCCCGCGCCCTGACCGACCGCGGAGGTCATCACGAGGGGCGCACGGCAGCCATGCCCGGCGAAGGCATCACCGCGACCGGGGAACACGTCCACGCTCGCGAATTAACGGTGTCGACCTCCGCCGGCGAGGTAACGGTGGTCGCCGGCGGCCCGCGTCGTCTCGCGACGGCGCCGTTGCGCGCGGCGATGGTGCCGCTGCTCGGCTCGCTCGCGATCCTCGGCCTGGTGCTCGCGCTCGCCAGCATCGTCCAGCTGCGCATCGGGCTGCGCCCGTTACGCACGCTGCAGGCGGCGCTCGGCGAGGTTCGCGCCGGCCGCGCGCGCCACGTCCCCGAAGACCAGCCGGCCGAGCTTGCCCCCCTTGCCGCCGAGCTCAACGCCCTGGTCGATCAGAACCAGGCCCAGCTCGAGCATGCGCGACGCCATGTCGCCAACCTTGCCCATGGGCTGAAGACGCCGCTCGCGGCGCTCGGCATCGAGCTGGCGACACGCGGCCGCGATACCGACGGCGACTTGCGCGCGATGGTCGCCGACATCGACCGCCGCGTTCGCCACCACCTCGGTCGCGCTCGCGCCGCCGCACCGGGCAGCGGCTATCGGGCCCGGACGGTGCTCGCGCCAGCGATCGCCGACCTCACCGCGGTGATGCGCGGCGTCCACAGCGAGCGCACGCTGATGGTGACGATCGAGGTGGCGCCGGATCAGGCCGTCGCCGCAGACCCGCAGGACCTCGACGAGATGCTCGGCAATTTGCTGGACAACGCCTGGCGGTACGCGCGCACAGCGGTCGCCCTCACCGCTGTCGCGAGCGGATCGGCGATTGAGCTGGCGATCGAGGACGATGGGCCCGGCCTCACGGATGAGGCGATCGGCGAGGCGCTGGTACCCGGTCGCAGGCTCGACGAACGCGGCGATGGCCATGGCTTCGGCCTGCCGATTACGCAGGAGCTCGCAGAGTTGAACGGCGGCGCGCTGGAGCTGGTGCGGTCGCCGCTCGGCGGCTTGCGGGCGGCGCTGATCCTGCCGGCGGCTTGAACCGTCCCTCGGCCTGCTCAATCAGGCGAAGGTTCGGCCGCTGGTCAGTTCTTGGCGTCGGTCTATCGGCGCCCGGTGGTCCGCTCGGCGACGATGAACTCGGACGAGCGCAGGTTGATGCGATCGTAGAGCTCGAGCAGGTGATTGATCTCTTCCACGATCGCCTGCTGTTCGCCGCGCCAGCGATCGCTGGCGTCGGCACTCGGCACACCTTCGCGGCCGTCATGGATCGTGTAGCCCTGATCGAGCAGCCATAGCGCATCCTGCGCGCGTGAGCGCTGGCGCCGCAGGTGGAACACCCACTGTTCAATGACCCCCGACGGAACCAGTCTCTCGATCTCACCCATCGGGGGCGGATACGGGCGAATGCCGGCAGATGCCAGCCGGATCGCTCATCCGATCGAACCTGTATGTTATGGCGCCCAACCAGCCTTGATGCTGGAGCCGCTCGACCGACGAGCCTTATCCGCCCCGGCTCGCCAATCGGTCACCCAGCAGCCCATTTTTTTAACGCTTGTCGCATGATCGCGCTTTTAACGCGCCCGGGATGCGCCATGATCTAACTTGGAACGTTCACCCCGCCGGATCCCTAACGAGCAAATATCATGAACAGCAAGATGGCCACCCAGATGTCCGGCAAGGCCGGCTTTATCGCCGCGCTCGACCAGAGCGGCGGCTCTACCCCCGGCGCGCTGCGCGCCTATGGCGTCGACGACAGTGCCTATCACGACGATGCCGAGATGTTCCGGCTTATCCACGACATGCGCGTCCGGATCATGACGGCGCCATCGTTCCGCAGCGATGAGGTGATTGCGGCGATCCTGTTCGAGGCCACGATGGACGGCGCGGTCGACGGCACGCCGGTGCCGACCTTCCTGTGGGAGAATCGCGGGATCGTGCCGTTCCTCAAGGTCGACAAGGGGCTGCAGGAAGAGGCCGACGGGGTCAGCCTGATGAAGCCGATCCCCGGGCTCGATGCGCTGCTCGAACGCGCCGTCGGGCTGGGGATCTTCGGCACCAAGATGCGCTCGACCATCCGTCAGGCCTCGCCGAGCGGCATCGCCGCGATCGTCGCGCAGCAGATCGAGATCGCCGAGACGATCGCCGCGCACGGCCTGCTGCCCATCCTCGAGCCCGAGATCCTGATCACCAGCCCGGACAAGGCGGGCGCCGAGCGCATCCTGCGCGACGAGCTGCTGCGCGCGGCAGACCGCTTGCCCGCCGATCGGCAGATCATGATCAAGCTCACCCTGCCCGAGGAGGCCAATCATTACGCCCCCCTCGTCCACCACGAGCGGGTGATGCGCGTGGTCGCCCTGTCGGGCGGCTATAGCCGCGACGAGGCGTGCGCGCGCCTTGCCGTTAACGACGGCGTGATCGCCAGCTTCTCGCGTGCGCTGATCGGCGATCTGCGCCGCGACATGGACGATGCGACCTTCGATGCCGCGCTGGCCGCCGCGACCGACCAGATCTTTCGCGCCTCCACGGTGAAGGGCGCCGCCGCCTAGCAAGCGACGCGTCCGGCGAGCGGGCGGGCGGCTCGGCGGTGCGGGTCACCCGTGCGGCAGCGGCCCGCCCGCGGCGAAACCGCCATAGCGTTCGCGCCAGGCGGCAACCTCGTCGCGGAGATCGGCGGGCGCGGAATCGCCCGAGACGACCAAGCGGGCGACGTCGTCGGCCGGGTGCATCAACATCTTCTTGGATCCATCGCTGAACCAGACCGGGATCAGCTGGTCGCACAGTTGGTCGAGCACGGCGGCGGCCATGCCATTCTCGATCGCGGCGCTGCCCGCGAGCAGCCGGACGTTGATCGACACGCCTTCCAGGCAATTCTGCGGCTCGCGCACGAAATTGAGCGACACCAGCAGGCCGCTCAGGTCCGGCCGGGCCTCGTCCGGCAGGCCCGCGATGCGTCGCCACGCGCAGAACCACGTCCGGCAGATGCCGGGCCGGATGGCATGGATGCCGCACCCCCGGGGCGTGAGATGGACGCAGGGCGTTCCCGCAGGCTTAACCAGATCGGGCGCATCGACCGTCAGCACGGTGCAGCACACCGTGCAGTCGCCGCAGCCACGATCCTGCAGGACGGGCCCGAGCAGCTTCGTTTCCAGATCACCGTCGACAGCCATGCGGGTTCGACGTGCCTCCACCCGCGTCGGAAAACAAGCGCGCGCGCCCAAGGCAAGAGCAGCCCGCCGGCCGCGGCCCTCGCCGCGCTAGTTACCGATCCGCACCGCGCGCTGGGTCAGCACCATCGACATCGGCCCCTTGGGCGAGGTCCCGGTGATCGAGACGCGGCCCACGAAGCCACTGCCATCGAACGTGCCGGCGCGCACGATGCGGAGCGGTGCGCCCTTCTTCTGCGGGCAGGTCAATGCCTGGCTGTAGCGGCCGTCCTCGATCCGCTGACTGTCGATGTGGCATTGCGCCTTCGGGTCCGGGGCGATCAGCGCCTCGAGGCCCTGCCCTGCCGTCAGTCGCTTGTGCTCCGCCTTGGATTTGCCGCGGATCATGCGGACGATGAAGCCGGGCACGCCGGGCAGCGACATTTCGGTGACGGTCGACGTCACGTCCCACCGCCCGGGCGCAATCGCCGGACTGGCCGTGCTGGCCGGGGCAAGGAGGATGAGCGCGAATGACACCATGAGAATCATGGCCCTTCATAACCAAGCCGACCGGCCTGCGCAGTCCTTGCGTGCCGGCGAAGCGCTCGTCAGGTCGAGATCGTCGCGACCGACCCTGAATCGACCCGCAGTCCCGCGCCGTTGATGAAGCTTGCCTGCTCCGAACACAGGAAGACGATCGCCGCCGCGACCTCCTCGGGGTCGCCGCGGCGCTTGAGCGTCATCCCCGGGCGCTCTTCCGCGAGGAAGCTCTCGATCGCCTGATCGACACTGGTGCCCTGTTCGTCCGCGCGCTTGCGCATCATCGCATCCGTCATCGGCGTCGCGATGAAGGCGGGCGAGACGCTGTTCACCAGCACGTTCTCGGCGCCATAGGCCTTGGACAGGCCCTTGGCGAGGCTGAGGATACCGGCCTTGGACGCGCAATAAGCGAGTTCGTCGACATAAGGCTGCACCGCATCTTCGGACGCGATCAGCACGATCCGTCCCCAGCCGTTGCGCCGCATCGCCGGGATCGCCGCGCGGCACATCCGCACCGCGCCCATCAGGTTCGTCTCCAGCGTGTCGTGCCAGCCGGCGTCGTCGACATCGAGGAAATCGCCGGTCGCGCCAGTGACGCCGGCGGCGTTGACGTAGATGTCGGGCGCGCCGAGCGTGGTGGTAGCCGCGTCGAACAGGCGGTGGACATCGGCCAGATCGGTGACGTCGGCCTCGACCGCGATCACCTCGCCCAGCGCGGCGAGCTCGGCATGGGCAGCCGCGAGATCGCCACCCGGCTTGTCGGTGATCGCGACCCGCACACCCTCGGCGAGCAGCAGCCGTGCGGTTTCCTTGCCGATTCCCGAATCCGCGCCGCTGACCAGCGCAATGCGCCCCTTGATACCCAGATCCATGCCGTCACTCCTGCCGATATCCTTGCTCAATCGGCGGGCCCGGCTGCGGTTCCGGCACCACGCACGCGCCGTGGCGTTCATGCCTCGACAAGGAGAGTTGCATGGACACTCAGGCAGCAGCGGTGCTCAAGCGATTGGCAGCCCTCGTACCCGCGAGCGATCCCGATACCGACGATGACACGTGGCTCGCCACCTTCCGCTACCAGACCGCGCTGCTGCGGGAATTTAGCGGGGCCGCGATGCCGCTCGACAGCACCGCGGTGGTGATGGCCGGCAGCACGCCAATCCGACTGTTCAATCCCGCGGCGCGCTCGGGCGCGGTCCTCTTCCACATCCACGGCGGCGGCGGGATCGCCGGGTCGCTCGACATCCATGATCCGGCGTTGCGGCTCCTCGCCCATCACAGCGGCTGGCAGGTCGCCGCGCCCGACTATCGGCTTGCGCCGGACAGTCGCTTTCCGGCCATGCTGGAGGAATGCTATGCGGCCCTGCTCGCAATCGCCAAGGATGCGCCGCGGATTGTGGTGTCGGGCGACAGCATCGGCGGGACGATCGCCACCGCGCTGGCGATGCTCGCACGCGATCGCGACGGTCCCTCGATCGCGGGACAGCTGCTGCTCTACCCCAACACCGATCTTCGCCGCGACGCGCGATATGGCTCGCGGCGCAGCGAAGACGGCAACGTCATCGCCGGCCATGACTTGGAACGGCAGATCGATCTGTACCTGGGCGACGACGCCGCGCGCACCGACCCGCTTGCCTCACCAATCCTCGCTTACCTCGCCGGCCTGCCGCCCGCATTCGTCGCCACCGCGCAATGCGATCCCTTGCGCGACGAAGGCGCGGGCTATGGCCAGCGGCTCGCTGCGGCAGGCGTGCCGGTGGTTCACCATCGCTACCCCGGCATGATCCATGCCTTTCTGCAGATGGCCGGTGCGATCGACCGGACGCGCGACCTGCTTACCGACATCGCAGCCTGGCTGACGCCCCTCGCCACGGCCAAGGATTGATCGCCTGCGACCCCGTCAGGTCCGGCTCGCCGCCTTGGCTGCGGCGGCGGTGACAAGGCCAAAGACCAGGTGGTTGACGCCGTGCATGCCGATCGTCGCCGGATCGGCGCGCCACTCCGGCTCCTTCACGCCGAGCGCGGGGCCGGCGAGCCAATGCGCCGCGACGTAGAAGGCAAGGCCGAACGCCAGCCCGCTCGGGATCACCGCCGCATCCTCGTCGGTCGCGGCGGCATAAGCGGCGGCGGCCAGCGCGGACAGCGCCAGGTGACCACCCTGGATCACCGCCTGCTCGCGCGCGCTCGGCAGCGCCGCGGCGTCCGGCGTGTCGAGGCCGACCCGACGGGCCGACGCGCGCTCGAGCGTGGCGAGCTCGGATGGCTCGCCGCTCTTGCGCTCGCCGGCGATCAGCATCGCGGTGATGCCGAGGCCGGCGACGAGGCCGCCGGCGATAGCGCCGGCGAACCGGCGGCCGCTCATGCGGCCTCGGCCTTGTCCTGCGCCAGACTGGCGGCATCGATCACGTAGCGGAAGCGCACGTCGCCCGATTTCACCTTCTTATACGCCTCGTTGATCTCCTGGATCGGAATCAGCTGCACATCGGGCGCGATGCCGTGTTCAGCACAGAAGTCGAGCACCTCCTGGGTCTCGGCGATCGAGCCGATCAGCGAGCCGCCGATCGTCTTGCGGCCCATGATCAGTTCCTGATGATTCCAGCCGGGCATCTGCGTGAGCGCGCCGACCGAGACATAGGACGCGCCATGCGCCAGCAGCGGGATGAACGGATCGACCTTGTGCTTCTCAGGAATGGTCGAGAGGATGAAGTCGAACTGCGCCTCCAGCGCCGCAAACGCCTCCTTGTCGCCCTCGACGACGCCCTTGGCGCCCAGCTTCTCGGCTTCGGCGACCTTCTCGCGCGTCGTGGTGAACACCGTCACCTCCGCACCCATCGCCCGGGCCAGCTTGACCGCCATGTCGCCAAGCCCGCCGAAGCCGACCACGCCGACCTTGTGCCCTGCCTTCACGCCCCAATGCTTGAGCGGCGAATAAGTGGTGACGCCGGCGCACAGGATGGGCGCCGCCGCCTCGACCGGCAGCGAGGCGGGGATCTTGAGCACGAAATCCTCGCGCACGACGATCACGTCGGAATAGCCGCCGAACGTATTGTCGCGGCCATACATGTTCTCGCCCGTCTTCGCCTGCGCCGCGGGCTTCATCGGGCCGTTGTACGTGGCGAGCCAGCTGTTCGGCCCCTCGCAATATTGCTCCTCGCCCGCCTTGCACGGCGCGCATTCGTGGCAGCTGTCGATCATGCACCCGACGCCGACCAGATCGCCGACGGCATGCCTGGTGACTGCCGATCCCGTGGCGGCGACCCGCCCGACGACTTCGTGCCCGGGCATGCATGGGTAGACGGTGTTGCCCCAGTCATTCTCGCACTGATGCACGTCCGAATGACAGACGCCGCAGTACAGGACCTCGATCTGCACCTCGTTGGGCTTGGGCTCGTCGCGCTCGATCTCGAGCGGCTTCAGCCGCGAGAAGCTGTGCTTGGCGGCATAGCCGGTGGCCTTGATCATGATCGTCTACCTTGCTGTTCGGGTCTGCACGGCTCAACGCGTCTGTCCTGATCGCTATCCCGCCAATCCGACGGCTCGGCGGAAAGCATTTCGACGCCCAAGCCAGATGCATTCTGCTGTCGAACGCATGGTCGAGCGGGGCTTTGCCTACCTATCCTGCGATGCGGGCCAGCGGTCGCGCCGGTCGAGCCATGACCCGCAGCAAGCCATCGACATGGCGGCGCAAGCCGGGCATCGGTTGATCGGCATGCTCCGCAACGATCCCACCTGGCGGGCCGGACGATGACCCTGTCTGAGCCACCGCGCTGCCGTTGGGCGCAGTCGGACCCCGTGCTGGCGCGCTATCACGACAGCGAATGGGGCGTGCCCGAGCATGATGGCCGCGCGCTGTGGGAAAAGCTGATGCTCGACGGCTTCCAGGCGGGGCTCGCCTGGATCACCATCCTGCGCAAGCGTGACGCCTTCCGCGCCGGGTTCGCCCAGTTCGACCCCGAGGCGGTGGCGCGGTTCGGCGAGAAGGACGTTACCCGGCTGCTCGGCGACGCGGGCATCGTCCGCTCGCGCGCCAAGATCGAGGCGACGATCGGCAACGCGCGCGCTTACCTCGCGATGCAGGCGGCGGGAGAGGACTTCGCGCCGTTCGTGTGGGGGTTCGTCGGCGGCGCGCCGATCGTCGGCGATGGCCACAAGGCGCTCACCCGATCGCCCGAATCCGAGGCGCTGTCGGCGGCGCTCAAGAAGCGCGGGTTCAAGTTCGTCGGGCCGGTCATCGTCTATGCCTGGATGCAGGCGTGCGGGCTGGTCGACGATCATGAGGCGTCGTGCTTCCGGCGACACGCGGCGGCATGACCCCGGCGGCGACGACGGCGCACGAGCGCGACGGTGCGGCGCGGGGCGAGGCCGGCGCGATCGCCCATCCCCGCTGGACGATCGCGGCGACGATGCTCGCCTCCAGCCTCGCCTTTATCGATGGCTCGGTGACGAACGTCGCGCTGCCGGCAATGGGCAAGGACCTCGGCGGCGACGCGGCGACCCTGCCCTGGATCATCAACGCCTATCTGCTGCCGCTGTCCGCGCTGCTGCTGCTCGGCGGCGCGTCCGGCGATCATGTCGGCCGGCGCCGGATGCTGATCGCGGGTATCCTCCTGTTCGCGCTGGCCTCCGTCGGCTGCGCGCTCGCGCCCGATCTGCACGTCCTGCTCGCGTCGCGCACGCTGCAGGGCATCGGGGCTGCGATCCTGATGCCGAACAGCCTTGGGATCCTCGGCAGTTCGTTCGCCGGCGAGGCGCGCGGCCGTGCGGTGGGCACCTGGGCCGCCGCCGGCGCGATCGCCAGTGCGATCGGACCGCCGCTGGGCGGCTGGCTGATCGACGCCGTCGGCTGGCGCTCGATCTTCTATCTGAACCTGCCCGTCGCCGCCGCCGCGATCCTGATCGCGTCGCGCTACGTCGCGGAGAGCGAGCCCGAGGACAGGCCGCTCGACTGGTCCGGCGCGCTCCTCGCGACGGCGGCGCTCGGCAGCCTGACCTGGGCGCTGACGCTATGGTCGTCCCGCCATGGCGCGTCCGCGGCAAGCTGGGCCGGCGTCGGCGCCGGCGTGCTGCTGCTGCTCGGCTTCGTGTGGAACGAGCGGCGGCGGGGCGACCGGGCGATGATGCCGCTCGCGCTGTTCGCGTCGCGCCCGTTCATCGGGCTGACGCTGCTCACGCTGATGCTCTATGGCGCGCTCGGCGGCCTGCTCGTGCTGTTGCCATACCTGCTCATCGTCGGCGGCGCGTTCAGTACGACGCAGGCGGGGCTGGCGCTGCTGCCGTTCGCGATCGTGATCGGCACGACGTCGCGGCTGGCCGGGCGGCTGGCCGAGCGGATCGGCCCGCGCTGGCCGCTCACGATCGGCCCGATCGTCACCGGCGCGGGATTCGCGCTGCTTGTCCGGGCCGATCCCCAGGCGAGTTACTGGACCAGCATCCTGCCGGGGATGGCCGTGATCGCGCTCGGCATGGCGGGTGCCGTCGCTCCGCTGACCACAGCCGTCCTCTCCTCGGTCGACGATCGCCATACCGGCACCGCCTCGGGCTTCAACAGCGCGGTCGCCCGCACCGGCGGCCTAATCGCGACGGCGCTCGCAGGTGCGGTCATCGCGGTCCCGGCGGCTGAGCTAGCGGGTGTGTTCCACATCGCCGCCATCGTTTCGGCGGGCTTCGCCACGGCCGCAGGTTTGATCGCCTTCCTGACGTTACGGACCTGAGCGACTGCTGCCACTCGGCAGGGCGACGGCACGTTATCGGTCGCGAGCCGTTCAGCGCCTTCCACAGGAGCCGACACATGACCGACGATCCGCGCACCAGCCAGCCGACGAGCTTCCCCGACGAGCCGCAGCAGCCCAGCCCCGGTCTGACCGTGAACATGAGGACCAAGCCCGATCACGGCGAGCAAAGCTATGTCGGCAAGGATCTGCTGACGGGCAAGGTGGCGCTGATCACCGGCGGAGATTCGGGCATCGGCCGGGCGGTAGCGATCGCCTATGCACGCGAAGGCGCGGACATCGCCATCGCCTATCTCGCCGAAGAACAACCCGACGCCGAGGAAACGCGCGCCTGGGTGGAGAAGGCGGGGCGCCGCTGCTTGCTGCTGCCCGGCGACATCCGTGACCGGAACCATTGCGAAGCGCTGGTCGAGCGGACGGTCGCAGAGCTCGGCGGCCTCGATGTCCTGGTCAACAACGCCGCCGCGCAGACGATGAACGAGGGTCTGGACAGCATCGACGATGACGAGATGCAGGGCGCGTTCGCGGTCAACGTCTTCGCGATGATCCGCCTCGCCAAGGCGGCCGCGCCGCACATGAAGCCGGGCTCGGCGATCGTGAACACCACCAGCGAGCAGGCCAAGGTCGCCGGCAAGAGCATGATCGTCTACGCCGCGACCAAGGGCGCGATCTCCAGCCTGACGGTCGGCTTGTCGAACCTGCTGGCGGCCGACGGCATCCGCGTCAACGCGGTCGCCCCCGGCCCGATCTGGACGCCGATCCAGCCGATCGCCAAGTCACCCGACGAGCTCGAGACGCTCGGCCACAACACCCCGCTGGCACGCGCCGGTCAACCCGCCGAACTCGCGCCGGCCTATGTGCTGCTCGCATCGGCGGAGGGCAGCTACATGTCGGGCAACGTCATCGCCGTGACCGGCGGCGTGCCGATCTCCTGAGCGGTCGCGAGCGGACGTCCGGCGCCGTCAGTGCGTCGGGCTGTCCGCGGTGAACGGCGAGCAGCAGGGCTTGGTCACCGGCTGGAACTCCATCAATTCCACCCGCGTGCCATCGGGATCGTAGAGGTTCGCCTGCCACTTGCCGTCGAGCCCCATCTGCGGGCCGTCGTGACGCGGGCTGAGCCGGTCCTCGGCGATCAGCCTGGTCACCGCCGCCTCCATGTTGGCGACGCCGAGCGACAGGTGGTTGAGCACGCCAAGCTCGCGGGTGTCGATGCGGGCCTCGTCGGTGGTCGAGCCCGGGCCGACCATCATGTACTCAAGCCAGTCGTGCCCGTCGGGAACCTGCTGCGAGATCCAGTCGGTGGCGCCCTCCTTCATCGCGCCGTGCCAGTAGGGCCGGAAGCCGAGCAGCTCGCGGTAGAAGCCGTCCTCGGCCGCACGGTTGCGCACGGCATAGCCGATGTGGATGATCCGTCCGCTGATCGCCCCGGGCGTCACCTGCGTCGCGCCGCCGACCGGCTGCACGAAGCGGATCTCGTTGCCCTCGGGATCGCGAGTGCCGAACCAGCGCTCGCCGGCGGCGGCGGTCGCCAGCGCCGTCACCGCCTTGACGCCCCGGCCGATCAAATAGCGGCGCAGCGCCGCGGCATCGGCGGTCGTATAGGCGACATGCGCCAGCCGGCTCGGTCCATGTCCCGCCGGCAGCGGCAGCACCTCGACATACTGTTGATCGCTGAACAGATAACGGACGCCGCCCTGATCCTCGGGATCGGCGACCTTGCTCGCCCCGAGCACGCGCCGGTAGAAATCGTCGGACGCGACAGGGTCGGCGGTGTAGACCGCCAGGTGCGACACGCCGGTGATCGCCGGGCGCGACACCGGCTGCGCCGCGGGGGCCGTTCCGGCCAGGGCGGCGACGGCCGCCAGGATCAATGCTCGTCCGATCATGCGAAGCCTCGTTGCTGCAGGTGGGGGGACTCGGCCTATTCGGCCGCGACTTGGGCACGGCCGCCGCGGGTGAGCGTCATCATCGCGCGATCCGCGGCGCTGTAGGGACGCCACGCCGGCGCGCCGCCGCCGTTGGGATCACCGGTCTTGACGAAATTGACCAGATAACCGCTGATCGCGCGCGCCGCGGCGCGATCGGTGGCGGTGGTCGCCGCACCATATTTGATGTCGGCGGTGTCGAAGAAGAAGGGAATATCGGTGGCGTGCGCCGCGCCCTTGGTCGCCGGCGTTTGCGCCGAGCTCGCGACATAGTCGAAGCGGTAGTAATAGACCGGCACCTTCTGCCCGGCGAACAGCCCGGCAAGGTCACGGGCACCGGCGATCATCTGCCCGGTCGCGCCGCCGATGTCGTCGCTGGTGGCGCCGATCATCACCGGCACATGCGCGAACCGTCCCGCCTGATAGGCGGCGAGGCTGTCGACGAAGGTATGGCCATCGGGAACGGGGCCTGCATAGCCCGGGCGGTTCATCGAGGCGAGGTTGAGCCCGCCGATCACTTGCTCGGCGGGCAGGGCGCGCAGCTTCGCGGCCGCCTGCGGATCATCGGCGGCGATGCCGTTGCTCGCGGCAAAGGCGATGCCCGCCGCCTCGGCGGTCGCGAGCGACGCGCCGTTGCTGGACGCGGTGCCGCCGGACTGCACCACCGCGCGGCGGAACAGCCCGGTCGCCGCCGGCGACGTCAGCAGCGCATGGACCGACATGCCGCCGGCGCTCTCGCCGATGATCGTGACATTGGCCGGGTCGCCGCCGAAGCGCGCGATATTGGCCCTTACCCAGCGCAACGCGGCGAGCTGATCGAGCAGCCCGTAGTCGGCATCCGCGGGCGCGAGCTGCGGGTGCGCGAAGCTGCCGAACCGGCCAAGCCGATAGTTGAAGCTCACCACCATGATGCCCGCCCGCGCCAGCGCCGCGCCGCTGTAGGTCGGCGGCGACGACCCGCCGTTGACGAAGCCGCCGCCATAGATCCACACCATCACCGGCAGCGTCTTCGCTGCGCCCGCCGGCCGCCAGACGTTGGCATAGAGGCAGTCTTCCGCCGGCGCGGTGCCGAGCGGCGCCGCGTCGCTCGGGAACGGCAGCTGCATGCAATCGGCGGCATAGGCGCTCGCGTCGCGCACCGCGCTCCAGGGCTTCGCCGGCTGCGGCGCGCGCCAGCGCAGCGGCCCGACCGGCGGCGCGGCGAAGGGAATGCCCTTGAACGAGACCACGTCCGCCTCGGTCACGCCGCGGACCGGCCCGTTGGTGGTGCGCACGACCGGCGCAGTCTGGGCGACCGCCGCCCCCGCCGTCATCATGCCCGCCACGGCCGCCACGCGTAGAATGTTGGACCTCATGCGCCCCTCTCCGGATCATTCTTGTTTGGCAGCCTCGATGACACGTCCGCCGCCTCCTGGGCAACCAGTTCGTCGCCACCGAGGAAACAACTGGCTGCCAGGATCGCGCATTGTAAGCTGCTGCCGGTGGAGGAAAGCGGATGATGGGCAAGGTAGCAGCGTGGGCATCAGCCGGGATATGCGGCGGATTGGCGCTTGTCAGTGTCGTCGCCGACGGGCGCCAGCTCACCCCACCGGCGGTATATAGTGGCTCCGGCCAGCCTCCCGCCCGGGCAGCGGTGCCGAAGGACAGCGCTCTCAACATCGTCCAGATCCCTGAAGCCTCGCTACGGAAGCTGTTCCGCATCGACCCGGCCTATCACCGTGCCGCGGCGGCGAGAATCAACGTCGTCGGCGCCTTTGCCGTCGCGGCGCCAGCCGGCACCCACCTTGCGACAGCCTGGTCGATGGGGTTTATGCCAATCATCCTGCAGTTCAGCGACGGGCGATGTTTCAAACTCGACGCCGACTATATCGGCAATTCGCTTTCCAGCGGCCGGGTTACTACCACGAGCTGTGCGGGACCACGCGGCGGTGACAAGCCGTTGGCGCCGCCGCCATCGAGCCGGCCGCTGCGACCGATCGGCTCTTCCTGGGGCTTTGATGCGTGGACAGGCGATCATGGGCGCACCGCGATCGTGACCGCTCCCCAATTGAAGACCAGTGAACCACTGTTCACGGCGCAAATGACTGTGACGGCCATCATGGCGATGACGAGCATCGACTCCCCCAGCGGCAATGTCACGCTCGTGGGAAATGTCGCGGGCAAGCTGACGGTGGTGACGCTGGACGTGGGCTGGTGACCGATGGCCAAACACCCCGGTCAAAGGCTCCTTTCTGAACGAACAACCTATCGGTCATTACCGCTCACCGCAAACGCATGAACAGCGTGAGCGCGTTGCGGACGCTGTCGGCGAAGCGATCGTAGATCATGCGCGAAACCTCGGCGATGACGGGCTGGCGATCGCGTCCCCCTCGCGCGAACACCGCGACGGCCAAGCGCCGGCCATCGGGCATGGTGATGAACCCGACATCGTTGGTGACCCCGTCGAGCGTGCCGGTCTTGTCCTCCACCGGCGTCCCGGCGGGCAGCAGCGCGCGGATCCGGCGCGTGCCGGTCGCGCATCGGCTCATCAGATCGAGCAGGATCGAACGGCTTTGCGCGGAGAGGACGCTGCCGGTATCGAGCTTGTTCAACAGCGCGACCATCGCGATCGGCGTCGCCACATCCTTGCTATCGGCGAGGTGGCCGCGCTCTCGCAGCAGCTGGGCGATGGTCCGGTCCACCCGGATGCCGGTGATCTTGTGCGACCACAGCCACTGCTGGACCGCGGTGGGGCCACCGACCGCGGCCAGTAGCTGATCGGCCGCCTGATTGTCGCTATGGACGATCATCAGCTCCATCACCTTCGCGGCGGGACGGCCGGCGATCGTGTCGCCGAGGCTGCGTCGCCCCAGATCGACCTCGGTGAGATAGGCGGCGGCGATGGCGACCTTGACCGTGCTCGCCATCGGAAACGGGGTATCGCCGTTGATGGCGACGGCCGAGCCATCGCGCAGGTCAATCGCGGCGATCCCATATTCACCGGGATGGGTCGCGATCAGCGTGCTCAGCGCTTGCTCAAGCCCGATCAGCTCGGGTGAGCTGGCGCTCGCCGGTGACGCGATGAGCAGGCTGGCGGCGATACCGGACAGAAGCAGGCGAGACAGGGGAAGGCGCATCATCATCCTTGGGGACCGTTCCTGGGCGAATGGCGCATGGTAGCAGACCAACCTGAACACATCGTGTTGCACGCCCGGCTGCGTCATCATCAGGGCAGGTCGCGGATCCAGATGTTCCGGAAGCTGATCGGCGCGCTGGGATCGCCGTGATCCTGGAGCTTAATCGGCGCGCGGCCGTGCGGCTTGTAGCTCGGCTGGCCGATATATTGGGTGGGCCCTTTCAACACGCTGTGATCCTGCACCAGCACGCCGTTGAAGAAGACGGTCACGCTCGCCGGGCGGTTGACGCCGCCATCGGCCGCGAAGACCGGCGCGGTCCACACCACGTCGTAGCTCTGCCATTCGCCGGGCGCGCGCGCAGGGTTGCCGAGCGGGATGAGCTGCTTGTAGATGCTGCCCGCCTGCCCGTTGACATAGGTCTTGTTGCGGTAGCTATCCATGATCTGCAGCTCATAGCCGTCGTCGCCCTTGCCGGTGGAGGCGAGGAACAGGCCGCTGTTGCCGCGCGCCTGCCCCGTGCCGGTGATGCCGGCGGGGACGCGCCACTCGAGGTGCAGCTGATAGCTGCCGAAGCGGCGCTTGGTCTCGATGTTGCCCGTCCCCTTGGCGACGGTGACGACGCCACCGGCGACGGTCCAGCGCGCCGGGGACCCATCCTTCACGCTGACCCATTGCGACAGATCGCGCCCGTCGAACAAGCGAATGGCGTCCGCGGGGGGCGGTGCCGACACGAACGCGCCGGGCACCACGACGGGCGGCTCGGGCGTCCACACCTCGGTATCCTCGGGCTTGGCAGACGGCGTCGCCTGGACGGCGAGCAGCGTCGCCACGGTGAACAGCGTTTTCACAGCATCCATCCTTCACGATAATGGCGGTCGAGAAACTGGTTGGCGTCGGCGAGGTTGGTGATGCGGCCGGCTTGGCCGTCATAGCGGATCGGCTGGCCGGCGCGCATCGCGACCATGCCGAGCAGCATGGTCTCGTTCAGCGTCACGGCATCGGCGAACGGCGACGATGCCTTGGCCTCGCCCCGGATCGCCGCAATCCAGTTCAGCTCGTGGCCGTCGCGACCACCGGCAATGCGCGACAGGCTCGGCGGGATCGCCGCCGCGCGCGGCGCCGTGCCCTCGCCGATCAGCACCGGCTTCTCGCCATAGGTTTCGTGCATCAGCATGCCCTTGTCGCCGACATAAAGAACGCCGCCGCCGGGGTTCATCACCACGCCCGCCGGCAAACCGGCCGGGGTCGGCGGCATCAGCCCACCGTCATACCAGGTGAGCCTGATCGCTCCGCCCGGCGCATTGCCGAAGTCGAAAAAGGTGGTGCCGGCCAGCGGATAGCTGCCGAGCTCCGCCGGCGGCTTGTCGTCCCAGAGGTTGTCGTCGCCGCCCCACATCGAGTGGCGGCTTTCCACCGCGGTGGGCAGCCCGAGCGACAGCGCCCACAGAGGAAAGTCGAGCAGGTGTGCGCCCATGTCACCCAGCGCCCCGACCCCGAACGGCACCCAGCCGCGCCAGTTGAAATGAGCATAATCGGGATGATAACCCCAGCCCACCGTCGCCGGGCCGAGCCACAAGTCCCAATCGAGGCTTGCCGGCGCCGGCACCGGGGCAGGGCGGGCAATCCCCTGCGGCCAGACGGGGCGGTTGGTCCAGGCATGGACCTCGCTCACCCGGCCGATCACACCGCCGCGGATCAGCTCCACCACCCGCCGCCCGTCATCGCCCGAATGGCCCTGATTGCCCATCTGCGTCACCAGCTTGGGCCTGGTCGCCGCGAGCGCGTTCAACACCCTGCCCTCGCGGACCGTGTAGGTCAGCGGCTTCTGCACATAGACGTGCAGGCCGCGTTCCATCGCCATCTTGGCGGCGACGGCGTGGTGCTGATCGGGGGTGGCGATCAGCACCGCATCGATATCGCGCTGCTTGTCCAGCATGCGCCGATAGTCGGCGTAGCGCGTGGCGCGATCATAGGCGGCGCGCAGCGGTGCCATCTCCGGCCTGGTCGCGCCCTTGGCATCGACCAACGATTTGGCAACGTGACCGAAATCGACATCGGCCGCCGCGACGATGTTCTGGCCGGTCAACTTGCTCATGTTGCTCGCGCCCATGCCGCCGGCGCCGATCACCGCGATGTTGACGCGGTCGCTCGGCCGGAGGCGCCGGGCACCCGCGACGGCGGGCAAGGCAAGCGAGGCGGCAGCACCCAGCATCGCTCGTCGTGAAATAGTGGTTACCTCCACATCGCTCTCCTCCTTGTCGGACGGCTTATCGCACCGCTCCGGTTGTTCGCCGCACGATCAGTTCGTGCGGCAATGGCTCTGGTACGGCAACCTGCCCGGTTCCGCGCAGCAGGTCGACCAGAAGCTCCACCGTGCGCCGGCCGATCGCTTCGGTCGGCTGCGCGATCGTGGTCAGCGCCGGCTGGAAGAAAGCGGCGAGCGGCAGGTCATCGAACCCGATCACCGACACATCTTCCGGGCAGGACAGGCCCGCGGCCCTGATCGCGCCGATCGCGCCGAGCGCCATAACGTCGCTGAAGCAGAAGATGGCGGTGACGCCGGCGGCGATCAGCCGCGCCGCGCCGTCGAACCCTGATTGCGCCGAATAGTCGCCGCGCGCGATGCCGAGGTCGAGACCGCGCCGCGCGGCCGCGGCGCTTGCCCCGGCGAGCCGGTCGCGGCTGGGCGGACTGACGTCGGGGCCGGTGACCACGCCGATCGCCCGATGCCCGAGGTCGGCAAGATGCACGATCGCATCAGCACCCGCCGCGGCATTGTCGATGTGCACGCTCGGCACGCCGAGATCCGCGCTATATTCGCAGCCATTGACGATCGGCGCCCGTTCGCCCGCGGCGAGCGCCGCCAGATTGTCCGGGAGATGATGGCCGAGGAAGACCAGGCCATCCACCTCGCGCCGCAACAGCATCGCGCCATATTGATCCTCGATGTCGGGATCGTGACGCGTGTCGCCCAGCACCACCCCGTAGCCGGCATCGCGCGCCGCCTCTTCCGCGCCGCGGATGACGCTGGCGAAGAACGGATTGGAGATGTCGGGCACCGTGACCAGGATCTTGGCGGCACGCAGCGTGCGCAGCGAGCGGGCGGCGACGTTCGGGCGGTAGCCCAGCGCGGCCACCGTCTCGAGCACGCGGTCGCGGGTGTGCGGCAGGACCCGCTCGGGGCGGCTCAACACGCGCGAGACGGTCGCGGTGGAGACACCGGCGGCGGTGGCGACATCGATGATCGTCGGCATGTCCCCCCTCTCCCCGGCGCACCGATGTAATCCTTTACATCCGCCTTTGCGCGCCATAGTCAACGGGCAGAGGCGAGCAAATCGCACGGGAGAGGTGAGGAATGGCCACAATGGGCTCGACTGTTCCCCAGGGCATGCCGCGACTGCTGACCGGCCGCCTGAGCGCGCTGATGTTCATGCAGTTCTTCGTCTGGGGCGCGTGGAACGTGACGCTCGGCCTCGTCATGCAGACCGCCGGGCTCGGCACCATGATCGCCAACGCCTTCTCGGTGGGCCCGATCGCCTCGATCGCCGGATCCTTCCTGCTCGGCATGGCCGCGACCCGCTATCTCAGCCCCAAATTGCTGATGGTGCTCCTGCATCTCGTCGGCGGCGCGATCCTGTTCTACCTGCCGGCGCTGGTGACGCCGGAGCATGGCGGCGAGTTCGTCTGGCTGCTGCTCGGCTACATGATCCTCTACATGCCCACCGTCGGCCTCGCGAACACGATCGCGTTGAAGAGCTTCGGCGAGCGCGTCGATCGCTTTCCCTTCGTGCGCGCGTTCGGCACGCTTGGCTGGATCGCGGCGGGGCTGCTCATCGGCTGGGCGCAGCTGTCCGCCAGCCCCGAGATCTTCCGCGTCGCCGCGATCGTCTCGGTCGCGCTCGGTCTTTACAGCTTCACCCTGCCCAACGTCGCGGCCGATGCGCCGCCCGGCGGCAGCCTGGTTCGCCAGGTGCTCTGCGTCGACGCGTTCGCGCTGTTGCGCCAACGCTCGTTCCTGGTCTTCATCGCCTGCGCGACGCTGATCTCGATCCCACTGGCGATGTATTACGCCTATGCCTCGCCCTATGTCGCGGCGGCGGGGATCAGCAATGTCGGCGGCACGCTGGCGATCGGGCAGATGTCCGAGCTATTGTTCATGTTCTCGATGCCGCTGCTCTACCGTCGGTTCGGGGTAAAGCCGCTGCTGCTCGTCGGCATGATCGCCTGGGCGGCCCGCTATGCCCTGTTCGCGATCGGCGACGGCGGGTCATCGCTCTGGGCGGTCTACTCCGGGGTGGCGCTGCATGGCGTATGCTATGACTTCTTCTTCGTCGCCGGCGCCATCTACACCGGCACCATCGCCGAACCGAAGGGCGTCAACGCGCAGGCGCAGGGCATGCTGACGCTGTTCACCTATGGGGTCGGCATGCTGCTCGGCTCGCAGATCGGCGGGCTGCTCTACGCACAGCTGCCGGCGACGCCGTCGATCGCCGACTGGCACGGCATGTGGTGGTATCCCGCGATCGCCGCGGCCGCCATCGCGCTGCTCTTCCAGCTGACGTTCAAGGACAGGTCGCGGATGGAGGCACGGCCATGATCGCAATGAAGGGGCCCGCCATCTTCCTCGCCCAGTTCCTGGGCGACGCAGCGCCGTTCGACACGCTGGACCACCTCGCCGAATGGGCCGCGGGCCTGGGCTATGTCGGGGTGCAGATCCCCTGCGACCCACGACTCATCGACCTGTCGCTCGCCGCCAGCAGCAAAGACTATTGCGACGACCTGCGCGGGCGATTGGCGCGACACGGCATCGAGCCGACCGAACTGTCGACGCACATCCAGGGCCAGCTCGTCGCCGTGCATCCGGCCTATGATGCGCTGTTCGACGGCTTCGCGCCGGCCGAACTGCGCGGGCGACCGGCCGAGCGGCAGCGCTGGGCGGTGGAGCAGGTCACCCTCGCGGCGCGGGCGAGCGCCAACCTCGGCCTGGCCGCCCATGCGACGTTTTCGGGCGCGCTCGCCTGGCCCTATGTCTATCCCTGGCCGCAGCGCCCCGCCGGCCTGGTCGAAGAGGCGTTCGCCGAGCTGGCGCGGCGCTGGACGCCGATCCTCGATGCGTTCGATGACGCCGGCGTCGATTGCGCCTTCGAGATCCATCCGGGCGAGGATCTGTTCGACGGCGCGACCTGGGAACGGTTCCTCGCCGCCGTCAACCAGCATCCGCGCGCGCGGATGCTCTTCGACCCATCGCACTTCGTGCTGCAGCAGCTCGACTATCTCGATTTCCTCGATCGATATTACAACCGCATCGCCTGCTTCCACGTCAAGGATGCGGAATTCAACCCGAACGGGCGCACCGGCGTCTACGGCGGCTATGAAAGCTGGGTGGACCGCGCCGGTCGCTTCAGGTCGCTCGGCGACGGCCAGGTCGATTTCGGCGCCGTGTTCAGCAAGCTTGCCCAATATGATTATGCCGGCTGGGCCGTGCTCGAATGGGAATGCGCCTTGAAGCATCCTGAGGACGGTGCGCGCGAAGGCGCACCGTTCATCCGCGACCACATCATCCGGCGCACCGAGCATGCGTTTGACGACTTTGCCGCGAGCGGCGCGGATGCGGGCGCGATCCGCACGCTCCTCGGCCTGGCGACGGACCGCTGATGCCGCGGCAGCCGCTTCGCCTGGGCATGGCCGGTGGCGGCGAAGGCGCGTTCATCGGCGCCGTGCATCGCCGCGCTGCGGCGCTGGATGGCGAATGGCGGCTGGTTGCCGGTTCGTTCAGCTCCGATGCGGGGCGCAACACCCGCACCGGCGACGCTCTGGGGCTGGACGCCCGGCGCGTCTACGCCACGCTGGACGCGATGATCGCCGGCGAGCACGCCCTGCCGGCGGCCGAGCGCATCGACGCGATCGCGATCGTCACCCCCAATTATCTCCACGCGCCGATGGCGATCGCCGCGCTCGCGGCCGGGTTTCACGTGATGTGCGAGAAGCCGATGGCGATGAGCGTCGCGGAGGCGGAGGCGATTGCTGCAGCGGTGTCGGCCAGCGGGCAGCAGTTCGCGCTGGCCTTCACCTATGCCGCCTATCCGCTGATCGAGGAGGCGCGGCTGCGCGTCAGCCGGGGCGACCTCGGACCGATCCGCCTCGTCCAGGTGGAGTATCTTCAGGGCTGGTTGAGCCAGGCGATCGATCGCGAGGGCAACCGCCAGGCCGAATGGCGCACCGATCCGGCACGGGCAGGCGCCGGCGGCTGCCTCGGCGATATCGGCACCCATGCCTTCCAGCTGGCCGAGCATGTCTCCGGCTTGCGGGCAGACACGCTGTGCGCGGATCTTGCCACCCATGTTGCGGGGCGCCGGCTCGACGACGATGTCAGCGCGCTGCTCCGCTTCGAGGGTGGTGCGCGCGGCGTGCTCAAGGTGACGCAGGTCGCGGCCGGCGAGGAAAACGGGCTGCGGCTGCGCATCCACGGCACCCAGGGCGGGCTGGAATGGTCGCAGATGGAGCCGAACACGCTCACCCTGCGCTGGCTTGACCGGCCGACCGAGCAGGTCCGCGCCGGTGGACCGTCTCTGGACCCGAGCGTCGCCGCGCAGTTCCGCACGCCATCCGGTCACCCCGAGGGCTATATCGAGGCGTTCGCGAACATTTACCGCGGCCTGGCTGCGGCCATTCGCGGCGAGGAGCACCCGCGCTTTCCCGATATCGCCGATGGCCTGCGCACGATGCGCTTCGTCGAGGCGGTCGTGGCGAACGCCGCGTCTGACAGCAAGTGGCATGCGATCGATCGTGATAAAGAACACAGGAGAGACTGAATGAAGCTGCTGTTGGCGTTCACCGGAGCGGCAATCGGGATCGGGGTGTTCGGCCTCGTGACCGCGCCGTCAATCGCGCAGGCTCCCGCATCCAGCGCACAGGTGTTCGGGCAATGTCGCGCGTGCCACACGGTCGAGAAGGGCGGGCGCAACGGCATCGGGCCGAACCTCAACGGCGTCTTCACCCGCCCGGCAGCCTCGGCGCCCGGTTACACTTACTCGCCGGCGCTGAAGAAGGCGGGGCTCAAATGGGACGACAAGACCCTGTCGACCTTCCTGGCGGGCCCGCAGAAATTGGTTCCGGGCACACGCATGCCGATCGGCGTCGCCGACCCGGCCAAGCGGGCGGCGATCATCGCCTATCTGAAGGCCGAAACGGCAAAATAACGAATGGCCGCCGCCCCTTGCCTACCGTCATAGCGGCGGCGGTGGACGGCAGAGACACGGAAGCCGGGAGAGAGAAGCATGATCATTGATCGCAGAAGTGCGTTGATCGGCGTCGCCGCGATGTTCGGCAGCACCCTGTTCGCGCCGATCGCGCGCGCCGCCGGGCGCGACGCGCGGCCCGTCATCGATATCGGTGCCCCGAGCGTGAGGGTATTCACGCCGGCCCAGCATGCCACCATGACCGCGCTCAGCGACCGTGTCATCCCGACCACCGACACGCCGGGCGCGATCGCCGCGGGCGTGCCCGACTATATCGACAAGCTGCTCGCCGATTGGTCGCTGCCGACAGAGCGTCTGCCCATTATCGCCGGGCTCGATGCCATCGAGGCGCGCAGCATGGCCGAGCACAAGCTGTCGGCCGCCCGGGCGACGCCGGCGCAGCAGGACGCGCTGCTGACCGCGGCAATGGACAATCGCTTCGCCGGTGGCGCCGACTTCTTCGACAAGTTCCGCCAGCTCGTCATCACCGGCTATTACACGTCGGAGATCGGCATGACGCAGGAGCGCGAATATTTGCCGGTGCCAGCCGAATATAATGGCGCCTTCCTCTATTCCAACGTCAACAAGGTGTATTCGGCATGATCATGGATCGGCGTCATGTTCTCATGGGCTTAGGCGGCACCGCGGCCTTGGCGATGCTCGGTATGTCATCAGGCGCCACGGCCAAACAGATCGGCGCGGTGGGCCTGCAACTCTACACCGTGCGTGACGTATTCGAGAAGGACCCGGTCGGCACCTTGGAGAAAATCGCCCGCATCGGCTATCGCGAGGTCGAGTTCGGCGGTGGTGGCTATGACACCATGGATCATGCCATGTTGCGCCGCACGCTCAATCGGCTGGGGCTGAAGGCACCGTCGGTGCACATCCCCTATCCGATGCTGACGGACCGGTTCGACGCCGCGGTGACGATGGCCAAGACCTTGGGAGCGGAAACGGTGATCCTGCCGTGGCTGCCCGACGAGCAGCGCACGGAGGCAGGGTTCGAGCCGGTCCTGCGCAATCTCGATCCCCTCGCCAAGCGGTTACGCGCGGCAGGGCTCGGCTTTGCCTATCACAACCATGACTTCGAGTTCACGGGCCGGTCCAAGGGTGTGCGCCTGTACGACCGGCTGATCGCGGAGACCGATCCGGCGCTCGTCAAGTTCGAGCTCGATCTTTATTGGGCCGCGCACGCCGGCGCTGATCTGCCAGGCCTGGTGAAGAAGCTGGGCGGGCGGCTCTACTCGTTCCACGTCAAAGACATGCGCGCCGATCGATCGATGGCGGCGGTGGGCACCGGCACGATCAACTTCGCCGCCCTGTTCCGCCTGCCAAGCGCGGCCGGCGTGCGGCATTTCTTTGTCGAGAACGACCAGGCACCGGCTCCCTATTTCCCCGACATCACGACCAGCTACCGCAACCTCGCCGCGCTGCGGTTTTGATCCTGCAAGGAAGGTACCCATCATGGCATCGACCGATCGGTTTGACGCGATTGTCATCGGTTCAGGGGTCAGCGGCGGCTTTGCGGCCAAGGAACTGACCGAGAAGGGCTTGCGCGTCCTGATGCTCGATCGCGGCCACATGGTCGAGCACCAGGAGGGCTATACGTATGACGGCAAGCCCGCCTTCGAGCTTCCCGCGCGCGGCACCGTTCCGCCGCAGGTCGTCGCCAGCGATTATTTCATCGCCAAATACGGCTATGTGTCGACCAGCAACCTGCAATTCTACAATGACGACCGGCTGAACCCTTATGCGTTCGATGAGGGCAAGGAGTTTCGCTGGATTCGGCCGGCGGCGGTGGGCGGCAAGTCGCTGATCTGGGGGCGGTGGAGCT
The DNA here is from genome assembly GCF_059416225.1 of Sphingomonas sp. GW821-FHT09E03. Lineage (NCBI taxonomy): Bacteria > Pseudomonadati > Pseudomonadota > Alphaproteobacteria > Sphingomonadales > Sphingomonadaceae > Sphingomonas > Sphingomonas sp. GW821-FHT09E03. The sequence goes on along the minus strand of NZ_JBWKOS010000002.1, from coordinate 331,796 downwards.
TTCGCTGGAGCCCCGATGATTTCGAGGCCAACAAGCGCGAGGGCGTCGGCGGCGACTGGCCGATCCGCTACCAGGATCTCGAGCCCTGGTATGCCTATGTCGAAAAGTACATCGGCGTGTCAGGCTCGCGCGAAAATTTGCCGTATCTGCCCGACAGCGAATTCATGCCGCCGATGCCCATGAACGTCGCCGAGAAGTGGGTGAAAGGCGGCCTCGAGACGAACTTCCCTGGCCGCAAGCTGATCCACGCGCGCTTGTCGAACATCACCGAAGACAAGCCCGAGCAAAACCGGACCAAGTGCCAGTTCCGCAATCAGTGCAGCAACGGCTGTTCGTTCGGCGCCTATTTCTCGACGCAGGCGGTCACCCTGCCCGCGGCGCGGGCGACGGGGCGGCTGACGCTCCAGTCCGATGCCGTGGTGACGAATCTGGAATATGATGCCGCCGCCAAGCGCGTCACCGGCGTGCGGTACATCGATGCGACGACCGGCCAGGCGCAGACGGTACGCGCCAATCTGGTGTTCCTCTGCGCGTCGACGATCGGATCGGTGCAGATCCTGATGAACTCGCGCGCGCCGGGCAGCGAGCGCAGCCACTTCGATGCCAGCGGCACGCTCGGCCGCTATGTCATGGACCATATCTTCCGCGTCAACGTCAGCGGCGATATCCCGGGCATGGAGCAATATATCGAATATGGCCGCCGTCCCGGGCAGGTTTATATCCCGCGGTTCCGCAACATGGCCGGTACCGACGACGGCCTCGGCTTCAAGCGCGGCTACGGCTATCAGGGTGGTGCCCACCGCCCGGTGGCGGAGCCGGTCGGTTTTGGCGCGTCGATGAAGAATGGCCTGCGCCGCTACGGTGGCTGGAAATTCGGGATGGGCGCGTTTGGCGAGTGCCTGCCCTATGAGGACAATCGGGTGACGCTCCACCCGAGCAAGGTCGACCGCTTCGGCGTCCCGCTGATGCGGTTCGATGTCTCCTTCCGCGACAATGAGCTGAAGATGATGGCGGACGCGCGCGAGCAGGGCGAGAAGATGCTGCGCGGGGCGGGGCTGACCAACGTCACCAGCAGCGAGGAAAAGCACGTCCCCGGCGACGCGATCCATGAAATGGGCGGCGCCCGCATGGGCCGCGACCCGCGCACGTCCGTCCTCAACGGCGCAAACCAGGCGCATGAGGCCAGCAACCTCTATGTCACCGATGGCGCTCAAATGGCCTCGGCGGCGTGCGTCAACCCGTCGCTGACGTTCATGGCCCTGACGACGCGCGCGGCGGACCATGCGGTGAAGACCTTGCGCACGACGGCGGCGTAGCAATAATGCGCTCGCCGCGGCGCGATCAGCGCGGCGTCGCGGCCGCACCGGGGATGGTCGGGTTGCCGGTGCCCGGAGCCCCCGGCGGGACCACCCCGTCCGGCTCCCGCGGCGGCGGTGTTCTGGTCGGTGTGGGCGTACGTCGCGACTTGGGATGGCCGGCGGCAGCGACCGTGGCCTTTTCCCGATCAGGAGCAGGTCTCGACGAGGTGTCGGGCGCGCCCGATTGCCCCATCGCCGGTGTCGCCGCCATCAGGGCAGCGGCGGTCATCACCAGGTCCAGCATGCTCGCCTCCTCGGATCAACGATCCCATCAGCCTGGAGCATCAATGCCGAACCGGAACGTCGGGTTCCACGGCGCGCAGCTGCGCGCGCGGATCGCCTGCCGGGAGGCTGCGGCGCCAGGCGTGCCAAGGAATCACCAGCGATGATCACCCGCCGCGCCGTCATCGGTTCGTCCGCCGCCGCCTTGACGATCGCGGGGCTCCCCGCCGTTGCCGCCCCGGCCGGCAGGCTGAAGCAATCGGTCAGCCGCTGGTGCTACAACGATATCCCGCTTGATCGGCTGTGCGCCGCCGCGGCACGCATCGGGCTGCAAGGGATCGATCTGCTGTCGCCGGCCGATTACGACACGCCGCGCCGCCACGGGCTGCGCTGCACGATGGGCTATGCCGCCGACATCATGACCATCGCCAATGGCCTCAACCGGCGGGAGAATCACGCAGCGATCGAGCGGGCCTTCCGCATCGGCATTCCCCAGGCCGCCCAGGCAGGCGTGCCCAACGTGATCGCCTTCTCGGGCAACCGCCGGGGCCTGTCCGACGAGGAGGGGCTGGCCAATACCGTGGCCGGCCTAAACCGGGTCAAGCGAATCGCCGAAGACCATGGCGTGACGATCTGCATGGAGCTGCTCAACAGCAAGCGGGACCACCCCGATTACATGGCGGACCATACCGCCTGGGGGGCGAGCGTCGCCAAGGAGGTGAATTCGCCGCGGGTTAAGCTGCTGTACGATATCTATCACATGCAGATCATGGAAGGCGATCTGATCGACACCATCAGAAAGGACATCCAGTGGATCGGTCATTTCCACACCGGCGGCGTGCCGGGGCGCCACAACCTCGACGATGTGCAGGAAGTGAATTGGCGCGCGGTCGCCCGCAGCATCGCCGACCTCGGCTTCCAGGGCTATGTCGCGCATGAATTCGTGCCGCAAGGCGACCCGCTGTCGGCGCTGACACAGGCGGTACGAACCTGCACCGTCTAGACCGATCACCGCCAGATCAGCCGAACAGTCAGGCTCAGGCGCGGCAGGCAGATCGCTTCGGCGGATGCTGCGGCCAAGACGCCGCGACATGCGTTGATGCGCCGGGAGAATAGCGATGAACGACCTGACCGCCGCACAGATTGGCATTCGACGATCTGCGGAAATGGCCGCCGTGTTCATGATCGGCGACGGTCTGCTGGGCTTGCTCCAGCCGAAGCGGCACGTGGGCCTTTGGCGATCGGACATCGGCGCCGTCGACGTCCTCGTGCGCCCGTTCGACGCTCATCCGGCACGCCGTCGGGCGTATGGCCTGCTGCAACTCGGCGCCGGCTTGATCCTTGCTGCGACGCTGAAGGTGCCTGGCAGCAATCGCGGCGCACCTGATCCGCAACATGCGCAACAAAAACGTAAAGCACGCTTGACGTAAAGCCTACTTTCCATGACAAGCTTCCTTCACACCGAATCGAAGGAGGTTGCCCATGCACTTCTCAGCCGCCCGGCAGCGCTACAACCGCCGTGTCCTGATCCTGGCGGTCGCCTACGCCGCCTTGCTCTTCCCCGTCGTCTTCCTGCTCTCTCGTCATCTGGTGGGAGGACCGGCGGCCTTCGCGCTCGGTGTTCTGCCAGCGCTGCCGGTCGTCGGCTTCTTCGTCGCGGCGGGGACGTACCTCGTCGACGAGCATGACGAGTATCTGCGCCTGCTGTTCACCCGCCAGTCGCTCGTCGCCACCGGGCTAGCGATGACGGCAGCGACGGTGTGGGGGTTTCTCGAGGGGTTTGATCTGGTGCCTCATGCGACCGGCTATGCCTGGCCATGCGTCTGGTTCGCCGGGCTTGCCGCGGGGCGCTGCATCAACACCATGGTCGAGCGGGGAACGGCATGAACAACCACTCCGCGCCCTCCGGGCGGAGCGTGGGTGGAGCCAGCAGCAGCTCGGCGAGATGCTGGAGGTCAGCCGCCAGAGCGTCAACGCGATCGAGACCAGCCGTTACGCCCCCCGCTACCGCTCGCCTTCACGATCGCGGCGCTGTTCGCCCTTGCCCTCGACGACGTGTTCATCAGCCCATCCAAGGAGAAGTGATATGATCCGCCACCTCGGCTTGCGCCTTGCCGCCGCCGGCATGACGCTGGGCCTCGTGTCCCATCCCGCGGCCATTCACGCTGCGGCGCCGGCCCCCGCCACGCAGATGGCGCACCTGTCGGTCGTCGCGACTGGCAAGGGGCCGCCGATCATCCTGATCCCGGGCCTGTCCAGCCCACGCGCGGTGTGGGATGGCGTCCTGCCCGGGCTTGTTAAGGCGCACCGCGTCTTTGTGGTGCAGGTGAACGGCTTTGGCGGCGATGCCCCAGGCGCCAATCTGTCGCCGGGCATCCTCGACGGGGTCGTCGCCGACCTGCACACGCTGATCGGCGCTGAGAAAATCGCCGGCGTGGCCGTGGTCGGCCATTCGATGGGTGGGCTGGTCGCGCTGATGCTCGCCAAGGCGCATCCGGGCGATGCCGGCAAGCTGATGATCGTCGACTCGTTGCCGTTCATCGGCACTCTATTTGCTCCGGCTGCGACCGTCGCCATGGTCGAGCCACGCGCCAAGGCCATGCGCGACGCGCAGGTGGCCAGCTATGGCCAGCCCGGCAGCGATGCGCTGGCACAGGCGACCGCGGATCGACTTGCCGCCAAACCGCCGTCGCGCGCGCTGGTGGCGGCCTGGGTCAAGGCGGCCGACCCCCGCGTGGCAGGCCAAGCCATGTACGAGGACATGACCACTGACCTGCGCCCGGGCATGAAGACGATCATCGCCCCGATCACGCTCGTCTACCCCTGGTCGGCAAACGGCCCGACCAAGTCGCAGGCCGACGCGCTGTACCGCGCCGCCTATGCGGACGTGCCGCACATGAGCTTCGTCGCTGTTGGCGATTCCGCTCATTTCGTGATGCTCGACCAGCCAGCGTTGTTCCGACAAGCGCTTGATGCATTTCTGGCGCGCTGATCAAAGGACCAGGGATACTGGGCCTGCGCACAGCCATCGGGCTTCGTGCGGGCCTCGTCGATAGGCGTTGATGGCTAGCGGGGCGAGAGCCCAGCAAGCAGCGGGGCATGGCCGGCGATCCTGCGGGAGATGAATTCGGTAAAGAGCCGGACCCGCTTGGTCTTGCGGGTCTCTCCCTGCGTGAGCGACCACAGCGCCCCGTAGCGGTGCCGCTCGGCGCCCGGCACTCGCGCCAGGAGCGGGTCGGCATCGCCGATGAAACACGGCAGCGTCGTCATCCCCAACCCTTGCTGTACGGCAACGATCTGCGCCGCGGCATCGGTGGTCCTGAACGGAACCCCGGTGGCAGCCAGCTCACCCGCGCTGGCCCAGTCGGGAATGCCGTGACGGCTGATGACGATCCAGCGGATCGGACCCGGCGCGCCTGCCTGCCATGCCGCCAGTCGATCGCGCGACACATAGACGGCGCCGAACAGATCCGGTCCCTTGAGGCCGTGAAGATTGAGCGGCAGCGTCTTGCGGTCATACACGACGCGGATGGCCACATCGGCCTCGCGGTTGGTCAGGTTCGTCAGTTCGCCGGACGACAGGATGTCCATCTCGATGTCCGGATGCAGGCGCGCGAACTCGGCAAGGTCCGGCATCAGCAGATGCGTCGCGAGCGTTGGCGCCAGCGTCACCCGCAGCAGCCCGCGCACGCTCTGGTCGCGCCCGAGCACGCGCGTCTCGAGCCGGTGCGACGTTGCTTCCATCTGGCTCGCGAACTCGAGCACCTCCTCGCCCGCCGTCGTCAGCCGATAGCCCGACGGCAGCTTTTCGAACATTTGCGTGCCGAGCCGTCCCTCGAGCTGGGCGACGCGCCGCAGCACGGTTGAATGCGTGACCCCGAGGCTCTCGGCACCGGCCCGCAGCGAGCCGCCGCGCGCCACGGCGAGAAAGTAGCGAACATCATCCCAGTCGATCATGGTGCATTCCCGCGCCGCATTACGCGACGTCACAAGGGTCGGTTGGCCTGATCGTAAGCAGGGAAGCGCGTGGATCAAGCGCGTCTCGTCAACCACCGGTTCGTATTTGCACCATCGATGTGCGGGCTTGCGCTCTCCATGCCCGACCGGGCGGCGCCTATCTCGATCGTGTCGGGGGCAAGCCCCGCAACGGTCGACGGCGCAAGCCGGGAAGGATAGGACATGGGAAAGCTAGACGGTAAGGTCGCGGTCATCACCGGCGGCGCGACCGGCATCGGCCTTGCGGCCGCCAAACGCTTCATCGAGGAAGGCGCTGTCGTCTTCCTCTTCGGCCGCCGCCAGAACGCGCTCGACGCCGCAGTGGCGGGGCTTGGTCCCCACGCCCGTGCCGTAGCGGGTTCGGTCTCGGTCGAGGCCGATCTCGACCGGCTCGACGCGACGGTAACGGCCGAGCGCGGCACGCTCGACGTGGTCTTCGCCAATGCCGGAACCGGCGGTCCGCTCAAGCTCGGCGAAATTACCGCCGAACACATCGACCAAACCTTCGACACCAATGTGAAAGGGACGATCTTCACCGTCCAGAAGGCGTTGCCGCTGATGCGCGCGGGCGGTTCGATCATCCTGACCGGATCGAGCGCCGGCACCACGGGCGCGCCGGGGTTCACCGCCTATAGCGCGAGCAAGGCGGCGGTGCGCGATCTGGCACGAACCTGGGCCGAGGACCTGAAGGGCAGCGGCATCCGGGTCAACGTGCTGTCGCCCGGGCCGACCGCCACCGAACTCGCGAAGGCCGCACTCGGCGAGGAGGGCCAGAAGGCTTATGGCATGATGACTCCGTTCCAGCGCATGGCCGATCCGGCCGAGCTCGGCGCCGCGGCGGCCTTTCTGGCCTCGTCGGACAGCAGCTTCATGACCGCCAGCGAACTCGCCGTTGACGGCGGCCTCGCGCAGATCTGACGCGCAATGCCCTGGGCACTCGCGTCACCACCGCACATCACAGGATATTTCTATGACCTATGCCATCATCGGCTTCGGCAAGATCGGCCAGGCGCTGGCCAAGGCGTTCGCCCGCAACGGCATCGCCGTATCGGTCGCCACCACGCGTGACCCGGAGAGCTTCGCCGCCGACGCCGCGGCGATCGGCCCCGAAATTACCGCCACCACGCTGGCGAAGGCGGTCGAGGCGGATGTCCTGTTCCTCGCTGTCCGGTTCGAGGCGCATGCGGATGTCGCGCAGGCGCAGCCCGATTGGCGGGGCAAGACGATCGTCGATGTGACCAACGCCTATGGCGTGCCGATCGAGCAGCTCGGCGATCTGTCATCCGCCGAGGTCGTCGCGCGAGCCTTTGCCGGCGGCCGGCTGGTCAAGGGCTTCAACCATCTGGGTGCCGGGGTGCTTGGACAGGATCCCGCCGTGCACGGTGGCAGAAGGGTCGTGTTTCTGGCGAGCGACGATGCCGTGGCGGCAACCCAGATCGGCGCCCTTGCCGAGCAGCTCGGTTTTGCCGCCGTCATGCTCGGCAAGCTCGGCGAAGGCGGGTTGCTGGTCCAGGCGCGGGGGAATGACTGGGGCCAGTTGATCTTCAAGGACTTGATCACCTTTGACTGATCGGACATTTTTGAGCGATCGCCTCGCCATGCCCGCGCGCATGCCTGTCGCAACGGAGGTCTCGATGTACGACGACGCTACAACCGCCGACTTGATCCGTTTTGCCCAAGTCGAATCAGATGCCACCGTCATCGACATCTGGCCGGGTGAGGGAGACTGGACTCGCCTGTTCTCCGAACGGGTAGGACCGGCGGGACAAGTCTTCAGTTTCGTGCCGGCCGAGATCATGGCGATCAAGGACGATGCGGTCGACGTCGTGCGCGCGCTCGCACGGGAACCTGGCCGCGACAATGTCGATTGCGTGTCGGCGGACCTCGTGGCCATGCCGGAGGTCACCCAGCCTGCCGACGTCGTGTGGATTCACCTGTTCTATCACGATCTTCACACCAAGCTCATCCAGGCCAAGGGCGCGACGGCGGATGCCTTCAATTGCGTCGTCTTCGAGCGGCTGAAACCAGGCGGGCGCTACGTCATCATCGATCACGCGGCAACTGCCGGTTCGGGCACGACCGACACCCAGGCGCTGCACCGGATCGACCCGGCGTTCGCGCGCGCGGAGGTGGAAGCGGCCGGCTTCGTGCTGGACGCGCAATGCGACGTGCTGGCGAACACCGATGATCCGCATGCGGTTAAGGTGTTCGACCCGTCGATCAAGGGCCATACTGATCGGTTCGCCTATCGGTTCGTCAAACCCTGAGCGCCTTCTTTATCGCAAGCGATCCGGCGGTGATGGTGCGACGATCTGCGCCTGGTGAAGATAACCCGCTGGCCGCGCAGGGCCGGCGGAAGGGTTCGCTTGCATCGCACAAGAGACATGCCCCACCGTCGACGGTCATCGACGTCGGTCTACTTCCCCGGGACCGGACGATCATCCGGGGCAAACACCCTGCCGGTTTCGCCATCGATCGCCCATGCGGAGAGACCATGATCATCGATCCGCTTACCTGTTAGGGTTGCCGCAAACACCCCATTGGGGGCGAGCCTCACCCGCGGGGGGATGGTAGGTAAAAAGCGGGTTGAGGCGGGGAGATGCGTATGCCTGTGTTCACGGTTCGGGATGGCACGCGCTTATACTACAAGGACTGGGGCAGCGGACCGCCGGTGGTGTTCGCACATGGCTGGCCGCTCAACTCGGACATGTGGGAGAACCAGATGATGTTTCTGGCCTCTCATGGTCATCGGGTGATCGCGCATGATCGCCGTGGGTTCGGAAGATCCGATCAGCCGTGGGACGGGTACGATCACGACAGCTTCTCCGATGACCTGGCGGAGCTGATCAATCACCTGGATCTTCGGGACGCGACGTTGGTCGGGTACGCGATGGGCGGTGGCGAGGTCACGCGCTACGTCGGCCGGCACGGGTCGGGGCGCGTCTCGCGGGTCGTCTTGATCGGATCAACGACCCCCAAGCTTGGCCAAAGCGAGGACTATCCTTACGGCGTGCCGCAAGGCGTGTTCGACGGTGTACGCAGCGGCCTGCTGGAAGATCGATCGGAATTCATGCGCAGCTTCGCGCGTCTCTTCTTCGGGACTGATCGCGACGATGCGGAGGTCTCCGAGGGAAGCTTGGCGCACGTGCATCACATGGCGCTGCAGGGCTCGCTCAAGGCGGCGCACGACGCGGTGACCGCCTGCGCGACGACGGATTATCGAGACGACATCGCCGGCTTCGACGTGCCCGTCCTCGTCATTCATGGCGAAAACGACGCCTTCGTCCCCTTCACCGCGACCGCGCGTCAGGCCGCGGAATTGTTTCCCGACGCGACGTTGCGGATCTACGAGGGCGCGCCGCACGGTGTCCTTTTCACGCACAAGGATCGGCTGAACCGAGATCTTCTGGAATTCATCACCGCTTGATCATGCCGGACGTCGATCATCGGTCTTCGCTGAGGACGCTCGAGGCGATGGAACTGGCGCTCGCGCGCCTCGACGCCACCGACGCCGAGCCTCAGCTGCGCGCGCTTTCGGCGACGGGGCTTTCCCCGGCAAGGCGCTCGGAACTCCTGCGCAAGATGCTTGGCGCGGTAAGGCTCACATGGGCCAACGCGCGGGCAGCCGATTTGCTGAGCGTGGGTGAGAACGATCTCCCCCTCTGCGTCGCCGCGATCTGGCCGTTCGCGGCCGCCGACATCCTCGCGACGGCACTGGGAGAGGAAGCCGGCGAGCGGACCCATGCTCGCGCCGAACTATTGTTGCGCGACATCATGGGAGCGGAGCTGCACGTCATCTGCACCAGTTGGCGCAATCCCGACGCCGCGTCCGGCGTCGTGGAGATCGGGCTTACGAACATAGGCCCACAGGTAAAAGCCCTGGAGGCGCTCAGGCGGGCGCAGACTCAGATGGCCCATGCCGATCGTCTGTCGACACTTGGCGTGATGACGGCGACGGTCGCCCATGAGGTTCGGCAGCCGCTCGCGGCCATCGTCACCTCATCCGAGGCAGCGATCCGGTGGTTGCGGCGCCCCGAGCCTGAGCTCGAACAGGTTGGCCTGTGCCTTGCCACCATTGCCGATGGAGCACGTCAGGCTAACGACACGGTCGCTCGGCTTCATGCGATGTCGTCGAGCCGCGCCCCTTTGCGGCAAAGTACGCAGTTGCGCGCGCTGATCTTAGAGACGGTCGCGTTCGTTCGCCAGGAACTCGCCACGCGACAGACGACGCTCAAGCTGGACCTGCCCGACGATCTGCCGTCAGTCCATGTCGACCCTGTCCAGATCAGGCAGGTCCTGGTGAACCTTGTGATCAATGCCGCTCAAGCGATGGCCGATGCGCAGTGCTGGAGCCGTGCCCTCAAGATACGCGTCCGGCCCGAGGGAACCCATCTCGTCGTGGACGTGGAGGACAGTGGGCCAGGCATCCCAGAGGCTGATCGCGAACGGCTGTTCGACGGGTTCTTCACCACAAAGCAGAACGGCCTGGGTCTTGGGCTGCGGATCTGCAGAGCGATCATAGAGGCCCATCACGGCACGCTTGATCACCTATCCAAGGGACCTCGCGGCTCGATCTTCCGCTTCAGCCTTTTGGCGGAGGCCTGAGCAGGACAGCGGACATACCTTCGTATGGTGCCGCTACTGCCATCGGTTGAAGCGGCTGACCCGCCGTTCGGTAGCCGCCCGGCCGGTTTTGGGTGAGATTGGCCTCCGAACTGATGAGGTCGGCCATGCAGCAATCTTCCAACACTTATTCCGTTGCTTCCGGCCCGACGCTGTCGCCTCCGCCCTGCGGAAACGAGGCGCGCGTCATCCCCGAACGTCGGATCGCGTGCCTGGAGGCGACGCTGAAGCGCCGCACCATCGAAATGACAGCCGCGGGCCACGATCTCAAGCAGCCTCTCCAGACGATTTCGAGCGTGATCGAACGGCTGAGCCCTTACTGCCAATCGGAAACCGACATCTTCTGGCTTGCGGCGGCACGCGGTGAAGCTGCGCGACTGGCCAGCGGTCTTACGCGCCTCGCGCTGGCGGCGCAGGACGTGCAGCTCGTCCGCAAGACCGACTTCACGCTCGCAGCGATGTTTGATGAGTTGGAGGCGGCTTGGGCGGCTGCCGCCATGGCGAAGGGGCTTACCCTGCGCATCGTCCGCCACTCGGGCTTGATCCACAGTGATCGCGCGATGCTGTTCACGATCCTGACCAACCTGATTGGCAATGCCATCAAGCACGTCCCGGCCGGCGCCATCGTCGTAGGATGCAGAAGGACGGGTGACCAGTTGGCGATCGACGTCATGGACAACGGGCCTGGCTTCGACGCGTCCCTGCGCGAGCGCATGTTTCGCCCCTTCGTGCAGGAAAGCTCCGGCTCCGGCGGGCTCGGCCTTGGCCTCTGGCTTGTCGAGCAGTCGGCGCGCACCCTTGGACATGCTCTGGAGGTCGTGTCCGCCCCCAACCAAGGAGCAAGGTTTCGCGTGATCGTGCCACTTTCCCACCTGTAGCCTTTCGGGACGCCGGTCGCCGCCCGACGGCACTCCGCTTACGAGCGATCACGACCGCCAGCTACACGCGGAGCCATTTGATGGATGGTGACTGAGGCCATGACCTGGCCAAGGCGCTGCTGCACGGCGCCCCCCCCGCCGGATATCCTCTGCGATGCCGCACTTGCCCGTTTCGGCCAGGCAGGGCTGGAAGAATCCACCTATCCCGTCGGCCACTATTGCTTCGTGTCGATGACGCTAAACGGGTTTGCGGTGCCGATTCCTCTGCCTGAGAAAATCGGGGTAGGCGCCAGGCAGGCAGGTCGTACTGGAGCGGTCAGCATGCGCCGCCCCGTAGCAGGTGAACATGGTGCAGGGCTGTACGGCGAAGGACCCAATCCGGGCATCAACACAGACCCTTTCGGGGCTAACTCCCGGACCGGTGAACGATTATCCCTGCTGGCATGGCCGCACACCCCGATCCGAACAGCGATCGCGCCTCCCTGGTGGCGGGCTCGCATGATCGGACGGGTTCGACGTCGGCAGCAAGGCAGAACCTGCGTCATGGCGTCGGCGCCGCCATGGCAGCGGCCATCTTCTGCCTGGATTCATTTGCTCACGCCGACCTCGCCGTCGCCTGTCTCTATGCGCTCGTTCTGCTCGTCGCGATCGGCGGCGGGCATGTCGTGCCACGCCGCACGATGCTACGTTGGGCATCGATCTGTGTAGCCCTGACGATTGCCGGCTACTTCATCTACACCACGCAAGGTGCTGGGCCTGCGGCAGGCATCAATGCCGTTATCGCCCTCGTCCTGATCATCATGACCACCATGCGGCTGTTTCGCGCGCAGGCTGCAGACAGGCTGATCGCCAATGGCGAACACCGCTATCGCCAAGTATTCGATACCCTGGCAATCGCAATCTGGGAGCATGACTTCACCCCGGTGGCGTCGGCGATCGCCAAGCTCCGTGAGGAGGGCGTGACGGACCTCAGGACGTTCGTCGCCAGTCACCCCGAATTTGTGATCGAAGCTCGGCGGATGGTGCGCATCACTGACGTCAATGCGACGGCTCTGGAGATGATGGGGGTGCCCTCGAAAGACGCGTTCTTCTCGCATCTGAGCGGCTTTCTCCCCGAAACAGAGGCGAGCTTCGCGGATTGCATCATCGCGATCGACGAGCGCCGCCAGCTCTTCCAGACAGAAACGCATGTCACGCCCCAAGATGGCGGGAGGATCGAGATCCTTGTCACGTTCAGCCTCGGGCTGGACGCAGACCTGAGCCGCGTTCCCGGCAGCATTCTGGATGTCACCCGGCGCAAGCGTCTGGAAGCCCAGATTGCCCGCACGCGCGACGAACTTACCAGCGCTCAGCGGACCAGCGCCATGGGGGCGATGTCAGCCGCACTGGCGCATGAGATCAACCAGCCGCTCTCGGCGATCCAAAGCTATTCGGACGCGGCAATTCGGTGGCTGTCGCGGCCGGCACCGGACATCGGCGAGGCGAAGGACGCGCTGGAAGGGCTCGGCAAGGCGGTCGATTATGCCCGAGAGGTGATGCGTCGGGTGAGGAGCCTCATCGGCAGCACGTCGACCGAAAGGCTTGCCGTGGATCTTGGTGCACTGCTCAGCGACACCGCCGCGGTGCTGGAGCGAGACGCAGCAGCCTATGACGCCCGTATCCGGGTCAGCCTTCCGCCGTCGGCGGTTTGGGTGTCGGGAGATCGGATCCTGCTCAAGCAGGTGCTCGTCAACCTCGTGACAAACGGCCTCCAGGCCATGAGCGAGACTGCCCCCGAGCGTCGCCTGGTCGACTTGATAGTCACGCAGTGCGACGATGAAGTCGCCTTGTGGGTCATCGATCACGGACACGGCTGGAATGACATCGACCGCGCCAATGCGTTCCAAAACTTCTACACGACGAAAGCCGATGGGATGGGCCTAGGCCTATCGATTTGCCGCACCATCATGGACCGGCACGACGGCACGATCACGCTCGAACACGCGCCTGACGGCGGAGCAGCGGTAAAGATCACCCTGCCCCCGATCGTGCGCACAACGGAGATCCGGGCGCAGGCCGGCGGTCACGTCCGGCTGGCGAGTGCCGCCTCGATCGCGTCAACCAGCAGGTCGGCACGCAAGGGCTTTTCCAGCAGAGCGGTCACGCCGAGTTCCTGAGCGGTCGTTGCCACATATTCGTCGGCATAGGCGGTCATGAGCACGAGAGGGGGTGATCCGGACGCCGAGGCAAGAACAGCAGCCAGTTGCAGGCCGGACATGTCCGGCATCTGGATATCGCTGCAGATGCAGTCCACGCCGCCGAACCCATGATCGACGAGCGCCACGGCGCTGGAAAAGCTGGTGCAGCTATACCCTATCGAACGCAGCAGGCTCGACGTAGCGGAGCGCACCGATTCCTCGTCATCGACGACGGCTATGACTTTGGGCTCCATCCGAGAGGTCAATAGCCGCCGGGGCAGCCCAGCGCGACTATACGCTAGTTGGGGGGGGCGGCAGGCATGATCGCCAGCGTGTCCGCCAGTCTAACGAGTTCGGGCAGTCGCCGAACACCCATCTTCTTCATCAGACTGGATCGATGAAGCTTGACCGTGATCTCCGCGATGCCGAGCTCGCCGGCCACCTGCTTGTTGAGCAGCCCCCGAACGACGCCGGCCATCACCTCGCGTTCACGCGGCGTCAGCAGTTCGTAGCGCTCGCGGGCGGCGGCTACGCCGTTACCCTTGGCACGCATCGACCTCCAGCGCTCCAGCGCGACGTTTACCGCGTCCAGCATGTCCTGATCACGAAACGGCTTGGGCAGGAAGTCGACCGCCCCGGCCTTCATCGCACGGACGCCCATCGGAATATCGCCATGACCCGTCATGAAGATGATCGGCACCTCGAGCGAACGCGCCGCCATTGCAGCCTGGAACTCGAAGCCGCCGATCTCGGGCATTCGGATATCGGAGATGACGCATGCGGCATTCGCCAGTGAGCCGCTGGCGAACGCTTCACGGGCGCTGGAGAATAGTTCTGTTTTCAGACCCACCGAACGCAACAGGCTGTCCAGCGAGGTTCGAACGAGTGGATCGTCATCCATCACAAGGATCAGGGCAGTCTGATCGGACACGGTCGCACCCTCAATCTTCTGAATTCGAAACGGCTAATCGGGAACGGACGATACAAGCCTCGCGCCCTCGGCGATCTTAGCTGGACGGGCCGGTCGCTCACAACCGGACCATCCAAATGGTGTCTACCGATGCCCTGTCGCACTGCCAAGGACGGAACGCGGATCTGATGCAGCTCCGGTTCCCTCCTGCGCATCGGGCGCACGCCGGTGGGCCACGCTGCCGGCGAGCCGCTATCAAGCGACTGCGTTGTCCGACGACGGCGGATGAACCGCCGGCCCGAAGCGGCGTCGCAGCAGCTCGAGAAAGCTGGGCAGGTGTTCGTCAGCCGCCGCTGCCTCCGACCGTCTCGCGTCCAGCAGGGCAACGTGATCCGACACCGAGGTTTCGAGGGCAATACCAAGATCCTCATCATCATGTATCGCGTCGAGCAGGTGTTCGCGGGCGAGCAGGTAAACGATCAGGGGCGTCACGGCTCGTGCGGTATAGGGTCGAGTCGATCCCGCGAGCAGCCCGATGTCGCCGATCACCTCGCCCGGGCCGGCTCGACGCAGGACCCGCGATGGTAGATCCGCGGACGTATCTGTGACCTCCACCACGCCCGACCCGATGATGATGAGGTGGTCCGCCACCCCTCCTTGTTCAAACAGCAGATCATCGGCACGAAGGCGGCGACAGTCCAGCCGCGCGGCCAGCTGCGCCTGTTGCTCGGGTGACAGCCGAGCAAACAAAGCCATCTCCGCGATCACCGCACCACGGCCGGTACGCGCCGCTTCCCCCGTCCTCAGCATGCCGGACAGCGACGCGTAGCGAAGCTGCCGCTGAGCGTGCATCAGCAGGTCGGTGCGGGCACGCGCCACCGCCAGCGAGTCCGCCACGAAAAAGTCGATCGCGAACGTCGAGGTGAGGGCGCCAAGCCTGACCATGCTGATCAGAGGCAAAGGCTCCTCAACAATGCCCGGGCACAGCATCGCGGCCCGCCTCAGCAATTCCAGCACGGCCTCGGATTGCAGCGGCGCAGGGCATGTCACCATCACCTTGGCCGACCGCCGCCGACCGGGCACACTGCGGTTGAGGATCTGCGCCTTGGCGATGACGCTGTTCGGGATGATTGCCACATCCTCGCCATCGGTCTGCACCCGCACCGAGCGCCAGTTGATCTCGATCACCACGCCCTCGATGCCATCAGCAAGCGTGATCCGATCTCCAGCGCCGAACGGACGTTCGATGCCGACCGCAATCCCCGAAAAGACATCGGACAGCGTATTCTGGAGCGCGAGGCCAATCACCACCGCCACGACTCCCGAGGTGGCCACCAGCCCACCCACCGGCAGCAGCAGGACAAAGCTCAGGACCACGAGGAATGTTGCCAGGTAGATCACGCCGGACACCAGATCCCCGGTGATACGCGCCTCCCTGGATAGGGTGTCACGCTCCAGGATCCGCCGCACGACGGTGGCGGCCAGCCGGGCGGCGAACAGCCACCAAAGCAGGGCTGCCGTCCGCAACCAATGCCCGTCAGGGCCCATCGGTACGTCGCCGCCCGTCATCAGTGGCGACACGCCCGCGGCGGCGAGCGGCAGGCTCAGCAAACAGAGGCCGACGACCTGACCCACAAGGCGTGATCGCGGCCCGCGGGACCTGGCCGCGAGCCAGATAAGAAGCATGGCGAGCAGCAACAGCGCCGGTAGGAAGAATGCCTTCACGCGATGTCCCCTCCCGTCACCTGGTCACGTCTCCACCAGTCGCGTGGTGTCGCATCCACATTACCTCGCCCCTTCCAAGCTCGGGTAAGGCGTCAACAGCTTCTGAGGCACCTACAGCGCAACCGGTCCTGCTTCTTGTTCAGGACGCGCGCGTTCCGCGCTGTGCGTTGATCATCAACAGCGGCGCGCAAGCTCGCCTCGAGGACTCGCTACGGATCGTCCAAGACTTGTCGGTTCCGTCCACGACCATGTGGGAAAAGCCTGACAGGGCCGCCGGCGGCAGCGGTTCACAACGCGTTACGCTCGGGAGGATTGATGCAGCAGGCAGTTGGTGGCGTTCAACGGCAAGCGATTGGCACCTGGCAGGATGTGGTGATCGACGTCATCCGGGCCGGTGCAGTAGAAGCGCCAGTAGAGCTAGCCGTCGCGGGCATGTTCACCCACGAGGCAGCCCGAGCTCTTCCTGTGGGCGGTCTGCACGAGTTGGATGAGGCATTGTCCGGAGCTCTGATGAGGCTGAGGGCTGACGGTATCTTCAGCGGCAGGATCGGCGAAACGATCGCGCTTGCCATGCCTCGCCCCCCTATCAAGGCAGACACCGTGCTGATCGTCGGACTCGGCGATCCCGATACATGGCAGCCGTCCGTGATGACCGGTGCAGTCCGCCTAGTCGTCAAGGAGGCGGCGCGTCGCGAGGTCTCAACGGTGGCGTTCGCTCCCAGCCTGCTCGATAGCGGCCTCCACGCCGCGAACCTCGTCGGCACGCCCCGGGCATTGATGCTGGGCCTGAGACAAGGGCTGACGGAGGAGGCACCAAAGCTGCTCAGAGGCTGGTCCTTCTGTTCCGGCATCGATGGATTTGTGTCGCTGGCCAGCGCTTTCCATCTAGCGTTTGACGAAATTAGCGACGCATGAAGACAACCATGGTCGACGTTCCCCTCATCAGAATTCTGATTGTCGATGATCATCCTGCGCTGCGCGATGGATTGCGCGCGATGCTGGGTGGCTGGCCGGGGCTGACCGTCGTCGCGGAAGCCACCACGGGCGAAGAAGCTGTCGCGGCCTACCGCGAGCATGGCCCCGACGTGGTTCTGATGGACCTGCAGATGCCTGGGATGGGCGGCGTGGCAGCAATCACAGCGATCCGCGCGGAGTGGCCGGGCGCCCGCATCGTCGTGTTCACGACCTACTTTGGTGACGCGCAAGCACTGCGCGCACTGCGAGCCGGTGCGTCAGGCTATCTTCTCAAGAGCAGCCTGCGCCAAGAGCTCCTCGCAACGATCCGCTCGGTCTTCGCCGGCGGCAAGCACATCGATGCAACCGTGGCCTCCACCATCGCCATCCACGCCATTGAGGATGCACTGACGGAGCGTGAGATCGCCACCTTGTCCTTGGCCGCGGTCGGCAAATCGAACCGGGAGATCGGCCGGCACCTCGGGCTGTCTGAGGAGACGGTAAAAGGCCATATGAAGGCCATCTTCTCCAAGCTTTCTGCCGCCGATCGCACCCATGCGGTGACGATTGCCGCGCGGCGCGGGATCATCGAACTCTGATCATGCAAGCTATGCCTTCGTATGCGGTCGCCGCGCCCTACGCATACGTGACTTGACCGCTCGTTCGGTACCGCAGCCTTCCAGCATCCTGCACACATCGGCAGCCGTTTTACGAACAGGAAGCCGATCATGCTGCATCAGAACCTCCTCGCTGATCCTAATCCTGCCCCGCCCCTGCTGGCCGAACTGGTCGCGGGCGCGCAGCGATCTCTTGATCGTGATCCCCGACTGGCGCGCGCCTATCTCGACCGGATCGTCACGCTACTGGGCACGCCAGCCGCGTCAGCGCCTGCCGTCCTGCCGGCGCTTCCAACCGATGCGGCGGAACGCCTGCCCAAGGGCGGGTTGACGCCATGGCAGCTCGCGCGCGTCCAGCGCTACGTCGAGGAGCGGCTGGACAGCACCATCCTGGTGGAGACGCTAGCCGGGGTAGCCAAGCTCAGCCCCGGGCATTTCTGCCGGGCGTTCAAGGGCTCGGTTGGCGAGACACCACACGCGTTTCTTGTTCGTCAGCGCATCAGGCGTGCGCAGGCGCTGATGCTCGAGACGACCGACACCCTCAGTCACATCGCCTATGCCTGCGGATTGACCGATCAAGCTCATCTCACTCGCTTGTTCCGTCGTCTCGTCGGCGACACGCCGCTGGCGTGGCGCCGTCGCCACCAGCGTGCTGCATGACACGAACGTGGCGGACATGGCCGCGGGCCGCGTCAGCCACCAAGGTCTGCGACTGGCGAACCGTGCGCCTGGCGGCACTCGATGTCAGTCGAAATGGGGTGCCGCCGGGGATCACTCGCCGGAAAGCTCTCTTCCTCGGCCTCGTCGATAAGGTCATCGAGATGCTCGGCTTCATCCTGGGGATCGCAGTACATCGGTTCGGCCTCCTGCCGCTGCCTTGTCGCTCGCCGGAGGATGAGAGTCTTGCATGGCCTGGTCGCGACTTGGACCTTTGCGACTGATCGCCGCCGATCCCGCGGTCAGCGCGGCGGCCATCGAGATCGCGCCGGGCCCGCCAGCGAACCGGGTCAGCGGACGTCGTAGCTTGAAGCCTATCTCACATTGTTCTGCAGGAGCTGTCTCATATGCTCGACGCCACTACCCCTCCGCAACTCAGCGACCGCGAGTGGTCGGTCGTCGCCGCCGCCCTCGAGGACGCCAGCAGGTGCGGCTGCACGGCATCCACTCGTCAGGCGATGGGCCTGATCGAGAAGCTGGCGGCGGCGTTGTTTGCCAGACGCCGGAGCGAGGCGCTGACCGATCCGCGCTTGTTGGCCGTCAGTGAGTTCGTGTGCCACGCCAACCGCCAGCGCGAGCCGTCGCCGGAACTGGCTGCAGCGCTTGTCAAACACGGTTTCAGTCCGCGCCAGATCGACGCCTTGGCGATGCTCTCGCTCTAACTCGCTACCCACACCGGCGTGACGGAACGTGGCCGACGCCAAGCGACGCGCCGACACGCGCGACATGGTCGCCGCCGGGTTCAGCTGAACGACCCATCGATCGCAGACATGCCGTTCCGCAATTCCGGCGGCGATCTATTGCGCAGCAACGTACCGGTTGCGTCAGGTTCGTCCAAGATCGCCGCGGCCGAGCATCGTAGCAACATCCCACGCCAAGTCAGCGTGTTCGGTCCGATCGGCACAGCCGCGAGCCTGAGCAGCCTGGCGACGGATTTCATCGGGAGACCAACATGACCATCACCGCAACCGCGACGGCCGGCACATCGCTGCTGTCGCCCACCGATCACACGCTCATCCTGATCGACTTCCAGTCGCAGATGGCTTTTGCGACCAAGTCGATCTCGGCCGAACTGCTGCGCAACAATGCGGCGCTGATCAGCCGCGCGGCGAAATCCTTCAACGTTCCGACCATCCTCACCACCGTGGCCGAGACGAGCTTCTCGGGCCCGATGTTCGATGAGATCGTCGAGGCTTTCGAGCACCAGCCGATGCTCGACCGCACGTCCATGAACACCTGGGAGGACGTCGCGGTGATCGAAGAGGTCAACCGCATCGGCAAGGAGCGGATCGTGTTTGCCGGACTGTGGACCGGCGTATGCATCGTCGGGCCGGTTGCTTCGGCGATCGACCAGGGCTTCGACTGCTACTTCATCGCCGATACGTGCGGCGACATCTCGACCGAAGCGCACGAGCGCGCAGTGCAGCGGATGATCCAGCTCGGCGCCAAGCCGATGACCGCCCTTCAGTATCTGCTCGAGCTGCAGCGCGACTGGGCCCGAACCGAAACCTATGACTCGACCACGGGAATCGCGAAGAAGTGGGGCGGTGCCTACGGCCTGGGTATCAATTACGCCAAGTCCATGTTCGGCGCATCCGAAGGCGGCCACGCCTGATCCTGTCAGTCGCAGCAAGAGGACGGCAGCGCCATGTCAGACCTGACCACCGAAATCTCACGCCGGGCAGTCGTCGTCGCATCGCTTGGTGCGGCCACGATGACGTTGCTGCCGGCCGTTGCCCTTGCCCAATCCAACCCCAACCGATCGAACGGAGCAGAAAACATGAGCAGCGGATTCGTAACGACCAAGGATGGCACCGACATCTTCTTCAAGGACTGGGGTCCCAAGGATGCGCAGCCCATCGTGTTTCACCATGGCTGGCCATTGTCATCGGACGATTGGGATGGCCAGATGCTGTTCTTCCTCCACAACGGTTATCGGGTCGTAGCGCATGACCGGCGCGGTCATGGTCGCTCGGCGCAGGTCAGCACGGGTCATGACATGGACCATTATGCGTCCGATGCCTCGGCCGTGGCCGAGCACCTCGACCTCAAAAACGCCGTCCATGTCGGACACTCGACCGGCGGGGGCGAAGTGGCCCGCTACGTGGCAAAATACGGTCAGCCTCAAGGGCGCGTCGCCAAGGTCGTGCTGGTGAGTTCCGTGCCGCCGTACATGATCCGCAACGCCGGCAACCCCGATGGCGTGCCTATCGAGGTGCTCGATGGCATTCGTGCCGGCGTTGCGGGCAATCGGGCGCAGCTGTTCCGCGACTTCCCGTCCGGCCCGTTCTATGGCTTCAATCGCCCCGGCGCGAAGGTCAGCCAAGGGCTGATCGACAACTTCTGGCGTCAGGGCATGATGGGCAGCGCCCAGGCGCACTATGACGGCATCAAGGCCTTTTCCGAAACCGACCAAACCGACGATCTGAAGGCGATCACCGTGCCGACGCTCGTGATGCAGGGGGACGACGACCAGGTCGTTCCGTACAACAACGCGGCGTTGAAGCAAGCCAAGCTGCTGCAGAAGCCCACCCTCAAGATCTATGAGGGGTTCAGCCACGGCATGCTCGGCGTCAACGCAGACGTCATCAATCCCGACCTGCTCGCCTTCGTGCGCGCCTAAGCCGCGATCACATCGGGAAGCTCATGATGAAGCCCTATGTTCTTTCGTTGGGCGCCGGCCTGATCGTCGGCATCGTCTACAGCCTCCTTGGCGTGAAATCACCGGCACCGCCGGTGATCGCGCTGGTTGGCCTGTTCGGCATCCTGATCGGCGAGCAATTGGTGCCGATCGCGAGGCGCATCGGCGGCGGGCAGTCGGCCACAGCCGCCGTGCGCACGACCTGCGCCGAGCCGATCCTCGGCCGCTTACCCGGCGATACGTCGGCCACTGCATCCCGCACGAACGCAGCATGACGCCGGCCCGGCGGGCGGCCCTGACCGGCGTCGCGGCGTCGGCCGCGGCGTCCGCCTTCGCTGGCCCGCTGTTCGCCGCCACAAGGAAAACACCTATGACCGACCTCATCCTCGTCAATGCGAAGGTGACAACCCTCGACCGCGAGAATCCGACAGCCGAGGCGGTCGCGATCCGGGATGGAAAGTTTCTCGCCGTCGGCAGCGAGCAGGACGTCCGCGCGGCTGCATCCCAGGCGGAGGTGATAGACGCCAGGGGCCGCCGGATCATCCCGGGGCTGATCGACAGCCACATGCACATCATCCGTGGTGGGCTGAACTACAACATGGAGTTGCGCTGGGACGGGGTGCCGAGCCTCGCCGACGCGATGTCGATGCTGAAGCGCCAGGTGGACAAGACGCCCGCACCGCAGTGGGTGCGAGTGGTCGGCGGCTTCACCGAACATCAGTTTGTCGAAAAGCGTTTGCCCACGATCGCTGAACTGAACGCGGCCGCCCCGGACACGCCCGTCTTCATCCTCCATCTCTACGATCGAGCCCTGCTCAATGCCGCGGCGCTGCGTGTGGTCGGCTACACCAAGGATACGCCGAACCCGCCCGGTGGCGAGATCGTCCGCGATGCGGCCGGCAATCCGACAGGGCTGCTGCTGGCGCAACCGAACGCGACCATCCTCTATGCGACGCTCGCCAAGGGGCCGACGCTGCCGGCGGAATACCAGCTCAACTCGACCCGCCACTTCATGCGCGAGATGAACTCGCTCGGTGTGACAGGTGTGATCGACGCCGGTGGCGGCTTTCAGAATTACCCCGACGACTATGACATTATCGAGACGCTTCATGCCGATGGTCAGCTGACTCTGCGGATCAGCTACAACCTGTTCACGCAGAAGCCCAAGGAGGAGCTTGCCGACTTCCAAGGCTGGGTGAGCCAGGTGACGCCAGGGCAGGGCGACGACACCTATCGCCACAACGGCGCCGGCGAGATGCTGGTCTATTCGGCAGCGGACTTCGAGGATTTCCGGGTCGAGCGCCCGGACATGCCGGCCAGCATGGAAGGCGATCTGGAGCCCGTCATCCGTCTGCTCGCAGAGCACAAATGGCCCTGGCGCATGCATGCAACCTACGACCAGACGATCGGCCGTGCGCTCGACGTCTACGAGAAGGTCGCCAAGGACATTCCCTTCAACGGGATCAACTGGTTCTTCGATCATGCGGAGACGATTAGCGACCGCAACATCGACCGCATCGCCGCGCTGGGCGGCGGCATCGCGGTGCAGCACCGCATGGCCTATCAAGGCGAGTATTTCGTCGAACGCTATGGCGAGAAGGCGGCCGAGCGCACCCCGCCGATCGCCAGAATGCTTGCCGCCGGCCTGCATGTAGGCGCCGGCACCGATGCGACGCGGGTGGCCAGCTACAATCCCTGGGTATCGCTCAATTGGCTCGTTACCGGAAAGACCGTCGGCGGGCTCGGCCTCTACCCCGGCGCGAACCGCGTCAGCCGCGAGAAGGCGCTTGCAATGTGGACCCACGAGAACACCTGGTTCTCCAGCGAAGTCGGCAAGAAGGGACAGATCAAGGCAGGGCAGCTTGCCGATCTCGCGATATTGTCGGCGGACTTTTTCGCCGTGCCTGAGAGCGACATTCCGCATCTCCGTTCCGTTTTGACGATCCTCGGCGGCAAGGTGGTTTTCGGCGAGGGGGACTATGGCTCGCTGTCGCCGGCGCTACCCCGCCCGATGCCCGACTGGTCGCCGGTCGCCACCTTCGGCGGCTATCACCGCACCCCGGAAGCGTCAGCCAAACTGGCGAACGCCTGCGGCTGCGCCAGCGCATGTTCCGTGCATGGCCACGATCATGCCGCCGCACTGGCGCGCGCGGTGCCAGCAGCAGACGCTCAAAGCTTCTGGGGCTCGTTCGGCTGCGGTTGCTGGGCGGTCTGATCCTACTCTCGCGGAGACAGTTGATGAATCGCTTCACGATCCTCGCCGCCATCGTCCTGGCGGGCGCGGCAGCCACCGGGCCGGCGACGGCTCGACATGGGCCCGCGACGGCAGTCACGGGACCCGAGTCCGATTACTCGGTCGGCCCGCAGTATGATACGACCCACGTCTACGTCGCGCCCGAGGATTTCGACCGCTTGGTGGCCAGTCTGACGGCGACCCTTGGCGGCACCAGTACCAAGAAGGGTGCCTTTCAGGTCACCCCGACGACGAGCAAGACGTTCTCGCAGCTGGTGCTGACGCAGGCCGGATCGGTGTCCGTCTTCGGCTTCACCACCCCGATCCCCTTCCCGTTCGGCGGCGAGCGCAACGGGTATCTCGTCACCGATATTGATGCAGCCGTGGCGTCCGCGGTGACGCACGGCGCCATTCGGCTGATCACCACGTTCCCCGATCCCATTGGCCGGGACGCCGTCGTGCAGTGGCCGGGCGGCGTCAGCATGCAGATCTACTGGCACACCGCCAAGCCTAACTACCCTGCGCTGGCGACCGTACCTGAAAACCGGGTCTACCTGACAGCGGATGCAGCCGACGCTTTCGTCAAGAGCTGGACCGGCTTTGCGCATGGTCGGATCGTATCCGACGACAAGGCTGCCGACGGGGCCGAAATCGGGCAATCCGGGAAGACCTATCGGCGGATTCGCCTATCGTCAGGCTATGGCCAGACCGCCGTCATGGTGTCCGACAACCAGCTGCCCTGGCCCTACGGTCGCGACCTGACCGGCTACGAGGTCGCCAGCCTCAAGGATGCGCTGGCAAAGGGCCGCGCGGCAGGCGTGGAGACGCTGGTCGAACCGCACGCCGAGCGCGATCGCGAGTCCGCCATCGTGCGCTTTCCCGGTGGCTATATTGCCGAGATCCACGCGCCGGTGACGCGTTGACCGACATGGCCGCCAAGGATCCGCGTTTCGTCGATGCCATTCTCGACTGGCGCTGGACGAGCTTTGTCGCTCGCCTGGCGATGGTGGGGGCGTATCTCGTCGGGGCGTTCGTGAAACTCGCCGACTGGCCGGCCGCGGTGGCTGAGCAGGCGCACTTCGGCATGCCTCATCCAGCGGCCTGGGCGGCGGTGGTGATCACCGTCGAGCTCGCGGGGCCGCTGATGATCCTCAGTGGCCGGATGATCTGGTTGGGTGCCGGCATGCTCGGCGTGTTCACCTTCTTCGCCGCGATCCGGGTGAATGCCTTCTGGATCATGCCATCGGGTCAGGACCGCTTTATGGCGACCAACGCCTTCTTCGAGCATCTGGGCCTTATCGGCGGGTTCATCCTCGCAGCGCTCGTGGCGGAGCATGCCGCCCGCCAGGCCCGTGCGTAGACGAACGACCTTCCTCAGCATCCTCCTGATGTCAGCGCCCACTCGCCTGTGGGCTCAGGCTACTGAAGCGTGGGAGCCGCCTACCCTGACGCTGACGCGCTATGATGAGGATTGGTCGAATTTCGCAGATCCGGCGGACCGTACCGGCCACTGGACGGAGCCATTCAAATACATCCCGCTGGGAGACGACGCGTTCGTCACCACGGGAACCGAGATCCGGCTGCGCGATGAAAGCTATCGCCATAATCAATGGGAGAGCGGTGCGGTCGCCGACGACGGCTATCTCTGGGCGCG
The DNA here is from genome assembly GCF_059416225.1 of Sphingomonas sp. GW821-FHT09E03. Lineage (NCBI taxonomy): Bacteria > Pseudomonadati > Pseudomonadota > Alphaproteobacteria > Sphingomonadales > Sphingomonadaceae > Sphingomonas > Sphingomonas sp. GW821-FHT09E03. The sequence continues at coordinate 307,091 of NZ_JBWKOS010000002.1, read as the reverse complement.
CCTCGTACCCCATGCGGATCTGCACGTCGGGCGCGTCCGAGCGTTCGTGCAGCCGATCTTGGCCTATGCGATCGGGGTCGCTCCTGCGGCAGGCCCGGTCGATCAGACGCGGGTCGATCTCCTGCAGGGCTTCGTCGACTATCGCTTCGGCGACGCGAAAACCGGAGACATGGATGGAACAGGCGCAACGCTGCGCGTGGGCCGGCAGATGATCTCCCTCGGATCCGAGCGGTTGATCGGCACCCGCTACGGTCCCAACGTGCCGCTTGCGTTTGACGGTGTGCGCGGTCTGTTGTCGCTGGGAGGTGCAACGCTCAGCCTGATCTCGGTCAGGCCGGTCGTGCCGGGGCTGAAGATCCTCGACGACCGCAGTTCGCCGTCAAAGCGTCTTTGGAGCGCCTATGCCAGCCTGCGCGGGCTCGATCTCTACTATATCGGCTACCGTAACGACCACGCCAGCTTCGGGTCGGTGACCGGTCGCGAGATACGCCATAGCATCGGCGCACGCACCCATGGCACTGCCGGGGTCTGGCACTGGAATGCAGAGGGCGTCGCCCAGTTCGGCCGCTTTGCAGGAAACAGAATCGTTGCATGGACGGTGGGCGCCGAAGGCGGCAAGCGCTTCCCTGACCTCCCGCTCCACCCCGACGCATTGCTACGGTTCAACGTGGCCAGCGGCGACAAGCGTGCTGGGGACGGTCAACTAAACACCTTCAATGCCCTTTTTCCCAAGGGCAAGTATTTCGGTGAACTGTCGCCCATCGGTCCCTACAACATCGTGAGCGCCAACCCGAGAGTTGCGATCACGCTGTCTAGCGAGATTTCTGCCAGCCTCGCAGCAATGGCGTACTGGCGATATTCCCGTGCTGACGGCGTTTACGATGTTCCCGGCAACCTCGTACGCGCGCCGGGAGGATCGTCGAGACGGTTCATAGGCAAGGAAGCCGAGGCGACGCTGGCGTGGCAGGCCACCGCCGAACTCGAGCTCTCGACTTCCTTTTCCGCGTTTGCGCCTGGCGCTTTCATCCACGACACCGGTTCGGCGAAGACCATCACCATGGTCGGCTTTGAATCCAACTTCAGGTTCTGAAGGAACTTGCCATGTCTTCACCAGCGACGTCTACACCATCGGGCCCGCCCCTGCCGTGGCTGCTGTTGCTGCTTTCCGTCACCACCGGCCTGGTCGACGCGACCAGCGTGCTGGGTCTTGGCAAGGTGTTCACCGCCAACATGACCGGCAACATCGTGTTCCTCGGGTTCGCCGTCGCGGGGACGCCGGGGTTCTCCATGGGTCCGTCGCTCGTCGCCTTGGCGACCTTCATGCTCGGCGCGCTGGTTGCCGGTCGCGTCAGTCGTGCACGTTCGGCGGGCAGCTTGCGTGATTGGCTGCTGACTGCCGCGATCGTAGAGGCCGCCCTGCTCTGGAGCGCTGCGGCGATCGCGATCGGATTTGATGTTTCCGCCCAATTGCCTGGGTGGAAGGTTTTCGCGGTCATCGCGCTCACCGCCGTGGCGATGGGTTTCCGTAACGCGACCATCCGCCAACTCAAGGTTCCCGATCTCACGACGACGGTGCTCACCCTGACGCTGACCGGGGTAGCAGCGGACTCTTCGCTCGCCGGCGGGAGCAATCCGAACTGGTCGAGACGTGCCGGCAGCATCTTCGCGATATTCCTCGGCGCGGTTGCTGGTGCACTGCTCGTGAACGCGACGGGCCTGGTGATCCCGCTCGGGCTGGCGGGCGCGCTTGTCCTTTTTGGTACCTTGGCGTGCGCCATCCACCCGGCATCATCGCAGCCGCTAAACGGCTGACCGCAGCTGTTCCGAGCATCTGCCCACGTTCCCAGCCGCCGGCGGGACCAACGCGCTGGAATGTGACGCGGCCGCGGTTCCACCACCCCTGTGGAACCTTCTTGCCACATCTAATTCGCAGGCAGCGCCCTATCGGCCGCTCGTCAGTTCATCCGCCAACGGATCCAGGAGGGTTGAATGATCGCGGTTTCCAGTCACACGGTGCACGCCAACGGCATTCGCCAGAACTACATCGATGCGGGCCAAGGCGCGCCGGTGGTGCTCCTTCATGGCTTTCCCGAGACGAATTTCGCTTGGCGGCATCAGATATCACAGCTTGGCGAGCTGTACCGTGTCATCGCGCCCGATCTGCGTGGCTACGGCGAAACTGATAAGCCGGCCAGCGGGTACGACAAGCGCACGATGGCGCGCGATCTTGCCGCCCTGCTCGATCATCTTGGGCTTGAGCGGGTTGCACTGGTCGGCCACGATCGCGGCGCCCGCGTCGCCACGCGGTTTGCAAAGGATTTCCCCGACCGCGTTGATCGGCTGGTGGTGATGGACAATGTTCCCACTCGCGTGGTCGCTCGCGAACTCAACGCTGAAATCGCCAAGGCCTATTGGTTCTTCCTGTTCCATCTTGTCCCTGACCTTCCCGAGACGCTGATCGCAGGAAAGGAGGAGCAGTGGCTGCGGTGGTTCTTCTCCGACTGGACCTATGATCCCTCGGCCATCTCGGGCGAGGTTTTCGACACCTACGTCCGCGCCTATCGCGCGCCGGGCGCCGTGCGCGGCGCCATGGCGGATTACAGGGCCAACGCCGAGGACGTCGCCCAAGACAACGCTGATGCCGAGATCAAGATCGCCTGTCCCACGCTCGCGCTCTGGGGCGAGGATTTCGGCGCGGTCGGCAAGATGTTCGACATGCCCAAGGTCTGGGGCGAGATGGCCGACGACCTGCGCACGGTGGCCATCCCGCGCTGTGGCCATCTGCCTCACGAGGAACGCCCCGAGGCCGTGAACGCGCTTCTCCTAGAGTTTCTGGCGGGTTGGCAATGACCTGGAGCAACCCTCGATTGGGTGGGCTGTTGGGGCATCAGTTGGGAGAAGCTGCATGAAGATCGGATTCATCGGACTGGGCCAGATGGGCAGCGCCATAGCAGCGAACCTGTTGCAGGCCGGACATGACGTAACCGTATGGAACCGCTCATCGGACAAGACCGACGCGCTTGTGGAGGCAGGCGCTCGCCGCGCCGCCACCCCGGTGGAAGCCGCCCAAGGCGAGGTGGTGATGACGATGCTCGCCGATGATCGTGCCGTGGAGGCGGTCGTCTTCGGAGAAGACGGCATCCTGAACGCTCCGGCCCTTCACGTTGGTCATAGCACCATCAGCCTGGCGCTGGCGGAGCGGCTCGCCAGCGCCGCACGGGCAAACGGGTATGTGTCTGCGCCCGTGTTCGGTCGACCGCCTGCCGCAGCGGCCGGCAAGCTGTTCATCGTCGCGGCCGGAGATACCCGCGCACTCAAGCAATGCGATCCGCTGTTCGCGGTGATCGGCCAACGCACCTTCAATGTTGGGGAAACACCATCATCCGCAAACCTCGTGAAGCTCAGCGGAAACTTCATGATCATGGCCGCGATCGAGGCGATGGCAGAGGCCATGACACTGGCCGAGAAGGGCGGGGTTGATCGGGCTACCTTGCTGGCGGTGCTCACGGGTACACTGTTCGATGCCCCGATCTATCAAACCTATGGCGAGATCCTGGTTCACGATCGGTTCCGTCCGGCCGGGTTTGCGGCGCCGCTTGGCCTCAAGGACATGACACTCGTCGACGCGGCCGCCACGGCGTCGCGCACGCCCATGCCCTTGCTCGGTGTGGTGCGTGACCATCTCCGGTCCGCTATCGCCAATGGCGGCGACGACGTCGATTGGGCGAGCATCGCGCTCACCGTTCGGCGAGCGGCGAACCTGCCCGCGGCCACGTGAGCTCTGCGGCATCGGAACAGCCTCGCCCAGGGCTTCGAGAGCACGCTGCCGCCTGCTTCGAAGCCCAACCGACGATCACGCCTGCCCGGCAGGAAAAGCCATGCGCTCGGGAACGGTGAGGCGGACGATCGTGCCATGGGGGTCGCGAGATCTGAATTCCACAGAGCCGGACAGCTGCGCGGTTCGCTCGCGAATACCCACCAGGCCATAGTGGCCGGGCCGTCTGCCGGCCTCCACGATCCCCACGGGTATGCCGCAGCCGTCGTCCTCGATCGTCACCACCAGCTGATCAGCGGCAAAGTTCAGGACCACCTCGAGGCTGTGGGCGTTCGCATGCCGAGCGGCATTCGCCACCGCCTCCGACACGATGCGCTTGATCTCGTCCGCGGCAGGCGCGCAGACGCTGCGGACGATGCCGTGCTGGGTCACCTTCCACTCCAGCTCAGCAGGTACAAGATCGTGAACCGTCGTGCGCAGGACCTCGAGCAGGTTCGCGGTCTGGACGTCGTCGCGTAGGTCGCGAACCCGGTCGCGACCCTCCACCAACACGCCATCGGCTCGGTCCAGCGCCATTTCCAAAGCACGGTAGGCCGGTGAGCCGGCGGTCAAGTGGCTCAGCACCGCTTGGAAACGGAACAGGACGCCGTGAAAGCCCTGCATCAGCGTGTCGTGCAACTCGCGGGCGATCCGCTCCCGCTCCGCCAGTCGCGTCTCGAACTGCCCTCTGGCACGTGCCGCAATTGTGCGCAGCCGCCAGCGGTAGAGCAGCCACAGGGCGAGCATGGCCAGCACCACGCACACAGCGGCAAACCAGCGCGTCTGATAAAAGGCCGGCGCAATGGCGAAGGTGAGCGTCGCGCCCTGCCTGTTCCACACTCCATTGTTATTCGAGGCAATCACCTGGAAGCGATAGGTGCCAGGTCCTAAATTGGTGTAGAGAGCTTCACGGGCACCGGCGGCGTTGACCCAGCTGCGGTCGGCGCCTTCCAGGCGGTAGCGATATTGGTTGGCTTTCGCGTCCGTGAGGCTGAGCGCGGAATACTCGATCTCGACCCGTTGCGTGCCCACCGGCAGCTGGATCAGCCCGTCGACATCCGTTCGGCGGTGGCCGCCAGCCCTTAACGCGAGGATCGCCAAGCCAGGTGGCACCGCGTTGCGCCTGATGCGGTCGCGATCGATCCACGCGACCCCCCGGTTGGTGGCAAACCAGAGCCGCCCTGTCCGATCCTCGACGATATCGTTCGTGTCGAGCGTGTTTGACCGCGCCCGAAATCCCTCCTCATAACCGAACCGGGTATAGGACAGCGGCCGGCCTGGACCCTGAAAAGCGGCGTCGAGCGCGGCCGTCGACACGCGATAGATGCCTGTCGCGCCGATCAGCCAGGTCAAGCCATCCGACGAGGAATGAATGCCGGTGATGCCGGCAAGAAACGGATAGATCCGTTCGCTAAGCTGTAGGTGATGCCCTCGGTCGTAGAGGCCGAGTCCTCTTTGCGCACCTTGATAAACGCGCTCGCCCACCGGGACGAAGAGGTTGGTTGCGCCGATGATTCCATGCTCGGCGCGCCACAGTTGCTGTCCATTGACGCCGCGGATGCGTTGAACGCCCTCAAGCGAACGACCGGCGATAAGCCCACCTCTCTCGTCGGCTCTGAGGTGAGCGACGTTGCCGACATGCTGACCCGCCGTCCAGGGCGCGTCGACCTTCTGCAATCTGTCTCCTTCTAATCGGTAGACATCCTTGATCGATGCCCAGAATCGACCGAGAGTATCGAGAGTGCAGGTGATCAGGAGCGGTCCGCCGACATTGTGAGCGGCGACAGCCCGTCCCGCTGGCGACAGGGTGAGAAGCGTGTTGTCATCCATGCTGATCGCGAGCAGCCGCCGGGCATCCCCGCACAGAACGCCCAACGACGCCTTGCGGAAAATGAGGTCGGGTGCCGCCATGCCCCTGGCCATGCGGAAGACGCCGGCGACGCCACCGAAGAACACCTGCCCGGAACGTGGATCGCCGGCAAATCCTGTCACCATGACGCCGGGGTTCCGCGGCTGAACCACGTCAGTGGCCGAGAAGCGGTCAAGCCCCGATTCAGTGCCTACCCAGACGTTGCCTTCCCGGTCTTCGAACAGCGACATCGCAACGGGTCCGGTCAGCCCGTCATCCTCGCCGAACCTATCGAGCGCGCCTGCGATGCGCCCATTGTGAAGGGTAGCGCGTACCAGGCCATTGTCCTGCCCAGCGATCCACAGGGCGCCATCACGATCGAAGCGTAGCTCTCGCTGCAGGAATGGCGTCGTAACGGCGGCGAGCGGAACGCTGGCGGTTCCGTCAAGCCGGCGGAGACCATTGTTGTCGGCAAGCCACAGCTGTCCTTGCGGATCGCGTGCCATGTCTGCGAACGCCGTCAGCCTGAGCGGCCAGGGAACGAAGCGAGCAGCGCCCGGTGCCTTGCGGAGCGGCATCGAACCCAGCTCAGCCGCCGTTGACGCCAGGATGCTGACGGATCCATCGGGCAGCGCGACGACCGAACCGGCCTGGACACCCCCCACCCCCTGCCCCGGTCCGAACTGAGACCATCGGCCGTTCAGCAGCCGCGAAAGCATGATCTTGCCATTCCCATCCGCCGCCACCCAGATCGCGCCGTCGGTGCTCTCGACGATCCGATATACGCCGCCAAAGGGCTTGGATGGATTCGCGCTGCGCAGATGCCCGCGGCGTAGAACCGCGATCCCACCATAATCATAGCCGACCCAGAGGTCGCCGTTCCTTGCCGTCAGCAGCGCCGTCACCTGTAGGGAGCGACGGCTATCGTCGTCATCCGGCAGGACCCGTTCAAAACGGATGCCGTCGAACCGGAAGAGTCCGGTCGAGGTGCCGAGCCACAGGAACCCGTCCGCGCTTTGAGCCATCGCGCGGATATTGCCCGGCGCGCCGTCACCCAGCGTCCAGCGGGTGTGCCTAAACTGATCGATGCGTAACTCGGGATCGAGGGCACGCGCCGGCGTGAACGGCAGGATCGAGGTGAAGAGGATCAGCGCTACAAGGCCGATCCGTCTGGCGACGAAGGGCACGGTGGTGCGACGGCGACAAACATCTTCCATTGACCCACCCCGACCGGCCCCGCGGTCGCCCGCGCGCTTATACCTCAAGCACTTGGAGGTATGGAGTTGGTTGGGGCGCGCCATCAAGACAAATACCGTGCCCCACCAGCGCAACGCCTGGGTGGATCTTGCGGTCAGCCCCAGGCGCTCGTGCTCAAGAACGTCGCCAGACTTGATCCCTGAGCACGAAGCGGACGTTGGTTGAAGGTAAACCCGCCCCGGTGCGACACGCAGAACGGACGTTGTTCGCCGCCTGTCGCCAGAAAGCGGATCACCGGTTCTCACCAGCAAGCCGCGGATTGCTGGTCAATACCGAAACGCATCGAAAATTATCGCGCCGCAATGGTCTTTTGAAAAGCGACGAGCAGATTTGTCGGAAGACGTTCCTGCTCCGTGTTCTGAGCCCATCCTCGCTTCGGCGATCTGCTGCGGGGCATGGCCCCATAAGCAGACGTTCATGGTGGCTTCTCGGCTCTTCAGCTTTGGACATCCGTCCCATGACCGTCCGCTACCCGACCTGCACGAGGTGACCACCGGCTGGCTGTTCTGCGAAGATCGGCCGCCGTGCGATGAACCGCTCGATGACGCCGGCTGCCGTCCGGCTGTGCCGTTGACAGTCGTGAAGGCACCCGCATCCGTCAGGGCGAACGGCAGCAACAGCTGATCGGCAAGGTAAGGGCCGGCGAACGCGCCGGTAACGAGCTCACCCGCCATTCGCCCCGCAGCCGTCGTCGCAACCCGTTCCGCTGAAACGCCGGGTTTTCCGGATCCGCTGACGACCTCGCTCACCTGCTCTAAGGCCGTTTCAGTATCAGGATCACGCCTGGCCCCTGCTCGACCGGCAGATCACGGATCGCAAACGCCTCGTCCAGCCAATCGGGCAAAGCCCTTCGCGCGGTCGCGTCGATGCGCTCGGAAACGCCGGGCGGCAGTGCCGCGACCAACGTAGTCGCAGACCGCTCGAGCATTGCGCCACGGGTCGTGCACTCAATTGGTCCAAGCGGAGCAGGCGTTATGTCGATCTCAACCCGGCCACCGCCACGCGGGTAGAAGCCGTGACGGATTAGCCTGACCTCCACGCGGCCACCGACGCTGGACGCGGCGTTGCGGAGACGGCGCAGTTCGACCAACGATGCTGACCGACTTCGAAGTAATTGGTACGGGTTGACCTCAGCTGGACAGAACTGGTCCACAGCTAAGCGTTGGCCGTTGGATCTCTGGTTTGATCAAATTGCGGACGTTCTGACCGCCTTCCGGCTCCCCCAAATTCGGGCGTTCGTTCATGCTCACAAATGGCGGTTTGCGGAATTACAACGTTGATTGAATACTACCCTTTGGCAACTCTCACTCGGTGAGCGCCAGCAGTGCGAATGTCGCTAGCCAATGCTCGCCCATATAATCGTCCGCCAGATGCGGCAGGGCTGCAGCGAGATGCGCGTCGGCCGTGGCGCGGGCCTCCCCCGGATCGGGCAGATCGTCAGCGAGGCTGAGCCAGCACCATGCACGCGCCAGGTTCAGCCCGTCGAGATGCGCAAGCCGACCGTCGCGACGATCGGTAACGATTGCCGGCGTCCGCAGACAGGCAGTCGCGGCACCGTCGGGATTGGGCAGGAACGCGCTAAGCCACGCGGCGAAGTCCGCACCGAGCACGTCGCGCATCAACACCGCTTCGCACAGCGTGGCAGACAGGAAGTCCTCGCCGCTCGGCTCCCACGGCCGCGCATCGCGATCCGCCCCGAACCACAGCCGTGACCGATCCTCGATGAGGCGTGCCAGATCCGCATCATGCGTTCGCGCCCAACGGAGCGCATGGATCAGCGCGAATGCGGTACTGTCATGCTTGCCGCTGCGCACCGCATAAGCGAGCTTGGGAAGGTACTCGGCGAAGCGCGCGGCGAACGCCCGGGCGAGAGGTTCCAGCACGGTCGCCCAGGGTCGATCGGGACGCAGCGCCAACTCGCCGTGCAAGGCGAGCAGCCAGCCCCAGCCATAAGGCCGCTCGAAGCCGCCGGTCATCGGTCGGTCGAGATAGGCCAGTTCCCCAGAGACGCGGTCGGACACCAGCATGCGGTCCGCCAGCGCTTCGATCGCCGGCTTGTCGGCCATATCCGGAAACAACCGCGCCAGCCGCATCACCTGCCACCAGCCATGCACGCAACTGTGCCAGTCGAAGCTGCCATGGAAGATCGGATGCAGCGTGCTGGGCGCGGCAAGGTCGTCCGGTCCGGTCAGGATCTGGTCGAGCTTGAACGGCCATTCGCGCGTCAGGTGGCCGAGCGTGAGCTGGGCAAAGCGCTCGGCGGTTGCGGCATCAAGCATCATCGGAAACCCAGCCAATAGAGCAGCGCAATGTTCACCGCCAGCAGCGGCAGCGCGGTCGGCACCTGCGCGCGGATCACCGCGCCCTTGTTCTTCAGGTCGAGCAAGGCGGCGGGCACGAGATTGAAGTTCGCCGCCATCGGCGTCATCAGCGTGCCGCAGAAGCCGGCGAGCATGCCGATCGCTGCGATCACCGCCGGATCGCCATGATAGCGCCCGATCAGCAGCGGCATCGCCACCGCGGCGAACATCACCGGGAAAGCGGCAAAGGCGTTACCCATCACCATCGTGAACGCCGTCATGCCGAGCGCATAGACCAGCACCGCGCCGATCAGGCTGCCATCGGGGATCGCCGCGCCGGCGATGCTACCGACGACCTGCCCGACGCCGGCCAAGGCGAACACCGCGCCGAGGCTCGCCAGCATCTGCGGCAGCACCGCCGCCCAGCCGACGCTGTCCATCAGCCGCAGCCCCTCGGCGAACGGCGTCGCCGGGCGCGGGCGAAACCAGGCATAGCCGATCGCGAGCGCGAGGAGCACGCCGCAGGTCAGCGCGACGAGTGTGATCTGCTTGGGATCGACCAGCGTGGGCAGCGCGGTGAACGCCAGCGTGCCGAGCAACGCGGTTGCCGGAATCACCAAGGCGGGCAGGAACAGCCGATTGCCGCGCTTGATCGCTTCGGCCTGTCGTTCGTCCGCACCGATGGTGCCGCGCGCGCCACGCCGCATCGCACCGCCGCCGGCGATCGCGACCAGGCCCAGCACGAGCACGCCGTTGCCGATATCGCCGACCCGGTCGCCGAACAGGAAGCTCACGCTGAGCAAGGCATAGAAGCCGGCATTGCCGAAGCGCTTGGCGTTGCCGGGATCGGTCGCGCTGAGCACAGCAAACGCGGCGAACATCAGCCCGGCGATGGCATAGATGAAATTGGTGCCGATCATGCGCTACGCGCCAGCCGGCGATCGAGCCACCACAGCCGGCCGCCATGGATCAGCAGCGCGGCGATCGCGGTGGGGATCGCCCAGAGCGACAGATGCAGCGGCTGGATCGTGATGCCATAGCCTTCCAGCACGCCCTTCATCAGCAGGATCGATCCGATCGCAATGAAGATATCCTCGCCGAAGAACAGCCCGATATTGTCGGTCGCCGCCGCCATCGCCGGGATCGCATCGCCGCCCGGCGGCACACCCTGCCGCTCCGCCGCCGCCTCGGCCATTGGCGCGACCAAGGGGCGCACGCTCTGCGCCGGCCCGGCGATCGAGGTCAAGCCCAGCGCGGCGGTGATCTGCCGGAACAGCAGATAGCCGATCAGCAGACGTCCGACCGTGGCGCCCTTCAGGGCCACGATCGCGCCGCGCGCGCGCTCCTGTAGGCCGTGGCGCTCGAGCAGCCCGATGACCGGCAATACGATATAGATCGCGCTGACATAGCGGTTGGCGTTGAACGCCTTCCCAAACGCCGCGAGGATGGCGAGCGGGTCGAGTCCGGCGGCGAGACCGGTGACCAACGCGGAGACGGCGACGACCAGCAGCGGGTTGAAGCGCAACAGAAAACCGGCGACGATCACCGCGATACCGGCAAGAACGAGCATCAAGCGCCTCCGAATCCGCCGCCACCGGGCGTGTCGATGACGAACACGTCTCCGGCGCGCATGTCCACCTTTGCGGTGGAGCCGAGCCGCTCGACCGACCCGTTGGCGCGCTCGACGCGCGCCGCGCCGACCGCGCCATCCGCGCCGCCGGCGAGCCCGAACGGCGGCACGCGGCGGCGGTTGGCCAGAATGCAGGCGGTCATGTCGGCAAGGAAGCGCACGCGCCGTGTCCCGCCGTTGCCGCCCTTGTGTGCGCCAGCCCCGCCCGAGCCGGCACGGATCGAGAATTCCTCGAGCAAGACCGGAAAACGCGTCTCGAAGATCTCGGGATCGGTCAGCCGGCTGTTGGTCATGTGCGTCTGGATCACCGACGTGCCGTCATGCGCCGCCCCGGCGGCCGATCCGCCGGCGATCGTCTCGTAATATTGATAGGTCTCGTCGCCGAACGTGAAGTTGTTCATCGTGCCCTGGCTCGCCGCCAGTGCGCCAAGCGCGCCGAACAAGGCGTCGGTGACGACCTGGCTGGTCTCGACATTGCCCGCTACCACCGCAGCCGGAAAGTGCGGGTTGAGCATCGATCCTTGCGGCACGCGGATCGTCACCCCGCGCAGGCACCCGTCATTGAGCGGCACCTCCTCGTCGACCAGCACGCGCATGACGTAGAGCACGGCGGCGCGAACGATCGAGACCGGCGCGTTGAAATTGTTCGGGCGCTGATCGCTGGTGCCGGCGAAATCTATCGTCATCGTGCTCGCGTCGCGATCGACGCGAACGGCCACGCGCACCACCGCGCCGTCGTCCATCTCATAGGCGAAATCGCCATCATCGAGCCGCGCGATCAACCGGCGGACGGCGGCATCGGCGTTGGCTTGGACATGTTCCATGTAGGCGCTGACCACATCCGCACCGTATTCGCCGGCGATCCGCGCGAGTCCGGACGCGCCACGCGTGCAGGCGGCAAGCTGCGCGGCGAGATCGGCGATATTTTGGTCGATGTTGCGCGCCGGGTAAGAGCCGCCGGCGAACAATATGCGCAGATCGGCTTCCAGAAAGCGGCCCTCGTCGACCACCAGCACATCGTCGAGCAAGACGCCTTCCTGTTCGACCGATACGCTGTCGGGCGGCATCGATCCGGGTGTGATCCCGCCGACATCGGCATGATGGCCCCGCGCGGCGACGAACCAGTCGGGCGTGTCGCTGGCGCCCGACGATCTCGGTGCGAACACCGGCATGATCACGGTGATGTCGGGCAGGTGCGTGCCGCCGCGATACGGCGCATTGAGCGCATAGGCGTCGCCGCGCCGAAAGCCGCGGCCATCGGCGTTACGCCCACGCGCCGCGATGATCGTGCGGATACTTTCGCCCATCGATCCCAGATGCACCGGAATATGCGGCGCATTGGCGACGAGATTGCCCGCGGCGTCGAACAGCGCGCAGGAAAAATCGAGCCGTTCGCGGATATTGACGGAGGCGGCCGAGCGCTGCAGCGCCGCGCCCATTTCCTCGGCAATGCTCATGAACAGGCCGGCAAAGATCGCGAGGCGGGTGGGATCGCTGTCGGTGCCGATACTTGCCGTGTCACGGGCCGAACAACGTTCAAGGATGAGATTGCCGATCGCATCGACGCGTGCGCCCCAATGCGGCTCGACGACCGTAGTAGACACCGGATCGATGATCAGCGCCGGGCCATCAAGCGCATGGCCGACGGGCAGGCCTTCGCGGGGCAAGACCGGCGTATCATGCCACGAGCCCGCCATATGGACCGGGACGATTGCCACCGGCGCGGCCACTTCGGCCGAAAGATCGACCAGCGTCGTCTCGACCGGCGCGCTCGCCGCGATCGCTTCCGCGACCAGCCGATCGACGATCAGCGGCTGCGTGCTGGCAAAACCGAACTGCGCGATGTGTGCTGCGTCGAAGGCAGCGATCATCGCGGGGATGTGGGCCAAATCCAGCTCGATTGTATGCTCGGTCTGACCACGCCGCAGATGCACGCGTCGCTCGACGACGATCGCTTCCTGAGATACGCCCTGCGCAGCCAGATCCTTGCTTGCCTCGTTCGCCAGCAGATCCATCGCTGCAGCAATCGTCGCCCCGTACTCGATCCCGACACCCAGCGTCTTCTCGCGCAGCACGCGCCGGTCGGCCAGTCCCATGCCGTAGGCGGAGAGCACCCCGGCGAGCGGATGGATCATCACCCGATCCATGCCGAGCGCATCCGCCACCAGGCACGCATGCTGCCCGCCCGCGCCGCCGAAACAGGCGAGCGTATAGCGTGTCACGTCATACCCGCGCGCGACCGAGATCTTGCGAATCGCATTGGCCATGTTGGCGACCGCGATCGCCACGAAGCCCTCTGCGGCACGGTGCGCATCGAGCGGCAGTTCGGCGAACCGGGCCGTCACCGCCGCTGCATCGAGCGGCTGGTCCCCATCCGTGCCAAACAGTGCCGGGAAGAAATCGGGCCGCAATTTGCCGAGCATCACGTTGCAGTCGGTGACCGTCAGCGGTCCGCCGCGGCGATAGCAGGCCGGCCCCGGTACCGCACCGGCGCTTTCCGGCCCGACCAGCAGACGCTGCCCGTCGAACCGGCAGATCGATCCGCCGCCCGCCGCGACGGTGTGGATCCGCAACATCGGTGCGCGGATGCGGGCACCGTCGATCAGCGTCTCGGTGTCGCGTTCGTAGCTGCCGGCATAGTGCGACACGTCGGTCGAGGTGCCGCCCATGTCGAAGCCGATGATGCGGTCAAACCCGGCCTCGCGCGCGGTTGTCGCCATGCCGACGATCCCGCCCGCCGGCCCCGACAGGATCGCATCCTTGCCGCGAAAGCGCGCACCATCGACCAGCCCACCCGACGATTGCATGAACAGCGCCTGCTGCCCCAGCGCCGCGCTCAGCCCCTCGACGTAACGATCGAGCACCGGCGACAGATAGGCATCGACCAATGTCGTATCGCCGCGCCCGATCAACTTGATTAGCGGCGCGACGCGGTGGCTGACTGAAATCTGCGTAAAGCCGATCTCGCCGGCGATCTCCGCCAGCGCCGTTTCATGCATGGTGTAGCGATAGCCATGCATCAGCACGATCGCGATCGACCGGAAGCCGGCGTCATATTCCGCCTGTAGACCGCCCCGCGCCGCGTCGCGATCGAGCGCCGTCAGCACGGCACCATCCGCCGCGATCCGCTCGTCGATTTGGACGACGCGCGCGAACAGCGGCGCCGGGCGCGCCAGATCGCGCGCGAAGAGGTCGGCGCGCTCCTGATGGCCGATGACCAGCGCATCGCCGAACCCGCACGTGATCGCCAGCACGGTCGGCTCGCCCTTGCGTTCAAGCAGCGCGTTGGTCGCGACGGTGGTACCGATACGCAGCTCCAGCGGGACCGCATCCCCGCCGGTCAGCCGCCTGATCGCCTCCACCGCCGCATCGGCGTAGCGTTCTGGATCCTCTGACAGCAATTTAACGGTCACGATGGCGCCATCGGGCGTCCGGGCGACGACGTCGGTGAAGGTGCCGCCGCGATCAATCCAGACATGCCACGGCGTCATTAGAGCATTCCCTTATCTGCGTTTTGCACCGGACCGACGACATGCCTCGTCGCACTAGCCAAGGCAGCAACATTGCGCCATCGATTGCCGCCCGGCGCCGCAAGCCGTTCGAAGCGGAGATAGTCAGCCGCTGCTGAGGTTCGTTGCGAATGTGAGCCTCCGATGGCGGCGACAGACCCACAAGCAGCCATTCGGCATCCTCTGCACCGTTCTCAATCGCGGACGCCCGTTCATGTGAGATGATTGCCGCGCCCGACGGACTACACCCTGGCCGCGTCGACGAAGCCTGGCACTGATGGGACTCGGTGCCCGCCGGTCAGAGAGAGGCGGGCATCGGCGGTGGCTTTCCGCATTCTATTATCTGGAGCGGTGTCACACTGCCAGCTTCCACCTCGTCATGCCTGCAGAACATGCAGGAGACAGCAACATGAAGATGGTCGTTATCGGCGGCACCGGGCTTGTCGGCCGCCAGCTCGTCGCCGCGCTCGCCGACCGTGGACACGTGGTGATCGCCGCCTCGCCGAGCAGCGGGGTGGACATTGTCACCGGCGCCGGGCTCGCGGACGCATTCGCAGGTACGCAGGTGGTCGTGGATGTCAGCAACTCGCCATCCTTCGCCGACGATGACGTCCTGGCCTTTTTCGAAACATCCACCGCAAACATCCTGGTCGCGGCGGAGCGTGCCGGGGTCAAACACCTCGTCGCGCTCTCGGTCGTCGGAACCGATCGGCTCGAGGCGTCGGGATACTTCCGGGCCAAGCAAGCGCAGGAAGCCCTGATCACGCGAGGGTGCGTGCCCTTCACGATCGTTCGCGCCACTCAGTTCTTCGAATTCATGCGCACGATCGCTGACGGTTACACCCGCGACGGCGTTGCTCATCTGCCGACCTTCGCTCTCCAGCCGATCGCTTCCGCGGACGTGGCCGCTGCGTTGGCCGACGCCGCGCTATCGACTCCGGTCCGCGGCTGGATCGAGATAGCCGGCCCTGAGCGGGCGCCGTTAGCCGAGTTCGTCGGAACCTGGCTGGGTGATCGCGACGATCCACGGCCCATCGCATTCGAGCAGCATGCCGACTATTTCGGCGCTCCCGCCGATGATCGCACGCTGGTGCCCGGCGATGGCGCCCGCATCATGCCCACCCGGTTTGAACCGTGGCTCGCCGCGCAGACCGCTGCGGCGCACGCCTAATGCGCGCGAGATCATCCATCCTTGGCGCGGCTGCGCTGCTCGGTGGCGGACTGCGGCCCGGACGCGATCGTCCGGGACTTTCCGGCCGTGACCCTGCCGGCGCTCATCGTTCTGGCGCTCGCCGTCTGGGCATGGCGCGACCTTCGTTCTCCCAGAATCCCTTCGGCGCTCGCCTGAGCAGCCACCACCACACACAGGAGCTCTGCCATGACCCCTCGCATCGACAATCCACACGCCCTGTTTCCTGCCGGTATCAAGGCGATGATGATGCTCGAGCAAGCCATCCACGCCGCCGGCCTCGACCCCGTCCTGCTCGAACTCGTCAAGCTGCGGGTCTCGCAGATCAACGGCTGCGCCTTCTGCATCCACATGCATTCGACCTTCCTCCGCAAGCACGGTGTCGCCGAGATGAAGCTCTACATGCTCGATGCGTGGCAGGAGTCGACGCTGTATACCGAGCGTGAGCGTGCGGCGCTCGGCTGGGCGGAAGCGCTCACCCGATTGTTCGAGACGAAAGCCCCGGATGCCGATTACGAGAGGCTGCAGGACCAGTTCTCGCAGGAGGAGCAGGTGCAGCTGACGCTTGCCATCGGAGCTATCAACACCTGGAACCGGCTCCAGGTCGGCTTTCGAGCCGCGCACCCGGTCGATGATCATGCCGTCTCCTGACGAACGCCTTGTCGAGTTCCAGGCGCAGCAGCCCAGGCTGCTGCGTCTCGGCTACCGGATGCTCGGCTCGATCAGCGAGGCCGAGGATGTGGTGCAGGACGCCTGGCTGCGATGGCGGGACGTCGAGGACGACGTCGATGCGCCGGGCGCCTATCTCACACGCATCGTGACGCGCTTGTGCCTCGACCAGGTCAAGTCGGCGCGTGTGCGCCGCGAGACGTATGTTGGGGCTTGGCTTCCCGACCCATTGGTCGGCAGCACCGAGCAGGACGAAGCGCAGGCCGACGACATCACGCTGTCGCTGATGCTCGCCATGGAGCGCCTCTCGCCGCTCGAGCGCGCGGCGTTTCTGCTTCACGACGTTTTCGACACGCCGCTGTCGGAGGTCGCGACCACACTGGGACGCGAGCCGGCCGCAGTGCGCCAGCTCGCCTCCCGAGCACGCCGCCACGTCCAGGCTGCCAAGCCGCGCTTTCCCGTGCTGGCCACCGATGCCGAAGCCATATCGCGCGCGTTCTTTGCCGCGGCGAGCAGCGGCGACGCCAAGGCGCTCGCCGCGCTGCTCGCCAGCGAGGTGGCGATCCACTCCGACGGAGGCGGCAAAGTGCTCGCCTTCCGCAATGTCATTCGTGGGCTCGACCGAGCCATCCGGCTGTTTCAGGGTCTCAGGCGCAAGCACACCCCCCCTCCACGGCTCCTGCGGATTGTGATGATCGACGGCCTGCCCGGCTATGTCAGCATCGACCGCGGGGAGGTGCTGCAGACCACCGCACTCGAGATCCACGAGGGGCGGATCGCGGCGATCTATATCGTCCGGAACCCCGACAAGCTGCGGCACCTCCCGGACGGGTTGATCGCCCAAGAGCTTGACGCACCGGGCGCGCACCAGCCGTTCTTCGGCGCATCCAGGCACTGATCCAGGGACTGACAGCGTCGGGCATGACCCAGAGCCGGGCATACAAAGCCGGTTGACCGCCCCCCTAACCCAGCCGGTCGTTCATTCTCGTCGAAACCCTGTCCGAGCGGCGGCCGCGTGGCTTCGCCGTCACCGACGGTGGATCGAGCGGCTAAAACCCCATGTCGCCTGCGGCGATCTTCTGATCGCGCTCGGCAAGCTCGCTCTCGTCGGCAGGGCACATCATCGCCATTCCATCGCTCGCCGCCCGCTCCTGTACCTCCTCGACAAACGGCCGCAGGCCATCCTCATAGTGCCGAAAGGCCGCTGCGTGATCGCCGGGGTGTCGTTCAAGCGCGGCCGCCAGGCGTCCCGCGCCGATGATGGCCATCGAGCCACCGAAGCCGGCGAGCGGCGAGACGCAATAGCCAGCATCGCCGACCAGCGCGACGCGCCCGCGCGACCAGCACGGCATCCTGATCTGGTTGATCCGATCGAAGTAGAAGTCGTCGTCCCCGCCCGAGCCGTCGAGCATCGCCGGTACCTTCCAGCCGAGCCCGTCGAACCGCTCGTGGATCAGGCGGCGTTGCTGCGCGCGGTCGCGATAGTTGTAGTCGATCTCGCCATCGGTGCGGAAGCCAAAGCCGATGTCGGTACGATCGTCATAGCCATTGAGCATCGCCATCCGGCCGGGCACGCTGAAGACCTCCGAGACGTTCGCAGCCAGCAGGCCCGTCTGCGGCACCACCTTCAGGAAGAAGTAGCCGCCCATAAAGTAAATGAATTGCTCGCCCTCGCCGAAGATCAGCTTGCGCGTGTTCGACCGATTGCCGTCGCAGCCGAACACCAAAGCGAAAGCGCGCCGTTCGCCATCATTGAAGGTGACCGACACCGCATCGGTCTCTTCCTCCAGCAGATCGATCGACCGGTCAAACAGCAGTTCGACGTCGTCCGCAACGGCGCCGAACAGGATGTCCAGCAGATCGTCGCGATGAATTTCATATCGCTCATGCGAGGCTTGATCGCCGCCGGCGCCGACCGTACCCAAGGTCCTGTCGTCCGCGTCCTTGAAGGCGAAGCGGCGAGGCGGCAGCGCCTTGGCGCGGACTGCGTCCGCCAGCCCCATGCGCGCCAAAATGTCGATGGTCTCGCCCTCGATGTCGACGGGCGTCCCTCCTCGCCGAAGCCCCTTCGCCACCTCGACGACGGTGACGCGGTGCCCCAGACGATTGAGCCAATAGGCGGTCGCCAGGCCGGCGAAACTGGCGCCGCTGACGAGCACCGTAGTTGACGCAACCATGCAAAACTCCTCAAATCGGATAGAACATTATTTTATACTGAGTCCATGTATGTGTGCAAGCCATGAATGACCGCACTACAGATCGGAGAACCCGCAAGCGCCTGGCCACTCGCCAAGCGATATCCGACGTCGCCACCCGCCTGTTCATGGCGCGCGGCTTCGACCGGGTGACGATCGACGAGATCGCAGACGCTGCCGACGTAGGGCGCATGACGGTGTTCAATCACTTCCCGCGCAAAGAGGACATGTTCTTCGACCGCGAACAGGAGGGGCACGAGCTGGCGTTTGCGGCGATCCGGTCACGGTCGCCCGGCACATCGCCTATCCAAGCACTGGGAATGCTCGCGCACCGAATGATCAAGGAGCCTTCGGACGCCTTTCCGTTGTTTGCGGACACCCGAACGTTCGTCGAAACCGCTCTGGCAAGCGAAACCTTGAAAGCGCGCGCGCGGCAGATGCGCGACGATTTCGTGCGTGCCTTGGCCGGCGTGCTGGCCGACGAGGTCGGGCGCCCCGCCGATGATCCCGACGCCTGTCTTGCGGCCGGTCTGGTCGCAACAACGTGGAGCATCGCATTTACACGGGCGCACGCCGAACTGAGTGCCACCGGTAACGGTGAGGCGGCAAAGAGCATCTTCTTGGGCTTAATTGATCGGGGGATCGTTGGTACGCATGCAGCTCTGGCGGGAACGCCGTTCTTGGACACCGTTTGACCTGAAGCCGACCGTTCAAGCTATGCACCCCGCCGCTCATCTCCGACGGTTCGTTGATGTTGATCGACCGGCTGGGCGCGGCACATCGGATCAGCTCTCTGCGTCTTCCTTGAAATTGAAAGCAGCCACCGCGGCTAAGCCTTCAGGCGGCATACGTCACCAGCGTAGTCGGCGCCTCTGCTACACCGCCGCCCTTGTGGCTTAACCAGAGCCTGCCCATCTCCTTGTCCAGCCATGACGGATCGAAAGGGTCGAGCCCGGATCCGGGATAAAAGGTTATCTCCCCGAACAGCGGATGATCGTGCGGCTGGTAGAAATCAACGCGCGCGAAGCTAAACCCTTTCGCCAGTTCCTCTGCCGCGCTTAGCATGGCCGAAAGCGCGGAAGGGCGTTTCGCACTCTCTTGATCGCCAGAGATAGCGCGCCACCCTGTGTCATAAACGATCCAACGGTGACGCGTTCCTCTACCGAGGTGCACCTGCACGTACATCGCCGCGCCATGAAAAACGTAGATCTTGTAGTCGATTGGCAGGTCCGGCCCAGCGCCAACAAACGGCTCAACAAGAAGGCCGCGGGGGATCTGCTCATAAAGCCACTCGTCAAGCCACTCGCCATAGGCTCGTCTTGTCCACCTTGCGCTCGAACGCCTAACGGCATTCCATTCCCTGGCGCATCCCCGCACGACACGGTTTTGATTGCAGCCGTGACGAGCCTTGACGACGACCGTCTCTTTCCAAGGCAGTCGCTCCGGCAGCTCGACTCCCGACCAGAGCAAGGGAACAACCCAAGCTGTACCCAAACGATCTGCAACGACAGACTTCACTGCTACCTTGTCCGCCATCAACGACATTCGGTGATCGCGATCATGAAGCTTGCGCAACTGGACCAGTTCGGTGAACCGGTCCGGATTGTTGAGTTTGGGCAGTCGCCCGTGCCGCCAAAGATAGGTGAGGTTTACCCGAAACAGGGAAGCCCAATCGGGCTGTGCCTCTGAAGCGAACGGCATGGCAGCAGAAGCAACCGTCGGCAACAACGTTCCAGCTGCGAACCAAACCACCAAGTTGAGCCTTTATCTCGCTTTTCACATGGGATCATGAGGAAGACGGTCGCTTGTCAATGCCGGCCGTGCGGCAGAACATGGCGTCAAGCTCGTAACGCAATCGAACCGGCCGCACGCGGCCTGTCACGCCGTCCCGTCGGCTTCTGCGACATGCCGTACCTTGCGGATGTCCCACCCACTGTTGGCTGCAATCTGTTTCTGCTGGCGTGTCCCCAGCTGATTGGCGACAAACGGAGCCGAGATGATCTCGTAGGTTTAGGGACGTTTGCCGCTGCGCTGATCCCGTATCGCCAGCATTGTCGCGTGGCAGGTCGGCGATGTTTCGGCGATGTGCTGGATCATGCACGCCTCGACCGCCTTGCGCTTGAACGCGTTGACCTGCGCGGGGCACAGGCGCTTGGCATCGGCAAAGCATGCCTTGCGGCCGGGATCGGCGGCGCTTGCCGGAACCGTGGCGAACGCGGCCAGCCCAACGGTCGCCATCCAGATGTGCAGGTATCGCATGTCATTCTCCATCGTTCATCACCGCTGCCCGGCCAGCGCCCCATTCTCGGCCCGGATCCGGATGGTCAGGACCAGCGCATTGAGGGTCGAGAATAGCACGGCCAGCCACGGCAGCCCCAGCGCGAGCGGCAGCAGCGCGATTTCGGCCACCACCACGCAGTAATTGGGATGGCGCAGCAACCGGAACGGGCCACGGGCGACGAGTGGCGCGCCCGGCAGCACGATGATCCGCGTCGTCCAGCGTCGGCCAAGCGTCGCGAGTACCCAAACGCGCAGCGCCTGCATCACCATGAACAGCGCGAGCAGCACGAGATTGACCGGCGCCTGGCGGCCATAGCACCACAAGGCAGCGAGCCAGGCGGCATGCAGCAGCACCAGCAGCGGGTAGTGGCCCCGGCCGATCTCGATCGCGCCGCGGGCCATCAGATAGCGGGTGTTGCTGCGCGCGATGACGAGCTCGATCAGCCGCTGCACCGTCACGAAGGCGAGGATGGCGACGGCGAGGGTCACGCGGCGTGCTTCAGCGTGACGGTGCTGGCGGTGAAGCCCGGGCCGAGCGCGGTGAGGACCGATAGCGGCGGCATGCCGGCGGCGCGCACCCGATCGAGCACGAACAGCGCGGTTGGCGCGGACATGTTGCCGAAGGCGCGCAGCGTCTCGCGCTCGTGGTCGAGCGAGCCCTGGTCCAGCGACAGCGCGAGTTCGAGCGCGTCCACCACCTTTGCCCCACCGGGATGGCAGATGAAGCGATCGATCTCCTCCACCCGCACACCCTGCCCACCCAGCATCTCGTCCATCGCCGCGCGCATGTTGCGCCGCGCGAAGGCGGGAATGGCACGGTTGAGCACCACGCCGAAGCCGTTGCTCTCCATCGCCCAGCCCATGATGTCGAGCGTATCGGGCCAGGTCTTCTCGGCAGAACCGGCGATGGCGGCGAAGCCCTCGTCGCCGACCCTGAGGACGCATGCCGCCGCGCCATCGCCGAACAGCGCGGTCGAGATGATGTCGGCCTTGCCGATCTGCTCGGTGCGCAGCGTCAGGCTGCACAGCTCGACCGTGACGAACAGCACGATAGAGCCTGGCGCCGCGCCGGCCAGTTTGGCGGCGAGGCCAAGCCCGGTTACTCCACCCGCGCAGCCCAGCCCGAACACCGGCACGCGCGCGACGCTCGGCCGGAAGTCCATGGCGCGCATCGCCCGCGCCTCCAGGCTCGGCGTGGCGATGCCGGTGGTCGAGACGGTGACGATGGTGTCGACTTCCCCGGCGCTGAGTCCCGCCTCCGCCAGCGCCTGACCGGCGGCCGCAAGGAACAGCGCGTCGGCGGCGGCCAGATAGGCCGCGTTCTTTTCGGCGAACCCGTGCGAGGTCCGGTACCAATCGGGCGGGCAGGCGACGTGGCGGGTGTGGATCCCGGCGCTGTCGAACACCGCCGCCATCCGCTCGAAATCCTTGATGCCGTCGCCCAGTAGCGCGCGGCTGATCTCGAGTGCAGCGGACTGGTGGAGGATATGAGGCGGGGTCGCCGTCGCCAGCGACAGCATCGTTACCGGTCGTGTCATGCAGGTCCTGTTCGACCGCCGAACCGGCGATGAGGTGGTCGTGATGCAACGTTCCCTTCCTCCAAGGGTTCCGGTGCGCAGCGACGGGAGCCGGCCCGCATGATCTCACGAAAGGGCCATATGGGCGACGCGGAACCGACACTGACGGCCCGGATCTGGATCGGCTTTGGCTTCATGTGCCTTGGCATGTTCATGGCGATTCTTGACATCCAGATCGTCGCGACCTCGCTGCCGACGATCCGCGCCGCGCTGCACATCGATGCCGACCAGATGAGCTGGATCCAGACCGCCTATCTCACCGCGGAGATCGTCGCGATCCCGATGACCGGCTATCTCACCCGCGTGCTGGGCATGCGCGGCCTGTTCGTCACGGCAACCACCGCCTTCACGCTCGCCTCGGCCGGCTGTGCGGCAAGCCACGACGTCGCCACGCTGATCGCCTGCCGAATCGCCCAGGGCTTTGCCGGCGGCACACTGATCCCGGCGGTATTCTCAGCGGTGTTCGTGCTGTTTCCGGCACGGCGCCAGGGCATCGCCACCACCATCGCCGGCCTCGCCGCGGTCTCTGCGCCGACGGTCGGCCCGATCGTTGGCGGGTGGCTGACCCAGACCTATTCGTGGCACTGGCTGTTCCTCGTCAACATCGTGCCCGGCATCGTCGCGGTGCTCGGGGCGCTCGCGGCCCTGCCGCGCACCGCGATGGACCGGGCAGCGCTGCGCACGATCGATGCGCTGGCGGTGCTGCTGCTCGCGGTCGCGCTGGCGGCGCTCGAGATCGCGCTGAAGGACGCGCCGGGCTTTGGCTGGGGCGCGGCGCGCGTCGTCGGGCTGCTGGCGGTGTTCGTCGTCGCCGGCACCGGTTTCGTGGTCCGCACGCTGCGCGCCAGCCATCCGATCGTCAACCTGCGCCATATCGGCGACCGCAACTTCGCGATCGGCTGCGCGCTGAGCTTCGCGCTCGGCGTCGGGCTGTTCGGCTCGACCTATCTGATGCCGTTCTTCCTCGGGCTGGTGCGCGGCCATGGCGCGCTCGACACGGGCAAGATCATGCTCGTGACCGGGCTGGCGCAGCTAGCGGCGGCGCCGTTCGCGGTGGCGCTCGAACGGCGGGTGGACGCCCGCCTGCTTACCGCCTTCGGCTTCGGCCTGTTTGCGGTGGGCCTGTGGCTGAGCACCTCTCAGACCGGCAACACCGATTTTGCCCAGATGCTGGTGCCGCAGATCCTGCGCGGCGTCGCCATTATGTTCTGCCTGTTGCCGCCGACGCGGCTCGCGCTCGGCATGATCCCGCCGAGCCAGGTCGCCGATGCGAGCGGGCTGTTCAACCTGATGCGCAACCTCGGCGGCGCGATCGGTCTCGCGTTGATCGACACGGTGATCTTCAGCCGCGGCGCCGGTCATGCCCACCACATCGCCGATCGGCTGCGCCACGGCGACGCTGACATGGCGGTGTCGATCGGCATCCCGCGCGACGCGTTCATGGACCAGCTCGGCCAGCCGATCGGCCCGGAGGTAGAGGAACTGGTACGGCCGCTGGTCGCCAAGGCGGCGCTGGTCGACGCGATCAACGACGCCTGGGCGCTGATCGCGCTGTTGACCGTACTGGCGCTCGTGCTGATCCCGCTGGTGCGCCGCCGCCGCACGGAGACGCCCGCCCCGCTGATCGATAAGCCGCGCGCGGCATGGCCCGGTCCGCGGCGGGTCTTTGGTTCGGCTACGGATGCTCCGCATTCATCATGACGGATCGGTGCTATCGAACCGAGTGCCAATGACAGTGGAGGATACGGTGCTGTCGCATACGACGATCGGGGTATCGAATGTTTTGGCGGCACGCCGTTTCTATGATCCCGTGCTCGGGGCGCTTGGACTCGTTCCGAAGTTTGCCGACGAACGATGGGCAGGCTGGAAATACCCCGATGCCGACCGCCCGTTGTTCATCGTCACGCTGCCTTTTGACGGTGGCCCGGCCTCGCAGGGCAACGGGCATATGATAGCTTTGCTAGCCGCCAATCGCCCTTTGGTCGCCGCCTGCCATGCGCTGGCTCTTGGGCATGGCGGTAGCGACGAGGGTTTGCCGGGTCTTCGTCCCGAATACCATCCCGATTATTACGGCGCGTATTTCCGGGATCCGGATGGAAATAAGCTGTGTGTCTGCTGCCACAGCAGCGGATGAAGAAGCGTTGGCTCCGCTCGGATGATGTCATCTGAGGTCCGGAACCGCGTTTCCGAATACCCATAACCGCCGTCCCGCTTACACGAACGGATGACGGCGTTCGGAATAGGCCCAAATGCACTTCGCTTTCCGAAAATAGGGCGCGTTGCGATCGGCGGCTTCGATCATGCCGAGCGGCAGCTTCCGTCGCGACCGGACGTCTCGGCACGCATGTCGGATTGACTGGCTCTGGTCGAGGAGGGCCGCCCTCCCCTTCTGCCGCGGCGACCCACAAATGGTCATCCCGTGCGGTTGCATCGCTTCCCGAAACCGGCCCTTCGTTCAGTTGATGCCTTTCGGCTCAAACTAGGCCGTAGCGAGACGAGCGCTAGTCTCATCGACCAAGTTGCAGCAGATCCTGTTCAACGGTCGCGCGCATAGCCGGCCGCAAGTCGGTATGTCCGAGTGCGAAGGGAAGCATAGTGCGCTTCATCGATGAAGGTCTTGATCTCCCGGAACCGCTGCTTCGGGTCCAGCGCCGGGCACGTGATGTTCGTCGTCGGAGCGGGTGTTTCCAAGAACGCCGGCCTCCCGCTCTTCGGCGAGCTAGCTGACCATATCTATACCCGTATCGCCAAGGCGTGCCGGGAACCGAGCACAGCATTGCAACGGCCGCGGAGCTGGATGCCCGTGGGGACAAACATTACGAACGCCTCCTAGGCCTGCTTGAGCGGCGGGTCGTCTTTCGCCGCGCTGACTGGCATCAGCCCACCAATATCGTTCGCGCGGCAGCGCTGAACTTAAGCTACGCCGAGGCGGCGATCATCTACGATGCACGGGCAGGCTACGAAGCGCTCAACCGGACACTGGGACAGTGGGCGTCGTCGCGCCGTCGGATAGATGACGGCTTTTGGAACTCGTCGAGGATCTCTGATTGCCGATGTTAGTCGCAGCGGACCGACAACATGATCCCATTGCAGACACTCAGCGCTAAATTTATGCCTCTCAAGTCCGGTCGTTCAATCATTGCGCAGCTGCAGTCTCGTAAATGCGGCGCGTTCATTTTGAGACCTCTTGGTATCGGGAGGCGGGTCTGCCAGCGTGTAGGTGACTCTTGCCGAGAGTGTGCAGATGAAAGCAGCCCGATTCCCCATGGCTCTGCTCTTACCGATGGCACTGGCCTCGACCAACGATGCAAGGACCATCCGATCGCCGGAAACGATTGATACGGCCGTGGCAGCCGCGATGTCGAAGACCGGTGCGAGAGGCTTGGCGATCGCCGTCATCGAACGGGGTCGGGTCCGCTACGTCCAGGCCTATGGCGTGCGCGACAAGGCGGGCCATCGCTTGCGGACGGATACCGTGATGTACGGCGCTTCGCTTACCAAGACCGTGTTCGCCTATCACGTTCTCCAGCTCGTCGATCAGGGGACGTTGGCGCTGGATGCGCCGCTTGCCGGCTATCTCGACAAGCCCCTGAGCGACTATGACACCAACGCGATCTATCCTGACAAATACGGCCCTTATCGCGACCTCGCGGCCGACGATCGCTGGAGGCGTATCACAGCCCGCCATGTGCTGACCCATTCGACCGGGTTCGCCAATTTCTGGTTCATCGAGCCGGATCGAAAGCTGCGCATCCATTTCGATCCCGGCACGCGCTTCAGCTACTCGGGCGAAGGTATGAGCCTCCTTCAGTTCGTGATCGAGAACGGACGGCGAGACCGTGGACTCGGGCTGGACGTCGGGCAGCTCACCCAAGCGACATTCACCCGGCTGGGCATGACCCGGACCAGCCTGCAATGGCGACCCGATTTCCGGCCGAACCTCGCTGACGGCTTTAACGACCGCGGCGAGACGGTCGAGCACGACGAACGATCAAAAGTTCGCGTCGCCGGTTCGATGGACACAACGATCGCGGACCTCGCGAAATTCGCCGCGGCGCTGGTTCGTCACGATGGACTGAGCCGCGCCGCGTACGACCAAATGGTCGCGCCGTCGCTCCACATCACGACCGCACATCAATTTCCGAACTTCGGGCCTGAACTGCCGGCCAACGACCAGCGCAAGGACCTGTATGCAGGGCTTGGCGTCGTCACCTTCACGGGACCGAAGGGGCGAGGCTTCTTCAAAGGCGGCCATGATGGCCAGACCGCGAACACGCTTGTCTGCCTCGAGAAGACCCAAAGCTGCGTGCTTATCCTCTCCAACGACGTTCGCGCCGAATCCAGCTTCGCGGACTTGGTGAGCGCCGTGCTGGGCAACACTGGCGTACCGTTCGATTGGGAATATGGAGACCATGCAGGTAAGTCGTGATGAAACGTCGGAGGTCGTCATACTGACCGACAAGTGGACGTTCATGGCACTCACGCGGCTTTCGAAACCAGCCGCTTGCCACGTTACCAACGCCCGTTGTGAGCAGGGCATTCAGGCAGCTGAAAGGCGATTGCTCGTGGAGAGAGGTCGTTCAGAACCCCGAGGTTGACGTCGCCTGCTGCACCACCAGCTGCCAGCGCCCATCTCGCCTCACCAACACGTCCGTGAACCGCAGATACATCTCGCCATAGTGCCCGAAGGCAGTGCCGCCGAGATGGTCTACGCCCGTGACGACAGCCGTATTGCCATAGGTCATGATGTCGAGCGGGCCATGATCGATGAATTTGGGTTTGATCTTGCCGGCAGCGAACAGCGCGATATCGGCGGCGCGGGACTGAACCTTGCCGTCCATGCCCTGAATGCGCCCCTCCGCCGCATAGAACCGTTCGAGGAATGCGGTGTCGCCTGCAATCCTTGCTGTTCGCCAGGCGTCCTCGGCTTTCGCAATCTCCTGTCGGGTAGCATCCGTCGTTTGAGCTGTGGCTGAGATGCTGCTCGTCAAACCCGCCAATGCCAAGCAGATCACGTTTAGAATGCACATGGGAAAGCACCTCCGCGAGCAACATTATAAGCCGGGCCGTATGTCCGCGAGTGGGCTGAAAGCGGGCCGGCATATTGAAGGCAGACGCAGAAAGCTACGTTGCCCGAACGGCGATCCAGTTGAATAGGAGATTACGGTTGAGCGGGAAGATCGTCACGCCTGGTTGTCTTTCGCCGCACCTACATGTGCCGTAAGCCGCTGCGCTGCAGTAACCGACTTGCCAGCGTCAAAGCATGACGACGTAGCACAAGGCACTTTAGACGGCTGAATGATAACGACGCGGGCTGCTCCCCAATGCGATTTGTGCTATAGATCCAGTTCAGGGTGTCGGGGGGCGAACTGATGGCTACGGTAGCACTTACGAAACGGGCGAGCGCAGACCGCGAGCACCGCTTTTTCATCCGCTCGGCCATAGTGATGACGCTGACGGTTTTCGCGGGCTTTAGCCTGCAGCTTGCCATGGGTCGATCGAGCTTCGCGGTGCCCATCTTCCTTCACGTGCATGCCTTCTTCTTCTTTGGCTGGACAGTGCTTTATCTGGTGCAGAACGTGCTGGCAGGGCCTGAACGTGTCGCCCTGCACCGGCGCCTGGGCTGGCTGTCCGTCATCTGGATACCGGGCATGGTCATCATGGGCACTTACGCAACGGTGATGGCGGCCCGGACGCTGCACGTGCCATTCTTCTTTCAGCCGGCCTATTTCGTCGTGATGAACCCGCTGTCCTTGTATGTCTTTGCGGGGCTCGCGACCGCCGCGATCGTCATGCGTCGGCGTACGCTGTGGCACCGGCGGCTGATGTTCTGCGCGATGTCGATAATCCTGGCACCCGCGCTGGGCCGCATCGTCCCCAGTCCACTCCTCATGCCTTACACCAGTGAGGTGCTGTGCATGATCTTGCTTCTGTTTCCGGTTGCCGGAATGATCCATGATCTGCGCGCCAACGGCCACATACACCCCGCTTGGTTCTGGGGCGTGGGAACGATCGTGGCCATGCAGATCGCCATCAATGTGATCGTCTTCAGCCCGCTTGGCCCTGCGATCTATCGTCTCGCCACAGCGGGCTCTCCCGGCGCCCACGTCGCGCCGCTCGACTTTCCGCTCCCGCCCTGGTGGAAGGCGCCGGGTTCGAGCGGGTCGAAGCGATCAGCGTCGAGAACGCCATCCTGATCCTCGAACAGCGACCGGACATCCGGATCGCCTACATGGATCTCGATATGCCAAGCAGCATCACGGGAATCGAAGTCACTGCCGCGGTCCGCGACCGCTGGCCATCGATCGAGATCATCCTGACCGCGGCCTTTTTCACCGAAGCCGATCTGGCGCTACCGTTGCGTGCCACATGCTACCCCAAGCCTGTTCAGCGCGAACAGGTGGAGGCGGCCATGCGCCGCATGGCCGAGCATCTGGCCGACTGAGCCGTAGCCGGATCGCTGCCCCTTGCAGCCCGGCTCACACGGCATCCCTTAAGGGCTGGGGCTTTTTGCCATCTGGCAAGGATCGTCGCAGGTGAGCGTAGATCATCTGGGCGGTGAAGGGCTTGGAGATGAAGGTTGCCTTGTCCGGCATGTCACCCGGTGCCGGACTGACGCGCCCGCTGGCGATCACGATCTCGATCCAGGGATAGTTCTCGGCGACATGGCGCGCCAGGGCGAACCCGTCAGTCTCTCCTGGCATGTCGACGTCCGAGAAGAGCAGGATGATGTTGTGGGCATGTTCCGGCAGCAGGGCTATGGCGGCGTCACCATCGTCCGCCTCATGCGTCCGGAAGCCCGCATCCTCCAGGATGCTCGATACGTCTATCAGAATCAGCGGGTCGTCGTCGACCGCGAGTGCATAGGGGGTTGTCGAGAGTATCATGGGCAGAGAACGACCGGACGAGCAAGTTAGTCTCGGATTTCTTTGACAATTTCCTTCGGCCGCTAGCCATCGCCGTCGCCCCCGATCGTCTCAGGCGTTTGTAGCAGCCCCGTTCAGCGCCAGCAGACTGGCGGCCAGCTCGTCGTTTCGGAACGGCTTGGTCAATCGCGGGATGTTCGCGTCGATGCCCTCCGCCTCGGCATAGCCGGATACGATCAGGACCGGCAGGTCCGGCCAGTCGGACACAATGTGGCGAGCCAGCTCCGCCCCGGTCATGCCAGCCATCAGGTGATCGGTCACGAGGACATCGGGCCGCAGGCCCCCGGTCACGAGACTTAGCGCTTCCTCTGCCGACGCGACCTCGACGACCTCGAAGCCGAGATCGGCCAGCATGTCTGCGGTGCTGATGCGGACAAGCTCCTCATCCTCGACGAGCAACGCCACGCCCCGGCCGATCGTCGCCGGCCGTGCACGAACGGGCTGGTCGCCGACAACGGCGGCTTCCGAGCTGATCGGAAACCAAAGAGTGATCACTGTGCCCTGACCCACCTTGCTCTCGATGGTCAGGCCGCCCCCGAGCTGCGCCAGCAGGCCATGGACCATGGACAGGCCCAGCCCGGTGCCCTTGCCGACGCCCTTGGTCGAGAAGAAGGGCTCCGCTGCCCTTGCGAGCGTCGCCTCGTCCATGCCCGTCCCGGAGTCGCTCACTGTCAGGCAAATGTAATCACCCGGGGCGAGGCCCGGCGTCCGGTCGTCGGCAACACGGCAGCGGCTCGCCGCGATAGTGAGCGCACCACCCTCGGGCATCGCGTCGCGTGCGTTTACCGCCAGGTTCAGCAGCGCCATCTCGAGCTGGTTGGCGTCGGCACGCGCCGGGGGAAGGCCCGCGGCGATGCCGACGTCGATCGTGATCGCGGGTCCCAGCGTCGATCCGATCAGGTCGACCATGCTTTCGACGAGGTGCCCAAGGTCCACGGCCGTCGGCTGCAGCGGTTGGCGGCGCGCAAAGGCGAGCAGGCGCTGAACGAGCGTCTTGGCGCGCTCGGCCGATTGCAGCGCACCGCCGATCAGCCGCTGCTCTCGTTCAGAGCCGACGCCCTTGCGCACCAGCATGTCGAGAGAGCCAATGATCGGCGTGAGGAGGTTGTTGAAGTCGTGGGCGACGCCGCCAGTGAGGCTACCCATCGCCTCCATCTTCTGGCTCTGGCGTAGTGCCTCCTGAGCAGCCTCAAGCTCTGCCTGCGCGAGCAGTCGTTCGGAAATGTCGTTCGCATGATGGAAGGCAGCCACGATCTCGCCCGCGGCGTTGCGCAGCGGCGTATATGTGATCTCCCAGTAAGGAGAGCCGAGTTCCGGCCTGCCAAACGCTTCAACGATAGTGAAGGTCTCGCCCGCCAGCGCCCTATCCATGAGCGCGCGCATTATCCTGCCCTGCTCCGGGATGAACAGGTCGGGAAACACCTCGCCGATCCGGGTGTCGAAGCCGTTCACCCGGCGGAACTCGTTGTTATGCGCGTGATTAAAGGCGACCAGCCGGTATTCCGTGTCGAAGGCGCAGATCGGCGCGACTGTGGCCTCGACGATGTCCTGATAGCGGCGCAGGTCCTCGGTTCGCGCCGCCACCTGCTGTTCGAGCGTCTCGTTCAGTTCGCGCAAGCGCACCTCGGCGCGAGCGCGCTCGATCGCGGGCTTGATCCGCTCGCCGACCTCTTGGACGAGGACTTCCTCGGCCGTCGTCCAGACCCGTGGTCCAGCGCTCTGAACGGCGAGCAGCCCGACCCATTCCTCCTCTTTGAAGAGGACGACGTCGATGAACGCGCCCACGTCGCGGGACCCGAGGCCATCCCGCGCTGCCTCGCTGAGCCTGTTATCCTGTGGCACGTCGTAGACGACGACTGGCGTATCATCCCGATAGGCGCGCAGTAGGTCGGGGCCGAACGCCTCGAGCGAGTGCCGGCCGACGAGCGAGGCCACGCCACGGGCATGATCGGCCTCCACCATCATCGTCGATCCGGCGATCTCAGCGTAAAATACGCGGCTGGCATCAAGCCATTCGCCAAGGCGCTGGGCCGTCACCGCCATGATATCTGCCGGCGTCGCGAGCGGACGCACGGCATCGGTGAGGGACAGCAGGAACTCTGTCCGGCGTT
Organism: Sphingomonas sp. GW821-FHT09E03; assembly: GCF_059416225.1. Taxonomy (NCBI): domain Bacteria; kingdom Pseudomonadati; phylum Pseudomonadota; class Alphaproteobacteria; order Sphingomonadales; family Sphingomonadaceae; genus Sphingomonas; species Sphingomonas sp. GW821-FHT09E03. The sequence goes on along the minus strand of NZ_JBWKOS010000002.1, from coordinate 275,785 downwards.
CGGCCGCGACCCGTTCGGTCGTTTCAGACAGGATGCATAGCACCCCGGCCGGCTCGCCGTCCTCGCCCAGCACCGGCGAATAGTCGAGGTCCATCCACACTTGCTCTGGCCGCTCGTGGCGGTGAAGCGTCAGTTCCTGGTCGTGGTAGTGTAAAGTCTCCCCATCGAGAACGGCCCGCCTCACGCCGTCGTTGAACTCAGCCAGTTCGGGCCAACCCTCGCGCACGTTCGACCCGAGCAACTCCGGATGCCGGCCGCCAGCGATGCGGGAGTAGGCGTCGTTGTACAGCATCACGCCCTCCTCGCCCCAGAGCAGCGCGATCGGTACCGGCGAGCGCAGAAGGATGGATGTCGCTGTTGTGAGGTTTGCGGGCCACGTGTCGATGGAGCCCAGCGATGTTGTTGTCCAATCCAGCAGGCCGATGAGATCGGCACATTTTCCGCCCCCGTTGAGGAAGGATGGAGTGGTCGAGGTAGCACCATCGCTGCCCGGAATGGCGAGCCGGGGCTGAGAACAACGCTGGATCGTGCCGCTCTGATCGGGTCGCCTGCGAGGAATGAGCTCAGTCGCCATCACGGCAGAGCTACTCGAAACCGGCATCTGCTCAAACCCTTGTTCGACAGCTGTTCAGGTCTGACCCGTCCGGGTCATGCAAGACGGGTCCGCGAAACGACTCCGCGCTCTGATGGTTTCAGCCTGAAGGGCCGGTCGCGACATCACTCGCTGCTGCCACAGTCACGGCGAACCGTTTGTAGAGGGAATGCATGAGCAAGCAGGACAACACTATCGTTGCGCGGGTCGCGCGCGGCGTGGTCGCGGGCGTAATTGCTGGCGCCATTGCCTCATTTGCGATGGATCGCTTTCAGGCGGCCGTGTCGCCGTTGCTGCCGTCGAGCGGCGACGATGAGGAGCCGGCAACGCAGAAGGCCGCCGACGCACTGGCACGCGGGGCCACGGGTCACGACGTGGCTACGCCGGACAAGCCGCTGGCCGGCCAGGCGATCCACTACGCGCTCGGGATCGGTCTCGGAATCGCCTACGGCGTTGTCGCCGAGTTCAGGCCGGCGATTGCCGCCGGGTACGGAACCGCGTTCAGCATCGGCACGGCGACCTTGTTGGACGAAGGTGCTGTGCCGGCAGTCGGATTGGGATCACCCCCGTGGCAGGCCGACCTGCCGACAACGCTCTACTCCTATGCGTCTCACCTCGTCTTCGGCGCCACAACCGAGGTCGTCCGACGGCAGGTGACAGCCACCCTGTCGGCATAGGGCTGGGCAGGCACCCGCGGCACGATGCTCGCGACTTTCTAGAATCCGGGACAGGGTTCGTAAGCTGAGACTGCACGGGCGCGAAGACCCATAGAGTGATATCCAGGCGGTCCTATCAGCTTTTCGAAAACCGCCGCTCATTCAAGTTCCGAAATCAGCTCGGAGTCGCGGGTGATAAGTGCGCTCAGGCATCGACGGCCTTCGAGCGGCGACGCGCGTCGCTGATGGTCAGCGAGACGGCCGAGATGAGAAAGTAGAAGGCGCCGAAGGCAGCATAAGGCGCGATGTCAGCGATGCTGACGGACGTGTCTCCGGCGGCCTTATGGAGCATGTGGGCAGCGGCAAGGCCGGACTGGGCGCCGCTAAGGATCATCGCCCACTGTGCACCGTACGACTTCCAGCGTCGAACACTTGTAACGAGCTGGAACAGTCCGGCCAATGCGGCCCACACGCCGAAGATCTGGAGGACCGCGTGCATGCCGTGCGAAAGGGTCGAGGCGACGGCGACCGCGGTCAGTATACTGACGACGAAGTTCAGCATCTGGCTCTTGTTCTGAGCCAAGCCGCCGCTGCGGCTGGCATCCAAATAGTTCGCGATGGCGTCCCACGCCGGGTAGGCGACGAGCATGACTGCCGCCAGCGGTGGCACGTCCTTGCCGAGCGCGAAGGCGATTGCAACCCACGCCGTGGAGAACGCAAAGCGTCGATAGTAATAGGTCTTGAGCCAGTCGGGGTTCGGGCCCTGGGTTTCGGTGGCGGTCGTCACGGTGATTTCCTTTGCTGGTAATGAAGGCGCACGTCTCCGATCCGGGAACCAGAGGCGGCAGCGGTTGGTGAAGTTCGGCAGTGGTGCGGCTGGCTAGGACGGCCGCGGAACGGATACCGCTACAGGAGGAAGCGTCTCGGCAGGCGCCAGCGGGCCGCGCCCGCTACGGCGGCGCAACCGATGGAATACCAGACCACGACGTAAAGCGGGTCGTTGAACGGGCAGCAGAAGGCGAAGACGAGGGCACCGACAGTGCCCGCCGCGATGCCCGATGCGATCGCGCTGAGCTTGGGCTGCGTGGGCGCCGCACGCCGCATCAACACGCCCAGCATCGCCACCACAGGCAGCGACAGGACGAAGATCGAGCCCGCGCATACAAGGCCGCGGCCCGGATCGAGGCGCTCGAGCACAGTGTGGCCGCTCATACCGGTCGGCGCGACGAACATGCCGCCGATGATGGCAATGACCGCCAGGGCACAAGCGAGCATCAATCCCGTGCGAGGTCGCGCCGTGGGTGAGAAGGATCGGATCGCGACGGTGCAGGCAATCCCGGCCAGCACCGTGAGGCTCCCCAGCCTCCACGTCAGATATGGCGACGCGGCCATATGGCCCATGTCCGGGCGCATCATTCCCGATCCCAGGAAGAGCGCAAGCTCGGTCGCGCCAAGCGCAAGGACGAGCCCGGCCTCACGCAGCATGCGCCGACGCCGGACCGGCGCAAGATTGGCCGACAGATCCAGGATCAGGGAGTCACTCGACATCGGAAGTCTTTTCTATGAATGCCGTCAGGCGTTTGAGCCCGCGGTGGATGTTCATCTTGATGGCGGATGGCGACAGGCCCGTCTCTCCCGATGCATCCTCGATGCTGTAGCCTTGCACCTTGACCAGCAGGATCGACTGCGCCTCCGCCGGACGGAGCCCCTCGAGCAAGCTGGCGAGAACCGAAGCGCTGATGACCGAGATCTCGTGATCGCCGACCGAAAGGTTTTCGGACAATTGCTCGCTCGGACGACGCTCCAGGCTGCGTAGCTGATCGATCCATTTGCGCTTGGCGATCGCCGCCAGCCATGCACCCAAAGGATATTGCGGATCGTAGGTGTGACGTCGTCGGTGGATGGCAAGCAACGTCTCCTGAACAGCGTCCTCGACATCGCCAGGCGGCAGGCGGCGTCGGAAGTACCGTGCCAGCCAGACCGAGACTTCGCCGAGCAGACGACGGTAGGCACCGCCGTGTCCCTTTTGCGCGGCCACCATGAGGCCGCCCCAGTCATCTGCTGCCGTCAGCGCTGGCCGCTCGCGTGCGACCCGCGCCGCGCCGGACGATGGTTTTGAGTTCAATCTCGAGAGGAAGCCCGAACGCATGGTCTGTTATTCGCGCGACAAGGTAGACTGGTCACTCGTCAGTGGAATAATTTTCGCTCCCATCAATCTGTTCGATGACTGGCTGAGGCGGCTTCCGACACGATGCGCTGCAAGGCGGCCACTCAGAAACGTTCCCATTCACGCGCGTCGCGTGGAGGCTTACGGCAGCTTTCAGGAATGACGATTTTCTGTTGAAGGTCACGAAGTCGCGCGTGGCCGCCGACCGGCCCGATTCATGGAAACGACGCTCCGCGTCGGCTGGCTTGACCCACAAGTGGACGTTCAGCCCGCCCTTCACGCTTCCCAACTTCGGCCGCTCATTCATCTCCGCGTTATGACCGCTTTCGGCGCCTGACCTGCGACCTCGAATGTCGCGACTGGGCAATAGTTTAGGAAGCAGGCTGCCCAAGCCTGAATTTTGTGCCCGATGAGCTGCGGCCGGCTTTTGCGGGGGGCTTAGTGACGGGATGAGCGGCGACGCTACCTCGAACCGTAGATGCCGATCCGGATTCCTCATGAAACAGAACCAGGATTGTAGCGATCGGTGCGGCGGTGAGGATCAGCAGGAAAAGCCCCATCAGCCATTCGTTGGTCTCTAGTGGCTGCGAGAAGCTACCGCTGGACTGCATTGACGGACTAGGTCGCATCGGGCGCCTGCCGGCTTTCCTGGGGTGAAACGGGCGGTCCGCGGTCGCTCGGTGGGCAGACGGCCTGATCTGCGAGCGATCATAGGCAGCGCGTGCTTCCTTTTTTCCCAAAACGGCATACGCCTCGTTGATCTCTTTCGCCCGAGCAGAAACATCCACACCATGGTTAGCATCGGGGTGATATTGACGGAGCAGCGCCTTCCACGCGGCGTGGATGGCGTCGCGACTTGCCGTCGAGGGCACCCCTAGAACAGAATAATAGTCAGGTGAGAGAGCCATCTAGCCGTTACTTGCGGCTAAATTGCGGAAAAGGAAAGTCCGCCTGGCGCGTGGTTTTAACCTGGCTTTCTCGGTGATCCAAAGGGTGGGCTTTAGGCGCCGACAAGCAGATACCTACCATTCCCATCAAGCGTTGAAAGTGAGACCAGCGAGGGAAGGCGTTAACACGCTGCGTGCTCGCCTCGTTGAATACCTTCGCTGCAGAGGAACAGCCAGCATGCGCGATCTTACCGATCAAGGCGCATCGCGGCAGTACGTCATGACGCTGTGTAGACGGAGCGCGATAAAGGGAAAGCAATACTGATGGTATACCTTGTTTCCAATTAATGAGCGTAAGGGCGGCATGATGCTCAATACGCTGTCTGACAACGATTCCCACTGGCTCCACCTCGCTTCTAACACGGCAACGGCCTTAAATCTGCTGGTAGACTAAAGGTGTCGGTGGACCAGATAACCTTTATCCTATGATGAATACTTCTAAAGCTCATGCTCCCCAATCTCTCGACATAACAGATTCAGAGCGACGCCGATGGCTTTAGCAACGTTTCGATAATATCAGCGTAGGCAGAGCATCACAAGTTAGCGCACAACGCTGTTTGAGCAATCTTGTCACATAGCATGTGGCGTTGCAGTCATCGCCGCGAGGACGATCACGGGTGATTGAACTCCAACGTTAGCGGACCCTGCCTTAGCTAAGCGGCGCTGTTCCGCATCTATAGCGGCGCCCTTCTGGCCATTTGCGAACGCGTGGCGCTGTCCGTGAGCCATGGCGCCATGGCGTGAACGGCTCATCGCTACAGGAATGACATAGCGTGTCCGACCAGCGGAACCAAATTGGCATTGACTCTGCGAACGCGTCGCAATAGCGGCAGCCGCATAAGGGGGGACCATCATGGCCAACAACACCGTTTCATTCCTCGCGCTATCGTGCGTCGGCGCCTTTGGCGCATCGCCGGTCTACGCCGCGGAGCCGACTACGCCTGCCGCGCCAGTCGCTGCCGATGACCAGCGCACGCCTCGTGACGACGACATCCTCGTGTCGACCGATCGCCTGCGCCAGCAAGAGGATCCCAAGGCGGTCGCGCCGCTGATCGATACGCCACGATCGATCGTGCTGCTGTCGAGCGAAGTGATCGAGCAGACGGGCTCGACAAGCCTGCAGGACGCTTTGCGCACCGTGCCCGGCATCACCTTCGGCGCAGCCGAAGGCGGCAATCCGATCGGCGATCGCCCGTTCATCCGCGGCTTCGACAGCCAAGGCAGCATCTATGTCGATGGCGTCCGCGATCTCGCCTCGCAAAGCCGCGAAGTGTTCGCCACCGAGACCATCCAGATCGTCCGTGGTTCGGATTCGACGCTCGGCGGACGCGGGTCTGCGGGCGGCACGATCAACATCATCTCGAAGCTGCCCAAGCTCGACGATTTCGGCTCGGTCAGCGGCAGCTACGGCAACGCTGATTTCAAGCGCATTACTGGCGACCTCAATCTCAAGCTGTCGGACACGGCGGCGTTTCGCGTTCAGGGCCTGTGGCACGACCAGGACGTGGCCGGGCGCGACGCGATCTGGTCCAAGCGCTGGGGCTTCGCACCGTCGGTGACCATCGGGCTCGGCACGCCGACCCGTCTGACCGCGAGCTATTACTATCTGGAAAGCCACGAGCTCCCCGACAGCGGCCTGCCGTATCTCTACACGCTCGCCAACGCTCCCGGCACCGGCAAGATCATCAGCCAACCGGTGCTCGGTGACGTTACTCTGGCCAACGGGCAGACCGGCACTGTCGATCGGTCGACCTTCTACGGCCTGGCTGACCGCGACTTCCGCGATGCCACCACCAACCAGGCGATGATCCGCGCCGAGCATGATTTCGGCGGCGTGACGCTGCGCAATACTGCGCGCTACAACCACACCGACCAGGCGTACATCTACACTCAGCCGGACGATAGCCAGGGCAATGTCTATGGCACCACCGCGGCCAATCCGACGACCGGCGCCGGTGCCACGCGTGGCGATCAGACCTCGGGCGGCTATGTCTGGCGGCGCGGCAACACTCGCTACGGCTATACCGAGAGCATCATCGATCAGACCGACCTCTACGGCAAGTTTAACACCGGCAGCATCGAACACAGCTTCTCTATTGGCAGCGAGTTTGCCTGGGAAAAGACGCGGCGCGGCACCTTCGTACTGGCTAACGGATCGACGATAACGCCGCGCTGCAACGCCTCAACCATCTCGCGCTATTATTGCACCAGCCTGTTCAACCCCAATCCGAACGACCCATGGGTGAACTACACGTCGGACACCTCGACGGTTCAGGCGCCGATCGTCAAGGGCGCGCCGTCCACGGAAACGCAGAATAATGGCACCACCCAGGCCGTTTACGGCTTCGACTCGATCACGCTGCTGCCGCAGCTGATCCTCAACGTCGGCGCCCGCTTCGATCGCTTCAAGTCGACGACGATCCTGCCAGGGGCGACCCAGTTTCGGATCTCGCGCACCGACGAACTGTTCAACTGGCAGGCGGGCTTGGTCGCCAAGCCGACGCCGGATACCAGCATCTACGCCAGCTATGCGACCTCGGCGACGCCGCCCAACAGCCTGCTCGGTGAAGGTCGTGAGGACAATGCACTGCCGACCACCGCAGCCACCGCGTCGGTTACCGATCTGCTCAAGCCGCAGAAGACCCGCTCCTACGAGGTCGGCGCCAAGGCGGCGCTGTTCGCGCAGCGCCTGCAGCTCAGCGCCGCGGCGTTCCAGACCGAGATAAAGAACGCCCGCGTGCTCGACGACAACAACACCGCCTCGTTCATCGGCGAATCGCGTATCCGCGGCATCGAGCTGAGCGCGAGTGGCACCATCCTGCCCGGCTGGACGGTGTTCGGCGGCTATACGTATCTTGATCCCAAGATCATTGATGGCGGTTCGACCATCCTCACCGCCGCGGCAGTGACCAGGACAGTCGGTGGTGTCACTACCGTGCTGCAGCCGGCGCGTACGGTCGCGGTTGATTCGATCAACAACGGCAAGCAGATGCCGCAGACCGCCAAGAACAGCTTCACCGCGACCACCAACGTGACCTTGTTCAAGCGCCTCCAGATCGGCGGCAGCGCGATCTACATGGACAAGCAATATGGCGGCTATCAGGATAATCGCAGCGCCACCCAAGATGCTGCCGGCACGGTGACGCTCAACGCCGCGACCAAGACGATTTACCGCGAGATCCCGAGCTATTGGCGCTTCGATGCCCGGGCAAGCCTCGACCTCACTCATAATGTGGTGCTCAGCGTCAACGCGCAGAACCTCACCGACAAGGCGTACTTCAACCAGGCCTTTGCTACCCATTATGCCTCGATCGCGGCAGGGCGCACGGTGTTCGGCACGGTCGGCGTCCGCTTCTGATGGACGCAGCGGCGCTCGACAAGCTCAGCCGCGACGACATCGCCGCGCGCCTCGCCGGGTCACCGGCAGAACGCGCGGCGTTCCTGCGCCAGGCGGCCGAGGGCGGTATTGCCGAGGCGCAGGCGATCTATGCGCAGATGCTGCTCGATGGCCATGGCGTCGAAGCCGATCAGGCAGCGGCGCTCGGCTGGTTCACCAAGGCGGCAGCGCAGCACCATCTGATGGCGCTCAACATGGTCGGCCGCTGCTATGATCTCGGCTGGGGCACCCGCATAGACAAAGCTCGCGCTGCGCAATGTTATCGGATCGCGGCCGAGCGCGGGCTCGACTGGGCGATGTACAATCATGCGACGCTGCTCGCGCTCGGTGAAGGCGTCGACGAAGACAAAGCGGCGGCGCTGGCGTGGCTCGAGGAGGCTGCGGCGCTGGGCAACGCCAAGGCGATCAACTTCGTCGGCAGCTTTGCCGAGGATGGCTGGGTCAATCCTCGCGACATGACCAAGGCGGCGGCCTGCTATGCGCGCGCCGCGGCGGGCGACGATTTTCGTGGCTGCTTCAACCACGCGCGGATGCTGGGCGCGGCTGGACGGGTTGACGAGGCGCTGCACTGGCTGCGCCGTGCGCGCGAGCTTGGTCATGCCCGCTTCGTTGGCCAGATGCGGCTGTGGCTGGCGACCTGCGACATTCCGGCGTTACGGAGCCGCGGGCCGGCGGTGCTGGACGGAGAATAATGACCATGCTGATCGCGATTCCCGATGTGCTCGATGCTACCGGCGTCAAGCAGCTGCGCGCCATCATCGACGCCGCCGAGTGGGTCGACGGCAACGTTACTTCCGGCCACCAATCAGCGCTCGCCAAGCGCAACGAGCAACTGCCCGAAGACAGCGTCGCGGCACGTGACGGCGGCGCGATGGTGCTCGATGCGCTCAGTGGTTCGGCGCTGTTCATCGCCGCGGCGCTGCCGCTCAAGGTCTTCCCGCCCCTGTTCAACCGTTATGGCATCGGCGAGACCTTCGGCACCCATGTCGACAATGCGATCCGCATCCGCCGCGGCAGCGATTTCCGAATCCGGAGCGATTTGTCGGCGACGCTCTTCCTTGAAGACCCCGCTTCGTATGATGGCGGCGAGTTGATCATCGAAGGCCAGTTCGGCGAGCAGGCGATCAAGCTGCCGGCCGGGCATCTGGTTCTCTACCCCTCGTCGAGCCTCCACCGCGTCGCACCGGTGACCCGCGGCAGACGGGTGGCCTCGTTCATGTGGATGCAGTCGATGGTCCGTGACGAGGGCGAGCGGCGGACGCTGTTCGAGCTCGATCAGTCGGTGCAGAATGTCGCGGCCGAGCGCGGCCAAGGCGATCCCACCGTAGTTCAATTGACCGGCGTCTACCACAATTTGCTGCGCCGCTGGGCCGACGCCTGAACGTCGCAGAGCATGCACCAGCCGTATACGGCAGATGTCTCCTTACTGGACTTGGTCGACATCGCCTGCGCGCTCATTGCGCTATTGTCCGCGCCGGCACTGCTCCTGATCCCGCAAGTGCGGCATCACCGCCCAGTGTGCTCGCACGCATTGACGTCAACAGACGGCCTGCTTTCGAAGAGCCGAACGTGGAGTTCGACCCGCAACAAGGATCATGGTTGATGATAAACCGAGCGGCAGTAGGCGGGTGGCCGCCGTCAGAAGGCTGCAACGAAGGCCGGCGTACACGTCGATGCTTTAGGCTCATGCAAACTATATTGCTAGTTTAGCATCAGCAGGAGCGGCAGCACTGTTCCCGCGAAAAGCGCCAGGAAAGACGCGCGCCGCGTCGTCTTGTTGTTCAGCGCAATCGCGACACCAAGCGATGAGGAGATAATCAGCCCGATCGACAGCAAGACCACAAATACCCGCATCGGCAACCTGGAAGGGCTTTTATGCGTGGGTGGCGGATTGGAGCTGGCATCAGCCTTCTTGACTACGCTCGTAGCCGGGCGCCTATCCTTGTGCTCCGTTCCTCGATCCCTTGGCATCGACGAGTCCTTGTGCACACTCGCCATCCACACGATCCACGCCGGAGGGGTGCCCCCGTAACCCTTCTCTTCCTGCAACCGGAACGTCTGCAACGCTCCACTAAGCGCGAATAACAGGATCGCGGGGGTGAAGAAGACGCCGATGTAGAGGTGAATGCGACGCATCTGTTTCATCGTCTGCGCTTTGATCATGAATAAGCCATTCTGCTGGTGATTTGGAAAAGGCCAAGCTGATCGTATATCCTGCAAATGCGAATGGAAGGCCGCGGCTGTAGCACGATTGTCGAGCTCCCTGCGGCCAGCATGCTCGTCGTCACCTGCAAATCACCGCCGCAGTCACCTTTCAATGGAGGAACGCCAAGTGTCACTCCGTCCAGCAGATCGCGCCCTACGCTGCTCGCTTTGACCCAGCCACGGTGACCGGCGGCGGGGAAAAGCACGGCCAAAACCATACCCAACGATGAGCACGACGTTTGATAACCCTTCATGACGCCTGTCCGTCCCCGCGCAAATTTCTGACGGCCACAAAGCAGTCGAGCGGGGCATTGATGATAGCGAGATGCTAGGGGCGACCCTGCCGCCAAACACGAGGGTGGCAAATGCCCACGGCACCTCCACAATCGCGCCGCTCGCGGTTCCCAGTAGTGCGATACCTCAAGCGGCTTGAGCTCGGTGTACAGCACCGGAAGCAAGTGATCGCGCGCCCTGCCTCACCGCTTGGCAAAGGCGTGGCGCCCTGATGCAGGCTTGGGCCGATCACCCCTTCAGCCTGCTCTGAGCAGTGGGGTCGTTCCGCAGCGACCCTACTTCCAACCCCACTCAGGCTGCCGAAGCGCATCGAACTGACGCGAACGCCGACGGATGAGCGCAACGCTACGCCCTTGAACCCACGGTGTCTTTTGAATTGCAGCGCATGACCCTGGACGGGAAATGGCGGAGACGGAGGGATTCGAACCCTCGGTAGGAGTAATCCCCCTACGGCGGTTTAGCAAACCGCTGGTTTCAGCCACTCACCCACGTCTCCGGCTGCGGCAGGATCGCGGCTATAGCGAGGGTATTGCGATCGATCAACTGAATGGATGCAGGCGATTGGCCGCAAATTTTCATGCCCTCGGCGCGTCGTTCATTGCCGGGCAAGCCGCTTCCTGATTAACCAGGATGATCGGGGTGTGCCGATGGGGGATTGCCATGCGTGTCGTAGGATTGGGATTGGCAGCCGCCGCGGCGTTGGCGGGGAGTGCCCCGGCTCAGGTGGCGACTATCGATCCCAATCGCGCTATCGACGGCGACCTCGCCACGAATGCGCCCGCGCAACCCGCTCGGCGTGCGACCACCTCGCCGGGCTTTCAGGAGCAGGCGCCGGCCAGCGAGCCGGAGCAGGTCGATCGCGAGGACGAAGCACCGGTGGCGCGTACGGCCACCAACGGCAGCCAACAGGCGCGTGCCGACGCCACCACCCACGCCGCCGACACCTATGAGCGCGACGATCTGCTCGCGGCGGGCGAGGGCGTGTTCGGCAAGGGCGCCGCGGGTCTTGCCGGCATCCTCGAGAAGATCCTCAAGGACCAGGGACGCCCCAACGCCTATATCGCCGGGCGCGAGGCCGCCGGCGCGTTCGTGGTCGGCCTTCGCTACGGTTCCGGGATCATGACCCACAAGGTCGAGGGGCAGCAGCCGGTCTATTGGACCGGCCCGTCGGTCGGCTTCGATGTCGGTGGCGACGCCAACAAGGTGTTCGTGCTGGTCTACAACCTCTACGACACCGAGGATCTCTACCACCGCTTCCCTGCCGCCGAGGGCCGGCTGTATTTCGTCGGCGGCTTTGCGGCGACCTATTTGCGGCGCGGCAATGTCGTGCTGATCCCGATCAGGCTCGGCGTCGGCTATCGCGCCGGGGTGAACGTCGGCTACATGAAGATCACCCACAAGGCGAAGTGGCTGCCTTTCTAGCGTCCGCTTAGATTTCCAGTCGCCAGCCGATGGTCTGGCCGGCCAGGAAGGGCACCACCGCCGTATCGTCCTCGCCGATTAGATCGGAGACGGTTACCTGGTCGCGTACCAGCGTTACCGTCCCGTCGTTGAGCGGGAGCCCGTAGAAACGTGCGCCATGTTCGGCGGCAAAGCCTTCGAAGCGATCGAGCGCGTCCTCCTCGTCGAAGACCTGCACGTAGGCCTCAAGCGCATAGGGTGCGTTGTAGATACCCGCGCAACCGCAGCCCGATTCCTTGGCGCCCACCACATGCGGGGCACTGTCGGTGCCGAGGAAGAAGCGCGATGATCCAGATACCGCGGCGCGACGCACGGCCAGGCGATGCGCCTCGCGCTTGGCGACCGGCAGGCAATAGGCATGGGGGCGCAGGCCACCGTCGAAGATCGCGTTGCGGTTGATGATCAGATGCTGGGGCGTGATCGTCGCGGCGATCGGATGGTCAACCTCGGTGACGAACGCTGCCGCTTCCGCGGTGGTGATATGCTCGAGCACGATCTTGAGCGCGGGATAAGCGCGCAGCAGCGGCGTCAGCACGCGCTCAATGAACACCGCTTCGCGATCGAAGATGTCGATGGCCCGATCCGTCACCTCGCCGTGGATCAGCAGCGGCATGCCCGCGCGCTGCATCGCCTCGAGCACCGCGCCAAGCTGCATGATATCGGTGACGCCGTGCGCCGAGTTGGTGGTCGCATGCGCAGGATAAAGCTTGCAGGCGGCAAACACACCGGCCTCATAGCCACGCACGATCTCGGCCGCGTCTGCCTGATCGGTCAGATAGCAGGTCATCAGCGGGGTGAAGTTGGCGCTCTCGCCCAATGCGGCCAGAATGCGCTGCCGATAAGCCTCTGCCGCCGCAACGCTGGTGATCGGTGGCGTCAGATTGGGCATGATGATCGCGCGGGCGAACTGTCGCGCCGTCGCCGGAGCGACCGCCTGCAGCATTGCGCTATCGCGCAGGTGGACATGCCAGTCATCGGGGCGGCGGATCGTCAGGCGGTCGGTCATGCCGATCCTCTAGCCCTGCCGGCGCCGCGCCGCCAGCACGCGGCCCTTGGAAATCGCTGTCCGGTGCCTAGGTGGGACGGATGGACTCCACCACCCTCACCGATCGATCCGTGCTGCGCCTCGCCGGCGCCGACGTCCGCGGCTTTCTGCAAGGGCTGGTGACAGGCGACGTCGCCTTGCTGACCCCGCAAGCGCCATTATGGACGGCCCTACTCAGCCCGCAGGGCAAGGCATTGTTCGATTTCCTGCTATGGGCCGAAAGCGACGACGTGCTGATCGATGTCGAAGCCATGCAGGCGGATGCGCTGGCACGACGGCTGGCCATGTATCGCCTGCGCCGGGCGATCACCATCGAGCGCACCAATCTGGCGGTGCATTGGTCGCCGCACGGCGATCGTGGCGTGACCGACCCGCGCCTGCCGGCCCTCGGCCGACGCTGGCTCGGCGCAGCGACCGCGCCCGCGACCGGCTGGCTGGCCCACCGGCTGTCGCTGGGCGTGACGGAGGGCATCGGCGAACTCGGCAGTGGCGAGACGCTTTGGCTCGAGTGCAACGCCGGCGAGCTCGGCGGCGTCAGCTTCTCCAAGGGCTGCTATGTCGGCCAGGAGAATACCGCACGCATGCACTATCGCGCCAAGGTCAACCGCCGGCTCGTCGTCGCCCCGCTGACGGAGCCGGGGCCGAGGACACGCGCCACCTATCCCGAGCTCGGGCTTATGGTCGAGCACCGCCGGGTCGAGGCGCTCGGCGACGCGTTGCGGCCATCGTGGCTTGATGCAGCACTCGCAGAAGACGAGCCGGCCTCCTGAATCCTGACGCGACCCGATCCCGTCGCCCCATGGTCGTCAGCGACCAACCGCGGTATAGCTGAACCCTGCCGCTTCGACGTCGCCGCGACGATAGACGTTGCGCAGGTCGACCATCACCGGCGCCGCCATCAGACCCTTGAGCTTGCCGAGATCGAGCGCGCGGAACGCATCCCATTCGGTCACGATCACCACCGCATCGGCGCCCTGCGCCGCCTCATAGGCGTCCTTGCAGAAAGCAAGCTCCGGCATCATCGCCTTGGCCGCGCTCATCCCCTCGGGATCGTAGCTGCGTACAATCACCCCAGCATCGCCGAGTGCCTGCGCAATCGCGATCGACGGCGCGTCGCGCATGTCATCGGTGTTGGGCTTGAACGTCAGCCCGAGCAGCGCCACCGTCTTGCCGCGCGGCTCGACGCCAAGGGCGTGGAGCACCTTGCGCCCCATCGCGCGCTTGCGGCTGTCGTTCACCTTCACCACCGCCTCGACGATGTGCACCGGGCTGTCGTGATCCTCGGCGGTCTTGAGCAGCGCCAGCGTGTCCTTCGGGAAGCATGAGCCGCCATAGCCGGGTCCGGCGTGGAGGAACTTCTTGCCGATGCGATTGTCGAGGCCGATCCCGCGGCTGACGTCCTGAACATCTGCGCCGACGGCTTCGCACAGGTCGGCGATCTCGTTGATAAAGGTGATCTTGGTCGCGAGGAAGGCATTCGCCGCATATTTGATGAGCTCGGACGTCCGGCGGCTGGTGAACAGGATCGGCGACTCGTTCAGATAGAGCGGCCGGTAAACCTCGCGCATCACCTTTCGCGCGCGCTCGTCGTCGGTGCCGATCACGATCCGGTCGGGTCGCTTGAAATCACCGATTGCCGCTCCTTCGCGCAGGAACTCGGGGTTGGAGACGACCTGGACGTCCACGTCGCCACGCCGCTCGCGCAGGATCCGCTCGACCTCGTCGCCAGTGCCGACAGGCACCGTCGACTTGGTCACCACCACCGTCGGGCCGGTCACCGCGCCGGCGATCTCCTCGGTTGCTGCGAATACATAGGACAAATCGGCGTGGCCGTCGCCGCGGCGGGTCGGCGTGCCCACCGCAATAAAGATCGCGTCGGCGCCGGCGACCGACGCGGCAAGGTCGGTCGAGAAGGTCAGCCGCCCCGCGGCGACGTTGGCGGCAACAAGGGCATCGAGCCCCGGCTCGTAAATCGGCATCCGCCCGGCTTCAAGCGCCTCGATCTTGCCCGCGTCCTTGTCGACGCAGATCACGTCATGACCGAAGTCGGAAAAGCATGCGCCCGATACCAAGCCGACATAACCCGAACCGATCATCGTGATGCGCATCTACCGTCCACTTTGTTCTGGAGCCGCGAAGGCTCAACTGATCTGCCGCCTTTAACGCAGTGGCGGTCTATTAGCAGCAATCGCGCAGGGCTGAACGCCGATTAGCTGCCACGAAACAAAAAGGGAGGCCGGCATCGCCGACCTCCCCAATTGCATTCCGACGATAGGAAGGGTCTTACTGACCCGAACCCGGACCGTAGGTGACTTCCACGCGACGGTTCTGGACCTCGCGGACGCCGTCGGCAGTCTCGACGCGCGGGCGGCTCTCGCCGAACGCTTCGGTCGAGATCGAGCCATCGGGGATGGCGTGCGACGTGAGATACGCCTTCACGCTGTCCGCGCGACGCTGCGACAGACCGACGTTGTACGACGCCGAACCCGACTTGTCGGCGTGACCCGCCAGCATGACCTGCGCGTTGCCGCAGCTCTGATACTGGGTGACGGCGTTGTCGAGGATCGACGAAGCCTCGGGCGTGATGTCCGACTTGTCCCACTCGAAGAACACGATGAACGGTCCTGGCGAGCACACCGGAGCCTGCGCAACCGGCTCGGGAGCGGGCGGCGGCGGCGGCGGCGGCGGGGGAGGCGGCGGGGGCGGCGGTGCAGCCGGCTCGCCGAAGTTGTAGGTCAGACCACCGAGAATCGAGTGCGACTTGTAGTTGCCCACAAACGTGCTGTTGTTAGCATCTACTAGCGCGCTCGCAGAGGCACGGAAGTAGCGATACTTCAGCGTCGCATCGACATGGTCGGTCAGCGGCGCGCGGATACCGGCAAGGCCTTGGTAGGCGAAAACGGTATCAGAATCGTCGAGGAACGCACCGGCGTTGGTAAGCTTGTAGTTCGCTTTTACGCGCGCAACGCCGACACCGCCGCCGATAAAGCCCTGGATGCCGTCATCGTCACCGAAGTCGAGCAGGCCGTTCAGCATGAAGCTGAGGGCCGACGTCGAACCGCCGGCGCCGTTGTAGCTGCCAGCCGGTGCATTTGCACCACCGATGACTGGAGTGGTGACGGTCGAGCTGTAACCGTCCACGGTCGCGCGCTTGTAGCCAACTTCGGTCTCAACCCGGAACGGGCCAAAATCGTAACCAACGACGCCATCGACGTCATAGCCATAGTCGTGATCGACCGTGGCAGCGTTGTTGAGTGTACCGATGTCGTAATCGATGTCCTCAACGATCATGCCGCCGCCCTCGATGCCGACGTACCACGACTTGTCGCGGGCGAGGGCAGGAGTGGCGAGGGCGGTGGAGGCTAGTGCCAGAACGACGGCAAGCTTCCGCATAGAATTCCCCTTTCTTGAGTGTCACTACGGACACCGCAAACTACCTATCGGGCGGATGGTTTCCACGCAAGCGCGCAAAAGTTCCTACTGTTGCGCTATTGCCACAGTGGTTCAGCCGACAATCAGCCCGTGGTGCCGCAGCGCCGCGAGGATATCGGCCAGGGCGGCGCGGGCCTCGACGTCGATCATAGCGCCGCCTACCGGATCGGCAATCGCTGCTGCAGGGGTGCTGATCATGGGGGTGCCTCCTACCAGCAGGCGGTCCGCCCGGACCTCGCCGACACGCCACGATCCGCCTGCGTAAAGCACTGGTTTTCCGTCAGAAACACTCCAGACTTGGGTGCCTTCGACGGGGTCTGCAAAGCGCCAGCCGCCCTGTGTCCATCCGGCAATCGCCTGTGTCTTCCCGGCCCAGGCCCCCGTCGCGGCGGGGCCGACGATCCAGGCGTCGCCATCACCGGGTGCCGCCGGCGGCGTGGTGGTGCCCACCGCCACGACACTCGGCTGCACGATCAGGTCGAGCCGCGCCAGCGCTTCATTATGGGTGAGTTCTTTTTCCGCCTGCCCCGCCGCCAGCAGCGGCAGCGCCCAGCGCGGGCTCGCCGACTCGCTCATCCTTGCTCTCCCTGGTTGATTTGGCGGATCGCCGGCGGCGACAGGCCGGCGGTGCCGCGCTGGCGCACCGCGATCGTCACGGTGCCAGGATCCCACGACCCCGCAGCCAGTGCCAGTCGCGGCACCTCGGTATCGATCACGCGCAGGCTGCCGTCGGCGGACGCTAGCGTCACTTGGTAGCGTTCCTGCTCCTCGCCCAGCGGCACGTCGACGCCATCGCGCCACTGCCAGCCGATGCGGCTGCGCCGGATCCAGCCGATCGCTAGTCCGCCATCATCATTCGTCACCGCGGTGAGGTGCACCGGCGCCGGCGGCACGACGGAGATACCCGTGATCACCGCTGCGGCCGTCGCCGGCACCGCCGTGTCGCCGACCCCCGTCGCCATCACCTGCACGGTCCGCCCGATCGCGCTCACCGGCAGCGACAGCAGCTGCGCCGTGTCGGCGGTGATCAGGGCAAAGCGGTCCCCCGCACAATGACGACCGATCGCCGCCTCGGTGCCACGCCGCCCACGCCGCAGCCCGCTCAGCGCCCAACGCCCATCACCCAGCGGTTCCGCCTCGGCGAATTGAAGCAATTCATCACCAACCAGCGCAAGGTTCACCCCCCTGTCGAGCGCCGCCTCATCGGCGTCGTGCAGCTGGAGGTCGGCTCGCGCCAGCATCACCACCAGCCGATGCCGGCGATCGACCAGCGTCGCCGGTGCCCAGCCCAGCGCCTCGGCAGTGCCGATCACTGCCGGCGCCGCGGTTGCGGGCACCGGCGTCCAGCTCGCCTCATCGTCGAGGCTGTAGAGCAACGCCGCCCGCCGCCACGCCGCGCCCTCACCGCAGGCAAGGATCGTCAGGCGCGGCGCGGTCAGCGGCGCGTCGTCAAGCGCCGGCACCTCGGCGACGCACAACATCGTCCGCCCAACCTGTTGATCAGGCGCCGCCAGCACGCGGCCGCTGCTCGCAGTCACCGGCACCGCGATGTCGCTCACCGGCACCAGCTCCAGGATCGTCACCATCGCGGTCACGCTCGCCTTGGCGATCCGCCAGACCCCGATCTCGCCGATCAGGCCGACGCATGCGCCAGGCGCCAGCCCGATCGCGGCCGGCCCTGCCGACACGGATCGCCGCAGGCGCGCTGACTCGCCGCGTGCGATCAGCCCCGCCGCGACCGTCTTGGCCGCCGCCGCATCGAGTGCCGCAGGCAGTTCCACCCGCTCCTCGCGATGGCCCGCACCCGGCCGCGCGACGCGCTGCACCCCCGCCTGATAGTCGCGCGCCGGATCGTAATGCGACACCACCACCGCCCGGGGCGCGCTGTCGGGCGCGGCCATCGCCCACACCCCGGTTCCCCCCGGCGTGCCTTGCCCCTCCCCGGCGTCGACGCCGGCATCCGCCAGCCACGTCACGTCGTCAGCCCGGTCGCGCATTGCCAGCCGGCTCCCAGCGGCACCGACGCCCCACCAGCAGCCGCTGATCGTCGCCAGCGCATCGAGCACGCCACCAACGGTCTCGCCGGCAGCGGCAAAGCCGGCGACGCTGGTGGTGACCGCCGCCTCCACCTCGGGCGCGAGCGCCGCGGCAACGATGCCGCAATTCACTGCCCCTGGATCAGCCACCACCTCGAAGGTCAGCGAGGGGATGCGGTTACCGTAATCCGCCAGCGCCAGCCCTTCGAACACCGCATAGGCGCAGCCGCGATGCGCCGGCGCCGCGCCCTCGGCCGACGCGATCAGCGGATCGACCGCCTGATCCTCGTCACCCAGGTGCAACCGGAACCCCGTGCTCGCCTTCCAATCCCCCGCCGCGCCGCGCAACAGCTTGCCCTCGGCCCAAATCCGTCCGATCCGCTGGATCGGCCGCGCCGACAGCAGCACCGCGAACGACGCCGAATAGCTGTACGAGATCGTGCTCGGCTGCCCCTTGCCGCTGCTGCTGGTGTCGCGATGCTCCACCAGATCGGTCGCCCAGATCACCGTCCCCGCCACCCGGATCGTCCCGAACAGTTGCGGGATCTGCGTGCCGTAGCTCGAGGTCTGCACCGCCAGCTCGGTCAGCCGCGGGCCTTGCCGCGCCGCCGGCCGGAACAGCCGGTTGTCGACACCCTGGCCGATCAGCGCGCCGATCGCGCCCCCCACCGGGCCGCCGATCGCCGTCCCCACTGCGGTCAGCACCAGCGTCGCCATCGCGCATCTCCCCCAATCCCACCGTCCAGGCGCCGAGCAACGGCCATGGCGCCGCACCGGGGCGCGCCACCACCCGGCGCAGCGCCGCATCGGCATGCACCAGCCCACCTGCCGTCCTGATCGCCATGTGCAATTGCCCCGGCCCGGGGGCGAGCAGCATCAGATCGCCGACCCCGGCCGCCGGCACCCGCCGCAGCACCCCGTCGAGCCACGCCATCACTCGTGCGGGATCGCCCCCGCGCAGCGCGTAGCCGCGCGGTACGGCCCCTTCATAGCCGTCCGCGCGTAGCGCCAGCGCCGCGGTGCCGACACAATCGAGCCCGGTCATTGCCTCGCGCCCGTGCAGCCGGAAGCGCGCGCCCACCGCCGCCAGCGCCGCCGCCGCGCCCGCCTCACCCACCGGGATAACGGGTAAGCAGGTCGATTCCCGGCAGGAACGGCTCGCCCCGGAAGTTGGCGGCATTGCCGAACCGGCTGGTGCAGGTCGCCAGGCTCTTGTCGCAACCCTCGATCAGCTCGATCAACGTTCCAGCCGTCACCGCGAACCGCGGCGGCCCCCGCAAGGTGATCGCTTGCCCATGCGATACCGCCACCGCGCTCTCGAGCCCGCCATTGGCGCCGCTGAACCAGCGCACAAGCCCGCCGCCATAGGCGTCCGCCACCGGCTCGGCGGTGTCGATCGTCAGCACCATGTTGCTGGCTGCCGTCACCCGGGCGAAGCGCCGCCGGCCGCCGAGCGCCACGCGGCAGCGCCGGTCACCGAGCGAGGCGCGACATTCGGCGGAGGTCTCCTCCACCACCGGTCGTGCCAGCGCGGCGGTGATCCCGGCAAGCTCGGCGGTGAACCCGCCATCGCGTAACTCCACCGCGCCGATCCTGCCCTCGCCGAGATCGGCGACGCGGGCGCCGCTCGTCCAGTCGATCGCGCTTAGAAGCACCCGCGCGCCGTCCCAGCGCCCGGCGAGCAGGTCCGCCTCGTCGATCGCGGCACTGTCCAGCGCGCCGCTGACGTCCATCGTGTCCGGTTCCAGCCCGTCGCTGCGCACCACCGCCGATGGCGTGATCCCCGGTGCCGCCCGGTACAGCAGCCCGTCGAGCTCGAGCTCCCGGTCATGCGAGGTCAGCCCGATCGTCACCCCGTCGCGCCGCTCCACCCGCCAGCAGAAGACGATCGTCGACAAGGTCGGCCCCATCAAAGCGGCCGCGCTCATTCCCGCACCTCGATCAACGGCACGGCCGCGGCAGCGCTGGCGAGGAAGGTCGCCCGCGTCACGCTCAGCCGATCTTCAGCGAAGCGCACCGGCACGTCGAAGGTGAAGCTCGCAGTCACCGCCGCGCCGATCGCCGGCGCCTCGTCGAGCACCACCAGCCCCCCTGCCTCCACCGCGAAACCCTGCGTCGCAAGTCCTTCCACCGCCACGGCGACACTCGCCGCCACCGGCCGCGTGATCCGCCGCACCGCCGCACCATAATGTTTGACCAGCGAGAACCGGCGCTCGATCCCGTCGCCGGTCCCGATCAGCTGCCCCGCGCCCTCGTGATCAAAGGGATCGCGCAGTCGAAACCCACGCGCCGGCCCCAGCCGTGCCCGGAAGAACTCGAGCAGCGCAGCGATGTCCGCCTCGCTGCGTATCCCAGGCCCGACGTCATAGCTCGTCCGCGCCTCGGCCCAGGCGGCGTTGCGCTGCTCGCCGCCACCCGCCGCGGTCAGGATCGCGGTAGAGAAGCGGGGCGCCACCTCCGTCTCGCGCCCCAGCGCCAGCGGGAACAGCACGTCGTCGAACGGATCCACCTCATCCTCCCCCTCGTCGCTTGGCCGGCCGCCGCTGTGGACGAAGCCGTCGCGCATCACCTGCGGCAGCGCCCACAGGAACGTCCTCGCCACGCCCCGTGCCCGCGCCGCGAGCGCCGCCGCCTCGATCACGCGCCACTGCCGCGCTTGGTCGGGACGCAGCACGAAGCCGGACAGATAATTTTGTCGGTCCGGCGGATAGCCGAGCCGCGCCTCGGCGGCGGCGACCCCGCGTGCGGTGCCGACCACGTCGCCCGCGGTTACCCAGTCGTAATCCTCAAGCTGGAGCACGTCGAACGCGGGCGATGCCCAGCCGAGCGGCATGTTGGCGCGCTTTAGCTCGGGCGCGGCGCGATCGAGCACCGTCGGCAGATAGGTCAACAGATACGTCTCGCACCCCGGCGCGACCGCCTTGGCCGCCCCGGCGAGCGCGATGGTCGATGCCGCCAGGCACGCCCCTGCCCGATCGAGCGTGGCGATCTGCGCCGCGTCCAGCGGCCCGCGCACGCTGGGGATCGCCGCCGGCGCCAGTGCCGTCACGGCCGCCGCATCGTACAAACACGGCCGCCCATCGGCCATCGTCCACCACCACGGCTCGCCGACCTGGAACTTCGCCGCGAGCCCCGCCGCCATCGCGATGCCCATGAATGCCTGGGCGACGCTGCGCAGATAGGCCATCGCGCCGTCATGCGCGGGTGACAGCAGGGTCGAAGGCGGTGTCCAGCCGGTCAGCGCCGGCGATCCGTCGGCGGCGCGCTGCTTCCAGTCGTTCCAGCAATGCGCATCGAACAGTTCGTAGCTGAGCGACCAGATCAGCTCATAGCCGAGCAGCCTCGCGCGGGCGGCAAGGTCCCGATGCCAGGCGGCGCACGCGGTGTTGAGCACGCCACCGGCCAGACTGACGTAATAATCGCCGCCCAGCGCCTCGAGCCGGAAATAATGGCTCATCCCGACATAATGGGTGATCGCGCCACGATAGCCGAGGTGGAGCGCGTTGCGCAGCAGCCGCGCCGGCGTCAGATTGTAGCTGTCGTCATAGCCGCTGGCGATGCTGAGGCCGTGCTCGGGGAGGATCGCCTCGCCGATCGCCAGCACCGCACCCGGCCCCTCGCATTCGAGCGCGGTCACCTCCACCCAGGCTTCCTGCGCCGCCGCCAGCGGCGCATCCACCCCGTCATAGCCCGCCGGCACCAGCGACACGAACAATCGGTCGATGTCGCCAGCCCACACCGGATCGGCCTCGCCGGGCAGCATGAAGCCGCCATCGAGCGCGGCGAAGTCGATCGACACCATCGCATCGCTCGGCGTGCCCACCGCATAATTCCACAGCCGCACATACCAGGATCGCGGCTGCCCCGCGGCGTCCCGCCCCTCGATCGTCAACGTCGGGCCGTTGATTGCGTCGAGCGGGATCACCCCCGCCGATCGCCAGCGGAACCGCAGCCGGCAGCCGCGGAAATCGCGCGCCGTCTCGTAGCACAGCAGCGGATGATCGATCAGATCCTCCGCCGCCCAGATTAGCCCGGCGAGATCGTCGCGCTTGTAGAACACCGCATCGACGCGCAGCGCATCGGCGGCGGTGGAGACCACGCTTGCCATCATCGGCCGCGGGAAATTGACCGTCCAGAAGCGCGGATCGAACCGCGTGATCACGCCTTCGGCCTGCACGGTGCGTTCGGTGCACAACCAATAGGCCATGGTTCGCCCTCCTCGTTGCGCGACAGGTTGCCGCTCAGCCCTCCAGCGCCGCCTTCACCGCCCGCGCCACCTGGCGGGTCGACTGTTGCAGCGCGGCGGGTGCCGTTCCCGCGGCGGCATTCACCGTGATCGCCAGCCGCACGTCGCGAGTCGTGGCGGCAGGCGGCGACTCGACCCGGCCGGCGGCGGTGGGCACGAACAGTTCGGGTCCGCGCTCCCCCACCACATAGGCGCGGCCCGGCGCCACCGGCCCACCGGTCGCCCGCCCCGGCAGCCCGAGCAGCGCACCGAGCAGCCCGCTTAACCCCTGACCCGATCCGCCGCCGGTTACCGACTGCAACCCCGCCGACAGCGCCGAACGCGCGATCTCGGCCATGGCGGCAAGCGCCACCGCCTTCAGATCCTCGAACCCGAGCTTTCCGGTGCGCACCGCGCGCAGCAGCGATGCCTCGATCATCCGCCCGGCTCGATCGGCGCCGGCGCCGAGCGCACCTTCGAGCTCGCCGCGCATCGCCGCCACCTGCTGCGCGAAGCCAGCCGTGTCGGCGCGCACGCCAACCGTCACCTCGCCATCCTCATCCATCGGGAAACGCCTCCTTCAGCCGCGCCAGCATGGCTGCATCGAGCGGCGCCCCGCCGCCCGCCTCGCCCGCGAGCGCCGTTACCACCGCCGCCAGCTCGGCCGGCGTCGCCCGCCAGAACACGTCGGGCATCCACCCCAGCGTCGCGCCCGCCATCCCGGCGAGCCGCAGCGCCGCCGGGCCGAACGCGTCGCTCATCGTCCGGCGAGGATCTGCCGCAGCAGCATCCTCAGCACCGGCATCGCCTGGCTCAGTCCCAGCGCCGTCACCGCCTCGCCGAGCGTTTCGCGCGTCACCGCTTCCGGCGGCGCCTCCAGGCAGTGCCAGAACAACCCGACCATCTCGGCGAGCGACAATTTGCCCTCCGCCGCACGCTCGACCAGCGCGAACAGCGGGCCGAGATCTGCCTCGGCCGCCGCCAACGCGCCGAACGAGGGCCGCAGTACCAGCTCGACACCGTTGACGCGCAGCGCCGCCTCGCCGCGCAGCGGGTTCGCCGCGGTCACGACGCCACCACCGGCCCGGAACTCTCCAGCGTCAGCGTGTAGGAACGCTCGCCGTTGAAATCGCCGGCATAGTCGAGCCGCGTCACCAGAAACCGCCCAGTCATCGCATCGCCGCTCTCGAAGCTCAGCCGGTAATCGTCGAGCATGCCCGAGAGCGCGCTCGCCTTGATCCGCGCCTCGGCTGCCGAACCGGTGAACACGCCCGCGCCCGAGACGCTGACGCTCCTCACCCCCGCGCCCGACAGCAACTGCCGCCACCCGCCCGAATCCTTGTTGGTCACCACCACCGCCTCGCCGTTCACCGACAATTGCGTGGTCCGCAGCCCCGCCACCGTCGCGAACGCCGGCACCGCGGCGCCATCGCCCACCTTGAGCAGAAAGGCGCTTCCCCGTTCCACTGCCATCACCCTCTCCCCGTCAGCTGTCGGCGCGATAGACCCGCACCGCGAACTCGCTCATCGCCCACCATTCGTTGTTCTTGGCGCGCGCGATCCGGCTCCGCGTCAGCCGCAGCCCGCCGAGCCGCCATCCGCCCGTGCCGAGATCCGCCGGCAGCGCCTCCACCACATCCTCGACCAGGCCGGCGAGCAGCCGCAGCCGCACCGGCCGCTCGCCGGCGTCCCGCCCCTGCACGCTCACCGTGCCGAATCGGCCGAGCAATCCCGCCGCATCGTTCGCCGCCAGCACCGGCTCGTCGACCAGCAGATAGGGCAAGCCGCCGCGCACCGGCGGCGCGTCATAGACCGCGGCCGGCGTTGCCGCCTTGAGGTGCGCGACCAGCGCCGCCTGCAGCGCCGCGCGCGCGCTCATGCGGGCAGGCTCCGGCCCATGCTCCAGTCAAGCCGCAGCCGCCGGTATGGCCGCCACAGCGCCGCGACCGCGGTCGGCGGCGCGGCGTCACCCTCGCGATGCTCGAACAGATGCGCGATCAGCAGCACCAGCCCCTGCGCCACCGCCGCGGGCAGCGTCGCCCAGTCCACCGCCGCGCCCGCGGTGTAGCTCACCGCCACACCGGTCGCATCGCCCGCCGCGATCACCCGCACCCAGCCGGCGCCATCGGCGTCGATGTCGAGCGCATAATCCGTTGCCGCCATCACGAACGGTGCGCCGGCCGCGCACAAGCCCGTCACCCCCGCGATCCGCGCCACCGGCGCTTGGCGCAGCCGCTGCCAGCCCGGCGCCACCGCCAGCACATCCTCGAACCCGCGCGCGATCAGCGCCTGGCCGCAAAAGCTTTCGGCAAGGTCGAGCGCGGCGCGCGCCAGCGTCTCGAGCAGCGCCGCCTCCTGCCCCGTCTCCAGCCGAAGATAGCCTTGCGCCGCCGCGACCGCGCCCGCGATCGCCTCGGCCGGCACCGCCGATCCGCTCATCATCCTGTCCCCCTATCGATCCGCAAGGTGGCGACGCCCGGGGTACCCCATCCCCGGACGTCGCCGTCGCGCAGGCCCGTCAGGCCGCAGCGAACTTCATCAGCTTGATCGCTTCCGCATTGGTGACGCAGCCGCCGATCCGCTTGGTCGCGTAGAAATTGACGAACGGCTTGTTCGAATAGGGATCGCGCAGGATCGCGGTCTCGCTGCGCTCGGCGATCAGATAGCCGGCGCGGAAATTGCCGAACGCGATCGCGAGCGCATTGGCGGCGACGTCCGGCATGTCCTCGGCCTCCACCACCGGATAGCCGAGCAGCGTCGCGGGCTGGCCGGCGCTGAGGCTCGGCTGCCAGACGAACGCGCCATCGCTGGTCTTGAACTTGCGGATCCGCGACAGCGTCGCCGCATTCATCACGAAGCACGCCCCCTGGCGATATGGCGCGCGCAGCGCCTGGACGAGGTCGATCAGCCGCTCCTGCGGGTTGGCGCCGAAATCCCCCGCCGCGCCGCTGGCGAGATATTGCAGCGTGCCGAACGCCCGGGTCGCATCGCCCGCGGTGCCGGTCGGCGCCTGGAGGAAGCCCCTCGGCCGGTTGACCCCCGAGCCGTTGACGAACGCCGCCCCTTCGGCGCGCGCGAACTCCGCCGCGATCTCGCCCGCCAGCCATGCCTCGACATCGAACGCCGCATCATCGAGCATCGCCTGGCTCGCGCTCGGATTGGCGTAGAGCTCGCCCATCGGCGGCGCGATCTCGGCGAACACCGGCGTCGCCGTCTCCGGCCGCGCCGCCGTCTCCGCCGCCCAGCCCGACGGCGTGCCGCCGCTGGTGACGAGCTTGCGATAGCCCGCCGACCCGATCTTGACGACATTGGCGATTCCCCGGATCGGCGACGCCGCGATCAGCAGCCGATCGATCGTCGCGTCGATCTCGCGCGGCACCGCAAAGCCGCCGGCATCGCCGGTCACCCCGGTGAACGCCTTCATCTCCACCGTCGCCCCGCTGCGCAGGAAGCCGTCGAACGCGGCGCCCCCGGCGTCATGCTCGATTACCCGCGCGCCATCCAGCGCCGGCCGCTCGACCGTCGTGTCCATCGTCACCTCCGTTGTTGAAACCCGTCTTCGTCCATCGGTGCGCGCGCGTCAGCCGACCCGGTCGACCCGCGCCAGCGGCTGCATCGGCACCGCGACCAGGCTCACCTCGACCAGCTCCAGCGCCACCAGCTCGCGCCGCACGCCCTGGCGCACCATGCGGGGGCGATAGCCCACCGACAGCCCGGCCACCGCGCCGCCGCGCACCAGCGCCGCCAGCCGCGGCTCGGCGATCGTGCCGCTCACCCGCAGCCCGCGCGCGTCCTCGCCCAATGCCTCGATCGTGCCGACCGGGCGCCCGCGATGCTGCCACAGCAACGGCACCGGGCGAGCCCCGGCGAACGCGCCCGCGCGCACCACGTCGCCCGCCCGGTCGACCCGGTCGAACACCGCGGCATAGCCGGCGAACCTCACTTCAGCCACGCGCCAAACCCCAGCTTCACCGCCAGCCCGGCGAGCAGCACCGCCCCCACCACCCGCGTCACCCAGCCGAGCGCCGCCTTCCATGCCGAGCGCTTGGCGTCGCGCCATGCGGCAAGCAGCTCGCGCAATTCGGCGACGTCGCGCTCGGCGCGCTCGTCGTCGAGCCCCAGCCGGGTCAGCGCCCGGCTCGCGCCGAGCTGCCCTGCCTCCTCCACCAGCGCGCGCAGCGTCACCAGATCGGGATTGCCGCGCGTCCCCTCGTGCAGCAATTGCGCCATCAGCTGCGCCAGCACCTCGCCGCTCATGACGTCACCGCTCCTTCAAGCCTGTTGCCATCGATCCCCAGCATCGCGCGCTTCTCGGCCGGGGTGAGGAAATCCGCCGCGCTCACCGAACTCCACAGCCGCTCGCGGTCCTCCGCCAGCGCCGGCACCGCATCGAGCGCCACCGCGAGGCGCGCGTCGGCGAACCAGCCCGACAGGCCCTGGGCGATGCCGGCGAGGATCGTGCCGGCGAGCGGCAGCACCGTCAGCCGCCACAATGCGCGATTGGCCTCGCGATAATTGGCGTAGGTCGCATCGCCCGGCAGCCCGAGCAGCATCGGCGGCACCCCGAAGGCGAGCGCGATCTCGCGCGCCGCCGCCGCCTTGAGCCCGACGAAATCCATCTCGGCGGGGCTCAGCGACAGTGGTTGCCAGCGCAGGCCGCCCTCGAGCAGCATCGGCCGCCCGGCATTGCCGGCGCCGGCGAACCCCGCCTCCATTTCCGCCTTCAGCCGGTCGAACTGTTCCGCGCCCAGCGCCGAGCCGTCGCCCGGCTCATAGACCAGCGCCCCCGACGGCCGCGCCGCATTGTCGAGCAGCGCCTTGTTCCAGCGGGTCGCGGCATTGTGGATCGCCACCGCTCCTGCCGCCGCGCCCAGGCAGCCCAGCCCGTAATGATCGTCGACCGGGTTGAAGCTGCGCAGGTGGATGAGCGACGGCCGCACCGGATCGGCGGGTAGCCGCGTCACCCGCTCGCCCACCGCATAGCGATAGGCCGCCGGCCAGCCGATCGCGTCCGCCTCCACGCTCACCCGCTCGGGCCGCAGCGCGTACAGCTCCACCGCCGCGCCCTCGGCATCGCGCAGCACCTGGACATAGGCATTGCCGTGCAGCAGCAGCTGCGCCGCCACCGTCTCCAGCAGCGGTTGCCCGCCGCTGCGTGCAACGACGATTGCCGCGAGTGCCGGATCGCTCGCGGTCAGCGGCGCATCCGCGACGCTTTCCGCGACCAGCTTGACCGCTCGCTGCGCGACGACGTTGCCGACAAAGCCCTCGCGCACCTGTGCCTCATAGGAACGCGGCCATTCCCCGCCCCACGCCGCGCTGCCGCCCGCGCGCGACAATGCCGGCCGCGCGCCCTCGCGCGCCGCCTTCCCGCCGAACCATTTCATCCCCGAAGCTCCCGAAAAAGGTTCCTGCGCCCGTGTCGTCATCGCAGCCAGACCCGTCATCCCGGCGAAAACCGGGATCTCAAGCGATGGAGCGACCGGCCGCCAGACGCCCGCCGTCAAGCGCCCGCCGCTACAGGTTGTGCACGGCCACCTTGGCCTGCCGCCGCAGCAGCAATTCCGTCACCGCCCACACCAGCGCGTCGGCCCGATCGGGCGATCGCCCCGGACCCTCGTAGCCGCCACCCGCCATCAGCCCGCACAGCTCGTCCTCGAGCTGCGGGAAGCGATCGGCATGGCTGACCAGCCCGCGCTCGTACAAGGCCGCCACCGGCTCCGCCCGCGCCACCT
Organism: Sphingomonas sp. GW821-FHT09E03; assembly: GCF_059416225.1. NCBI lineage: Bacteria > Pseudomonadati > Pseudomonadota > Alphaproteobacteria > Sphingomonadales > Sphingomonadaceae > Sphingomonas > Sphingomonas sp. GW821-FHT09E03. Next base: position 247,593 of record NZ_JBWKOS010000002.1, on the reverse strand, counting down.
TGCCGTGCGTCGCCCGCACCAGCTTCACCGGCAAGGTGACGTCCGCCGCGAGCAGCACGGTCTTGACCATGTCGCCGCCCTGGTTCGCTTCCGCCACCACGCGATCGGCGCCATGCCGCGCCGCGCAGGTCGCCACCGCCCTGGCCCAGCCGTCAGGCGACAGGCCGGCGACGCTGGCATCCTCCACCACCCGCGCCCGGCCATCGGCGGTCAGCACCACCGCGACGATCCCGCAGTCATCGCCGCCGCGCCCATCAGCGGTGCCTGCCGGCGGATCGACGCCGACCACCACCCGCTTGACCGCCGCCGCCGATGCCGGCGCCGCCAGCGCCTGTGCGATCATCGTCCGCGTCCACAAGGCACCCTCCACATCCTCGATCAGCTCGCCGTCCAGCTCCTGCCGCCCGAGCGGGGTGCCGCCATAGCTCTGCTCGACATGGTCGATGAACGCCGCTGCCAGATAGAGATTGTCGCGCGTCCGCCCGCGCGTCTCGACCAGCCCATGGGCGGCCATTACCCGCTTCATCAGCGCGGTCGGTCGCGGTGTCGTGGTCACGATCACCCGGGGATCGCTGCCGCGCCGCATTCCCATCATCAGATTGTCCCAGGTCGCCTCGCCGCGCCGCCATTTGGCGAGCTCGTCGCACCAGGCGGCGTCATGCTCGGGCCCGCGCAGCTTGTCGGGCGTCTCTGCCGCATAGACGAAGGCGCGCGCGCCGCTCGGCCAGGTTACCTCGCCAGTCGAGGCGACGAACCGCGGCACATGGCCGATCGGGGCCACCGCCACCACGCCACTCGGCCCTTCGATCATCACCTGCTGGACGTCGCGCGCGGTAGCGCCGACCAGCGCGATCTGCGCGTCGCCCCGGCGCGCGATCTGGTTGACCCATTCGGCGCCCGCCCGGGTCTTGCCGAAGCCGCGCCCGGCGCGGATCAGCCAGATCCGCCAAGCGCCCTCGGGCGGGGTCTGCCCCGGTTGTGCCCAGCCGCCCACCCAGCGATCGAGCAGCTCGCGCTTGTGCGCCGGGCTCAGCTGGCCGATCAGCCAGCGTCGCTCGTCCTCGCCCTCTGCCGCCATCAGCGCGATCACGCCGGCCGCGGTCGTCTTGCTGTTCATGCCCGGCACCCCTCGCGTCTCCCGCCATCGATCCGGCGCGGCGTGTCGCGCGCGCCCGGCGTTGGTGCTCGGCCCGTCAGGCCGCCGCGTCATCCGGCGCGGCGGCGCGTGCGGCGCGCCTCGTCGCCAGCACCGCGAGCTTGGCGAGGATCACGCGATCGGTGTCCTCGGGGCTCGCGATCCGCGGCACCGGTCGTTTGTGTCGCCCGGCCAAGGCGCCGCGGTGATAGGTCATCAGCTTAAGCGCGAGCTGCTGGTCGATCGGACCGACCCCCGCGCAGTCGCCATTCCGGCCCCCCTCGCCCCCGCCGCTCAGCGCATGGCCGACGAGCTGCAGCTCGAGCAGTTCATAACCGCTCGCCAGCGCTACCGCCCAGCCTGCCGCGAAGGCCGCGTTGCGCCGCCGCTCGTTATACGCCGCGTCGGCGGTGACATCGATCGCGGCGGCGGCGGCGCGGACGTTGCAGGTGGCCGCGAGCCGATCGAGGAAGGTGGTGCGCATGGTCTTGGTCCAGCGCACCGGGCTCCGCGCCGCGCGGGGCCTGCCGCCCCGGCCGCCACCCTGGCGATGCCCCGTTACCGCCGCCACGGTGGATGTGCTGGCGCCAGTCGCCACGCCGTCGACGCCCGGATCGGAGGTCGCATCCACCGTCATCATCGTCTCCCGCCGATGGTTGGTTCGCCGTGCCGCCAGGTCCGTATGGCCCGACTCGCAAATCTTCAGCGTTCCTGTTTTGTGCCATAACAGCGTCGCGCTGTCAAGCTTCTTTCTCCTATTTGGTTATAATGATGATTGCAGCGGATATGGCTTGGCGGTACGCTTTTGAGAACATAGGAAGAACTACTTGATAGCCGACGGGCGGACCTCATGATCGATCAACCACCGCCAGCGGATCAGGCCTCACGCGCCATGGCTGTGAAGTTGCTGCAGGCCTATCGCGACGAACGCGCGGCCGGCGAGGCGCACGCGCTGCGCGGCAAGCAATGCCCGATCCAGCGCCCGGGGCTCAAGCGCTAGCAAGCTGCCTCAGTCGTCGCGATCCGCGTCGGCAGCGCTCGCCAACCCTGTCATGATACGCTCGATCGCCGGCAGCGCACGCGGGGTCAGCCGTAACCCCGTCGGGCCGTTGCCCACCTTGGATAATTCCGTCTCGACCAATCCGGCATGGACCATCGCATCCACCCAGCGGCCGGCGAGCGGCGGCGCCAGCGTCATGTGCGCCGCCGCCGATTCCATCGTCTCGCAGCGGCCTTCCATCTCGGCCGCGTAGAGCAGCAGCAGCATCTCCGCCGGCGGGCTGGTGATCAGGCTGCCGCCGAACTCCGCCTTGCCGGCGAGAAATGCCTGGATCAGCAGCTTGGCGACGCGCCAGTGGCGCTCAACGCTGGACTGTCCCGCCGGCCGATCGAGCGGCCGGCAGGTGACAATCAGGCGGTTGATCCCGCCCTCGCTCAGCCGCGAGATATGATTGTTGACCCATTGGATCGATCCGTCGCGCCGCACATAGCGCTTGGTGATCGAGAATGGCGTGCCGTCGTGGCAGACCCGGTCGAGCAATGCGGCGTTGACGCTGCGATCGTCGGGATGGGTGAATTCCAGCGGATGGCGACCGATCAACGCGGCCGGTGCATCCCTCAGCAGGTCGGCATAATGCTGATCGACCGAAAGAAAGCGTTGGTCTGCGTCGCTGATGCACTGCGCAATCGGCCGGGAAAAGGAGGTCATCGCGCCTTCGAGAAGGTAACAGTTGGGAAAGGCGCGGTTTTTAGTTGATCGTCCGCCAAGGTCAACCGTTGTGTACCAGCTGGATCAATCAGCCCTGATGGCGGGCGGCACCGGTCGCGCACGCCATGACCGGACCCAGTCAAACAGGCCGCGGCGGGGCGGTGGGGGGGCCGCGACGGCTGACGCGGGCGGCGTCGGCACATCGGTCGGCACCCGCGCCAGATCGAGCATCAGCCCGGTGACGTCCCGCCCCAGCGAGTCGTGGTTCTCGGCATCATAGGTCGAGCGCAGCGCGCGACCCACGGTGTACAGCGTCCCGCCTTGGCGATGTTCGAGCTCAGCCTCTACCTTCTCTTCCATCACCAGCCTCCCGTCCGTGCGATCACCTATCTTGGAATACAGTGGGTCAACGTACGGGCCGGGGCGAGGTTCACTGCCGCCGATCGACGGCGGCCGGCCGGCGGCTCAGCCCGGTTCCGCCGCGGCTACCGGCGCCTGGTCGTGGTCGTCTTCCTCCGCGCCGGTGCTGCCATAGCATCGATCCAGATAGTGATTGGCGATGATGTAATGCGCCCGTACCGCCGAAGGGTGGGTCGCGCGCTGGGCCAGCTCCAGTTCCGTCTCGGCCCGCTCGTAATAATAGATGTCGTCGGTACGCATGGTACGCTCGTCATGCCTCTAAAATCTGCGACCGACTCTGGCCGCAGACGCCTCTGCCCTGTGGATGTGCACGGTAGATGACAGTGCCTGCCGATGCCTTGCCCCGCATCAATACGCACGGATCTCCCCACCCGAATCGCTGAAACGCACTATTCGCCGCGCGGTTCACACCGGATCACGCGGCTCGTCGCAAGCGGATGGCTGATCGCCGCAGCCGCCGCGGCAATGCTCAGCCGGCCGCGGCGGCCTCGGCCACGGCAGACCAGGCGGCGATCTCGGCATCATGGTGGCGCGCGATGGCGAGATCGCCCGCGCGGCCGCTGGCGAGGTCCACCTCGACGCTGCCCTCCCACTCCCAGGTGGCGTTGCCCGACAGGCTGACCATCGCCGCCTCGCTCACGCTCGCGCGCACCAGCCCGCCCTTGTTGAACACGGTGATCGGCGTGTCATAGGCCAGCCGCCCGGCGAGGCAGGCGGCATAGCTCGACGCCGCCATCGCGCTGCCGCAGCTGTCGGTCAGCCCCACCCCGCGCTCGAAGGTGCGCACGAACAGGTCGCCGCCGCGCGGCACCGCGAACGAGACGTTGGCGCGGTTGGGCAGCCACGCCGGCGCCGCCTCGCAGGCTTCGCCGACGCGGCTGAGCTCGGCCTCGTCCACCGCGTCGACGAAGCTCACCAGATGCGGGTTGGGCATCGCCACCGCGGTGAAGGTCCGGCTCGTCGGCAGCGGCGGGATCACCGCCTCGATCAGCCGCGCCGCGCCGCCGCTCCCCGCCGCGCCAATCGGCCAGGCGGCGACGTCCAGCCCCGCCGGCCCCGCGATCTCGCGCACCGTATAGACCCCCGGCGCGACATCGCCGTCGCGTCCCACCCACGCGCTCGACGTCTTCAGCCGGACGGTCGCCTCGTCGAGGCCGAGCGCCTCGAACCCCATCCGCGCGACGCAGCGCAGCCCGTTGAGGCAGGTCTCCGCCTCCGAGCCGTCCGAGTTGAGCATCGTCATCGCAAAGCTATGGCCCGCGTCGCCGTCGCGCAGCAGCAGCAGGCCATCGCCCCCCACCGGTCCGCGCCGATCGGCAAGCGCGCGCGCCACCGTCGCCCATTGGTGCTCGTCCAGCGTCATCCCCCGGGCATCGATCAGCGGGAAATCATTGCCCGACCCATGGCATTTCACGAACGCGAACCGCACGACCCATCCTTTTCTCGTCTGCACACCGGTCTACACCGCGCCGCGCCGCCATGCACCCCCGCCGATCGCCCGGCGGTCGCCCCAGCCCCTCGCCTTGCCGGCGCGTGCCCGATAAGGATCGGCTTTCCCCGGGAGAGCCTTCGCCGATGCACCGTTCCGCCGCCGCCTTGCTCGCCCCGTTGCTCGCGCTCGCCGCCCTGCCGCTCGCCGCCGCCGCCGCGCCCGCCGATCCGGTGTCGCCCGCGGCGCTGTCCGCCGATGTGAAGGTGCTCGCCGCCGACGCGTTCGGCGGCCGCGCGCCCGGCACCCCGGGCGAGGCGAAGACGGTCGAGTGGCTGATCGCGCAGTTCAAGGCGGCGGGGCTCCAGCCCGGCGGCGCGAACGGCAGCTGGACGCAGGCCGTGCCGCTGGTCCGCACCCAGCTCGGCGCCGGCACCGTCTCGGCCAACGGCACCGCCTGGACGATGGGCCGCGAGGTCTATCTCTCCACCGTCCGCCCGATCGCCCGCGCCACCATCGCCCATGCGCCGCTGGTGTTCGTCGGCTATGGCGTCACCGCCCCCGAGCGCCAGTGGGACGATGTCAAGGGCGTCGACCTCAAGGGCAAGGTCGCGGTGTTCCTGGTCAACGATCCCGATTTCGAGGCCGTGCCAGGCGACGACGCCAGCGGCCGGTTCGGCGGCCGGCGCATGACCTATTACGGCCGCTGGACCTACAAGTTCGAGGAAGCGGCCCGCCGCGGCGCGGTCGGCGCGCTGATCGTTCACGACACCGCCGGCGCCGGCTATGGCTGGCCGACCGTCACCGCCCCCGGCGGCGAAAATTACGACGTCGCCACCCCGCCGGCGTCGCGGCTGATGCTGCAGGGCTGGATCGAGGGCGACGCCGCCACCCGCCTGTTCGCCGCGTCCGGGCTCGATCTCGCGCAACTGCGCCGCGCCGCGCGCCGCGCCGATTTCCACCCGGTCGCCCTGAAGGGCCCCGGCCTCGATGCCGACTTCCCGGTCGCGGTGACCCGCGCCGAGAGCCGCAACGTCCTTGCCAAGCTCGTCGGCCGCACCCGCCCCGACGAGGTGGTGATGTACGGCGCCCATTGGGATGCCTATGGCGAGGGCAAGCCCGATGCCGACGGCCGCCGCATCCGTCCCGGCGCCAATGACGATGCGCTCGGCACCGCCGGGGTGCTCGCCATCGCCCGCGCCGCCGCCAAGGCTCCCCGCCCGGCCCGCACCCAGGTGTTCGCGCTGTGGACGGGCGAGGAACGCGGCCTGCTCGGCTCCGAAACCTACGCCACCCACCCGGTCTACCCCGTCGCCACCACCGTCGCCAACCTCACCCTCGACATCCTCCAGACCGCCGGCCCCGCGCGCGACGTGCTGCTGGTCGGCGCCGGCCAGAACGCGCTGGAGGACCGGCTGGCGACCGCGGCGCGCGCGCAGGGCCGCACCGTCACCCCCGAGGCCCTGCCCGAGCGCGGGCTGTTCTACCGCGCCGATCATTTCTCGCTCGCCCGCCGCGGCGTGCCGACGCTGCTGCTGATGGGGATCAGCGGCGCGCCCGATCTCGTCGCCGGCGGCCGCACCGCCGGCTAGGCCTGGCTCGAGGCCTATATGCGCTGCTACCACCAGACCTGCGACGCCTGGTCGCCCGACTGGGATCTGCGCGGCGCCGCCGCCGACGTCGATCTCCTCCGCCGCATCGGCACCGAGCTCGCCGCGGGCAAGGACTGGCCGGCCTGGAACCAGGGCTCCGAATTTAAGGCGACGCGCGAAGCGACCGCATCGCTGCGCGCCGCGCGCTAGCGTCAGGCCACCCAGCGGCCGTCACCTCGCACAAGCCATCTCCCGCAAGCCCGGCCCACGGGTTGTCCCCACGCAACTACTTCACAAGCCGTCCCTCCCCCCACACGCCGTCACCCCACCACACGCCGTCACCCCACCACACGCCGTCACCCCAGCGGAAGCTGGGGTCTCTGGCGGCTCCAGTCCCGCCGCCGCACAAGATCCCAGCTTTCGCTGGGATGACGTAACCGGGCGGCCGCTGCGATCTCCCCATCAACTCAGTTAATAGCAGGACGGTTGAGCAGCCGACCGCCCCGCTGCTATCATTTCGTCCACAGCCACAAGGCCCGCCAAGGCAAGCCCACAGGGAGTGTCAGCATGAACGCCCAAGCGAACCACCGCAGCATCGCCCGCCCTGCCGCCACCACGCTCGCGCCGCTGGCCCTCATCGCCCTCGCCGCGATCGCGATCCGCACCCCGCTGGCAAGCGCTCATCCCCGCGCCGCGCTGCTGCTGTTCCTGTGGATCGTCTCCGACACGCTCATGCTGTCGCTGCTCGCGCGAACCCGGCGGCCACCGCCGCAGGCGATCGTCAGCGTGCTCGCCGGCGCCTGTGTCATCGTCGGGATCGGCGCACCGGCCCCGCTCCGTACAGCCACGGCGGCGGCGCCGGCGCTCGTCAGCGGCATGGTCGCGATCGTCTTGGTCCATCTCGGCTGGGCCACGCTCCGAGCAAAGCAGATGGTCGCCGCTGCCGCCATGACGCCCGATCGCTGGATCGCAGCCGCCGGCCAGTTCCTCCCGCCGCTGCTGGTACGTCTCGCTGCCGCCGAACTGCGGGTGATCCACCTCGCGCTGTTCCGCTGGGGCGGTCCCGCCGATGTCCCCGCCGACGCCCGCGCCTTTGCCTACTACCGCCATCTGGCACCGATCTGCACCGCGCTGCTGATCCTGTCGGGAATCGAGATCGCGGTCTATCACCTGCTGGTCGTCCACTGGAACCGCACGGCGGCGCTTGTCCTGTTCGTGCTCAGCGATCTCGGCTTCGTCTATCTGGTCGGGCTGATCAAATCCTTCCGCCTGCGGCCGATCCTGATCACCCCCGAGGACGTCCGCGTCCGTGGCGGCCTGCTGATCGACCAGCCGATCGATCTCGCGAGCATCGCCGCGGTCGCCACCGAAATCGTCGGCGACGAGGTTCGCGCGCCCGCGACGCTCAACGCCGCGCTGCTCGCTTGGCCCAATGTGCTCCTCAGGCTCGATCCACCGCTCGTCCGCCGCACCGGGCTGCGCCAGCGCCGCTACAGCGCCATCGCCTTCCGGCTCGACGATCCTGCCCCCTTCGTCCGCCTGTTGCGCTGGCGCCTCGGCCATCCGGCCGCCTGATCGACCCCCACCGGATCACTGCAGCCGATAGTGATCCGCCACCCGGTCGAGCGCCAGCGTCAGCACCAGCCGCCCGGCGCGCGCCGGCCAGCCCAGCCCCTTCTCCGCCGCCGGCAGCCCCTCGCCCGCGCACACCACCCGCCACAGGATGTCCGCCAGCCCCGCCCCCGCCGCGCCGATCGCGGCATCGAACCGGCGCTTGGCCGCGATCTGCGCAGTCGACGGATCGAGCCCGCCGCCGCCGCCCTCGCCATCCACCCGCGGTGCCCAGCGCATCGTCACGCGCGGCCCCAGCGACGCCGTCTCATAATCGCCGCGCAGCCGCTCCCCGGCCTCGAACTGGCGTGCGCTCACCAGCCCGCGCGCCTTCAGCCAGCCGAGTGGCGATTCGGCGGCGTTGACCGTTACGCTCCGTCCGCTCCCGATCGATCGTTCCTCCAACTGCCGCATCGCATCGCTCCTGTCCCCGAGTTGATCCTGCCCTGAGTCGATCTTCCTTGCCACAGCGTCACGCTTGTAGGACAGAGCGTGAACCGATTTGGTTTAGATCAAGGAGCTTCGGCATGATCACCGCCATCCGCGACGTGCGCCGCGCCAAGGGGTTGACGCTCGAGGACGTCGCCCGCCGCTGCGTGCCGCCGACCACCGCGCAAACCATCGGCCGGCTCGAGACCGGCACCCGCACCGTCTCGGTCGGCTGGCTCAACCGCATCGCCGCCGCGCTCGGCGTCGAGGCGGCCGATCTCGTCACCCTGCCCGATCGCGCGACGCTGCCGGTCGCCGCGCTGCTCGATGCCGGCGGCGCTTATGCCCCCACCCAGCCGCAGGTCGCGCTGCCGCCCGCGCCGACGCCCGGCGCGGTGGCGGTCGCCGTCACCGGCAGCGTCGGCGATTATCGCGCCGGCGACGTGATCTGGTGCGACATGGTCGATCCCACGGGCTTCGCCGGTGCGCTCAACCGCGACGTGCTGGTGCCGCGCCCGGCCGGCCGCTTCCTGTTCGCGCGGCTGATCGGCCGCGATGCGGGCGCGGCAGGGGCGGCGGGCAAGCTCCATCTGCTCCCGCTCGGCCCCGGCCAGCGCCAGCAGGTGCTCGCCGATCCGCCCTGGCTCGCCCGCGCCACGCGCCTGATCCGCGACCTGTAAGCCACACCCTCGCGCGACGGTGCTGCATCTGCTAACGGCGCGCGCATGCTCAATCTCAACGGCATCACCGTGCGCCTTGGCGGCCGCACGATCCTGGACGGCGCCAGCGCCGCGCTTCCCCCCGGCAGCCGGGTCGGGCTGATCGGCCGCAACGGCGCCGGCAAGTCGACGCTGGTGCGCGTCATCGCCGGCCTGCTCGAGCCGGACGACGGCAGCGCCGACATGCCGCGCGGTGCCCGGCTCGGCTATATCGCCCAGGAAGCGCCGTCGGGTGACGTCACGCCATTCGATACCGTGCTTGCCGCCGACGTCGAGCGCGCCGCGCTGATGATCGAGAGCGAGACCTGCGAGGATCCCGATCGCCTCGGCGACGTCTATGAGCGGCTGATCGCGATCGACGCCTATACCGCGCCGGCGCGCGCCGCGCAGATCCTGCTCGGGCTCGGCTTCGACGAGGACATGCAGCAGCGACCGCTCGACAGCTTCTCGGGCGGCTGGAAGATGCGCGTCGCGCTCGCCGCCCTGCTGTTCTCGCAGCCCGACCTGCTGCTGCTCGACGAGCCTTCGAACCACCTCGATCTCGAGGCGGTGATGTGGCTCGAGGATTTCCTCAAGGGTTACAAGGCGACGATCGTCGTCGTCAGCCACGAGCGCGATTTCCTCAACAACGTCGTCGATCACATCCTGCATCTGCAGGGCGGCAAGATCACGCTCTATCCCGGCGGCTATGACGCGTTCGAGCGCCAGCGTGCCGAGCGGCTCGCCCAATTGGAGGCCGCGCGCACCAACCAGGCGACCCAGCGCGCCAAGCTCCAGGAATATATCGCCAAGAATTCGGCGCGCGCCTCGACCGCCAAACAGGCCCAGTCGCGCCAGAAGATGCTCGCCAAGATGCAGCCGATAGCCGACGCCTATAACGATCCGTCGCTGAGCTTCGACTTTCCCGATCCGAGCGAGCTCCGCCCGCCGCTGATCACCCTGGACATGGCCTCGGTGGGCTATGCCGAGACGCCGATCCTCAAGCGCCTCAACCTCCGGCTCGATCCAGACGATCGCCTGGCGCTGCTCGGCCGCAACGGCAACGGCAAGACCACGCTCGCCCGGCTGCTCGCCGCGCAGCTCGCGCCGATGGAAGGCGACATGGCCTCGTCGGGCAAGATGAAGGTCGGCTATTTCACCCAGTATCAGGTGGAGGAGCTCGATACCGACGATACCCCGCTCGAGCACATGACCCGGATCATGAAGGGCGCCAGCCCCGCCGCGGTCCGCGGCCAGCTCGGCCGGTTCGGCTTCTCGGGCGACAAGGCGACTACCAAGGTCGGCAAATTGTCGGGCGGCGAGCGCGCGCGGCTCGCGCTGGCGCTGATCACCCGCGAGGCGCCGCACCTGCTGATCCTCGACGAGCCGACCAACCATCTTGACGTCGACGCGCGCGAAGCGCTGGTTCAGGCGCTCAATGCCTATACCGGCGCCGTCGTGCTGGTCAGCCACGATCGCCACATGCTCGAGATGACCGCCGATCGGCTGGTGCTGGTCGACCAGGGCACCGCTAAGGAATTCGACGGCGCGCTTGACGATTATATCGCGATGATCCTCGCCGGCGACGGCGCGAGCAACCGTCCCAAGGAGAGCAAGGCGGACCGCAAGGCCGGCAAGAAGGCGGCGGCCGAGGCGCGCGAGAAGGAAACCGCGCTGCGCAAGACGGTGCGCGACCTCGAGGCCGATACCGCGCGCTTCACCAAGGAACGCAACGCGCTCGACCATGCGATGTTCGATCCCACCGGCGCCGAGCCGCGCTTCAAGGCGATGTCGATGAGCGATCTCTCGCGCCGCCGCGCCGAGGTCCAGGCCAAGCTCGAGGCGGTCGAGGCCAAATGGCTCGAGGCATGCGAGGCACTGGAAAGCGCGGGCTGACGACCAGACGGCAAACCACCCCGTTCGTGCTGAGCCTGTCGAAGCACGGTGAGACCCATGCCCCCACGACACCGTCTACGGCGTCGCTCAGGACGGGCTTTGCCAAACGCAGCGCGAACGGGCGGGAGTTGGCTGAACCTGACGTCATGGCGCCCTCGCCAACCATTGCCCGCGCCACCCGCCGCGGATAGCGTCGCGCCGATGCCGCCAGCCCCCACCAAGCCCCAGGACGCCGCCCGTATCTTCGCGGCGCTCGGCGATCCCACCCGCCTGTCGCTGCTGGTGGCGCTGCGCAGCGGCGGCACCCGCTCGATCGCGCGTCTATCGGCCAACAGCGGCATGACCCGCCAGGCGGTCGCCAAGCATCTGCGCGTGCTCGAAGACGCCGGGCTGGTGATCGCCGAGCGGACCGGCCGCGAGACCCATTACATCTATCAGCCCCAGGCACTCGCCGAGGCGCGCAGCTATCTCGATGCCGTCTCGGGCGACTGGCAGGAGGCGCTCGCCCGCCTGCGCCGCGCCGGCGAGGACGGCTGACGGATCAGTCGGCCGCTCCGCTCAGGCCGATGCTCAGGCTTCGTCGGTCGTCCCGGCGTCGTCGGCCTCGGCGCCCGCCGCCGGCCGTTCGAACCAGGCTTCCACCTCGCCGTTGAGCTTCAGCGTCAGCGGCCTTCCGTGGCGGTCCATCTTCTTGCCGAGCGCGACCCGGATCCAGCCTTCCGACCGGCAATATTCCTCGACGTCGCGCCGCTCGGAGCCCTTGAACCGGATCCCGATCCCGCGCTCGAGCAGCGGCTGGTCGAAATACGGGCTGTCGGGGTTGGTGGACAGGCGATCGGGAGGGGTATCGGTCATCGCTGCCGCTTAGCCGCTGGAGCCGGGACAAGGCCACAAAAAATCACCAGTCGGAGAAGCAGTGGGCACCATCGCGCCCCTCCGTTCGTGCTGAGCCTGTCGAAGCACCTGAGACTCAGGCCTTCGACAAGCGCAGCAGCGCGAACGGCATGGGCCCGCCGCCTACCCCCGCGGCGTCAGCTGCCCCGGGCTGATGAACCCGATCGGCTGGATCGAGGTCGCATCCTGCTTCAGCCGCGCCGCCATCTGCTCATAGTCGCGCTCGGTCTCGGGGGTCACGCTCGCGCGCGATTCGCCGAGCGCCGCGATGAAGTCGGCCATCGTCACCGCGGTCGACTGCAGCGAGCGGCGCAGCGCCACCAGCCCGGCGCGGCGCACCACATCCTCGAGATCGGCGCCGGTGAACCGCTCGGTCCGCCGCACCACCTCGTCGAGGTCGACATCGCCGTCGAGCGGCATCTTCTCGGTCTGGATCGCGAGGATCCGCCGCCGCCCTTCGGGGTTGGGCACGCCGACATAGATCAGCTCGTCGAACCGCCCCGGCCGCAGCAGCGCCGGGTCGATCAGATTGGGCCGGTTGGTCGCGCCGATCACCACCACCGATTGCAGCTCTTCCAGCCCGTCCATCTCGGCGAGGATGGTGTTGACCACCCGCTCGGTCACCTGCGGCTCGCCGGCGCCGCTGCCGCGCGCGGGCACCAGGCTGTCGAGCTCGTCGATGAAGATCACGCACGGCGCCACCTGCCGCGCGCGGCTGAACAATTTGGCGATCTGCTGCTCGCTCTCGCCATACCATTTCGACAACAGGTCGCTCGACTTGGTGGCGATGAAGTTCGCCTCCGCCTCGCGCGCCACCGCCTTGGCGAGCAGCGTCTTGCCGGTGCCCGGCGGTCCGTAAAGCAGGAAGCCCTTGGCGGGGCGGATGCCCAGTCGCCGGAAGGCGTCGGGATCCTTGAGCGGCAGCTCGACGCCTTCCTTCAGCCGCATCTGCGCGGCATCCAGTCCGCCGACATCCTCCCACCGCACCCGCGGCGCCTCCACCATCACCTCCCGCATCGCGCTCGGCTGGACGCGCTTCAGCGCGCCGAGGAAGTCCTCGCGGGTAACGGACAGCGTATCGAGCACCTCGGGCGGGATCGTCCGCTCCTCGAGGTTCAAGCGCGGCATGATCCGCCGCACCGCCTCGATCGCCGCCTCGCGGGTCAGCGCGGCGAGATCGGCGCCGACGAAGCCATAGGTGGTCCGCGCCAGCTCGCCGAGATCGACCTTGTCGCCCAGCGGCATGCCACGGGTGTGGATGCCGAGGATCTCGCGGCGCCCGCGCTCGTCGGGCACGCCGACCACGATCTCGCGATCGAACCGGCCCGGCCGGCGCAGCGCCTCGTCGATCGCCTCTGGCCGGTTGGTCGCCGCGATCACCACCAGATTGGCGCGCGCTTCCAGCCCGTCCATCAGCGTCAGCAGCTGCGCGACGACGCGCTTCTCCGCCTCGCCCTGGACGTTGCCGCGCTTGGGCGCGATCGAGTCGATCTCGTCGATGAACACGATCGACGGCGCATTCTTGGCCGCCTCCTCGAAGATTTCGCGCAGCCGCCCTTCCGATTCGCCATAGGCCGAGCCCATGATCTCGGGCCCGTTGATCAGGAAGAATTGCGCATCCGATTCATTGGCGACCGCACGCGCCAGTCGCGTCTTGCCGGTACCGGGCGGCCCGTGGAGCAGCACGCCCTTGGGCGGTTCGACGCCCAGGCGCTGGAACAACTCGGGATAGCGCAGCGGCAGCTCGACCATCTCGCGCAGCTGGTCGATCGTCTCCGCCATGCCGCCGATATCGTCATAGGTGACGTCGGCGCGGCGCTGGGTCGGCTCCTCATATTCGGGGCGCAGCTCGATCTCGGTATTCTCGTCGATGTGGACGATGCCCTTGGGCGTCGCCGCAATCACCGCGAGGCGTATCTCCTGCAGCGCATAGGCCGGCGCATTCATGTACTGCTGCACACCCGGCGGCATGTTGCCGACCCGCTGGTGGCCGGCGGTGGCGACCACGTCTCCCTGGCACAACGGCCGCCCGAAGAACGTCCGCTTGAGCGCGTTGGTCGATCCCTGCAGCCTGAGATTCTGCTGCGCCGGCGCGAACACCACGCGGGTAGCAGGCTTCGATTCGACCTTGCGGACCTCGACGAAATCACCGGCGCCGACGCCGGCGTTGGCGCGCTGCAGGCCGTCGATGCGCAGCACCTCGATGCCTTCGTCCTCGGGATAAGGCCCCACCGCACGCGCCGGGGTCGACTGTTTGCCGACGATCTCGATCACGTCGCCCTCGCCGACGCCGATCGCCGCCATCAACGTACGCGGCAGATGGGCAAGGCCGCGGCCCGAATCCTCGGGGCGGCTGTTCGCCACCTGGATCTTGCGGGTGCCCGTGTCGGTGATCTCGCTGTCGGCCATGGTTTCCCTTTCGCGGGCTTCGAAGCGCCTCAGATAGGATGCCGGTTCCGCGTTTCGAGCCGCGATCGATTCACGCGAGACAAAAAAAGGGCCGATCCCTGAAGGACCAGCCCATGAAAGTTTTAGGAGAGGATGCCTGAAAGGCCCGATCCTTGTGACCGCTGCGGGCCTATGGTGCAATTGCGAATAGCGCTATCACGATTGCATAAACTGCATGTGCAAGCTACAAGCGTGACGAGAATAGGAGAGGGGATCATGCGCAGGCTGCCGCCGCTGGGCGCGATCGAGGCGTTCATTCAGGTGGCGCGGCTTGGCTCGGTCAAGGCCGCGGCGACCGAACTTGCCCTGTCGGCGCCGGCGCTCAGCCGCCGCGTCCAGGCGCTGGAGCGCTTCATCGATCGCCCTTTGTTCGAGCGGCGCCACCAGGCGATCGTGCTCAACGCCGATGGCGAGCGCCTGCTCGCGCAGATCGCGCCGGTGCTCGATTCGCTGTCCGACGCGGTCGAGGCGATGACCAGCACCACCGAGGTGCTGCGCCTGCGGCTCGGCATCCTGCCGCTCTACGCCTCGCAGCAGCTGTTTCCCCGCCTCGGCGAGTTGCGCGCCGCGCATCCCGAGCTTCACCTCGACATCGACACCGGCGGTCATGGCGTGGCGCGGCTCGGCGAAGGCCTCGATGCAGTGATCGCGCTCGCCCGCGAGGTCGATCCGCAGCTCTACGCCCGCCGGCTCGCCCGCGACAAAGTCTATGTGATCGCCGCACGGCGCTTCCTTGAAGGCCCCGACCCGATCACTGAGCCGCACCAGATCCGCCAGCTCACCGCACTGATCCACCGCGAGATGCCGGAGAACTTCACCGCCTGGCGGGTGGCGGCGGGTGTTGAAGATATCGAGCCGGCGGCGATCGACTATTTCGATTCGGGGGCACTGCTGCTCGAGGCGGCGGCGCAAGGGCTCGGCGTCGCCTTCATGCACGAAAGCCAGTTCCAGCAGGCCCGCGACCCGCGGCTGGTCCACCTCTTCGACATCAACGTCGAGAGTCCGTACAGCTACTATTTCCTGTGCCGCCCCCGCGCGCTGCATCAGCGCGCGGTGCGGATCTTCCATGATTGGCTGATCAAGACCCTCGGCGAGGGCTGATCGGTCGCCGCCACCCCGCGCCACCGGTCGCCTCAATCAATCGCCCGCCCCACCCGTCACCCCAGCTTTCGCTGGGAGTGACGGATGGCGAAGGTTGGGCGACTGCCGACGCGTGATTACGATGCGCGCATCGACACGATCTTGCCCGGCTCGCGCGGCGGCTCGCCCTTGGGCAGCGCGTCGATCAGTTCCATGCCGTCGGTCACCTGGCCCCACACGGTGTACTGCTTGTCGAGGAAGCGGGCATCGTCGAACACGATGAAGAACTGAGAATTCGCGGTGTCGGGCTGGTTGGTGCGGGCCATCGAGCACACGCCGCGGACGTGCGGCTCGGCCGAGAACTCCGCCTTCAGGTTGGGCTTGTCCGAGCCGTGCATGCCGGTGCCGGTGGGATCGCCGCCCTGCGCCATGAAGCCCGGGATCACGCGGTGGAAGACGACGCCGTCGTAGAAGCCGTCATTGGCGAGCTCGGCGATCCGCTTGACGTGCTCGGGCGCGAGATCGGGGCGCAGCTTGATCGTCACATCGCCATCGGCGAGGGTCATGGTCAGGGTCTCGAAGGTCGTATCGTCGGCCATGGTGCTATCCTTGTTCCTGCCTGTCGGCACAGATCCCAATTAGGAACCCGTCCGCTCAAGTTGAAGCGGCCCGTAAAGATGCGCGCCGCGGCTGGCAAATCATGGGGTTGCACGATAGGGCACCGCCAGGCGCAATCCACATGACCCCCGGGAGGCGGCGATGAGCAACCCCGAGCTTCCCGACGACGTGATCGAGCATGAGGCCGAGGCCGAGAATCAGCTCGACCGCGACGATCGGCTGCGCCCCGACTTCGTCGATGCGGTGCTCGACGCGGTGCGCGACGGCCATCCCGAACAGGCGCGCGCGCTGGTCGAGCCGCTCCACCCGGCTGACATCGCCGATCTGTTCGAGCTGACCCCGCACGAGGAACGCGGTCACCTCGCCAAGGCGATCACCGACCTGCTCGACGCCGACGTGTTCGCCGAGATGAACGATTATGTCCGCGAGGACCTGATCGATGCGCTCGAGCCGCACGAAGTCGCCGACATCGCTTCCGAGCTCGATACCGACGACGCGGTCGCGATTATCGAGGACATGGACGAGGACGAGCAGCGCGCGGTGCTACGCGCGCTCGACCCCGACGATCGCGCCGCGATCGAGGAAGCCTTGTCCTTCCCCGAGGAATCCGCCGGCCGCCTGATGCAGCGCGAGCTGATCGCGGTGCCCGAGCATTGGACGGTCGGCGACGCGATCGATTTTCTCCGCGGCCACGAGGAACTCACCACCGATTTCTGGGAAATCTTCGTGGTCGATGGCCGCCACCACCCGGTCGGCACCTGCCAATTGTCGTGGATCCTGCGCACCCCGCGCAGCATCGCGATCAGCGATGTGATGAAGCGCGAGCAGACGCTGATCCCGGTCGACATGGACCAGGAAGAGGTCGCGCTGCGCTTCCAGAAATATGCGCTGATCTCGGCGGCGGTGGTCGACGGCAGCGGGCGCCTGGTCGGCATGATCACCGTCGACGACGTCGTCCACATCATCCAGCAGGAAGCAGGCGAAGACGTGCTGCGGCTATCGGGCGCGGGCGAAGGCGACATCAACGAGCCGCTCCGCCTTACCGTCCGTACCCGGCTGTCCTGGCTGGTGGTCAACCTCGGCACCGCGATCCTCGCCGCTTCGGTGGTCGGGCTGTTCCAGGGCACCATTGCCAAGTTCGCGCTGCTTGCGGTGCTGATGCCGATTGTCTCGGGGATGGGCGGCAACGCCGGCACCCAGACGCTCGCCGTGGTGGTGCGCGCGCTCGCCACCAACCAGCTCACCAGCTCCAACACCTGGCGGATGATCGTGCGCGAATTCCGCATCGCGCTCGCCAACGGCCTGTCGCTCGGCGTGCTGATCGGGCTCGGCACCTTCATCGTCTACCACAATACCGATCTGTCGCTGGTGATCGGCCTCGCCATGATCACCAACAATCTCGTCGCCGGGCTCGGCGGCGTGCTGGTGCCGCTGACGCTCGACCGGTTCAACGTCGATCCCGCCGTCTCTTCCGCCGTGTTCGTCACCACCATGACCGATGTGATGGGCTTCTTCAGCTTCCTCGGCCTCGCCACCTTGTGGGGGCTGGGCGGCTGACCCACATCGGCGAGCCCATGCCAGACCCTGACGACACCGACCGGCCCCGCCTCCATCTCACCAAGGTCGCGTTCGGCGCCACCAGCGTCGATCATCTTGCCGAGCGGCTGCTGCTGCGCGCGGCCGACGGGCCGGTGTTCCTCACCACCCGCTATCTGCCCAAGCGCCACGAGGAGATCGCGGGCGAGAAAGCGGGTGGTGGCTCGCTGTTCTGGATTCTCAAGCACCAGCTGATCGCGCGCTCGCCGATCCTCGGCTTCGGCGAGGCCGAGGGCGGCCGCGTCGCCATCCACATCGATCCCGCGCTGGTGCTGGTCCACGCCCGCCCCAAGCGCGCCCACCAGGGCTGGCGCTACCTCGAAGCCACCGATGCGCCGCTCGATCTCGGCGGCGACGCGAGCGGGCTGGAGGCGATGCCGCCGGCGCTGATCGGCGCGCTCGCCGAGCTCGGCCTGATCTGATCGTTACGACCCGGTGCCACAGCTCACCGGCCCGCCCGCGGTCGCCCGCACCGTGCATTTGGGCCGGCCCGCGACCGTCACCGTGCCGAGCCCGCTGTTGCTGATCTGCGCCGCATAGCGCGCCCGCGCGGTGATCGCGCCCAGGCCGTCGAGCACCGCGAGCAATTCGCCCGTATCCACCGCGCTGGTGTCGATCGCGCCGGCGCCATTGGCGGTGAGCCGCGCCGTCGTCACCTTGCCGCCGCCGACCGTGACCGTGCCCGGGCCGATCAGCTGGGTGGCGAGCGAATCGCCCTGCACGCCATCCACCACGATCGCACCGGGGCCGCTCAGCGCCAGGCTCATCCGCGCGCCGGTTAATCGGGTGACGCGCAGCCGCCCCGCCCCGGTCACGCTCGCACCCGTCAGCGCCGGGGTGGTCAGCGTCACCACCACCGGCCGGGTCGCCAGCGCCGCGCCCTGCTCGCTCCACTGGTTGCTGCTGTTGCGCCGCACCACCAGCGTGTCGCCGTTGCTCTGCAGCTCGACCGCCTCGGCCACCGCGCGGTCGCCGCTAACGGTCGCGCCGGGCGAGGCGCCGGTTGTTACCCTCACCTCCAGCGGTCCTTCGACGCGCAACCGGCTGAAGCTGCCGATGCCGATGTGGCGATCGTCGGCCATGGCGGCGCCGGGGATCAGCAGCAGGGCGAGGAGAAGGTGCTTCATGCCGCGCATCGTGGCACCGATCGCGCCCATCCGGCAAGCCGCCTCGCCGTCTTCAGTGGCCGGCCGTCAGCCCCCGCAGCGCACCGAGCCCGAGCCGAGCTTCGACGTCTTGCACCGTGCGGTCGCGCCGAGATCGATGTCGCCCGAGCCGAGCACGCTCACCTTTGCTTCGCCGTTCACCGCCGCGCGCACGTCGCCCGAGCCGGCGACCGACACCGCCGCGCCCGCCGCGCGCAGCCCGGCGGCATCGAGGCTGCCCGAGCCGGCGACGCTCACCGTCAGATGCTTGACCGCACCCGCGACATGCGCGTTGCCCGATCCCGCGATCGACAGGTCCGCGTCGTCCACCGCCAGCGCCGCGATGTTGAGGTCGCCCGATCCTGCAACGCTGCCCGAGAAGGCCGCGCCGCCGATTCGATCGACCTTTATCGTGCCCGATCCGGCCACTGCCGCCGATGCGAGTCGCGGCAGCGTCACGAACACGGTGACCTTCTCGCCATGGCTCCACCCCATGGTCTTGCGGCGGCCGATATTGAGCATGTCGCCGTTGCGGGTGAGCTGCAACCGATCCAGATCCTCGCTGCGGCCTTCGGCCCGCACGGCAAAGGCCGGGCCTACCCGCACGTCCACGTCATCGGCGCCCTTCAGCCCGACACCGGTGAAGCCGCTGGTCGCGAAGCTGCGCGAGGTGCCAGAGCCGGTCGCCGCGATGCTTGGCTCGTCCTTAGCGTCGCTTCCCACCGAACAGGCCGCCAGGGAGGCAACCAGCATCGTAACTGCAACCGCGCGCATAAGAGACCCTTTCATCGTGTATTGTCTCTATAACACACGTGATTGGCACCGGCAAGATCACGGCCACCGGTCGCCGCGCACGAAAAAGGGCGGCCCCGGAAGGGACCGCCCTGTTTCACTCGAAGCAGGCGCTGCGGGTTACGCGGGCACCTTGTCCTTGTTGTAGATCGCCGCGGCGGCGCGGAGGATCTCGAGGATCTTCTCCTGGGCCTTGGGCTCGTCCACCTCTTCCATCGCCGCGAGCTCGCGGGCGAGGCGGCTGCAGGCGGCCTCGAAGATCTGGCGCTCCGAATAGCTCTGCTCGGGCTGGTCGTCGGCGCGGAACAGGTCGCGGACCACCTCGGCGATCGAGGCGAGATCGCCGGAGTTGATCTTCGCCTCATATTCCTGCGCGCGGCGCGACCACATGGTGCGCTTGACCTTGGGCTTGCCCTTCAGCGTCTCCATCGCCTCGCGCATCGTCTTGTCCGACGACAGCTTGCGCATCCCCACCGATTCAGCCTTGTTGGTCGGCACCCGGAGCGTCATCCGCTCCTTCTCGAAGCGCAGCACATACAGCTCGAGCGACGTGCCCGCGATTTCCTGCTTCTGTAATTCGATCACCCGGCCCACGCCGTGCTTGGGGTAAACAACGTAATCACCGACATCGAAGGACAATGCCTTGGCAGCCATGTACGGGCCTTTCTGGGTCGCATCCTGCGCTACGGACGATCCTTGAAGCGGCATGGCGCCGATCCGGACCTGCGAGGACGATTGGTACGAGTATCTCCCGGCGGGCACGCGTCTCATCGCGCCCGTCGCGGACCCATTTAACACAGTCGCAACAAAATTACCAGCCCGATCAGTCAGTCAACCTGCCTGAACTCTCGCTGATCGAGATCAGTCGGGGCTCAGTCGCCCGGACCGGGCTCGGGCGAGAAGTACTTGTCGAACTTGCCGGTTTCGCCCTTGTGCTCGTCGGCGTCCGCGGGCGTCTGGTCTTCCTTGCGGGTGACGTTGGGCCATTGCGCCGAGAAGGTGTTGTTGAGCTCGAGCCACTGTTCCAACCCGCTCTCGGTATCGGGCAGGATCGCCTCGGCGGGGCATTCGGGCTCGCACACGCCGCAGTCGATGCACTCGCTGGGGTTGATGACGAGCATGTTGTCGCCCTCGTAGAAGCAATCCACCGGACAGACCTCGACGCAGTCCATGTACTTGCAGCGGATGCAGGCATCGGTGACGACGTAGGTCATTCAAGGTCCCCAGGGGCAATTCGACGCCGGCAAGTCCGGCAACAGGCAGCAACGGCCGGCGGTCCGGCAGTGAACGCGACGCTGCTATGCCGCGTTCCCTGGCACGTCAATCGATCCGGTCATCCTGCGAGACGTTTGCAAGCCCCAGTTCCTGATAGCAGGCCTGCGCCTCAGGCGCCGGCCCGCGCCGCGGCGGCAGCGCCTCTACCCTCACCACCCGCACCCGGCCGTGGTGGGCGAAGGTGAGGATGTTGCCGATCCGCACCGGCGCATGTGCCTTGTCGATCACCCGGCCGTCGATCCGCATCCGGCCGTCGGCGGCGAGCGCCTGCGCCGTCACCCGGGTCTTGGCGAATCGCACGAACCACAGGAAGCGGTCGAGCCGCATCGAATCAGCCATGCGCGTCAGCCATGGCCGACCAGCGCCGCCAGCCCCGCAAAGGCGCCGGTGGCCGAGCTCGCTGGCGCCGGCCGCGCCGCGGGCGGCCGCCGGCCATGCCACACCCAATGCGGTCCCGCGTCGCCGCTCCCCGCGCGAAACCCCAATTCGGTCATCAGCCGATCGAGGCTCGCCGCCTCCAGCCCGATCGAGGTGGCGAGCGCCGGATCGGGCACGAACGGCGTGCGCCCCTGGCGCGCATCATGCGCAGCGCGCGCGATCCGCTCGACGAGGTCGAGCCGCACCGCCTGATGCGCGAGCGGGCGAAAGCCCATCGCCAGCGTCGCCCCCGCTGCCCCGCGGGGCAGCACGGTGGCGCCGTCGCGCGGCAGTGCCAGCTGCGGCTCGCGCGTGCCGCCCCGCACCCGCAGCAGCGCCTGCCGCCAGCGCGCCGCCGCAGGCTTGATCAACCGCGGGTCGAACAGGTCGAGCGCGCCGATGGTGATGCCGATGCCGCGCAGCCGCTTGCGCTCCTCAGGCGCCAGCGCCTCGAGCGACGCGCGCAGCGGCAGCCGTGGCAGCAACCCGCCCGCGGCTTCGAGCTCGCTGGCAACCACCCGCAGCGCCGCGCTCGCGGCCGGATCGCGCGCCGCCTCGGCGAGCCTCACCAGCGCCGGCACCTGCCGCGCCATGCTCGCCGCCACCCATCTCGTCAGCCGCTGCTGCGCCGCCTCGCGCTGCGCCTTGGTCAGGCAGTCGAGCGAGCGATCGAGCGCCACCGTCGGCCGCGCCACCGTCGCGCCCGGCGCCAGCCGTGCCACCTCATGCCCGTTCCACACGATCGCCGGCGCCGCCGCCACGTCCAGCGTGATCGCCGCATCCTCGGCCGCGGCCAGCGCCGCGCCGCGCCGCGTCCGCTCGCCCGCCAGCCGCTTTTCCGCCGCCGCGAGCAGCAACCGCCGGTCGCTCGCCCGCGCCGCCGGGTCGACGGTGAAGCGGAAGCCGTCGAGCCGGCCGATCGGATGGTCCTCCACCAGTACCTCGCCCTCGGGACCGATCACCACCGGCAGCAGGCTCGAATCGGCGCCGATCTGGCGGATCAGCGCGGTGGTGCGCTTGTCGACGAAGCGCTGGGTCAGGCTGGCGTGAAGCCCGTCGGACAGCCGCTCCTCGATGAGCCGGGTGCGCTCGGCGCCTTGCGCGGGATCGGCCAGCCAGTCAACACGCTGCGCGATATAGGCCCAGGTGCGGATCGCCGCGATCCGCCCGGCAAGCGTCTCGACGTCGCCGTTGATCGATTCCAGCCGCGCCACCTCGTCGGCGAACCACTGGTTGGGGATCACCCCCTTGCCCTCGCTGAGATAGCCGAACACGCGCGACACGAAGCGCGCATGCGGATCGAGCCCGAGCTTGCGGAAATCGGGGATGCCGCACGCCGCCCACAATCGCTTGACCATCGACGGCTGCCGCGTGCGATCGCGCACCCATTGTTCGTCAGCCAGCCGCTTGAGCACGGCAAGATCCATCGATTGCGGCGCCGCCAGCAGCACGCCGGGCGCCGGGCGCTGCTCGAGGCTCGCGATCAGCGCGTCGACGCTCGAGAAATCGGGCTCGCCGTTGCGCCAGTAGAGCTGCTCGATGCGCGGAAAACGATGCTCCTCGATGTTGAGCACCTCCTCGGGCAGAAAGGCGCCCGGCCCCTCCTCGACGATGCCGCCGAACGTGCCGTCACGCTGGTGGCGACCGGCGCGGCCGGCGATCTGCGCCATCTCCGCCACCGTCAGCCGGCGGTTGCGCCGCCCGTCGAACTTGTGCAGCCCGGCGAAGGCGACATGCGCGACATCCATGTTGAGCCCCATGCCTATCGCGTCGGTGGCGACGAGATAATCGACCTCGCCGGCTTGGAACATCGCGACCTGCGCGTTGCGGGTACGCGGCGAGAGCGCCCCCATCACCACCGCGGCGCCGCCGCGCAGCCGCCGCAGCATCTCGGCGACGGCATAGACCTCCTCGGCGGAGAAGGCGACGATCGCCGAGCGCTTGGGCAGCCGGCTGATCTTCTTGGCACCCGCATAGGTGAGCCGCGAGAAGCGCGGCCGGCCGATGATATCGGCATCGGGCACCAGCGCGCTGATCATCGGCCGCAGCGCCTCGGACCCGAGGATCATCGTCTCCTCGCGCCCGCGCCGGCGCAACAGCCGGTCGGTAAACACATGGCCGCGCTCGGCGTCGGTGCCGAGCTGTGCCTCGTCTAGCCCGACGAAGGCGGCGTCATGCTCGGGCATGCTCTCGGCGGTGCACAGGAACCAGCGTGCGTTGGGCGGCGTGATCTTCTCCTCGCCGGTGACCAGCGCGACCTGGTCGGCGCCCTTCATCCGCACCACGCGGTCATACACCTCGCGCGCGAGCAGCCGCAGCGGAAAGCCCATGATGCCGCTCGAATGGCCGCACATGCGCTCCACCGCGAGATGGGTCTTGCCGGTGTTGGTGGGCCCGAGGACCGCAGTGACGGCGGCTTTCATCGTGCCAACATCGGATGTCGGGCCCGCCGGCGCAATGCCGATCGGCAGCGGCGTCGATCGATTGGCCGCGATCCTCGCGCGGCAAACCGCTGAGCGCATCGGCAAACCGTCTCGCCGCAGCCCCGGCCGGCGGGCTCGGCGGTTAATTTGACATTAGGGCGGATGCTTCACAACGCTACCTTTCTCGCCGGGGGGTATGCGGCGGCACGACACGAGGCGTCTTCGCTTGTTCTTGCGCAACGATCATGAATTCGAGTTCGCGGGCGGCACCGCCGCACGGCCGTTCGCGCGCGCCCTCGCGGCCGCGCCGGCCGCCGTGCCGCTCGACGGCCTGCGCCAGCGCCTCGGCGACATGGAATGGGTGCCCGATCTCGGCGCGAACATCGGCAGCCGCGGCTGGTGGCGCGGCGTGGCCACCTTCGCCGGCCTGTGCGGCGTTGCCTGGATGCTGGCGCCGGGTCTTCACCCGATCGTCGGCGCGGCGCCGGCGGCGCTCGCCGGCAGCGCTCGCGACGAGACCCGCGCCCAGTCGATCGCGCCGCTCGCTTGGGGCGCCGACACCGGCCGGCGGATGGCCGCCAACGATCTGGTCGCGCCGCTTGCTGAAGCGCCCGAACGCCCGGCGATCGAACTGTCCGCCACCTTGGGCGAAGGCGACCGGCTCGGCGCCGTGCTTGAGCGCGCCGGCGTCGGCCGCAGCGATGCCGAGGCCGCGCAGCGCCTGGTCGGCAGCGCCGCCCCGATCGACGAGATTAAACCCGGCACCCGGATCACCCTCACCCTCGGCCGCCGCGCGGTGAAGACGGTGCCACGTCCGCTCGAGCAGCTGGCGCTGCGCGCGCGGTTCGATCTCGCGGTGACGCTCAACCGCGCCGGCAGCGGGCTGGTGATGACCCGCCAGCCGATCGCGATCGACGCCACGCCGCTGCGCATCCAGGGGCTGGTCGGCTCGAGCCTCTATCGCTCCGCGCGGGCCGCGGGCGCGCCCGCCAGGGCGGTGGAAAGCTACATCAAGGCGCTCGCCACCCGCCTCGCGATCGGCCGCGACATCGGCGCCGCCGACAGCTTCGATCTGATCGTCGAGCGTGAGCGCGCCGCGACCGGCGAGGTCAAGCTCGGGCAATTGCTGTTCGCGGGGATCGACCAGGGCGCCAAGAAGGTGGAGCTCGTCCGCTGGGACGGTGGCGATCAGGCCGATTCCGATAACGGCGGCTGGTTCGATGCCAAGGGGCAGACCGAACGCCGCGGCTTCATGGGCATGCCCGTCGCCGGCCACATCACCTCGAGCTTCGGCATGCGCATGCATCCCCTGCTCGGCTTCATGCGCATGCACAAAGGCCTGGATATCGGCGCGCGTTACGGGTCTCCGATCTATGCGGTGCTCGACGGCGTCGTGCAGATGGCGGGGCGGTCGGGCGGCTATGGCAATTTCGTCAAGCTCGGTCACGGCGGCGGCCTCGCCAGCGGCTATGGCCACATGAGCCGGATCGCGGTGTCACCCGGCGAGCGCGTCCACCAGGGCGAGGTGATCGGCTATGTCGGCTCCACCGGCATGTCGACCGGTCCGCATCTGCACTGGGAAGTGTGGCGCAACGGCCAGACGGTCGATCCGCGCTCGATCACCTTCGCCAGCGTCGCCACCCTGTCCGGCGAGAAGCTCCGCCAGTTCAAGGCGCGGGTGGCGAGCCTGCTCGCGGTGAAGCCGGGCGCCTGATCGTTCCAGCGCTGTCATCCTGAACTCGTTTCAGGATCCATGGCCCTCGATAGCGGCGGGCCTGCGGGTCCTTGAGGCCATGGATGCTGAAACGAGTTCAGCATAACAATGAAGGTTGGGGGCGACGGCTATGGAACCGATTCAACTAATTCCGTCATCCCGGCGAAAGCCGGGATCTCCCGGTTGCTAGGGCATACCCCTCCCCGAAAGCCCCGGCTTTCGCCGGGATGACGGCGGTACAATGGCGCCGGATGCGTTTACTTCCCCTGGGCGCGCCAGCGCTGGATCGTGCGCTGGATGATCCCCTCCTCGCCGCCGGCATCGCGCCACAGCTGCGAAAACAACGGATCGCCCGAGGCCGGCCGCTTGCTTTCCTCGAGCGCGTCAAAGCTCACCCGGATCGGCACCGCCACGCCCTCGCCGCACACCACGCATTCGCGGTTGCGCAGCGCGGGGATCGCATCGAGGAAACCGCGCGCGCCTTCCGGCATCGCGGCACGGACAAAGGCCTGGTCGCGCTCGTTGTTGAGCCGCATTGCGATGATGGTGCCGCACTGCGAGAGCACGCCCTCTTCGAGGTCGGACGGTCGCTGCGTGATCAGCCCCAGCGACACGCCATATTTGCGGCCTTCCTTGGCGATCCGGCTGAGGATCTTGCCCACCGACGAGCTGTCGCCCGTCCGGCCGCTTGGAATGTAGCGATGCGCCTCCTCGCAGACGAGCAGGATCGGCCGCTGCGGCTCGTTGCGGCTCCAGATCGCGAAGTCGAAGGTCATTCGGCTCAGCACCGCGACCACCACCGAGGTGATTTCCGATGGCACGCCCGAGACATCGACGATCGAGATCGGCTTGCCGTCGCCCGGCATGCGGAACACGCGGGCGAGGAAGCTGGCCATCGTATCCGCCACCAGCATGCCTGAGAACATAAAGCCGTAGCGCGGATCGGCCTTGATCTCATCAATCTTGGTCTTGAGCCGTAGATAGGGTGCGGTGTCGCCGGCGCGATCCATCTTGCCCATCTCGAGCTGGATCAGGCTGGTGAGGTCGCTGAGCAGATAGGGCGTCGGCGCATCGACGGTGAGCTTGGCGATCTCCTGCCCCAGCCGGTTCTTGGCGCGGGCCATCAGCAGGCATTTGGCGAGGATGTCGGCATCCACCTGGCGCTCGCTGCCGCTGGTGGTGAGGAACACCTCGCAATGTTCCTCGAAGTTCATCAGCCAATAGGGCATCTGCAGGTTGGTGACATCGTAGATCGCGCCATTGCCGCGGAACGCGGCGGCATATTCGCCATGCGGGTCGATCATCACGACATGGCCCTGCGGCGCGAGCTCGCAGATGCGGTGGAGGATCAGCGCGGCGCTGGTCGACTTGCCGGTGCCGGTCGACCCCACCAGCGCGAAATGCTTGCCGAGCATCGCATCCACATACAGCGCGGCGCGCACGTCCTTGGTCGGATAGACGGTGCCGATCTGGATATGCGGCTGGTCGGCCGCCGAATAGATCTGGCGCAGATCCGCGGTGGCGATCGGGAACACCTCGCAGCCGGGGATCGGATAGCGCGTCACGCCGCGGCGGAATTTGTAGAGCTTGCCGGTCAGCCGCTCCTCGTCGCCCTCGCCGAGGAAATCGATCTCGGCGGCGACCCAATCGTTGCCGACATCCTCCAGCATCAGGCTGCGGATGTTGGCGATCAGCCACGATCCACCGACGCGCATCTTGAGCTGCCCGCCGACCTGCCCGGCCGAGGCGACCACGGGGTCGGCATTCTGGCCGACCAGTTCGAGTGCGGCGCGATCAAGCAGCACCCGGCTGCCGGCGCCGCCGATCGACAGCACGCAACCGATCGGCAGCAGCCCGGCCGCATTGCCTATGATCGGCGCCGCCGCCAGCGGCGTCGCCCCTGCGAAAGCGTGCGCGCCCGGCATGTCGTTCATGAAGCTCGGTCCCTGGCCATTTGAACCGGGGCTATGCGGAAGAGGGGGTTAACATCGGGTGTGATGGTGATGCGTGCGCTGCCACACCCTGCCACGGCAATGCTACAGCCGGCGGGCGATCTGCCCCGCCGCCCAGCCGAGCATCACCGAGAGCGCGACCGCGGCAAGGCCATACCAGATCGCCGACCGGTCCGCCGCGCGCGCCACAAAGCGCTCGAACCCCGATTTGCGGATCTCGATGTCGCGCACCGCCGCCGCCAGCACCCGGCCGTCGCGGATCAGGAAGGTCTCGGCGGTGAACCGTCCGACCGGCACGCGCGCCGGGATGGTGACGCGGGCGCGGTAGAGCACGCCATCGGTGATCTCCACCGCGCGCGGTGCCTCGAAATAGAGCCCGCTGCGCCGCTTGAGATCGACCAGTCCCCGCTGGAACCGGTCCTGGACCTCGGCGGGGGCGTTCGAGCCGGGCGACAGCTGCAGCGAATCGAGGCCGAGTTCGTAGATGGCGCGGGTCCGGGCATCGACGATCCGCCCGATCGGTCGCGACGACGCCACCGCGTAGAAGGACGGCGCCGAGCTGTAGCGCAGCCGCGCCGCGTTCACCCAGATGCCGCCGATCTTCTCCTTCTCGCGAACCAGGATCGGCTGGGTCGGGCCCTTCACCACCACGACGATGTCGGTCCGCGCCTCGCCGCGCGGCAGGCGCCCACCGGGGTAGAGAATCGCACCGAACAGCAGCAGCTCGGCGCCGGTGAAGCTGTATGCGATCTCGATATTGCGCTGGGAAACATCCGGAACGAGCACCGGCTTGCTCGTGTCCGGCATCGCCTGCCCCATCAGCAACGGCGCAACAATCAAGCTCCAGCGCTTCACAGGAGTTCCACCGAGAAGATCTCCTCGGGCCGCCACACCAGCCCGAGCAGGATCCGCACACCGACCAGCAGCACCATGATCGCCAGCGCCAGCCGCAAATATTCGGGGCGCACCTTGGTGGCAAACCGCGCGCCGACCTGCGCGCCCACGACCGAGCCGAGCAGCAACAGCCCTGCCAGCACGATATCCACCGCCTTGGTGGTCGTGGCATGGACCATGGTCGCCACAGCGGTGACGAACAGCGTCTGGAACAAGGAGGTGCCCACCACCACGCTGGTCGCCATGCCGAGCAGGTAGATCATCGCCGGCACCAGGATGAAGCCGCCGCCAATGCCCAGCAGGATCGTCAGGATACCGGTAAAGAAACCGAGGAACAGCGGCGCCAGCGGCGAGATATACAGGCCGGACGCATAGAAGCGCGTGCGCAGCGGCAGCGCTGCGACCAGCGGGTGGTGGCGGCGCTTGCGTGGCGGTGGCGGCCGCCCGCTACGCGACAGGCCGATCGTGACCAGCGATTCGCGCGCCATCAGCAAACCGATCGAGCCGAGCATCAGCACGTAGACAATGCCGATCACCGTATCGATCTGGCCGCTCTCTTGGAGCAGCCGGAAGATCCACGCGCCGGCGAAACTGCCGACGATCCCTCCTGCGACCAGCACGCCGCCCATCTTCACGTCCACGCCTTTGCGATGAAAATGTGCGAAGACACCGGAGACGCTGGCGCCGGTTACCTGACTGGCGGAGGAGGCGGCGGCGACAGTAGGGGGAATGCCGTAAATAATCAGCAGTGGCGTGGTGAGAAAGCCGCCGCCGACGCCGAACATGCCCGATAACAAGCCAACGCCGCCACCCAGCAGGATGATGACCAGCGCGTTGACCGACAGATTGGCGATGGGAAGGTAGAGATCCACGGCCCGGGGTTATAGCCATGGTGACGGCCGCGGCTAGCGCGTGCGACGCCGATCATGCTCGAAGTCGTGAAAGGAAAGTGGTGCGCCCGGAACGATTCGAACGTCCGACCCTCAGATTCGTAGTCTGATGCTCTATCCAGCTGAGCTACGGGCGCTTGGGAGGTGGGCCCCTAGCCGCTGTGCTAGCCGGGTGCAACCCGCAGAGGCCGACGCGCGCTAGAAATCGCTGCCGATCGACAAGGCTGGCCCCGACCCCGGGCTGGCGGCGCCAGCGACCCGCTCGCGCCAGTCGAGCGTCAGCCTGATTGCCTTGCCGGCGACCGGCACGCTTACCGCCAGCGACGGGCCGACGTCGAGCCGCGCGACGCCTGGCTGCGCGCCACCCCAGGCGCCGAGGCCAAGATCGATCCGCAGGCGGCCGCGCGTGAGCGGGTGGAACACGCGCACCGCCCCATCGGCGAATGCCTGGACGCCGTCGCGCGCGATCGCGCCCGCCTGGCCATAGCCTTCGCCGCGGAAGCCGAGGGCCAGATCGGTAGGCCCAAAGCCGCCGATCACCTCCACCGTCGGGCCGCCGCGCCCGCCATCGAGCGATAGCCGTTGCTCGGCGACCAAATGGATCGGTGCGCGGGTCGGCTGCCAGTCGATCCCGACCGCGGTTTCCGCCCCGCGCCCACGCAAGGGCGTGGCGACCCGCACCGCCGCGGCGATCCGTCGCCCACGGTCCAGCAAATAGGTGACACGCGCGCCCGCTTGCGACGCCCCCAACTGGCCGCCAAGCAGTGTTTGCCGCGGGCCGCCGCGTGCGATCAGCCAGGCGCTGGCCGCCCAGCGATCGGCCGGGGTGTCCTGCCCGGCAGTGGCCTGCCGGCGCTGCAGGAGGGGCGTGGGCACGATAATGGTTTGCGGCGTCTGCTCGGTCGACGATGCTACCGACAGCGGAGTGGCGACGGCAAGGCGAGGCGGCACAATCATCGGTGGTGGCTTGGGCATCAGTGATGGACCGGCCAGGGGCGCCAGCTCGCGGCGGAACGGCATTGCCCCGCCCATGGCTACGACATCGTGGATCGAACAAGGCAGGGTGGCTGCCGCGGCGGGCAGGCCCGCTATTTTGCCGAGCGCAGCGACGGAATCTGGTGATGGCCAGAGCAGGACGATCCGCGCCGCCGTCCAGCTCCCGAGCAACATGAACAGGAAGCGAAGCGGTCTGCCGCCGGTCAACGTCCCTGCTCGAGCACGGGAAAGTCGTGCCGCGTCTTGTCCCACACCAGGGCTTCGCCCCGCAGCATGGCAAGGTACCGTGCCAGCGCGCGCGGCGCGGCGATCAGCGCGATGAGGTTGCCGACGAAGAAACGCGGCACCGACCACATCGCCTCGCGCACGCCATAGCAGCGCCAGGTGCAGATCATCCGCATCGCCAATCGCCAGCCGAGCAGCAGGGTCGTTGCCGGCACCACCCAGAGTGCAAGGCCATCAGGTGGCGGCAGTGCCCCGTGCATCAGGTGCAAGCCCAGCCGCAGCCCCCACAGGATCACCGCGGCATAAGCGACCGCCAGCACCAGCACCGCCAGCGGCGCACGCCGGTCGCGCATCCGCATCCAGTGATCGGTAAAGGCGAGATGCTGCCCCCAGCCGGTGCGATCCCACCCCGCCAGCGCAATCCCCGTCATCCAGCGCGCCTTCTGCCGGGTCGCGGCCGGCACGCTGTCTGGAAAATAGGCGCGAACCGCGACCACCCCGCCGTCGCTGCCATCGCCGACCCGCGCGAACAGGCTGCGGCCGCCGAGTTCGGCGATGCGCAGGCCGAGCTCGTAATCCTCGGTTAGGCTGGTCGCGTCGAACGGAGACCCACCGCGCTCGGCGGCAATGGTCGCGAGCATCTCGGTGGCGATCGCACAGCCGGTACCCGCCAGTGGCATCGCCGCGCCGAGCGAGCGCCGCACCACCATCTGGACGGTGTGGGCCTCGGCGAACTCGTCCGCATAATGGCCGGAGACAAGGTAGCCCGGCCGGATCAACGGCAGCACCGGCAGTTGCACCACTGCCCGCCCCTCGATCAGGGCATCGAACACCCGCAACTCGCCTGGATGGACGACGTCCTCGGCATCATGCAGCACCACTGCCTTGGTCGACTTTAGGTCGTGTCGGTCAGAATCGACCAGCGCGCGCCAGAGATTGTTGAGGCAATCGGCCTTGGTGGTGGGGCCGTCCTTGCTGCCGATGACCATGACGATCCGCGGGTCGGCCGCCGCGACGTGCGCCACCGCGGCGATCGTGCCCGGATCATTGGGGTAGAGCCCAACATAAATCCGGTAATTCGGATGATCGAACCGATCGAGTGCGGTGGTGAGCATGCCCCCGATCACGGCCACTTCGTCCCAGGCAGCGACGAACACCGCGAGCCGGCCCGGGTCCACGGGCTGTCGCAGCCCTGCCAGCGAATAACGACGCCTTCCATGCCACGTCAGCCGCCGCACGATGAAGAACAGATCGACCAGCAGATCATCCACCCCACCGACAATCAGGCCGGCGGCGGCAAACATCATCGATTCGCGCGCCAGCGCGTCAATGCCCCACAATATCGGTTCCACATCGACCCCCCCGTCGTGTGGGTGACATCATTGGTCAAGCTACCGATTCGCACAAGAGGACTCTCGCGGGTTTACATTACCTGAGCTGAAACAAGTAACTACCTGCGTCACATAAATAAGTATTTGCGCGACGAGCAATTCACCGAACATCCAATGACATGACAATGCAGCGTCACGGCAACGTGATACGGATGAAGACTCACCCGATCAGCGCTCCGCGCAGGCGACCAGGCAAGCAACCAGTTCAAAGATTCGCAAGATTTAGCGGATCATGCAAAGAACTGATCCGGCACGCGAATGTGATCCTGCAATCCGCTACGAGGGGAGCAGTTGCGGTGCAGGCACGGCACGACCGCGTCGCAGCGTAGCAGAGGACGCCGCCGGCAACCGTTTGAATACAAGCAACCAGCGCACGCCGAGGAAAGGTGGCCGGAAACCGAGTGCCCGTATTACGGCGTGTCGCGACCGGCACCGCCGCCGCCGGGCCCGCCAGCGCCGCCACCCATCGCACCGACGGTGCCGATGTTGCCGAACAGATCCTGGAAGAAGCCGCGCTTCCTGCCCAGTGTCGGCGTGGTCTTGCCGTACATGTTGACGCTCGCGACCTGGTCGAGCCCGGTACGCGTGATGCCGGTCACCGTGCCAGCGGCATCGAAGCTGATCTTCAGCGTGATCTGGTCCTTGGCCCGCGGCTTCTGGAAGTTGAGGTTGCGGCTGTCGCGCGCCAGATAATACCAGTCCGCCTGGCCGAACTGGCTGGCAATGGTAGGCCGCCCGAGCACCTGCGCTACCGACTGGCGATTATCCACCCCCGGCTGCACCGAATTCACCAGATCCGCGTCGATGATATAGCCCTGGTGCGAGCGCAGCGGGGCACAGCCCCCAACGAGGACGGCAAGCCCGAGGCCTGCAACGAGGCTGACACGGGCAATGGATACGCTCATCACTATCTCCGAAGGCGCGCGCGGGATCGGCCGATTGCATCGCTCGCCGATCGCCTCGATATGCGAGGATGCGCGGTGCATCAAGCCGCGTGGGGAGATGGACGGGCGTGAGCTGGTGGGAAAGGCTGTTCGGCGGCGGCGATGATCGAGCGTTGCCGCTCTACACCGCGGTGGTCGCGCATGGCCGGGCCGAGCATTGGTATCTGGCCGGCGCGGTGCCGGACACCGTCGATGGGCGGTTCGACATGATCGCAGCGGTGCTGGCGATGGTGCTGCTGCGGCTGGAAGCGGAACGCGCCGGCGCCATGCTCGCGGCCCAGCTGACCGAACGGTTCGTCGACGACATGGACGGCCAGCTTCGCCAGCTCGGGATCGGCGATGTCGTCGTTGGCAAGCATATCGGGCAGATGATGAGCATGCTCGGCGGCCGCCTGGGTGCCTATCGCGATGGGCTCGCCGCCGATGATCTCGCACCTGCCTTGCTCCGCAATCTCTACCGCGGTGCTTCGCCTTCGCCCGCCGCTATATCCCACGTCGCGGCGGCACTGACCGCGTTCAGCACCGCGCTTGGCCACCTTACCCTCGACCAGCTTACCGCAGGAGAGCTGCCATGACCCCCGAGTTCAGCCGCCCCGAACGCATCGACGCCATCGGCGACGGTGAACGCCGGATCACGATCGCCGCCGACGCCGCAGAGCGAGCCGCGGTCGCCAAGCGCTTCGGGCTGCTCGCCATCGACCGGCTGGAGGCGACACTGACGGCGCGGCGCGAAAACGGCGGCGTCGAGGTGCGCGGCACGGTGAGCGCGGCGGTGACCCAGGCCTGCTCGATCACCGGCGACCCGCTGCCGGTGTCGATCGACGAACCGGTGGCGCTCCAGTATGTCGAGTCGCTCGATGGCGGCGAGGAGGTCGAGCTCGGCGAGGATGCGCTCGACACCATCGAGATCGAGGGCGGCGCGATCGATCTCGGTGAAGCCGCCGCGGAAACCATGGCGCTGGCGCTTGATCCGTTTCCGAGAAGCCCGCGTGCCGCGGCCGTGCTCAAGGAAGCCGGCGTGATCGACGAGCAGGAATTCAAGCCGGTGACCGCCCTGTCGGGCCTTAAGGCGCTGCTCGAGAAGAAGTAAGGCTCAGCGCTCGTCCGGGCCGAGGGTGGGGTCAAGGTCGCGGGGTCGGATGAAGCGATTGAGCGTGGCCGTGCCCGCGCGGACCTCGTCCCAGGCGTCGACGCCGAGATCCATTTCGGCGACGGTGGCGGTGGGGTATTTCTGCTCGACCAGCCCGCGCAGGCCATCGGCGTCTTCGGGGACGAGCATCAGCAGCAGGTCCTCGAGCCCGGGATTGTGGCCGACCAGCAGCACCCGCTCCACCGTCGCGGGCAGATCATGGACGACATCCAGCAGCGTCGCCGACGAGGCGAGGTAGACTCGCCGGTCCCAGCTTGGTGCCAGCGTGCGCCCATAACCCGATTCGAAGCCGTCGAGGGTTTCCTCCACTCGCACCGCGGGCGAGGCGACGACATGATCGAAGTCGACGCCGAGGCTGCGCAGGTGACGACCCATCAAGGTCGCGGCGCGCCGACCCTTGGGGTTGAGCGGCCGATCGAAATCGCGCGACACCGGATCATCCCAGCCGGACTTGGCGTGGCGCAGCAGCGTCAACGTCTTCACTCGGGGCGCTCCCTCAGGCTTCGGAGGGCGCCTCATGCCCCAACGCCACCGGCAAGGAAAGCGGCGCCGCTCCGGTCCGCCCCGGCGCGAGTCGTGCCGCGACTCGCGCCACGGCTTCGTCGAGCGTCACCCGCACGATCGGCACGCCGGGCGGAAAGGCGGTGAGCAGCCGCGACGGCATCGCTGCCGACAGCATCACGAACGCACCGCGATCGTCGGCGCGACGGATCAGCCGGCCGAACGCCTGCGCCAGCCGGGCGCGGATCAGCCGATCGTCATAGGCGGGGCCGCCGCCCGCCAGGCGCCGCGCCGCGTGCAGCACGGTCGGCTTGGTCCAGGGCACGCCCTCCATCACCACCAGCCGCAGCGATTCGCCCGGCACGTCGACGCCGTCGCGCAGCGCATCGGTGCCGAGCAGCGAGGCGGCCGGATCGTCGCGGAAGATGTCGACCAGCGTGCCGGTGTCGATCGGGTCGACATGCTGGGCGTGGAGCGGCAGCCCCTCGCGCGCCAGCCGGTCGGCGATGCGGCCATGCACCCCGCGCAGCCGGCGGATGGCCGTGAACAGCCCCAGCGTGCCGCCGCCCGCGGCGACGATCAGCCGGGCATAGGCGTTGGCGAGGGCCGGCACGTCGCCGCGCTTGACGTCGGTGACGATCAGCACTTCCGATTGCGCCGGGTAATCGAACGGGCTCGCTGCCTCGAACCGGGTCGGACTGCGGCCGAGATGCGGCGCGCCGACCCGGGCCTCGGCGGTGTCCCAGCCCTCGTCGCGATTGGCGCCGCCGCCGGTCAGGGTCGCCGACGTCACCAGCGCGCCATGGGCGGGCTTGAGCACGATCTCGGCGAAGGGACGGGTGGGATCGAGCCAATGGCGATGCAACCCGATGTCATATTCACGGCCCTCGGCGCGATCGACCGCGAGCCAGTCGACGAATGATGGATCGATCGGGCCGCCGACGCGCGCGAGTAGCGCCAGCCAGGCCGCGACAGTCTCGGCGCGCCAGCCGATCGAGGCGATCGCGCCTTCCACCCGCGCCCGCGCGGCTGCGTCCATCCAGTCGGGCGCCTCGGCGAGCACTGCTTCGAGCCGGCGGCCGAGCGTGACCAGCGGCCGCACCAAAGCATCAAGCGCCGCCGCCGCCGGCGCCGCCGCCTCGATCAGCTCGGGGGTGGGCTCGGCGAGCTCGGTCTCCAGCCCATAGCCTGCGTCGCCGGGCTGTTCGGCGCGCGCATAGGTGAGCCCGCGCACCGCCGCGAGCAGATGCTCGATCGGCCCAAATGGCGCGCCCTCGGCGAGCCGGCCGAGCCAGCCATCGCTGGCGAGATGGCGCGCCGCCTCGACGGCGTCCTGAATGGCGATGCCGCCCTGTTCGTCATAGCTGGCGACATCGGACAAGCGTGCCTGCAGGCCGCGGCGGCGCCCGCGGCCGCCGCTTTCGGGGCCGAGGATCCAGCGGCGCAGTTCGATCGTCTCGCCGCCGGTGAGCGCGGTGGCGAACATCGAATCCGCCGCCTCGAACAGGTGATGGCCCTCGTCGAACACATAACGGGTGG
Organism: Sphingomonas sp. GW821-FHT09E03; assembly: GCF_059416225.1. Classification (NCBI taxonomy): domain Bacteria; kingdom Pseudomonadati; phylum Pseudomonadota; class Alphaproteobacteria; order Sphingomonadales; family Sphingomonadaceae; genus Sphingomonas; species Sphingomonas sp. GW821-FHT09E03. The sequence goes on along the minus strand of NZ_JBWKOS010000002.1, from coordinate 211,791 downwards.
GGCGCGTCGCCAACTCGCGACCACGCGCGGCGTTGACCATTACCAAAGCATGGTTGGCGATCACCACATCGGCCTCGGCGCTCGCCCGCGCCGCGCGTTCGAGGAAGCATTTGCGGTAATGCGGGCAGCCGGCATAGACGCATTCGCCGCGGCGATCGGTCAGCGCCGCAGGGCCGTTGCGGCGGAACAGGGTCGGCAGCCAGCCGGGCAGATCGCCGCCGACCATGTCACCATCGGCGCTATATGCCGCCCAGCGCGCGACGAGATGCGCGAGGATCGCGGCGCGCCCGGCAAAGCCGCCCTGCAGCGCGTCCTCGAGGTTGAGCAGGCACAGGTAATTTTCGCGGCCCTTGCGGGTCACCACCTTCTGCTTGCGGATCGCCGCATCGGGAAACACCCGTTCGGTTTCCTTGCCGAGCTGGCGCTGCAAGGCCTTGGTATAGGTGGAGATCCATACCGCGCCACCGGCGCGCTCCGCCCACAGCGAGGCGGGCGCGAGATAGCCCAGCGTCTTGCCGATGCCGGTGCCGGCCTCGGCGAGCACCAGATTGGGCGCGTCGCGCATCGCCCGCGGACTGAACGCGGCGGTTGCCGCAGCGGCGAAGGCCCGCTGGCCGAGCCGCTCCTCGGCGCCATGGCCGGTGAGATCGACCAGGCGCGCCTCGGCCTCGCCCGGCTCCAGCGTGATCGTGCGCGGCGCGGGGCGGGGCGGCTGCTCTTCCCACTCCGGCAGGGTGCTGAACAGCCAGCGCTCGTTGACGGCGGGCTTGGCGAGCCGCTCGTCGATCACCGGACCCCAAGGCCAGCGCAGCCGCAACAGTGATTGCGCCGCGGTCCAGGCGCCCTCGCGCTCGGGCCAGTCCCCCGCCGGCACCGCGAGCAGCGCGGCGGTCGAGGCGAGCAGGAAGGCGGCGACGTCTTCGTCGCGCGCAGGCGGCGCCACGCCGATCGCGCGTGCCAGTCCCTTGGGGGTGGGCACCGCGAACCGCGCCGGATGCAGGAACGCGAATAATTCGAGCAGATCGAGCCCCGACAGCTCCGCATAGCCCAGCCGCTGGCCGATCAGGGCTGCGTTGAGCATGATCACCGGCGTATCGGCCGCGATCCGGATCGCCTCGCCGCGTCCCACCCCGCGGGTGCCCGCCGCGGTGGCGATCCAGATGCCGCCGTGGCTGGCGTGGAGCGCAGGATAAGGGAGCGGGGCCATCGGCCTGACTTAATGGCGCGGAACAGAATGGCAACTGCATCCGGCTCCTGCCAGGATGACCGGCTATCGCTCACCCCGTCCTTGCGCCGAATTTGTCTCTGTCGCCCCCGATGCGCTAGGGCGCAGCGATCATGACCACCGAACTTCGCACCGCAGCGCTCGAATCCAAGGCCTGGCCCTATGAGGAAGCCCGCAAGCTCCTCAAGCGTTACCCCAACGGCAAGCCCGCCACGGACGGCCAGCCTGCGCCGATCCTGTTCGAGACCGGCTATGGCCCGTCGGGGCTGCCGCACATCGGCACCTTCAACGAGGTGCTGCGCACCACCATGGTGCGCAACGCCTTTCATGCGCTGAGCGACCAGCCGACCCGGCTGATCGCCTTTTCCGACGACATGGACGGCCTGCGCAAGGTGCCCGACAACGTCCCCAATGGCGACATGCTGCGCGCCCATCTCGGCAAGCCGCTGACCCGCATCCCCGATCCGTTCGGCACCCACGACAGCTTCGCCGCGCACAATAACGCGCTGCTGCGCGAGTTTCTCGACCGCTACGGCTTCGACTATGACTTCGCGTCGTCCACCGATTATTATACCTCGGGCCGCTTCGACGACGCGCTCCGTGGCGTGCTGCGCCACTATCAAGGCATCATGGACGTGATGCTGCCGACACTGCGCGCCGAGCGCCGCGCCACGTATTCGCCGGTGCTGCCAATCAGCCCGACCAGCGGCATCGTCCTGCAGGTGCCCGTCGAGGTGATCGATGCCGAGGCCGGCCTGATCGCCTTCGACGATGAGGGCCAGCGCGTGGTCCAGTCCGCGCTCGGCGGCCTGTCGAAGCTGCAGTGGAAGGTCGATTGGGCGATGCGCTGGGTCGCGCTGGGCGTCGATTACGAGATGGCAGGCAAGGATCTGATCGATTCAGTGACGCAGTCGGGCAAGATCGCTCGGGTGCTCGGCGGCCGCCCGCCCGAGGGCTTCAACTATGAGATGTTTCTCGACGAAAAGGGCGAGAAGATCTCCAAGTCCAAGGGCAACGGCCTGACCATGGACCAGTGGCTGACCTACGGCCCCGACGAGAGCCTCGCCTTCTACGCCTATCGCGAGCCCAAGAAGGCCAAGCAGCTGCACATGGGCGTAATCCCGCGCGCGGTGGACGACTATTGGCAGTTTCGCGGCAACTATCCCGGCCAGGCGCTGCCGCAGCAGCTCGGCAACCCCGTGCACCACATCCACGACGGCAAGGTGCCGACGGAGACACTGCCGGTCACCTTCGGCCTGCTGCTCAACCTCGTCGGCGTGATGGGCGAGGCGACCAAGGAGCAGGTGTGGGGCTATCTCGGCAATTACGTGCCAAATGCGACCCCCGACACCTATCCCGAGCTTGACCGGCTGATCGGCTATGCGCTCGCTTATGCCCGTGACTTCGTCGCGCCGACGCTGCAGCGCCGCGCGCCCCAGGGGGTCGAGATCGCCGCGCTCGAGGGGCTCGACACCGATCTGGCCGCCTTGCCAGCCGACGCCAGTGCCGAGGACATCCAGAACATTGTCTACGAGATCGGCAAGAGCGGCGGCTTCGCCGAGCTGCGCGACTGGTTCAAGGCGCTGTACGAGACGCTGCTCGGTTCCAGCCAGGGGCCGCGGATGGGCAGCTTCATCGCGCTTTACGGGATCGCCAACAGCCGCAAGCTGATCGCGGAGGCGCTCGCCAAGGTCGGTTGATCACGGCCGGCAGGCCATGGATCCGACGAGTTGCTCTTGCCGCGGCTGAAGTCATCGCGCCTTGTTGCGTCGCAACATAATGCGTACCCGAGTTCGATGAGCTTGAGAGAAATCGCCGCCGCTCACCCCGGCCTGGTCCACCTTGGGCTGGCGGTGGGTGGCTTCGCCATCGGCACCACTGAATTCGCGGCCATGAGCCTCGAGCCGGATCTTGCCCGCAGTCTCGGCGTCGATGCGCCAGCGATCGGCCACATCATCAGCGCCTATGCGCTGGGCGTGGTGATCGGCGCACCGACCATCGCGGTGCTGTCGGCCAAGATGTCGCGGCGGACGCTGCTCATGGTGCTGATGACGCTGTTCGCGGTCGGCAACGGCCTGTCGGCGCTGGCGCCATCTTACGGCTGGATGATCGCCTTCCGCTTCCTCGCCGGCCTGCCGCACGGCGCCTATTTCGGCATCGCCTCACTGGTCGCGGCGTCGCTGGTACCCGCCGACAAGCGCACCACCGCGGTCGGACGGGTGATGCTCGGGCTCACCGTGGCGACGATCGTCGGCGTGCCGCTGGCAACGCTGCTCGGCCAGATCGCGAGTTGGCGGCTGGTGTTCGGCGTCGTCGCGCTGCTGGCGCTGCTGACCGCCGTGCTGGTCGCGCTGCTGGTCCCGATCGACCAGCCCGACGGCAACGCCAGCCCGTTGCGCGAACTCGGTGCACTGCGGCGCAGTCAAGTGTGGCTGACGCTGGCGACCGGCGCGGTCGGCTTCGGCGGGCTGTTCGCGGTCTACACCTATCTCGCCGTCACGCTCCACGACGTGACGGGGATCGGTCCCAAGGCAATCCCGCTGGTGTTCGCCGCCTTCGGCATCGGCATGACGCTCGGCAATTTGCTGGTGCCGCGCTTTGCCGATCGTGCGCTGATGCCCACCGCCGGCGCGCTGCTGGTGTGGGCTGCGGTGGCGCTGGCGCTGTTCCCGCTCGCCGCCGGCAACATCTGGACAGTCGCCGTCGACGTGCTCGCGATCGGTTTCGGCGGTGCGCTGGCAACGGTGCTGCAAACCCGGCTGATGGACGTCGCCGGCGACGCCCAGGCGCTCGCCGCGGCGCTCAACCATTCGGCATTCAACGTCGCCAATGCGATCGGGCCCTGGTTCGGTGGCCTGGCGATCAGCGCCGGCTACGGCTGGACCTCCACCGGCTATGTCGGCTGCGCGCTCGCGCTCGGCGGCCTGCTGATCTGGGCAATCTCGCTGGTCGCGGCACGAGGACGCTTGCCCCGCTCGTCCGAACCTTTAGTCGGTTAGCATGACCGGCGCGCATCCGCGACGCGGCGGGTGGTCTGCGCTCCGCGACTTCCTGACCAGCGAGGCCTTCGGCGGGATCGTGCTGATCGTCGCTGCCGTGCTGGCGATGATCGCCGCGAACCTGCCGGCGACCGCCAGGCTGTACGTCGCGCTGCTCGATTTCCATACCGGCCCCACCCTGTCGCCGACGCTCGGGCCGATGAGTGTGCACCTGTGGATCAATGACGGGTTGATGGCGCTGTTCTTCCTGCTGGTCGGGCTGGAGATCAAGCGCGAGCTGCGCGACGGCAGCCTGGCAAGCGCCGAACGCCGCCGCCTGCCGATCATCGCGGCGATCGCGGGGATGGCGATGCCGGCGCTGGTGTTCCTGCTGATCGCGGGCGGTGACGCCGATCTGCGGCCGGGCTGGGCGATCCCCGCCGCCACCGACATCGCCTTTGCGATTGGCGTGCTCGCCTTGCTGGGCTCGCGCGTCCCCTCGTCGCTCAAGCTACTGCTCACCACGGTGGCGATCGTCGACGACATGGGCGCGGTGGCGATCATCGCGGTCGCCTATACCCAGGCCATCGACTGGCTCGCGCTCGCCGGCGCGGCGCTGGTGCTGGCAGGCATGTACGCGCTCAACCGCCGTGGCGTGATGAGGCTGTGGCCATATCTCGCCGGCTTCGCCTTGCTGTGGCTGCTGGTGCTGGTCTCGGGAGTTCATGCCACCATTGCCGGCGTGCTCACCGCCACGCTGATCCCGCTCAAGCGCTCGCCCGGGACGCCCGACGATGCGGCATCGCCGCTTCACCGCCTCGAGCATGCGCTCAGCCCCTGGGTGGCGTTCGTGATCGTGCCGCTGTTCGGCTTCGTCAATGCGGGTGTGTCGCTGCGCGGCGCAAGCCTGGCGACGCTTGCCGAGCCGCTGGTGCTGGGCGTCGCGCTCGGGCTGTTCCTCGGCAAGCAGCTCGGCATTTTCGGCGCAATCTGGGCGGCGGACCGGCTCGGCATGGCGCGGCGGCCGGGCGGGGTGAGCTGGGCGCAGCTCTATGGCATGGCGCTGATCGCCGGGATCGGCTTCACCATGAGCCTGTTCATCGGCGGCCTTGCCTTTGCCGATCCGCAGCGGCTGGAGGCGGTCAAGATCGCGGTGCTGGCGGGATCGATCCTGTCGGCGCTGGCCGGCGCGACGGTGCTGACGCTGGCGAGGAGACGAGCATGACATCGCCGCAGGACGAGGCGCCGCTGCGCCAGGGCAGCGCGGCCTATCGCCGGCTGACGCTGGCGATGCTGTTCGCCGGTTTCTCGACCTTTTCGCTGCTCTATTCGGTGCAGCCGCTGCTGCCGCTGTTCGCGGTCGACTTTGGCCTCAGCGCCGAGGCGGCGTCGCTCGCGGTGTCGCTGGCAACCGGGCCGCTGGCGATCGGGATCCTGTTTGCCGGGATGCTCAGCGACCGAGTCGGGCGGCGGCCGCTGATGGTGGCAGCGATGTTCGCCGCGGGCGTGCTGACGCTGGCCGCGGCGGTGGTGCCCGGGTGGAGCGGACTGCTGGCGTTGCGGCTGCTAACCGGCATCGCGCTAGCCGGCGTCCCCGCGGTAGCGATGGCCTATGTCGCCGAAGAGGTGGATGTCGCCTCGGTCGGCGCCGCAATGGGGCTGTACATCGCCGGCAGCGCGATCGGCGGCATGGGCGGGCGGCTGGTCGCGAGCCTGGTCGCAGATGTCGCCGGCTGGCGCTGGGCGCTCGGCAGCGTCGGCCTGGCGGGGATCGCGATGGCCGAGGCGTTTCGCCAGCTGGCCCCGCCGTCTCGCTTCTTCATCGGCCAGCCTGGTGCCGGCGATGCGCTGAGCGGGATCAAGGCGCTGTTCGCTGATCGGGCATTGCCCTTGCTCTATGCCGAAGGCTTCCTGCTGATGGGAGTCTTCGTCACCGTCTACAATTATGCCGGCTTTCGGCTGCTGGCGCCGCCCTACAGCCTCAGCCAGGCGGCAGTGGGCGGCGTGTTCCTGCTCTACATCCTCGGCTCGGTGAGTTCGGCGCGATTTGGCGCGCTGGCCGGGCGCCTCGGGCGGCGAAACGTCTTCTGGTGGCCGATCATGCTGCTGATTGTCGGCGTCGCGGCGACCGCCGCGCAGCCCTTATGGCTGGTGATCGGCGGCATCGCCATCGTCACGGTCGGCTTCTTCGGCGCTCATTCGATCGCCAGCGCCTGGGTGGGGCGGCGCGCGCTCGCCAACCGCGGCCAGGGATCCGCCTTCTACCTGTTCTTCTATTATCTGGGTTCGAGCGTGCTCGGCTCGGCGGGCGGTGTCGCCTGGAGCCGGGCGGGGTGGAACGGCGTCGCGCTCTTCTGCTTCGTACTCGGCGCGCTAGCGCTGGCCATCGGCTTGGTGCTGCGCATGATCCCGCCGCTGCCATTGCCGGAAACACCGGCGACGGCGCCGGTGGAGCCCTGACGACCGGACGAGCAGGTCACGTCGCCGGGTGGGCTGCGGTGCCGTACGAGACGACACCGCGATCGCCTTACAGCTTCTCGGTCAGTTCCGGCAGCAGCGTGAACAGGTCGCCGACCAGGCCGATGTCCGCGACCTGGAAGATCGGCGCATCCTCATCCTTGTTGATGGCAATGATGACCTTCGAATCCTTCATGCCGGCAAGATGCTGAATCGCACCGGAGATACCGACAGCGATATAGACTTCGGGCGCGACGATCTTGCCGGTCTGCCCGACCTGATAGTCGTTAGGCACATAGCCGGCATCGACCGCGGCGCGGCTGGCGCCGACCCCGGCACCGAGCTTGTCGGCGAGCGGCTCGATCAGCTTGGTGAAGTTTTCGCCATTCTGCAGCGCGCGACCGCCGGAGACGATGATCTTCGCCGAGGTGAGCTCGGGTCGCGCGTTCTCGGCGATTTCGGACCCCGAGAAGCTCGACAGGCCCTTGTCACCGGTGGAGGCGACGGCTTCCACCGTGCCGCTGCCGCCCTCGATCGCCGCCTTATCGAAGGCGGTGCCGCGAACGGTGATCACCTTCTTGGCGTCCGACGACTGAACGGTCGCGATCGCGTTGCCGGCGTAGATCGGCCGGGTGAAGGTGTCCTCGCTCTCGACCGACAGGATGTCGGAGATCTGCATGACGTCGAGCAGCGCAGCGACGCGCGGCGCGATGTTCTTGCCGTGGGTAGTGGACGGCGCGACGAAGGCGTCGTGATGGCCCATCAGCTCGACGATCAGCGGCGCGACATTCTCGGCAAGCGCATGCGCATAGGCCGCATCGTCGGCGACATGGACCTTGCCGACGCCGGCGATCTTGGCGGCCGCCTCGGCCACCGCGCCGACGCCCTGCCCGGCGACGACGAGATGGACCTCGCCCAGCTTGGACGCGGCGGTAACCGCCGACAGCGTGGCATCCTTGACGGCCTGGCCGTCATGCTCGACCCAGACGAGAGTCTTCACTTGGCAATCCCCATGGCATGCAGCTTCATCACGAGTTCGTCGACATCGGCGACCTTGATGCCGGCCGAGCGCTTGCCGGGCTCGACGACCTTGAGCGTCGTGATCCGCGGCGTGACGTCGACGCCGTAATCGGCGGGAGTCTTGTTCGCGAGCGGCTTGGACTTGGCTTTCATGATGTTGGGCAACGACGCATAGCGCGGCTCGTTGAGGCGCAGATCGGTGGTGACGATCGCGGGGAGCTTGAACGAATCGGTCTCAAGACCGCCATCTACCTCGCGGGTCACCGTCACCGTGTCCGCGGTCAGCTCGACCTTGGAGGCGAAGGTGCCCTGGCCCCAGCCGAGCAGGCCGGCGAGCATCTGGCCGGTCTGGTTGTTGTCGTCGTCGATCGCCTGCTTGCCGAGGATGACAAGCGCGGGCTGCTCCTCCTCGACGATCTTGGCGAGGATCTTGGCGACGCCCAGCGGCTCGACCTTCTGGTCGGCGGTGACGAGGATCGCGCGATCGGCGCCCATCGCCAGCGCGGTGCGCAGCGTCTCCTGCGCCTTGGGCTCGCCGATCGACACGACGACGATCTCGGTGACGCCCTTGTCCTTGAGGCGGATCGCCTCTTCGACGGCGATCTCGTCGAACGGGTTCATGCTCATCTTGACGTTGGCGAGGTCGACCCCCGTCCCGTCTGCCTTCACGCGGGGCTTCACATTGTAATCAAGCACACGCTTGACCGGCACCAGCACCTTCATCAGCGTCCTTCCAAATCTGTCTCTCGACACCTTTTGAGGTGTCTCGTCGGCGGCTCACATGGCTGTTCCGCGGCGTGTTCGCAAGTCGGGTACGGAAACTCGCGCTTGCCGTAACGGCGACGCGGCGCCGCCATCCCCCAGCCAACGCGCCACAAACGAATCGGGCCCAGGCTTTCGCCCGGGCCCGATCCTTTTTTCAGCCGCGTGGCCCGGCGAACGTCGCGATCAGGCGACCTTCTTGACCTCGGCAACGATCTTCTGCGCGGCGTCGCCCAGGTCGTTGGCGGGGACGATCGCCAGGCCGGAATTGGCGAGGATGTCCTTGCCCTGCTGGACGTTGGTGCCTTCGAGGCGGACGACCAGCGGCACCTGGAGGTTAACCTCCTTGGCCGCGGCGACGATGCCCTCGGCGATGATGTCGCAGCGCATGATGCCACCGAAGATGTTGACGAGGATGCCCTTCACGTTCGGATCACCGAGGATGATCTTGAACGCCGCGGTCACCTTCTCGGTGGTGGCGCCACCGCCGACATCGAGAAAGTTGGCGGGGAACATGCCGTTGAGCTTGATGATGTCCATCGTCGCCATGGCAAGGCCGGCGCCGTTGACCATGCAGCCGATGTCGCCGTCGAGCTTGATGTAGGCGAGGTCATACTTCGACGCCTCGAGCTCGGCCGGATCCTCCTCGGATTCGTCGCGCAGCTCCATCAGATCCTTGTGGCGGAACATCGCGTTGCCGTCGAAGCCGACCTTGGCGTCGAGCACCATCAGCTTGCCGTCCTCGGTGACGGCAAGCGGGTTGATCTCGATCTGCTCGGCGTCGGTGCCGAGGAAAGCGTCATACAGCTTCGAAGCGACGTTGGCGGCCTGCTTGGCGAGGTCGCCGGTCAGCTCGAGCGCCGCGGCGACGGCGCGGCCGTGATGCGGCATGAAGCCGGTCGCGGTGTCGATGTCGATCGCGTGGATCTTCTCGGGCGTGTCATGCGCGACGGTCTCGATATCCATGCCGCCCTCGGTGGAGGCGACCATCGAGACGCGGCCGGTGGCGCGGTTGACGAGCAGCGCCAGGTAGAATTCCTTGGCGATGTCGACGCCGTCAGTGACGTAGAGGCGGTTAACCTGCTTGCCGGCATCGCCGGTCTGGATCGTCACCAGCGTGTTGCCGAGCATGTCCTGCGCCGCGGCGCGGACCTCGTCGGCCGACTTGGCGAGGCGGACGCCGCCCTTAGCCTCGGGGCTGAGTTCCTTGAACTTGCCCTTGCCGCGCCCGCCGGCATGGATCTGCGCCTTGACGACGTAAAGCGGCCCGGGGAGCTTCTTGGAGACCTCGACCGCCTCGTCGACGGAGAGCGCGGCATAGCCCGCGGGAACGGGCACGCCGAACTTCGCCAGCAATTCCTTGGCTTGATATTCGTGGATGTTCATGGCCGTCCTCGCCTTTTGATACTAAGGGGATTTGCACGGCCTAAAGCACAGGCTGGCTGACGAATCCACCCCTCACGAAAAACGGGTGGCCGTGTTTATTGCAAACGCATCGCATTATCTGGAGCGATCATGTCCTGGCCGATCGGCATTCTTCTGTTTCTGGCGACGGTGATCGGCATGGAGGCGTTCGCCTACGCCGCACACCGCTGGATTATGCATGGGCCGGGCTGGTTCCTTCATGCCAGTCATCACCGTCGGCGCGACGGCGCGTGGGAGCTGAACGACCTCTATGCGGCGATCTTCGCGGTGCCGTCGTTCGTGCTGCTGCTCGGCGGGGTGCAGCTCGGCTGGTGGCCGGGCTGGGCCTGGATCGGTGCCGGCATCGCCGCTTATGGCGCGATCTACTTCGGCTTCCACGACATCATCGTCCACCAGCGGATCCCGACGCGCTACCTGCCCAAGTCTCGCTACATGAAGCGGATCGTCCAGGCGCATCGGCTGCATCACGTGGTCGAAACCCGCGAAGGCAATGTCTCGTTCGGTTTCCTGGTCGCGCCCAGGCCCGAGGCGCTCAAGGCCGAACTGAAGCGTCGCGGGCGGGCGGGGGTGCGGCGCGCGTCGTTGGCAGAAAAGTAACCATTGCGTGGCAGGACTCGGCGCCATGGAACAGCCATCCTTCACGCCCCCGTTCGAGCCGCTGACCGCGGGCGACGACCATCGCCAGGCATTGCGCAAGGCCGTGAAGATGCGCGCGCATTTGCGCGATCGCGGCCAGACCCGGTTCGAGATCGAGGTCACCGACCTGTCGATGTCGGGATTCCGCGCCGAAACCAGCTTCACCTTGTGGCCGGGCACGGTGGTGTGGCTGACGCTGCCGGGGCTTGCGGGCCTCGAGGCGGTGGTCGCCTGGCGCGACAAGTTCAAATATGGCTGCGCCTTCGCCAAGCCGCTCCATCCTGCCGTGTTCGACCATATCGTCGCGCTCAGCCAGCGCTGACGGGCTGGCGAATCCGCCTGAAAAGGCGCATAACGACGAGCGGGAACGGGCCTGCGGGACCACCGCATGCCGGGGCAAGTCGTGGGGGGCAGATGGAGGCCTACCATGTTAGAAGCCGTTGCTGCCGCCAGCGCGCCTGACGAGGATGTCAGCGACGCCGCGCACCGCCTGATTTCATCCAATCGGATCGAGGGCACGCCGGTATTCGACCGATGCGGCGACAAGATCGGATCGATCCACGCGGTGATGATCGAGAAGCGCAGCGGCCAGGCAACGTATGCCGTGCTGACCTTCGGCGGGATCTTCGGCTTCGGCTCGCGGGCCTATCCGCTGCCTTGGTCGATGCTGACCTATGACCAGGCGCAGCGCGGCTATTGCCTGGCGGTGAAACGCGAGGACATCGAGGCGGCACCGTACATGACCCTCGACCAGGCCGACCGGCCGCGGCTGGCGCAGGAGCCGGTGTACCACCATTGGGACGAGTATCTCTGATCCCGCTGGCGACGCGGCGACTCAGTCGAACAGGCTCGACACGCTGGTTTCGTCGGCGATGCGCTTGATCGCCTCGCCGAGCAGCGGGGCGATCGGCAGGTGGCGGATCTTGGCGGCGGCGCCGATAGACTCGTGATTGCCGATGGTGTCGGTGATCACCAGCTCGCGCAGCGCCGAGCCCTCGACCCGGGCCACCGCGCCGCCCGACAGCACGCCATGGGTGACATAGGCGACGACGTCCTCGGCGCCCGCCTCGCGCAGCGCCGCGGCGGCGTTGCACAGGGTGCCGGCCGAATCGACGATGTCGTCGATCAGCACGCAGAAGCGGCCCTCGACATCACCGATGATGTTCATCACTTCGGATTCGCCGGCACGCTCGCGGCGCTTGTCGACGATCGCGAGGGGCGCATTGTCGAGTCGCTTGGCGAGCTGGCGGGCACGGACCACGCCGCCGACGTCGGGCGACACCACCATCAGATTCTTAGCCCGGAACCGCGCCTGGATGTCGGCGCTCATCACCGGGGCGGCATAGAGATTGTCGGTGGGGATATCGAAGAAGCCCTGGATCTGGCCGGCGTGGAGATCGACCGAGAGGACGCGGTCGGCCCCGGCGACGGTGATCAGATTGGCGACCAGCTTGGCCGAAATCGGGGTACGCGGTCCCGGCTTCCGGTCTTGCCGGGCATAGCCCATGTACGGGACCACCGCAGTGATCCGCCGTGCCGACGAGCGCTTGAGCGCGTCGATGATGATCAGCAGCTCCATAAGATTGTCGTTCGCCGGAAAGCCGGTCGACTGGAGCACGAACACGTCCTCGCCGCGGACATTCTCCTGGATCTCGACGAAGATCTCCTCGTCGGCAAAGCGGCGCACCAGGGCATCGGTGAGGGGAATCTCGAGATAGTCGGCGATCTCGCGTGCGAGCGGGAGATTGGAATTGCCGGTCAACAGTTTCATCGCGAAGCCCCTTCGAATCCGGCTGCCTTAGTCGCGGCACCCCGCCAGCGGAAGGGGTTTGCCCGTCCCAGCCCCGGCTCGTAAGGCCTGGGGATGACCGTCGTCACCCGCTTCGCCCCCTCGCCCACCGGCCGGCTCCATGTCGGCAACATCCGCGCCGCGCTGCATAACTGGCTGTTCGCGCGGCAGCAGGGCGGGCGGTTCGTGCTGCGGATCGACGACACCGATGCCGAGCGCAGCGAGGAGCGGTTCGTCGACGCGATCCGCGCCGATCTCGCCTGGCTCGGGCTCACCCCCGACGGCGAGGAGCGGCAATCCGCGCGGTTCGCGCTGTACCAGGCGCGGTTCGACGCGCTGGTCGCGGCGGGGCGGATCTACCCGGCCTATGAGAGCGCACAGGAACTCGACCTCAAGCGCAAGATCGCCGCCGGACGCGGGCTGCCGCCGGTGTACGACCGCGCCGCGCTGGCGCTGAGCGATGCGCAGCGCACCAGCCTGGAGGCCGAGGGCATCGCCCCGCACTGGCGCTTCAAGCTCGATCATGACGCGCCGATAGAGTGGGACGATCTGATCCGCGGCCACCAGAAATTCGACGCGGCGACGATGAGCGATCCCGTGGTACGCCGCGCCGACGGCTCGTGGCTCTACATGCTGCCCTCGGCGATTGACGATGCCGACATGGCGATCAGCCATGTGGTGCGCGGCGAGGACCATGTCTCGAACACTGCGCTGCAGCTGCAGATGTTCGCGGCGATGGGGGCGACGCCGCCGCGCTTTGCGCATGAGGCGCTGCTGACCGGGGCGGAGGGCAAGCTGTCCAAGCGGCTGGGGTCGCTCGGCGTCGATCACTTCCGCGAGGAAGGCCTCGAGCCGCAGGCGGTGATCGCGCTGTTGGCGCGGATCGGGACCAGCGATCCGGTGGAGCCGGTGGCGACACCCGCGCCGCTGATCGCCGGCTTCGACTTCGCGCGGTTCGGCCGGGCGCCGGCGCGGTTCGACGAGGCCGAGCTGGCGCAGCTCAACGCGCGGATCGTCCACCAATTGCCCTATGCGGCGGTGGCCGAGCGGCTGCCGAGCGGGATGGCCGCGGCGGAATGGGGTGCGGTGCGCCCCAATCTGACGCGAGTCGCCGAGGCTGCCAATTGGTGGCGGGTGATCGAGGGCCCGATCGAGGCACCCGCCGCCGACGACGAGACGCGGGCTTATCTGGCCCAGGCGGCCGCGGCGGCGGCGGCGATCGACTGGTCGGCAGATCCCTGGCACGCGCTGACCAGCCGGCTGAGGGAGCAGACCGGTCGCAAAGGCAAGGCGTTGTTCCTGCCGCTGCGCCAGGCGCTGACCGGGCTCGACCATGGCCCCGACATGGCGGCGCTGCTGCCGCTGATCGGCGAGACGCGGGCGGTGGCCCGGCTGCGCGGCTAGCCGAGTCGCGCCGCGAACCTGCGGCGAATACGGTAGAATTGGGCACAAGTTGAGTGAAGTTGTCATGCACAATGCACCTCTCAACTTCGAACGTTTTCATTACTTGGCCGATGTGACCGCGTCGGCGGGCCGGCGGGTCTTCACGCTGGTCAGTCACCGTTGACTTCGCCCTCTTCATCGGGAAGCTTGGCCTCGAGGCGGCGTCTGCGCACGTCGTTCAGCAGATCCTCGATCTCGAACAACAGCGCGCGCCCCTGGTCGGTCTTGCCGTTGGTGTCGTCCTGGTCCTCCGCGAACAGCAGTTTGGCGCGTGCCGCGAGATCGAGCAGCGCTGTGTAGCGCTCTTCGCCGAGCTTCTTGCGAACGACGGCGAAGCCTTCGGTTAGTGCAAAAAACTCCGTATCGATGTTCCTGCCAGGAAAATTACCCAAAGGATCAATGAAGGTCGGCGCACCCAAGATCATCGAACCCAACATGTCATAGATCTCGCTGAGTGATGCGGGCACGTAAGGCTTTGCATTGAAATAGGAACTAGGCTGGCTCATTTTGTTCTCTCCGAGCGTGAAATGGCATAAGCGTGACCAGCCGCCTGAAGGAACTGACCGGGCGCAAGGGCAAGGCGCTGTTCCTGCCGCTGCGCCGGGCGCTGACGGGGCTCGACCATGACCCCCGACATGGCGGCGCTGCTGCCGGAGATCGGCGAGGTGCGCGCGGTGACCCGGCTGCGCGGCTAGCCGAGTCGCACCGTGAACCTGCGGCGATTCCGTTATAATAGGGCACAAGTTGAGTGAAGTTGCCACTCGGGACGACACCGTCATGCGTGTATCGTTTCCGTGAATGCGGTGATGAGAAAAAGCGTCGCCCAAAGCTAGCAGAGTGGTGACGTGTAGGACAGCCGCTGTCGCTGGTCGGTGGCAGCGACCGCATCTATCGTACCCATCTTGCGCCTAATTCGTAATGATGTAACATCGTGCTTCCTGCAGGAGACACGATTTTACCCACCACGAGCGAGGAGACGGTTCATGTACGCCGATCGATATGTTCAGCCGACCCGGTTCAACCCTGGCGGATTGACCGCCGCGGTGCTGATCAACGCCGCGGTGATTGCCGCGCTGCTGTTCTCCGCGCCGCACATCGCCTCCCGCATCGCCGACAAGCCGATCACCATCTATGCTGTGCCGGTCGAGCCGCCACCGCCGCCCCAGCCGCAGCCGTTCACACCGCAGCACCAGCAACAGGCGGCGCGGCCCAACGAGCAGATCGACCTGCCGGTGCCGCTAATGCCGATGCCGAGCACCGACTTCTCGCTGCCGCTGTCGCCGCCGCTGCCGCCCGCGGGACCGGTAATCGGCACCGACACCGGACCGGCGGTGGATGCCGCGCCCGCCACGCCGACCCCGCTGCCGCTCGTCGATCCGGCGATCGATGCGCGCTACGCCAGCCAGTTCCAGCCGGTCTATCCCGCCGCCGAGCGCAGGGCCGGGCGCGAAGGCAAGGTGATGGTCCGGGTACTGGTGGGCATGGACGGCCGGGTGAAGCAGGCCGAACGGGTCAGCGCGACCAGCGACGCCTTCTGGCAGGCGACGCTGGAGCGGGCGATGGGCAAGTGGCGGTTCAAGCCGGGCACGCGCGGCGGGGTGCCGGTGGAGGCGTGGCGAACGCTGACGCTGACCTTCGTGCTGGAGGATTGAAGCCGGGCGCGGTTCGCCGAGTCTGCGGCGGGGCTGGCTTCGGCCGCCCCGCTTCCCTATCTTGGCGCCATGCAGTTCTTCGCCCGCCTGTCACCGGTTCGCGCTTATAAGGATCTGCGCTTCTTCCTTGCGCAGCGGCACCCTTATGAGCTCGGCTTCCTGGCCGCCGCGCTCGCGGTCACCGGCTTCTTTCTCTACGCGTTCATGCGCAGCGACTATGTGCCGCCGGTCTATCAGCCGCACATCATCTATGTGCAGCAATGGCGCGCCGACCGCACCGACGCCGAGATCAAGGCGCAGCAGGCGATCGACAAGGTGGACCAGGACAAACGGATCGCCGACCAGAAGGCGGCGGAGGCCAAGGTCAAGGCGGACTATCGCAAGCTCGACCAATCGTTGTCGAAGTGGGGGCTCTGAGCAGTCCCCACGCCGTCGTGACCGACGACGGTCGCCGGATGGACACGGCGCTGGCGCTGGCGTCACGCGGCCGCGGGCGCACTGCGCCCAACCCCACTGTCGGCTGTGTGATCGTGCGCGACGGCCGGGTGATCGGTCGCGGCTGGACCCAGCCCGGCGGGCGGCCGCATGCCGAAGCGATGGCGCTCGCCGAGGCCGGTGACGGTGCGCGCGGTGCGACCGCTTATGTGACGCTGGAGCCGTGCGCGCATCGCTCGCCGCGCGGGTCGGCGTGCTCGACGCTGCTGGTCGCGGCCGGGGTGGCGCGGGTGGTGGTGGCGATGGGCGATCCCGATCCGCGCACCGATGGCACGGGGCTCGCACGGCTGCGCGACGCCGGGATCGCGGTGACCACCGGCGTGCGCGCGGCCGAGGCGGCGGCATCGATGGCGGGGTTCCTGACCCGGCGGCGCCTGGGGCGGCCGTTCGTCACCCTCAAGCTCGCCACGTCGCTCGACGGCTGCATCGCGCTGGCGGATGGCACGAGTCGCTGGATCACCGGACCCGAGGCGCGCGCGCATGCGCATCTCGAGCGTAGCCGGCATGAGGCGATCCTGGTCGGGCGCGGCACGGTCGATGCGGATGCGCCGCGGCTGGATGTACGGTTGGCGGGCCTCGAGGCGCGCAGCCCGATCCGCGTGATGCTGACGCGCGGCGGGGATGGAGCGGACGTGGCGCAGGAGGACCTGATTGCCTCAACTCGTCATCCCAGCGGAAGCTGGGATCTTGTCGAGGCGCGCACGGATGGAGCCGCGAAAGACCCCAGCGTGCGCTGGGGTGACGGCCATGGCGGGTATGATCGAGTTGGCGACTGGCTGACCATCGCCGCGCCTGAAGCGATCGCCGAACTCCCCACCGTCGACCACCTGCTGGTGGAAGGCGGCGCCCAGACGGCGGCGGCGTTCCTGCGGGCGGGACTGGTCGATCGGCTCTTATTGTATCGCGCGCCGATCCTGATCGGGGTGGGGATGCCGGCGCTCGGCGACATCGGGCTCGGCGATCTCGCCCTGGCCCATGGCCGCTGGCAGTTGGCGGATGCGCGCCAACTTGGCAGCGACCGGCTGGAGGTCTACGGGCACGGGCCATGTTCACCGGCATAATCTCCGATATCGGCACCATCACCTCGGTGGAGGCGCGCGGCGACACGCGGATGGTCGTCAGCACCGCCTATGACACCAGCGGAATCGAGCTCGGCGCGTCGATCGCCTGTTCGGGCGTGTGCCTGACCGTGGTCGACAAGGCCGCGGCCGGCGAGCCGGGCTGGTTTGCGGTCGACGTCAGCCACGAGACGCTGAGCCGCACCGCGCCCGGTCAATGGCACCAGGGCCAGCGATTGAATCTCGAGCGCGCGATGAAGCTCGGCGACGAACTCGGCGGCCATATCGTCACCGGCCATGTCGACGGTGTCGCTACCGTCACCGAGCTGGTGGCGGACGGCGACTCGCGGCGGATCGGCTTCCGCGTTCCCGCGGCATTGGCGCCGTTCCTCGCCACCAAGGGCTCGATCACGGTCGACGGCGTGTCGCTCACCGTCAATGCGGTGACCGATCATGCCGAGGGCACCGATTTCGCGGTCAACATCATCCCCCATACGCAGGCGATGACCACGCTTGGCGCCATCGAGCCCGGCCAAGCGGTCAACATCGAGATCGACGTGCTCGCCCGCTACCTCCAACGCATGGAGCATTATCGTGCCCACCCAGCCGCTTAAGCCCGAGCTGTCGCGCCTGCGCCACGCCTTCCTGTCGAGCCCCGAAGAGATCATCGACGAGGCCAAGAACGGCCGGATGTTCATCCTGGTCGACGACGAGGACCGCGAGAACGAGGGCGATCTGGTGATTCCGGCGCAAATGGCGACGCCCGAGAAGATCAACTTCATGGCCAAGCACGGCCGCGGGCTGATCTGCCTGGCGCTGACCAAAAAGCGTGTCGAGGAGCTCGGCCTCGGGCTGATGAGCCGCAACAACGGCACCCGCTACGAGACCGCCTTCACCACCTCGATCGAGGCGCGCGACGGCGTGACCACCGGCATCTCGGCGGCGGACCGCGCGCGGACGGTGGCGGTGGCGATCGATTCGTCCAAGGGCAAGGACGAGATCGTGACGCCGGGCCACGTCTTTCCGCTGGTCGCGCGCGATGGCGGGGTGCTGGTACGCACCGGCCATACCGAGGCGGCGGTGGACGTGTCGCGGCTCGCCGGCTTGAACCCCTCGGGCGTGATCTGCGAGATCATGAACGAGGATGGGACGATGGCGCGGCTCGACGACCTCGTCACCTTCGCGCAGTTCCACAACCTCAAGATCGGCACGATCCGCGATCTGATCGCCTATCGCCGCCGCTACGACCATCTCGTCGAGAAGCGCGCCGAGGCCAAGTTCACCAGCGACTGGGGCGGCGAATGGACTGCGCTGACCTATTGGAACAAGGCCACCGGCACCGAGCAGATCGCCTTGGTCAAGGGCAAGGTGGATCCGACCAAGCCGACGCTGGTGCGGATGCATGCGCTGTCGCCGTTCGCCGACATCTTCGGCGAGGACGGCTGCCGCGGCGGGCTGCTGCGCCGCTCGATGGAGATGATCGCCGCCGAGGGCGCGGGGGTGATCGTGGTGATCAACAAGCCGCGCGCCGACCAGTTCACCCTGGCGCTGCAATCGCGCGCCGGCACCCTCGCCGAGACCGACATGGAGGAGTTGCGCGACTATGGCGTCGGCGCGATGATCCTCACCGAACTCGGCGTCGAGGAAATGGTGCTGCTCACCAACACCCACCACACGCTCATCGGGCTCGACGGCTATGGCCTGTCGATCGTCGGCGAGCGTCGCATCGAAACGGAAAACTGATGGCCCACGTCCTCATCGTCGAAGCGCGCTTCTACGACCATCTGAACGACCTGCTGGTCGCCGGCGCGCGTGCCGCGATCGAGGCCGCCGGGCACAGCCACGAGACGATCACCGTGCCGGGCGCGCTTGAGGTGCCGGGCACGATCGCGATGGCGGCGGAGAGCGGCCAGTATGACGCCTTCGTCGCACTTGGCGTGGTGATCCGCGGCGAGACCTACCATTTCGAGATCGTCGCGAACGAGAGCGCGCGCGGGATCATGGCGCTGACCATGGACGGCCTCGCGATCGGCAACGGCATCCTCACCACCGAGGACGAGGCGCAGGCGCTGGTCCGCGCGCGGCCGACCGAGCTCGACAAGGGCGGCGGCGCGGCCAAGGCGGCGCTGGCGATGATGGCCTTGGCGACGCGGTTCGGCTGATCCGGTGATCGACGTCCCGCCCTCGCGCTGGAAGGTGGTCGAGCGCGGGCGGCGGCTGGAGGTGATCGACCGGCTGAATGGCAAGGCGGTAGCGCAGCATGGCCGGCCGGCGAACGCCGCTCCGGGGCTCGGGCGGCTGGCCGGGGCGCTGCAATCGCTGCGGCCGCGGCAGACCCGGTTCGATGGCGGCGGCACGCTCACCACCCATCCCTTCTACGACGCCAAGGGCCCGCGGACGCTGCAGCTGGATGGCGGCAGCGCGGCACTGATCGCGCGGGTGCGGATCGGCGCGGCGGTGCTGGCCGTGGCGCTCGCGGTTGCGGCGCTTGCCTGGCCGTGGGCGCTGCTGGTGCTGGCGCCGCTGTTCGGGGGCAAGCCGCGCCGCCAGGCACGGGCCGCGGTGACCCGGTGGCTGGACCGGGTCGATCGGGAAAACGCCTAGCGGCTTTCACCCGTACCGCCGGCA
The DNA here is from genome assembly GCF_059416225.1 of Sphingomonas sp. GW821-FHT09E03. Taxonomy (NCBI): domain Bacteria; kingdom Pseudomonadati; phylum Pseudomonadota; class Alphaproteobacteria; order Sphingomonadales; family Sphingomonadaceae; genus Sphingomonas; species Sphingomonas sp. GW821-FHT09E03. Next base: position 192,223 of record NZ_JBWKOS010000002.1, on the reverse strand, counting down.
GGGTGAGGGCCGCTGCTCGCGGCGTCACGCCGCCGCGGTCTCGAGCGCCGGATAGTCGGTGTAGCCCTCAGGGCCCTTGCTGTACCAGGTCGGCTGATCGTCCTTGGCGAGCGGTGCGCCGGTGCGCAGGCGCTCGACCAGATCAGGGTTGGCGATGAACGGGCGGCCGAAGGCGATGCCGTCGGCGAGGCCCGAGTCGAGATCCGCCTGCGCCTCGGCCAGCGTATAATCCTGGTTGAGGATCAGCGGGCCGCTGAACACCTTGCGGATCTCGGGCGACAACTTCGGTACGTCGGTGCTGCCGAAGGTGCCGTCGGGACCGAGCTCGCGCAGCTCGAGGAAGGCGATGCCGAGATCGTCGAGCGCCTGGGCGGCGGGGATGAACACGGACAAGGGATTGCTGTCGTCAGCACCCTGGGTCTCGCCATTGGGCGAGAGGCGGATGCTGGTGCGCCCGGCGCCGATCGCATCGACCACCCGCGCGACCGATTCGCGCATGAAGCGGACGCGGTTCTCCGGGCTGCCGCCGTAATCGTCGTCGCGCAGATTGGTGCCGTCGCGCAGGAACTGGTCGATCAGATAACCATTGGCGCCATGGAGCTGGACACCGTCGAACCCGGCACGCAGCGCGGCGCGGGCGGCCTCGGCATAATCGTCCTGCGCGCGCGCGATGTCATCGAGCGTCGCCGCCTGGGCCTCGACATAGGGGTTCTCGGGCTTGTGATAGGGCGCGCGGGTCGCCGACGACGACAGCGGGGTGACGCCGGTGACGTCGGGGCGCGCGAGCCGGCCCATGTGCCAGATCTGCGCGACGATATGCCCGCCCGCCTCGTGCACCGCGGCGGTGATCGGCTTCCACGCCTCGATCTGCTCCTCGGTCCACAGCCCCGGCGCGTTGGGCCAGCCCAAGCCCTGGCGGCTGACGCCGGTGCCCTCGGTGATGATCAGCCCGGCGCCGGCGCGCTGGCGATAGTAATCGATCATGATCTCGGTGGGGACATGGTCGTCGGTGGCGCGACCGCGGGTGAGCGGCGCCATCAGCACCCGATTGGCGGCGGGGATATCGCCCAGCGTGATGGGATCGAACAGGCTCGGCATGCAGGGCTCCAACTTTTGTTTCACTGACGGATTGCAGATAGGAAGCTACACCGCGGCATGCACGCCGCGACGCCCCCAATAAATTCTGTCCCGCCGCCAACCGCCACCGTGCCGGTCGCGACCCCGGCGAGCGCCTTCGTCGCCCTGCTGATAGGCAATGTCGCGCTCGCCTTCGGCGGCTGGTTCGTGCGCCTTGCCGATACCGGGCCGGTGGCCGCGGCCTTCTGGCGGATGGCGATCGCCCTGCCCTTCCTGGTGGTGCTGGCGCTGGCGAGCGGGGCACGGCCGCGGCGGATGGACCGGTGGATGTGGGTGATGCTGGCCGCCGGCGGGGTCGCCTTCGCGCTCGACCTTGGCACCTGGCACCTCGGCATCCTGCGCACCACGCTCGCCAATGCGACGCTGTTCGGCAATTCGGCGACGCTGATCTTCCCGATCTACGGCTTCCTGATCGCCCGGGCCTGGCCCAACCGCACCCAGGCGGTCGCGCTCGGGCTTGCCTTTGCCGGCGCGGCGCTGCTGATGGGGCGCTCGTACCAGCTCGACCCGCGCAACCTCGCCGGTGACCTGCTCTGCGTGCTCGCCGGGCTGCTCTACACGCTCTATTTCGTGCTGATGGCGCGGGTACGCACGACGATGGCGCCGCTGCCGGCGCTGGCGCTGTCGACGATGGCCAGCGTCGCGCCGTTGCTGGTGTTCGCGCTGATCCTCGGCGAGCGGGTGATGCCCGGCGACTGGACGCCACTCATCGGCCTGGCGGTGGTCAGCCAGCTGATCGGCCAGGGCTGCATGATCTATGCGCTCGGCAAGACATCGCCGCTGGTGGTGGGGATCGCGCTGCTGGTGCAACCGGTGGTGGCGGGCGCGATCGGCTGGATCGACTATGGCGAGCGGCTGCACGGCCCCGATTTCATCGGTGTCGCTCTCGTCTGCCTGGCGCTGGTGCTGGTGCGGCGGGGCGACACGGCGACGCCGCCGGTGGTTGCACCCGCGGCGCGAGAAGCGCAGGAGCATTTGTGATGACCGAGGATCTGACGCTCGACGAAATCCGCGTGGCGCTCGCGCCGGGAATCGCCGCCAATGCCGCCTTCGACGGCTGGAGCGACGCCGCGCGCGACATGGCCGCCGATGCAAAAGGAATCGACCGCGGCATCGCGGCACTCGCGTTTCCGGGCGGCGCGGTGGACATGATCGACGCCTGGTTCGCCAGCATCGACACGGCGATGGCGGCGGCGCTCTCGCCCGAGCAACTGGCGGCAATGAAGATCCGCGGTCGCATCGCCGCGCTGGTGGAAGCCCGCCTCGCCGCGGTCGCGACCTCGCGCGAATCGCTGCGCCGCGCGCTGACCATCCTCGCCATGCCGCAGCACCTCGCGCGCGGCGCGCGGCTCGGCTGGCGGACGGTGGACGAGATCTGGGCGCGCGCCGGCGATACCGCGACCGACTATAACCATTATACCAAGCGCACCATCCTGCTCGGCGTCTATGCCGCGACGGTGACGGTGTTCCTCGACGACGACAGCGACGACTGGGCCGAAACCCGCGCCTTTCTCGCGCGGCGGATCGACGGGATCATGCGCTTCGAAAAGGCCAAGGCCGGGTTCGTGCGGCGAACCGAGCACATGCCGAGCCTGTCGCGGTTCGTCGGACGATTGCGCTACCCGGTGGTCTAACGACCCAGCAAATGCGGCAGAATGCATTTACTCCTCCATCAGTAAATGATAATCAGTCGCATCATGGATATGTCCCGCCACGTCGTCCCCGAACTCAGCCTGGTTTCGCTGCCCCGCCGACAGCAGGCGACCGTCGCCACGATCGACTGGACAATGCTGGCGGTGCCCGAGGCGCGACGGCTGCGCGAGTTCGGCTTCGACGAGGGTGTCGCGGTGGAGGTGCTGCATCGCGCCTCGCTCGGCAACGGGCCGATCGCCTGCCGGATCGGGCGGATGACGGTGGCGCTGCGCCGCGCGGTCGCCAGCGCGATCCACGTCGATCCTGCCGCCCCCGCTGCTACCGTCGCTTTCGCCGGATAGAATGAACGCAGCACCGCTGGTGGCGCTGGTCGGCAATCCCAATGCCGGCAAGAGCGCGCTGTTCAATGCCCTGACCGGCGCCCGCCAGAAGGTCGGCAATTATCCCGGGGTCACCGTCGAGCGGCATTCGGGCCGGCTCGTGCTCGACGACGGTCGCCCGGTCGAGCTGATCGACCTGCCCGGCGCCTACAGCCTCGATCCGTCCAGTCCCGACGAGCGCGTCACCCGCGACGTCGTCACCGGCACCAGCAGCCTCGAGCGGCGGCCGGATGCGCTGCTGGTGGTGGTGGATGCCGCCAACCTCGACAATCACCTGCGCTTCACCCTCCAGCTGATCGCGCTCGAGATACCGGTGGTGGTCGCGCTCAACATGGTCGACCTCGCCGAGCGCGACGGGCTGGTGCTCGATCCCGCGGTGCTCGAACGCGAGCTCGGCGTCACGGTGGTCCCGACCGTCGCGGTGCGCAAGCGCGGGCTCGATGCGCTGCGCGGCGCGGTGGCGGACGCGGTCGGCGGTGGCGGCGTGGTACGCACCCCAACGCGGCCGATCGAGGCGGGTGCCGACATGGCCGGATTGCAGCGTCGCGCCCGCCAGATCGCCGCGGCCGCGACCGTGTCCGAAACCGCGGGACGCCGCTGGGCCAATCTGCTCGACGCGGTCGCGCTGCACCCGCTGGCCGGACCGGTGGTGTTGGTCGCGATCCTGTTCCTGATGTTCCAGGCGGTGTTCAGCTGGGCGACGGTGCCCGCCGACCTGATCGACGCCGGCTTTGCCGACCTGCAAGGGCTGATCAAGGCGGCAATGCCCGACAGCTTCGTGCGCTCGCTGATCACCGACGGCCTGATCGCCGGCGTTGGCGCGGTGGTGGTGTTCCTGCCGCAGATTCTGATCCTGTTCCTCTTCATCCTGGTGCTCGAATCGTCGGGCTACATGGTCCGTGCCGCGTTCCTGATGGACCGGCTGATGGCCACCGTCGGCCTGTCGGGCCGCGCCTTCATCCCCTTGCTCTCGAGCTTCGCCTGCGCGGTGCCCGGGATCATGGCGACGCGGACGATCGAGGACGAGAAGGATCGGCTGACCACCATCCTGATCGCGCCGCTGATGACGTGCAGCGCGCGCTGGCCCGTGTACACGCTGATCATCGGCGCGATGATCCCCAATACCAGGGTACTGCCGGGTGTCGGCCTGCAGGGGTTGGTGATGTTCGGGCTGCTGATCATCGGCATCGCCGGCGCCTATGTGGCGGCGCTGGTGCTGCGGCGGACGGTGACCAAGGGCGTGTCGTCGGGCTTCATGATGGAAATGCCGAAATACCAGTGGCCGCGGGCGGGCGACGTGCTGATCGGCCTGTGGCAGCGCGCGATCGTGTTCCTCAAGCGCGCCGGCACCACCATCGCCATGACCACGGTGGTGCTGTGGCTGCTGTTGAGCTTCCCCAAGCCGCCGGAAGGATCGGGCATCTCGCCGGTGAGCTATTCGATCGCCGGGCGGATCGGCAGCGGCATCGAGGTGCTGGTGAAGCCGATCGGCTTCAACCGCGACATCGCGCTGGCGCTGCTGCCGGCGATGGCGGCGCGCGAGGTGGCGGTGTCTGCGATCGGCACCGTCTATGCGATCGACGACACCAACGATGCCGGCACGAGCAAGATCACCGACCAGATCCGCGGCCGCTGGACGCTGCCGACCTCGCTTGCCTTCCTGATGTGGTTCGTGTTCGCGCCGCAGTGCATTTCCACGATCGCGGTGACCCGCCGCGAGACCAACGGCTGGAAGTGGCCGCTGTTCATGGTTGGCTATTTGTTCGCCGCCGCCTACATCATGGCCGGCATAACCTACTGGCTGGCGGTGTTCGCCGGCCTCTGATTTCGAGGCATTCATGGCGGGCAGCGTCAACAAGGTCATTCTCGTCGGCAACCTGGGGCGCGACCCCGAAAGCCGCAGTTTCCAGAATGGCGGCAAGGTCGTCGAACTGCGGATCGCGACCAGCGAATCGTGGAAGGACAAGAGCAGCGGCGAGCGCAAGGAAAAGACCGAGTGGCACACCGTGAAGGTGTTCAACGAGGGCCTCGCCAACGTCGCCGAGCGGTTCCTGCGCAAGGGATCGAAGGTTTACATCGAGGGCGCGCTGACCACCCGCAAGTGGCAGGACCAGCAGGGGCAGGACCGCTATTCGACCGAGATCACGCTGCAGGGCTTCAATTCGGTGCTGACCATGCTCGATGGCCCGAACGGCGGCCAGGGTGGCGGCGCCGGCGGCGGTAATCGCGGCGGCGGTGGCGGCGACGACTGGGCCGGCGGCAATGACGATTTCGGCGGCAGCGGCGGCGGCTTTGGCGGCAGCGGCGGCGGTCGCGGCGCACCGTCGGGTGGTGCGACGGGCGGGGCGTCGTCGGGCGGCGGCCGCGGCGGCTTCGGCCAGGGCGGCGGCTTCTCCGACGATCTCGACGACGACGTGCCGTTCTGAGCACCGACATGCCTGAGACAAGGCCGACGCCGCCGGTGGCGCGCGGCTGGCAGGTCGACGAATCGCGCCGCATGGCCGCGCTCGACAGCTATGACCTCGAATCGCTGCGCAACAGCGCGGGCCTGAAGCAGATCACCGACTTTGCGGCGGCGTTGTGCGGCGCCCCGGTGGCACTGGTCAGCCTGGTGGAGGAAACTCGCCAGGTGTTCCTGTCGCGCACCGGGGTCGATGTGACGGAGACTCCACGCCACACGTCGTTCTGCGCGCACGCGATGCTGGGCGACCAAGTGATGGTGGTGCCCGATGCCACGCTCGACCCGCGTTTCGCCGACAATGAGCTCGTCACCGGGGCGATGCACATCCGCTTCTATGCGGGCGCACCGTTGGTCTCCGACGACGGCGTGCCGCTGGGCTCGCTGTGCGTTATCGATTCAGTGCCACGCGATGGCCTGACGCCGCTCCAGGAACAGGGGCTGCGGACGCTCGCCGAGAACATCATGGTGCGGCTGCGCGACAGCCGCGATGCCGCCGCGTGGCGTGCCGCCGAGAACAACACCCGCCGCGCGCTGGTCGACAGCGAGGACCGGTTTCGCACCCTCGCCGACACCATGCCGCAGATGGTGTGGTCGACGCTGCCCGACGGCTATCACGATTATTACAACGCCCGCTGGTACGAGTTCACCGGCACGCCCGAGGGCTCGACCGACGGCGAGGGGTGGAACGGCATGTTCCACCCCGACGACCAGGACCGCGCCTGGGCGGTGTGGCGGCACTCGCTGACCACAGGCGAACCCTATAATATCGAATATCGCCTGCGCCATTTCGACGGCACTTACCGCTGGGTGCTCGGCCGCGCGCTGCCGATCCGCGACGACAATGGCACGATCACCCGGTGGTTCGGCACCTGCACCGATATCCAGGAACAGAAGATGGCGCTCGAGGAGCGCGAGGTGATCAGCCACGAGCTGTCGCACCGGATCAAGAACATCTTCGCGGTGATCTCGGGGCTGATCTCGTTCGCGGCACGCAGCACGCCCGGCTTCGCGCCGATCGCCACCGACCTGCGCGAGCGGATTACCGCGCTCGGGCGCGCGCATGATTTCGTGCGGCCGCACAGCCCGGCGTCGCGGCCATCGGCGCAGCAGGACAGCCTGCACGGGCTGCTCGGCGAGCTGTTCGCACCCTATCACCGCGGCAACGCGACCACGGTGCGGATCACGGGTGATGACATCGCCATCGACGATCGCTCGGCGACGCCGCTGGCGCTGCTGTTCCACGAGCTCGCGACCAACGCGACCAAATATGGCGCGCTATCGACCGAGGGTGGCATCGTCGAACTAACGGTGACGCGCGGCGAGGACTGGGCGCAACTGCATTGGCTGGAGCGCCACGGGCCCGCGGTCGTCGCACCGACGAGTGGCGGCGGCTTTGGCAGCCAATTGATTGAATTGTCCGCGGTACGCCAGCTCGGCGGCACGGTAGCGCGCGATTGGCGGCCGGAAGGGCTGGTGGTGACGATCGAGGTGCCGATGGCCGCCTTCAGCCGCGAGCGGGGCTGAAGGAGCGCCGTTGCGGTGCAGTTACTGTGGGATAGCTAGAGGTCAGGCAGGCTTAGCCCGCGCTGGGGCGGAGCATCACCAGATCGTCGTTGGCCGGCGCGAGCGGCTCGTCCGCGCCCTTGCTCGCCATCGCCGCAGCGGCGAGGATCGCGGCCTCGCTGAACGGCTTGCGGATATAGCCCAGCGCGCCGTCGCCGCAGGGATCGATCTGCGCCGGATTGGCGGTCACAAACACCACCTTGATGCCGAAGTCGTCGGCCATCCGCCGCGCGATGCTCGGGCCCGTCGGGCCGTCGCGCAGGTTGACGTCGACGAAGGCGAAGGCGCAATCGGGCGCGGCCTTGATCGCGCTGGCGCTGTCGGCGGCGATGGCGGCTACCGTGTAGCCCGCATCGATGAGGATCCGCTCGAGGTCGAGCGCAACGAATATCTCATCTTCGACAATCAGGGCAGTCTTGGTCATTGATGGTTCCGATTTGGAATGCGCAAACCCTCGCCCGGCCATTTTGTTCCCTAACGCCGCAGTAAGAACACCGCATGCTCGGCGCGGAAGTTGGCCGCCGCCGAGCTGGTGCGGCGGTCGCCGGACAGGAACCAGGCCTCTTCGACGACCACGCCGCGTGCCTTGAGGAAGGCACGGAAATCGTCAACGGTAACATGGTGGATGTTGGGGGTGTCGAACCATTGTTCGGGCAGCAGCCGCGTCACCGGCATCCGCCCGCCCCACAGCAGCGACACGCGCACCCGCCAATGCGCGAAATTGGGGAAGCTGACAAAGGCGCGCCGGCCGATCCTGAGCAAGTGATCGAGCACCACGTCTGGCGCGCGCGCGGTCTGCAGCGTCTGGCTGAGGATCGCGTAATCGAAGCTTGCATCAGGATATCCGGCGAGATCGACATCGGCATCGCCCTGGATCACCGACAGGCCGCGCGCGACCGCGGCGGCGACGTTGCCGGCGTCGATCTCCAGCCCGCGCGCGTCCGCCGCCTTGGTGTCGCGCAGCGCCGCCATCAGCGCGCCGTCGCCGCAGCCGACATCGAGCACGCGTGCGTGCGGGGCGACGTGATCGGCGATGATCGCGAGATCTGGGCGCAGCGTCGGGGTGGTGTCGGGCGCGAACCGCTCGACGAAGCGATCAGGCCGGATCGCACCCTTGGTCATCGGCTCGCCTTGAGGAAGCCGTCGACCACCCGGTTCATCTCGGGCGCCTCGAGCAGGAAGGCGTCATGGCCATAGGGGCTGGAGAGCTCGACGAAGCTGACCGCGGCGCCCGCGGCGTTGAGGGCGTGGACGATCGTGCGCGATTCGGCGGTGGGATAGAGCCAGTCGGTATCGAAGCTGACCAGGCAGAAACGCGCCGGGCTAGCGCGGAAGGCATTGGCGAGCAGGCCGCCATGCTCCTCGGCGAGATCAAAATAATCCATCGCCCGGGTGATATAGAGATAGGAATTGGCGTCGAACCGGTCGACGAAGCTCAGGCCCTGGTGGCGAAGATAGCTTTCGACCTGGAAGTCGGCGTCGAAGCCAAAGCTCTTCGCCCCGTCCAATCTGCCCGGGCGCGCCTGGAGCCGGCGGCCGAATTTCTCGGTAAGGCCCGCCTCGGACAGGTAGGTGATGTGCGCAGCCATGCGCGCGACCGCGAGGCCGGCGGCGGGGGGATCGCCATCATAGTAATCGCCGCCGGCCCAGGTGGGATCGGCCATGATCGCCTGGCGGCCGACCTCGTGGAAGGCGATGTTCTGCGCGGTGTGGCGCGCGGTGGAGGCGATCACCACCACCGCGCCGACCCGGGCGGGGAAGGTCGCCGGCCAGGACAGGGCCTGCATGCCGCCCATCGAGCCGCCCACCACCGCCTTCAGCTGCGCGACGCCGAGATGATCGAGCAGCATCGCTTGCGCTTTCACCATGTCGCGGATCGTGATCACCGGGAAGGTCATCGCATAGGGACGGCCTGTCGCGGGATCGATGCTCGCCGGGCCCGACGACCCCATGCAGCTGCCGAGCACGTTGGCGCAGATCACGAAGTCGCGTGCCGGATCGATCGGCTTGCCGGGCCCCACCAGCCGCGTCCACCAGCCGGGCTTGCCGGTGCGCGGATGCGCCGAGGCGACATGCTGGTCGCCGGTCAGCGCATGACAGATCAGGATCGCGTTGCCGCCGTCCGCGCTGAGCGTGCCATAGGTTTCATAGGCGATCTCGACCGGCGACAGCAGCATGCCGCCATCGAGGCGGAGCGGCCCCGGCAGCGTCACGTGGCGCGACAGGCCGAAGCGCTGGTCGTCAGTCATATCTGCCCGCTAGGACCCTCGCCTTGTCAACGCAAGCGCGCGGAGCGTAAGGCCCCGCCATGACCGCACATGCCGACGCGCCCGCCCCCAAACCCTGGATCCTCGGGATCGCGCCCTACGTGCCCGGGCGGGCGACCAGCGAGGACGGCCGCAAGGTCGTCAAGCTCTCGTCCAACGAGAATCCGTTTGGCACCCCCGAGGCCGCGCGCGACGCCTATCGCTCCGCCGCCACCGAACTCGAACGCTACCCCGATGCCGCGGCGACCGAGCTGCGCGCACGCCTCGCCGGTCACTACGGGATCGAGGCGGAACGGATCGTCTATGGCACCGGATCCGACGAGGTACTGCACCTTGCCGCCGGCACCTTCGCCGGCCCCGGCGACGAGATCATCTTCGTCCGCTACGGTTTCGCCGTGTACGAGATCGCAACCCGACGGGTAGGCGCGACCCCGGTGATCGCCGCCGACCGCGACTATGCGACCGATGTCGACGCCATCCTCGCCGCCGTGACCGACAAGACGCGGGTGGTGTTCCTCGCCAACCCCAACAACCCGACCGGCACCTATACGCCCCGCGACGAGATCGCGCGGCTCCACGCCGGGCTGCCGCGCGACGTGCTGCTGGTGCTCGACCAGGCCTATACCGAATATCTCGATCCCGCGGACGACGATGGCGGGCTGGAGCTCGCGCGCAGCCAGCCTAACGTGCTGGTGACGCGGACCTTCTCCAAGATCTTCGGCCTTGCCTCGGAGCGGATCGGCTGGGGCTATGGCGCACCCGCGATCATCGATGCGATGCACCGGATCCGCGCACCGTTCGCATTCGGCATCGGCGCGCAGCGTGCCGCGGTCGCCGCGCTGGCGGCAGCCGAGTTCGTCACCCACAGCCGCGATCACAACCGCCGATGGCGCGGTTGGTTCGCCGACCAGATCGCCAGCATGGCCAATGCCGGGCTGCGCGCGGTACCGAGCAAGGCCAATTTCGTGCTGGTGCTGTTCGAAGGCCCGCTGACCGGCGAGACCGCCTACCAGGCGCTGATGGCGGCGGGCTTTGCGACCCGCTGGCTGCCGGGCCAGGGCCTGCCCCACGGATTGCGCATCACCATCGGCACCGAGAACGAGCTGCGCGCGGTGATCGAGGTGCTGCGCACCGAGGTGGCGAAGGCGGAAGCGGGCCGAGCCTGATGCTGCCGTTCGCGCGAGTCACCATCATCGGGCTGGGGCTGATCGGCTCGTCGGTGGCGCGCGCGGTGCGCAGCGCGATGCCGACGGTGCGGCTGACCGGCTATGACGCCGATCCCGCGGTGCGCGCGACCGCAGTCAGGATCGAGCTTGCGGATGACGTCGCCGACAGCGCCGGCGCGGCGGTGATCGATGCCGATCTCGTCATCCTGTGCGTCCCGGTCGGCGCCATGGGCGCGGTGGCGGCGGAGTTCGCCGAAGACCTGCCGACCGAGGCGATCATCAGCGATGTAGGCAGCTGCAAAGCGGAGGTGGCAAGGATGCTGGCTGAGGCGTTGCCGGGCGCGACGGTAATTCCGGCGCATCCGGTGGCCGGAACCGAGCAGAGCGGGCCCGAGGCCGGCTTTGCGACGCTGTTTCATCACCGCTGGTGCATCGTCACCCCGCCCGAGGGCGCACCGCCCGCCGCGGTGGAGCGGGTTGCCGAATTCTGGCGGCGGCTGGGCGCGCAGGTGGAGCTGATGGCGCCCGAGCATCACGACCGCGTGCTCGCGATCACCAGCCATCTGCCGCATCTGATCGCCTATACGATCGTCGGCACCGCCAGCGACCTCGAGGAGGTCACCCAATCGGAGGTGATCAAATATTCGGCCGGCGGATTCCGGGACTTCACCCGCATCGCCGCCTCCGACCCGACGATGTGGCGCGACGTGTTCCTCACCAATCGCGAGGCGGTGCTCGAGATGCTGCAGCGCTTTTCCGAGGACCTCAGCCAGCTGCAGCGGGCGATCCGCTGGGGCAAGGGCGATGAACTGTTCGAGCTGTTCACCCGCACCCGCGCGGTGCGGCGCTCGATCGTCGAACAGGGCCAGGACGACCCCGCGGCCGATTTCGGGCGCGCGCACGACTGACCGCGCGTGCGATCTCAGCGACGATCAATCGAGCGCGTTGATCGCCGCATGAACCCGGGTCTCGATCTCGTCGCGTGCCAGCCTGGCGGGGATCTCGTCGCCGATCCGGATCGTCACCACGCCCGGCCGCTTGGCCCCCGAGCGAGGCCATACCTCCCCCGTGTCGAGCGCGATCGGCACCACCGGCAGCCCAAGCGTGCGATAGAGGCCCGCAAACCCCGCCTGGAGCGGCGGCCGTTCGCCGGGGCGGACGCGGGTACCCTCGGGATAGATCAGGATCGAGCGGCCCTCCCCGGCCAGCGCCTTGGCCTCGCGCATCATGCTGCGCAGCGCCGCCGCCGACGCCTCGCGATCGGCGACGATCGAGCCGTAGCGATAGGCCGCCCAGCCCCACATCGGCAGCTTCGACAGCTCGCGCTTGATCACCATCGCCGGGCCATGAAGCAGCAGTTGCAGCTCGAGCGTCTCGAACATCGCCTGATGCTTGGCGGCATAGAAGACCGGGTGATCGGCGGCGATCCCCTCGACGCGGACGGTGATGCCGAGGATCACGCGATTGAGGAAGCGGTGAAGCCGTGCCCAGACATGGGCGTGGCGGATCACCGCGGCGCGACCGAACAGCGCCGATACCGGCACGCTGGCGACGATCGGCACCGACAGGCCGTAGAAAATGAGGTTGAACACCCACGTCCGCATCCAGGCGATCATGCGCCCACTCCGATCCATAAGGCGATCCGGCGCAGGATCAGCTTGTTATATTCATTGACGAGGGTGCCGAGCCGCGGGGTGCCGGGCACGCCATCGCCAAGGATGACGACGCGCTTGCCGAGCGCGGCGGCCAGCTCCATCCGCGCCCGCGGCACGTGCCAATCCGAGGTGACCAGCCGCACCGTGCGATAATCGTGCGCCTTGACCCAGGCGGCGGTCTCCTCGGCGTTGGAGCGGGTATCGACCGCATCGGCACCGAGATCGATGCAACAGGCGAACAGCGCAGGCGCGGTGCGATATTCGCGGGCGAGATCGATCGGCGTGACGCCCGGCGCCACGCCGGTGACGAGCATCCGCCGCGCCTGGTGCGCGCGCAGCAGGGCGATGCCACGATCGATCCGCCCGGGGCCGCCGGTGGGAACGACGATCGCATCGCTGGTCGATCCCTCCAGCGGCTGTGGCAGCAGCAGCATGAACAAGGCGAAGCCTAGGCACCAGAGCAGCGCGAGCAGGCCGAACAGCCGCGCGATCACAGCGTCCGCCTCAATGCCGCGAGCACCGCAACCCGCGCCGCGAGCGTCGCCATGACGACGAACAGCACCGGGATCAGCGCTAGCGCGATCCAGTCCGCCGGGGCGAGCGCGATGTTGCCGAGCAGCTGCGAGCCCAGCTGTGACAATTTGTCGCCGATGAAGGCGAGCACGCCGAGGCCGCCGAGCCCGCCGACCGCGCCGCCGACGGTGGCGTCGAGCGCGATCCGGCGCTGGAACAATCGCGCGACCTGGACATCGGTGGAGCCGAGCATGTGCATCACCTCGATCGTCGCGCGATGCGATTCAAGCCCGGCGCGCGCGGCGAGCACCACCACCGCCGAGGTGGCGGCGAGCATCAGCGCGACCAAGCCGGCGGCAAGCCAGGTGAGCGAGGTCATCAAGCCCGACACCGGCGACATCCAGCTGCCGTGGCGATCGACCCGCGCGGTGGCGCTGGTGGCGTGGACGCGCGCGGCGACCCGGTCGACCGCGCCGGCATCCGCGAGATCGACGTCGATCATCGCCGGCACCGGCAGCTCGGGATCGTCGCCGGCGTCCCCCAGCCACGGGCGCAGCAGACGGGCGAGGTCGGCACGCGGCACGGGCGTCGCGCGGGTCACCTCGGGCATGGCGCGCAACCGGGCGACGACCTGGGTGGCGAGCGCCTCGCGCCGGGCAGGATCGCCCTCCACCAGCTGCACCGTCAGTCGCCCGGCGAGCTGACGCTCGAGCGTGCGCGCCGATTGCCGGGTGCCGAGGCCGAGCGCGGCCGCGAGCACGGTGAGGAACAGCATGATCGCCATCACCCAGGTCATCGCCCGCAGCCCGCCGGCCTCGTCGAGCACCCGGCGTTCGGCGGTGCTGCGTTCGCGATGGCGGCTCATGCGACGCCGCGGGGCGGCGGCGGGTAGCGCAGCGAGCCGGTGGGATCGAGCAGATGGCCCTTGTCGAGCCGCATCATCTGCGCGCCCGGCACGCGATTGAGCAGATGGAAATCGTGGGTGGCGACAACCACGGTGGTGCCGAGCTTGTTGAGGGAATCGAACAGGTGGAGGAGGCGATCCGCCATCTCCGGATCGACGTTGCCGGTGGGCTCGTCGGCGACCAGCAGTTCGGGGCGGGCGATCACCGCGCGGGCGATGGCGACACGCTGCTGCTCGCCGCCGGACAGCGTCGCCGGCCGCGCCTGGGCGCGCTCGGCAAGCCCGACCCAAGCGAGCATCTCGCGCACCGGCTGCTCGATATCCTCCTCGGGCATACCGGCGACGCGCAGCGGCAGCGCGATATTGTCCCAGGCGGACAGGTGCGGCACCAGCCGGAAATCCTGGAAGACGACGCCGATACGGCGGCGGAACCCCGGCAGGCGGGTGCGCGGCATGGTGACGGCATCCTCGCCGAACAGGCGGATGATGCCGCGGCTCGGCCGCTGGGCGAGATAGAGCAATTTGAGCAAGGAGGTCTTGCCGGCGCCGCTTGCGCCGGTGAGAAAATAGAAGGCGCCGCTACCGAGCGTGAAGCTGATATCCGACAGGGTTTCCTGGCCGGTGCCATAGCGCAGCCCAACATTTTCGAACTGCACGATATTCGCCATGCGCGTCGACGCCGCCGCTCTTTGTTAGCCGTTGCCCCGCGATCAGCCTTCGCATGCACGGCGCGGCGCTTCAAGCGCGTCACGCGACGCTTGCCACGGACCGGGGCTACGTGCTTAGAATTGTGTTAAGATGGCCGCAGCTCCCGCCGGCCCGTTCCGTGAAGCGCCCGCATGATCCTCGAATGCCCAGAATGCAGCACTCGATATCTGGTGCCCGACAGCGCGATCGGGATCGAGGGCCGTACCGTGCGCTGCGCCAATTGCCGGCATAGCTGGTTCCAGGATCCGGCGCCGCTGCCGCCCCCGCCACCAGCCCCTGTGGCGCCGCTGCCCATGCCCGCCAACGCCAATGCCGACGAGATTGCCGGCGATCTGGACGGCGAGGCGCCGTGGCAGCAGCCGGCAATGATGTCGCGGCCCGCCGCGGTATCGCCAGTGGCTGCGGGGCCGATCATCACCCCCGATTACGAGGCGTTCTCGCAGCGCCCGGTGACGCGGCCACGCCGCAATACCCAGCGGCGGTCGACGATCATCGCGGTGGTTGCCGGGCTGCTGATGCTGGCGGGCGTCGCCGCGATCCTGTGGGTCGGCGCGCCGGGGCTGCTGGCGCGGGTCGGCCTGCCGGTGGGCGCCGCCGAATCACCGCTGAGGATCAAGGACAATCCGATCGAGCGGCGCGAGCTGGAGAATGGCTCGGAGCTGTTTGCGGTGAGCGGCCAGGTGACCAACCCCTCGGGCGAACGCCAGCGGGTGCCGGACATTCGCGCCGAGCTGCGCGATGGCCAGGGGCGGATGGTGTATAGCTGGACGATCAACCCGCAGCAGCGCACGCTGCCACCGGGCGGATCGATGCTGTTCAACTCCGCCAAACTCGACGTGCCGGCGAATTCCAAGCGGCTCGAGCTGAGCTTTGCCGGCGAAGACGCACACTAAGAACGTTTGCGGCAGGTGATTGGCTACCGGTTGGTTGCTGATATTTGTCAGGCAACCTCATGGTTGCGAACCGTCCGATGTTCGCCGTCGGGGCTAATCCGCAGCCACGAGGCCGCGTTCGCGTCGCATGGCTGTTCGATAAACATCGCGATGGCGTCGGCTATGCGGACGCAAGCACCGGTTTGTCGCTGATTCGCTGCCGTTCTTCTTTCTTGTCGAAAGGCGTTGCAGTGCCCGACCCGCTTTGCTAGTGGCCTGCGCCTGCCAGATACCGGGCTGCCCGGTGTTCTTATCACGTGCGGTCGTGGCGGAACTGGTAGACGCGCAACGTTGAGGTCGTTGTGGCCGAAAGGCCGTGGAAGTTCGAGTCTTCTCGACCGCACCAGATGATCCGGCAGGGGCTGATGCCCCTGCCCAGTTCCTTGCAGATCCCGATCGTCGATTACACCGTCACCAGCGGTGCTGACACGCGCCTGGCACGTTCGTTAGCGGCTGTCAGCAGCCGAGCACGCTCGCAAGGCTGGTGAGCGGCAGCGGGCTCGAAAAGCGGAAGCCGCAGCGATCGTCGCTAACCCAGCAGATCGCGCCATAGATCGGACTGCCGACGGCCGCGAGCAGGATGCTGCCGGCCTGACCGGCCTGGAGCGGACGATCGGTGCGCAGCTTGACGCCGCCCGGCGAGATATCGAGCAGATCGACCGCCCATCGTTCGGCGCCGAGCCGCATCACCGCGCTGGCGGCGATGGCGAAGCGCGGCGCGCGCGCGACCAGGCCCTGCTCGTCGCGCAGGCAGAACACCCGCTCCACCTCCTGCGGCTCGGCGAACTCAACGCCGGCCTTGTAGCCGTCCACCCAACGCACCGTCGCCGCCACCTCGGGCAAGCCGCGCATCTCGATCAGCAGCCGATCGCCGACCAGCGGCGCGGCGGTGAATCGCGCCATCAGCCCGTGGGCGGAGATGTCATGGACCAGGCAGGCCGAATCGCCCGCGGCCTGACGCACCTTGCCGATCAGCAGCACGGTGGTGTGACGGCGATTGCCGCGACGATCCTCGACACCGTGCTCGGCGGGCTGCTGCGGCGGCGTGGGCGGCGTGTAGCGCATCAGCATGATCAGGCGTGCCCGACCGGGAGATGGTATTGCCCGGCGGCGCGCAGCATCCGGGCGCGGAACTTGACCCGCTGCCAGAAGGTGGCGTCTTCGACCCGCCATTGCGCAATCGCTTCGTCGACATAGGAATCGATCAACGTCTCGGCGGCCTGGGCACCGAGCCTGGCGAAACGCGGCGCGAGCGCGTCCACCGTGGCGGTGGTGGCGGCGATGATCGGCGTGAGATTACCCAGCGGCATCGAGGGTCACTTTCCAAACAGGGCGCGGGTGGCGCCGCGCAGCGAGAGTTGATCGAACTTCATGCGCATCGTCACATACGGCCCCTGGCGGGTGTAACGGTCGTCCTCGAAGTCGCGGTCGCGGTAGCCGGCGATGTTGTAGCCGGCGCTGAGCCACATGTTCGGCGCCGGGGACACACCCACCGACGGGCCGCCGCTCCACGACCAGACGGCGCGATCCCAGGCGTGCTGGACCGAGCCGGCGATGCCGACATCGATGCGGCTGCCAAGATCGTGGCGCAGCTCGAAGCCGGTGACGTCGATGAAGCCGTCATAGATGTCGTCGGAGAAGCGGCCCTTCACGTACTTGCTGCCGTAATAGATCGTCGCCTCGAGGCCGTGGCCGAGGCCCTCGGCGCCGGTGCGATAGTTGACCGCGAGGTTGTTGATGATGCGGCTGGTGACCTGGTCGCCGAGCCCGCTGGCAGGAACGCCGAGCACGTTGCCGTCGGTGATGCCGGCGTCCGCGCTCTCCTGCCGGAACTCGAGCCGCTCGAGTACCGACCAGTGGCTGTCGAGCGGACGCCAGGCCAGCGCCAGATCGGCCGAGGCGGAGAGCGCCGCTGCGCCGCTGGCCTGCTGGACGCGATAGGCCTTGATGCTCGAGGCGAGCGTCTTGCCCTCGCCGAGCGTCCGCAGGAAGCTGGTGGTGATGCCCCAGCGGTTCTGGGTGTTGCCGTCGCGATATTCGAGGCGGCCGTTCCACGACCAGCGGTTGGCGCGATAGGTGGCGCCGACCGTTGCCGCGGTATAATCGCCGCCGCTGGTATCGCCGTTGCCGGTGCTGCCGATGAAGCCGCCCGAGGCGACCGGCTGGAAGGCGTTGATCACCGCGCCCTTGGGGACGCTGCCGCGCACCGTGCTGCTGGCGTCGAGCGTGCCGTCCACCGTCCAATGCTTGCCGAGCGGCAGCGACTGGCTGAGGCCATATTGCGCGTAGGTGCGGCCGCCATTCTCGCCGATCGCCTGCTGGTTGAGCGTGCTCATCAGCTTGGCGCCGCGCCAGGGGGCGACATCGAAGCCCAGTTGCGTGGTGTGGGCGGTGTAATCCTGGCCGTCGGCGATCTCATAGCCGGCGAGCAGGCGGATGCCGGGCTTGACCCGCCAGGCGGCGTTGATCTGGTGGCGGACCGGGAAGTCGACCGAGCCCTTGTCGCCACCGGGGGCGAACTGGGTCTGGCCGGTGAGCGTGACGCCGCCACCGAACAGGCTCTTGCTGCCGCCGAGCGTGAGCAGGCGCGAATCGCGGTCGCCGCTGTCGAGCCCGCGATCGGCGGCGAACTGCGCGCCGGCGAACAGCGTCGCGCCCTGGCGGCGATATTCGATCCGCGCCTCGCCGGCGGTGCGGGTGGCGTCGCTTGCCAGCATGTCCTGATACCAGGCGGTGCCGGTGAGGCTGAGCGTGCCGGTGAGCGCGACGCGGCCGTCCAGGCCGAACTTGCGGGTGCCCGCCTCGACCAGATTCTGCTGGCCGACGCCGAAGATCGCGTCCTGCTGGCGGGCATAGACCAGCAGGTCGACGCCGCCGCCGTGATGCTGGGCCTCGGCGAGATAGGCGATGCCGTTGCCGATGCCCTGCTTGCCGCCGGTGGCGAACTCGCCGCGCAGCTGGGTCTCGCGGCCGAGCTGCACCTTGACGTCGCCGCCGACCACGGTGGCGTTGCCGGCGGTCTCGTCGCGGATCACCGAGGCGCCGACCTCGACCTTGCCGAGCTTGGCGGCGACCCGGCCGGCGGCGGCGAGTTTCTCGCTGCGGCCGCCCTCGACCTCGTAATCGGCGACGATGAAGATCGGGTTCTGGTTGGCGTCGCGGCTCAGCACCGGCTCGCGGAAGCGCACAGTGCCGAGGTCGGTGTCGATGTCGTAATCGATGTGGCGGGTGAGCTGGGTCGAGGAGACGATCAGCTCCGAACGGAAGCGGTTGCGGATCTCGACGCGCAGCTTGTCGCTGTTGGGGACGATGCCGCGCGACGCCAGCCGGTACGGGCCGGACAGACCGTTGCCCTGGATCTCGTCGCGCGCATAAAGCGTGTCGGTCTTGGCGGCGAAGCCGTTGGCGCGCAGCTTGCGGCCTTCATAGGCGGCCTTCACGCCGTTGAGGGTGCGGCTGTAGCGGGTCAGCTGGGTGTCGGTGA
This sequence comes from Sphingomonas sp. GW821-FHT09E03, assembly GCF_059416225.1. Lineage (NCBI taxonomy): Bacteria > Pseudomonadati > Pseudomonadota > Alphaproteobacteria > Sphingomonadales > Sphingomonadaceae > Sphingomonas > Sphingomonas sp. GW821-FHT09E03. The sequence continues at coordinate 173,400 of NZ_JBWKOS010000002.1, read as the reverse complement.
AGCCGGTCTCGAAATCGCCGAACAGCGCGTAGAACTCGCGCCGCTCGAGACGCAGGTAGAGCTTGCGGCGGGTGGGCGCGTCATAGCCCTGGGCGCTGCCGTCGCCGTAGACGGTATAATAGCGATCGGGATCGATCGTGCCGAGCAGGCCGCGATCGGGATCATAAGCGCGATCGCTGTCATAGGCGATCGTCATCAGCCACGAGCCCTTGACCCGGCCCTTGGCGTAGAAGGCGAGCTGGCCATCGGTGACGAGCTTGTTGCGCTGCGTCTTGGGCAGGGTGCGGCCGTGCTTCGAGAGCATGTCATAGCCCGCGGTGCCGGCGCCGAAGCCGACCACGACCCAGTCCTTCTGCGACGCCGCGAGCCAGGCGCGGATGTCGCTGGTGCGGACCTGCTGGTCTTCCTGCAGCGTCACCACCGCATGGACGGCGCCGGCCTGGGTGGTCGGCTGCAGCGCGAGGAAGGCATAGCCCTCATCGCCGACGACCCGGGTGGTGACCTCGGTCTTCTCGCGGCCGGCGAGCTGGCGGCCCTGCTGGAGTTCGGCCTCGATCGCGGCGGTATAGGGCTGATCGACCTTGAACGGGATCTGGGTGCCGGCGCGCACCGGCCGGCCGGCGGCATCGGTGATGCGCACCGCGACCAGCGGCCGGGTGAGGCCATCGGCGACCAGCCTGCTCTTGGCGAGATCCACCGTCGCCCGCACCGGCGCGCCGGCATAGTGAACAACGCGATCGAGCGTGGTGACCACCGCCCCCTTGACGTCGAGCACACGGGCCTGGAGGCGGTTGTCGCCCGCGACCAGCGGCAGGCCGGTCCATTTGGACACGAGCACGCCGGTCTGGTCGCTGCCGTCGGTGCCGTCGAAGGTGAGCGCCTCGGTCTGCTGCCCGTTGAGCGTCAGCGCGATGCGGGTGCCGGGCAGATGCTTGATCGCGACGCGCAGCACCGGCGCGCGGGGGTTATAATCGGTGCCGGGGAACAGCCAGTCGGTGCCGGGGGTGGCGCCAGCGAGCCAGTCGCGGTTGCCCGCGGCGACCGCATCGTCGAGCGCGACGATCGGCAACGCATCGGTTGCCACTGCCGTCTTGCCGGTGGGACGGAGCTGGAAATCGACCCGCTTGAGCAGGCCGCCCTCGCCCTCAACAAAGCGCGAGATCGGGCTGCGCGCCTGGCGGGTATCGACGTCGCACGCGATCGGCTCGTAACTCGTCGGTACGCTGGCGGTGTCGAGCTGGATGACGTGGCGGCCGGTGCGGACGCCTTCGATGTGGTAGAGGCCGTCGCGATCAGTGACGACGAAGGTACCGTCTTCGAGCATCAGGCGGATACCGGCGATGCCCTTGCGCTTCTCGGCCGGATCGTTGCAATTGCCTTCCGAGACGCGGCCGATGATCGTCATCGCATCGGTGAACAGCAGCGGCCGCAGCCGCACCGAGGCCGCGGCCTCGTTGCTGGTGACGCCACCGTCGCCGAGCATCTGCGCGCGGTTGAGCGCCTCGCCGGTCGGCGCGCCGGGTGCGATCGTCACCACGTAGCTCACCTCGACCGATCCGTTGGCGGGGATGGTGCCGACCGGAAAATCGAGATTGCGCGCATCGGCCGATATGACCGGCTCGCCCGCGCCGCGGGTGGAACCGCGCTCGAAGCGCAGACCGGTGGGCAGATAATCGGTGAGGTGCAGCCCGGTCGCGGCAACGCTGTCGCGGTTGCTGACCTGGATGCGATACTGGATGAAGTCGCCCGGCGACGCCTCGCGCACCGATGCCGTCTTGGTCAGCAGCAGCGTGTTGTTGCCGGGGCGATCGAGCGGCACGTCGACATAGACGGGATCGTTGACCACGGTCAGATAGCCGCGGCCGTAGCTCGCGTCTTCGATCATGTAGTTGCTGCCGTCGGGCGCCTTGAACGCGCGCAGCGTCGCCGCATCGACGATCGATGGTGCGGTATAGCCGCCCGGCGGCACGATCTTGAGCGAATAGCGACCCGGTACCGTGAACGGGAAACGGTAGCGGCCTGGGATAACGTCATAGGCCCGCCCGCTCGCGTCGCTGACAGGCTGACCGGTGATCACCGTCGAGGGATAGCGGCTGACGCCATCGTCGCCATAGACGATGGCCGGCTGGCCATTCTCATCGAGCAGCGTGACCTCGGTGCCGTCGACCACCTGGCCGGTGCGCGAGTCGAACACGAAGCCGGCCGGATCGATCAGCAGATCGGTAGAGGAGCCGAAGCTGTCCTCATCCTCGGTGAAGCTAAGGCGCAGATGGTCGCCACGGGTGAGCTTCAAGGAACAGGGAGCCAGCGAGGCATCGCTGCTGTCATTGGCGGCAGGCACCGCACCGGCAAACACGCCGGTATCCGGACCGGTTTCGAGCAGCGGCAGCTTGCCGGACACGTCGCCGGTGTCGACGTTGACCATAACAGTCTCGCGCGCAGTGGAATCGTGGTTCTCTGCTTCCGCATCGATGACCATGATCAGCGGCGAGGTAATGTCGATCGATTCGAGCTTGGGACTGGCAGCCAGCAGCGCCTCGCTGACGGGCGCAGGCGTGAACATCCGCGTTGCGGCGTCGCACTTGGCGCCTTGGGGCTCCATGCCGTTGGGAAGCAACCGGAAGGTGAAACTGGTCGGGCGCTTGGTGCGGGTGACATCGAGCGCCACCGTGTTCGAGCGCACGCTCTGGTCGGCCCCGCCCGACGCATAGGTCAGGCTGGCGGTATTCTCCACGCGCGTCGTCTGGGCGGCCGCGGCGGCAAGGCCACCGATACCGAGCAGGAGCGCGCCGAGACGCAGGAAGGGCCGGGGAAAAGGCATAAGGGTGGCCTGTCCCGACGCGGGGGTACCCGCGCCGGGATCGGTTTTTTCCTGTTCTGCTAGACGGTTAGTTGATGGTGACGCGGAACGCGGCCGCCACGGCGGAGCCACCGGCGAGCGTCGGGATCCTCGCCGTGACCGTCTTGGTCACTGCGTTGAACGCGCCCTGATAGGGCCCGGTCGCCTGGGTGCCGTCGTCGTTCTGCTGGAAGCCGTTGAGCACGCAGGCGCCGCCCACCGCCAGGCCGCCGATCGTCAGCGATCCGGGCACATAGGTGGTGTTGGTCGGGATGACGTCGGTCAGCGCGACATCGGTGGCCGCGGTGCCCGCGGTGCTGTTGTTGGCGACCAGGCAATATTGCACCGTCGCGCCGGGCAGCGCCTTGGGGTTGGCGGCCAGGTTGACGGGATCGGTCAGCACCGTCGCCGTCTTGCTGACGGTCAGCGCGACGTTGGTGACGGTGACCTGATAGGCGCCATAGGCCCAGGCCTGGCCATTGCGCGCGATATCGAAGCCCAGTGTGCCATCGTTGTCGTTGTCGGCGAACACCACGTCGACTTCGGCATCCTGGTTGATGGTGTTGAGCGGCGTCGGGATCAGCGCGGCGCCCTGCGTGCCCGCGGCACCGCCCGCGGCGACCGTGGCGTCGAGGCCCACCGTCGCCATCGTCGGGGTCGGCGTGCCGCTGGCCGGGATGTCACCGACGACGAACACCAGCCGGGACTGGTCGGCCGGCAGCTCGTCGATGAAGGTCGCGGTGTCGGTGGCGGGATTGTAGACGCCGTCACCATTGTCGACCACGATCTTGAGATTGGCGAGATCGAAGTTGTCGGTACCGGTGAGCAGCCCGAGCGGCACCAGCTGGCTGGTCGAGAGCAGGAAATCCTGCGTGCCGTTGGTGTTGTTGGTGACCTGGAAGGTCGTCACCACACCGGCCTGGCCGAGATTGACCGAGGTGTTCGCCGACGAGGTGTTGATCACCGTCAGGTTGACCTTGCGATCGACCACGAACGTCGCGGTGTTGGACTGCGCCGTCTGGGCATTGCCGTTGACGGTGTAGCTCGCCTGCGCGGTGTTGGTGATGGTGGTGCCGGCGGCGGTGCCGGCAGGCCCGGGCGTGGTGGTCTGCGCCTGCGCAACCCCCGTGCCCGATCCGACGATTGCCGCCGTGGCCGCCCCGGCCATCAGCAGGCGACGAACCCCTGTTGAAAACATCGAAAATTACTCCTTGGACTATCAGTGTGTGCGTGACGAAGAGGGGGTGGAGAGGGTCATCTCAGGACGGCCTGGAACGCGAGTTCGCCTTTCGAACCGGCCGCTAACGGGCTGGAAAGGCGCCACCGGACGTGGGTGACATCGTCGAGTGTGGCGGGTCGCATGGCGCCGGCGGGCGTCTTCACGCTGAGACTGTTGAGGGTCGCGAAATGGCTGCCGTCGACGGACAGCTCGGGACTCGCCGAGCCTGCCGCGGCGCCGCGATAGACCATGTTGCGAGGCACCGGATTGGCCAGCACCACACCGCCGAGCGGCTGCGCGCCGGTGTTGCGATAATCGAGCACGACGACGACGCGGTCGCCCGGCGTGACGTTGGCGGCATTCACCGCCTGGGTCTTGGTGGTACCGTCGGCGGCGGCAACGCGCTTTTCGACCAGCATTTTGGTGGTGAGCTGGAGCGGGCCGGCGGCGAGTGCGGGCACGGCGACCGCCGCGAGCAGCGCAGCGACGAGACAGCGGGCGATCATGGTGACACTCCTCATTGGATTCGAACCTGGAACTGGATGGTGCGGGTGCCGGCGGCGGCGATGTCGCCGAGCGTGACGACGACGCCGGCGGCACCGACGGTGCCGGAATCGGCATCGGCGGCATCGGTGAGCGCGGCGCCGTCGAGGCGCAGGCTGCCAGCGACATAGGCCGTGCCGGCGGGGATGGGATCGGCGACGCGGACGTTGGCCGTCGGGCCGACCAGCCGCGCCTCGAGCGTGTAGGTGATGATCGCATCGGCGATCGCCCGGGCCGAGCCGTCCGGCGCCGTCACGACCTGCGACTTGACCAGGCTCGGCGCCGCGCCGGTGGCGGTGAGCGGCACCGACACGGTGGCGCGCGCGCTGGTGGCGCCGGTGACCGCGTCGCCGCCGCTGTCGCCCTGCCCGGCAAACTGGGTGCCCTGGGCGCCGCTGCCGGTGACCGCCTGAGCGGTGACCGTAACCGCGTTGGCGGTCACCGTCCCCTGCCCCGCGTCGACGACGACGAGCAGCGACAGCGAGGCGCCGGGTGCGAGTGAAGGGGTGACCCCGCCCGCCAGCACGGTATCGCGGGTGGCATCGAAGCGGCCGTCGCCATCGACGTCGATCGCGATCAGGCGAACGGTGGCGGAGGCATCCGATACGGTGGCGGCGACGGTGAACGCCTCCTGGCCGTTACCGGCGTTGGTGAGCAGCACGGGCAGCGCGTTGCCGGCGCCGGTGATGGCGACGCTGCCGCTGCCGACGCGGGCGAGCGTGACGTCGAGCCGCTCGGCGGTGATCAACGACACGGTGTTGGAGCGCACCGCATTGCTGCCATCGAGGCGCAGTTCGGCAGTATTGTCGATCCGGGTACCGGCGCTGGTCTCGGCCCGGGCAATGCTCGCGCCGCTCACCAGCACCAGCAGGACCAGCACGCAGCAGCAGGCACGCACCAGCGCCGACCACTGCTTGCTCTGTACACTGCCGATGATGCGCGAATAGGCCAAAACATTCCCCGAGTTCGTGTCTCGAGGCTAAAATCGGCGCTTGTGCTTAAGTAAAAACTACGGAACCGTAATGACTTAAAAGATCAACTTGCACCCGTTTCGGTGACAAGATCCCGTCATTGCCGCAGTGGTGATCGAGGGCTGATGACGAGGTCAGGGACGGCAAACGGCCATCTCGGCAGACGCGGATTGCCCGGGGTTCGATGATAATGCTGTAAGGCTGACCCATCCGCGCCACCGCCCGAATAGAGCCCAATTCCGTTTGATCGGGAACCGAACCGCGAATCAGGCGTTGCTCGGCGCGCGCTCCTGAGCGCCCAAGCGCCGCAAATACTGGATGACCGCGGTCTGCCCGGTGTCGCTGAGCGAAATCTCCATGCGGCGGCGGTCGATCGGATCAATCACGCGATCGATCAGCTTGAGCTTGTGGAGATGGTCAATCCAGCGTTGCGAGGTGGTGACGGGCGCATTGGCGCTGCCGACCAGCGTCTTCACGCTCATCGTCCGCCGCTCTTCGTTGGCGACGAAGAGCGCCAGCAGCATGTCCCACGCCGGTTCATGGAACAGTTCAGCGGGGAAATGGTCAAAACGCGCCAGCCGTTGCGCCAGCAACTGCTTGGCCATCTGGCAGGGATCGCGGACCTCCCCGGTGACCGCGACACTCTGTGTCTCACTCGACAGTTGATCGGCTCTGTTGCCGAATTCAACGGCAATCGCCGACAACTGCGTGGTCAGATCCTTCACCAATCCGACGATCGTCTCTTCTGCCACCGCTTACTCCCAAAAGCGTTGCGTCAGGACTATTGTCGTGACACCGCTCCAGACATAAAACAAGCACATCATTAGCTATTCTCAACAAGATGGGCACATCGTGGGATTATCGCCACGTAACTTGTCCAAAACGAACCAAGTTAGCATCGAAAACGGGTGCCGGCGGCGGAGGGCGGCCGGAACCGGCGCTGCGCTCATCCCGCCTGATTTGATGTTCAGCCCGTCGCGCCGCCTTGACGCTTGGTGGCGGCAAACCGACATAGCGTGGATGGATCAGCTCACCCTTTCCGAAGCCGAATGGCGCAAGCGGCTCACCCCCGCGCAATATCACGTGCTCCGCGAGGCGGGCACCGAGCGTGCCTTTGCCGGCGCGCTGACCGACAACAAGGCCGACGGCCTCTATGCCTGCGCGGCCTGCCATCTCGACCTGTTCGACAGCGCCGACAAATATGATTCCGGCTCGGGCTGGCCGAGCTTCACGCGGCCGCTTGATCCCGAGGTGGTCAGCGACCATAGCGATACCAGCCACGGCATGACCCGCACCGAGACCCGCTGCGCGCGCTGCGACAGCCATCTTGGCCATGTCTTCCCGGATGGTCCGCCGCCAACCGGCCAGCGTTATTGCATGAACTCGATCTCGCTCGAGTTCCACGCGCGCAAGGCAGGCTGACGGTCGCGCCGGGCCGCTTGTGGCCCGGCCGGTTAGCGCGTATTCGCCGCCCTGTTCATGGCCCGCGCGCGCACCCCAGCTTCACCCCAGCGTTCCTCCCGCCCAGCTTCGCGCTGGCGCCGTCGGCTGATCGTCACCCTCCAGGTCCTGATCGGGCTTGGCGTGCTGGCGCTGGGCGCGCTGGTGATCGCCGTCTACATCGCCAAGGCGCAGCTGCCGAGCTACGACCAGCTCAAATCCTCGCCCAACGGCCAGATGATCCGCGTCCACGCCGCCGACGGCACGGTGATCGTGTCGATGGGGCCGAGCTACGGCGAATGGCTGGCGGGCGAACAGATCCCGACGGTGATGCGCGAGGCTACCGTCTCGGTGGAGGATCGCCGCTTCTACAGCCACCTCGGCGTCGACCCGATCGGCATCGCGCGGTCGGTGATGATCCGCTACGAGCGCGGCCGCTGGATCCAGGGCGGCTCGACCATCACCCAGCAGCTCGCCCGCACCGTCTTCCTCAACAACCAGAAGAAGTTCGGCCGCAAGTTCCGCGAATGGATCCTCAGCCTCGCGCTCGAGCGCAAGTTCAGCAAGGATCAGATCCTCGAGCTCTACCTCAACAAGGTCTATTACGGCGGCGGCGCCTATGGCATCGATGCCGCCAGCCGCAAGTTCTTCGGCCATGGCGCCGATCACCTCAGCCTGTCTGAGGCGGCGGTGATCGCGGGGCTGGTGAAGGCACCGTCCAATTACTCGCCGACCGCCGATGCCCAGGCCGCGGTCGGCCGCGCCGGCGTGGTGCTCGACACGATGGTGGAGAATGGCGTGATCAGCCGCGCCGAGGCCGATGCGGCCAATCCGCAGGCGCTGAAATTGGCGCCCGAGCCGCAGCAGAACAGCGTCCGCTATTTCACCGATTGGGCGCTGCCCCAGCTCGATACGCTGATCGACGAGACCCAGGCGCCGCTCGAGGTGTGGACCACGCTCGATCTCGGCATGCAGCGCCAGGCCGATGCCGCGGTGCGCGCCAATGCGCCGGCCGGCGCGCAGGGCGCATTGGTGTCGCTGGACCGCGACGGCGCGGTCAAGGCAATGGTCGGCGGCAAGGACTATGTGTCGTCGATCTACAATCGCGCCACCCAGGCGGTCCGCCAGCCGGGGTCGTCATTCAAGCTGTTCGTCTATCTCGCCGCGCTCGAGGCGGGCCACAAGCCCGAGGACAGCATCGTCGACGAGCCGGTGACGATCGACGGCTGGAGCCCGCGCAACGACTCGCGGCACAACAGCGGACCCGTCTCGCTGCGCACCGCCTTTGCCTATTCGCTCAACACCGTCGCCGCCAAGCTCGGTCAGGAAGTGGGCTTCACCACCGTTGCCGACATGGCGCGCCGCTTCGGCATCACCACGCCGGTCAACACCCACCCGTCGATGGTGCTCGGCACCTCCGAGGTGCGGCTGATCGACATGACCCGCGCATTCGCCAGCGTCGCGCAAAAGGGCGTCGCGGTGACGCCATACGGGATCACCCGGGTGACCGCCAACGGCCAGACCATCTACACCCATGAGGTGGATCGCAGCCATGTGCTGGTCGCCCCCTATGTCGCCGCCGAGATGACCGATCTGCTGCAGACCGCGGTCAACACCGGTACCGGCCGCGAGGCGCAGATCGGCCGGCCGGTCGCGGGCAAGACCGGTACCACGACCTCATCAAAGGACGGCTGGTTCCTCGGCTTCTCGAGCGGACTTACCACCGGCGTGTGGATGGGCCGCGACGACGCCCGGCCGATCGCGGGGCTGCACGGCGGCACCGCCCCTGCCCGCGCCTTTGCCGCGTTCATGAAGCCCGCCACCGCCAACCGCCCGATCGAGCAGTTCGAGACGCAGGTGACGCTGCCCGAGTGGCAGCTCGAGCCCGACGAGCAGAGCTATTTCGGCGCGCCCGACAATGGCAGCAGCATGGTCGACGAGGATGGCAATCCGATCGAGCAGGCGACGCCGACGCTGCAGCGGCCCGATGGCGCCGATGGTGAGCAGCCGGCGCAGGGCAACACCCCGCCGCAGCAGCAGCTCGATGACCTGATCGATCGCGTCACCGGCCGCGATGCGCCGCGTGAACCGCTGGCTGCCGGTCGTCAGCCTGTCCAGCGCGACGAGCGGCCGCGCGATCTACAGTCCGGCCGCCAGCCGCCGCGGGACTCGCGCGACCGCAACCGCGATGATCAGGACGACCGCCCGACCCAGTGAAGCCCGGCGCCGTGACTGCGCAGCCAGGCACGCGCAGGGTTCGGATCGGCCCCGTAGAGCTCCGCGACCAAGGCGTGGAAGGCGGCGGAGTGGTTCATGTGGACGCGATGCGCGACCTCATGGGCGACGGTGGCGCGGCGCACCCAGCCGGGTGCGAGAATCAGCCGCCAGCTGTAGCGGATGATGCCGCTCGACGCGCAGCTGCCCCACCGCCCCTTGGCATCGCCGATCGCGACCCGGCTGACGGTTACCCCCGCCCTCGCTGCATATTCCGCGGTTTCCGCAGTGAGCAGCGCCAGCGCCTGGCGCTTGAGCCAGGCGTCGACGCGGCGCGGCAGCGTCTCCACCGGACCGGACAGCGACAGCATGCCCGGCCCGTGCTCGACCCGGCGGCTTGACCCCGGCACCCAGCCGATCGTCAGCAGCTCGTCGGCCACGGTGAGCGTCATGCCGGGCGCAAAGGGTTGCGGTTGCGGCAGGTGCGCGCGCTGTTCGGCGAGCCAATCGGCCTTGCCCTGTGCCCAGGCGAGCGCGGGCTTCAGCGCGGCACGGCGCGGCAGCACCAGTTTGGCGCGACCGCTGGCGGGATCGAGTGTCAGGCGGATGCGTCGCGCGGTGGGATGACGGACGATCTCGAGATCGGTCACGCCGCCGCGCTCACAGCTCGCGATCGACGATGTGGTTCTCGAAGTCGCCGACGTCATCCTCGCTGACGGTCCAGCCGCGCACCGATTGCTTGGCCTGGTGGACGCTCTCGCGGTCGCCCGACACGAGATAATGCCAGTCGGGCAGCGGCTCGCCGGCGGCGCGGAGGCGATAGGCGCAGGTACTCGGCAGCCAGTCGATGGTGCGGACGTTCTTCATCGTCAGCCGCACGCATTCGGGGACATAGGCATGGCGATGACGATAATCGGAGCAGAAGCCGGTGCGGCGATCGAGCAGGCGGCAGGCGATGTTGGTCGGCACCAGCTCGCCGGTGTCCTCGTCCTCGAGCTTGTGGATGCAGCATTTGCCACAGCCGTCGCACAATGCCTCCCACTGGCCGCGGTCGAGCTGCTCGATCGGCAGCTCCCAAAATTTGCTCATGATGCCCAATGCTTGATCTCGGCGGCCACGGCCTGTGGCCCCTGTTCGGTGGGCAGCAGCGCCAGCGGCCGCCCCTCGGGACTCATCAGATAGGCCTGCCGGCTGTGGTTCACCAGATAGCCGCCGCCCGGCGATGCATCGCCCTTGGCGGCATAGACCGCATATTCCTTGGTGACCCGCGCGATCTCGGCGGTCGATCCGGTCAGCCCGACCATGCGCGGATGGAAGGCAGCGACGAACGGCTTGAGCATTGGAGGGGTATCGCGCGTCGGATCAACGCTGACGAACACCGGCACGACCCGCTTAGCCAAGGCAGGATCACTTTTGTCGAGCTGGGCGAGCGCGGTGCCGATCACCTGCAGATCGGTGGGGCAGACGTCGGGGCAGAAGGTGTAGCCGAAGTACATGATCCGGTAGCGGCCGGCAAAAGCCCGATCGGTGACGGCATGGCCGTCCTGGTCGATCAGCGCGAACGGTCCGCCAATTGCCGCGCCGGCGAGCGGCGGCTGTTCGGCCGGCGTCGAACCACGGTTGCAGGCGGCGAGCAACACCGCGGCAACAAGCATGAGGCAGGAACGAAAGTTCATGACCGCGCCAGCCTTGATCTGTTACCGACGGCCACGCAAGCACCCGTTCCCCGCGAGGATAATCGATGTTCCGCCAGCGCTTCCTGATCGCCCTCACTCTTGCCCCGCTCGCGTTGCCGGCGGTGGTCGCTCCCGCCGCTGCGCAGCAGCAGTCCGAAGGCTATAAATTCCTTCAGGCGGTCGACAAGGAGGATGGCAAGGTTGTCACCACCATGATCGAGACGCCCGGCAGCACGATCATCAACACCAAGCAGGTGACCGGCGGCAAGGGCGCGCTCCACCTGTTGGTGTCGCATTCCAACTCGCTGTTCTTCCAGTATCTGCTGCAGAAGGGCGCCGATCCCAACCTTCGCGACAGTGCCGGCAACACCCCGCTGCTGCTCGCCGCTCAAGCCGGCCGCGAGGATCTGGTGCAGCTGTTGCTGACCTACAAGGCCAACATCAACCTTGCCAATTCCTCCGGCCAGACGCCGCTGATCGTCGCGGTCAACAACCGTGACGCGGCGGTGACGCGGCTGCTGCTCGACAAGGGCGCCGATCCTGACCAGACCGACAATCTCGCCGGCCTGTCGGCACGCGCCTATGCCACCCGCGACAGTCGCAATCCGGTGATCTCGGCGCTGTTTGCAGACCTGCCGAAGAAGGCCAAGCGTCAGGTCTCCGGGCCGAAGTTCTAGGCCGACCTAGATCGCCAGCGCGTCGGGATCGGTGAGTCCCACCACCCGGCGGGCGGCGCGGCGGGCAAAGGCAAGCGTGCAGCGTTTGCGGACATGGGCGGCGAGCGGCACGGTGTGCGCCTCGCGCAGGATCGCGGCATCGTAGCGATCGGCGACGATCACCCCGGTACGCTCGGGCAGAAAAGCGGCGCCATCAAGCGGCGTGGTGTCGAAGCCGGCCGGCACCGCCCAAAAATAGCGGTCGCAATGGGCGAGATAGTCGGGCCATTTGCCATCGCCGAGCAGATCGGCGCGCGACACCTTGATCTCGACGATGACGAGCTGGCCACGCGCATCGAGCGCCATCAGATCGGCACGGCGGCCGCCTTCCAGCGGCACCTCGGCAATCGCGGTGATATCGTGTCGGAGCAACATCCGCGTTACCCCGCGGGCGACATCGGCTGCGCACAGCAGCGGATTGTCCCCCTCCAAACAAGAAGCCGGCGCCACGTCTAGCATGGCGCCGGCATAGAACATTCAGCGAACAGGGCAAGCCCGCTCGTGAGCGATCAGCGATAGAAAACGTGGTTGCCGATCGCGGCGATCTTGACGACGCTGCCGCCAGGGCGACGGTTCGGGGTGTTGAAGTACAACGCCTTGGGGGCGGGGCTGTCCCACGCCGCCGCGAGCGCAACCTTGGCGACGGCGATCGCGGTGCGATAGCTGGCGCGCTGCTGATCGATGCTGGGAATCTGGCCGCCGCGCACGAAGCTGAACTGGCCGCGCTGGGTGACTACCGAGCAGACGTCCTTGGGGAAGCGGCCCGACTTGGAGCGGTTGATGATCACATTGGCGACCGCGAGCTGGCCGGCGAGCGGCTCACCCTTGGATTCGAAATAGACCGCGCCGGCGAGGCAGCGGACGGCGTCGTCGGCATCGTCCGCCTGCTGGGCGGCGACGGCATCAGCGAGGGTGTGGAAATCGTCGGCCTCGGCCACGGCCGGCTCGACCACAGCGTCCTGCGGCGTGACGCTCGCATCGGGCTGGGGAACAACGGCGGGAGTGAGGGTGTTATTGTCGGGCAGGATCGCTGCAGGAACGATCGAAGCAACGGCGCTCGGAGCGGTGATCGCGGTGCGATCGAGGTCCGAAGCCTTGCTGGGCGAGCTGGTGCCAATGAGCCCGGCCAAAGAAAAGGTCATCACCGCAATCGTTGCGGCGCGCTGCAAAACGGTCATCTACTTGATCATTATGCGGTTGGACCACGGACCCGATCGCCAGGCGATCGTCCGGGCATCCCCCCGACTGCGTCACCGACCCGGATCGCACCCAGGCAACGGCACAACGCTTATTCAACGTGCGTTCACCCTTTGCGGGGCAGCCTTGGGGTGTCAATCGACGAGGATTGTTTCAGCGGCGAACCGTTCGGCGTCTGCGATGTCCAGTTCAATTACCCACAAATCGGGGTCGCGCGACCGGCGCCGGCGCCAGTAATCTTCCATGCCTTGTGTGGAGTCGCGCGGCGTGGAGTCGATGAGCACCACCCGGCCATCCGGGCCGAACCCGCGTTCGATCGCGCGAGGCGGGCCGTAGCGGTCGTCGAGCAGGATCAGGATCGCGCCGCCCTGGGCATCGCCCGTTGCTCTGACCACGGCGAGGCCGCCGGCATCGTTGACCCGGCGCAGCAGCGCCGACACCAGCATGCCGCTCGGCAGCCGATCGCTCACGGCGCGCGATAGCCCGGCAAACCGGACAGGGTGATCTGCGAGCGCATGAAGGTGCCGGTGCCGCGCGCCGCTTCCTCGCCCTCGGCATCGATCAGCCGCGCATCGGCGACGAACACCCGGCGCTTGCCGCTGATCCAACGGCCCTCGGCGATCACCGGGCCGGCCTTGAGCGGCCGCGTCAGCAGCAGGTTGAACGCGGTGGTGAGCAGGAAACGATCGGTGACCAGGCTGTTGGCCGCGTAGAAGGCGGCATCATCGAGCATCTTGAAATAGCTGGTGCCATGCACCGCGCCGGCGGCGTGGAAATGACGCTCGTCGAGCTGGAAATGGATGCGCGCCATGCCCGCCGACATGATCTCGAGCCGCGACTCGAACAACCGGTTGATCGGAGCGGCGGCATAGAGCGATTCGAGCGCGCGGAAATGCGCTGTAGCGCCGTCACCGGCGGCAGCAACGACGGAATCAGGCGGCATCGCGCGCCGCATCGGCCGAGAACAGCGCGTAGAGCGCGTCGGGCGAGCCTGCCCCGCGCAGCTTGGCGAGGAACGGCCGATCGCGCATCCGCCGCGACACCCGGGCGAGCGCCTTGAGATGATCGGCGCCGGCCGCGGTCGGCGACAGCAGCATGAACACGAGATCGACGGGAAGATCGTCCACCGCGTCGAATTCGATCGGCTGGGCGAGGCGGACGAACACGCCTGCAACCGCGCCCTGGCCATCGAGCTTGGCGTGGGGAATGGCGACGCCGCCGCCGAAGCCGGTGGAGCCGAGCTTCTCGCGCGCGGCGAGCCGCTCGGCGACCAGCTTGGGGTCAGCCCCGAGCGTCTCGGCCGCGGTGGCGGCGAGTTGCTGGAACAGGTTCTTTTTGTTGGCCGCGGCGACGTCCTTGAGCACCCCCTCGGGTCGCAGCAGATCGCTTAAATCGTGCATTCGTCACTCGCGAGAGACCCGCCGGGCTCCTCGCGAGTCCGGCGGGCAGAAGGATCAGCTGGCGCTGGGCATGCGTTGCGGCTCCACCCAGCCGATGGTGCCGTCGCCGCGGCGATAGACCATATTGTAGGTGCCCGTCCCCGAATTCTTGAACAACAAGGCGGCGGTGTTGCGCAGATCGAGCATCATCACCGCATCCGAGACGCTGGCATCGGGAATGTCGACGCGCGTTTCGGCAATGATCAGCGGGGCGTCGCCCACGTCCTCCTCGGTGACCTGCTCCTGGAACAGCGTGTAGCCGGCATTGTCGTAGCCGATGCTCTCGGCCATCTCGATCGCCTGATCGGCGTTGCGATCCTTGAGGCGGCGCATGTAGCGGCGCAGCTGCTTTTCGATCTTGTCGGCGGCGCCGTCGAACGCGAGATGCGCGTCCTGCGCCTCGTGATGCCCCTTGAGCACCAGGCCCTTCATGACATGGGCGACGATATCGCATTTGAAACCGACATCATGCGGGCCCTTGCCGAAGGTGGCTTCGGCAGAGATGGTCCGACTGAAATACTTGTCGGCGATACCCTGAAGCCGGTCGCTCACATGATCCTTGAGCGCGTCGCCGGGTGCGACCTGATGACCAGAGATCCGGATATCCATTTCATTCTCCTTGGCTTTGGGCGGCACCTATTGGCCTCGCCCAGATGGCGTTATCCGAACGCCTCGACCCCCCACAGTGGATCCTCCAACTTCGAAACAAATGCCGCATGCGCTGCCCGTTCCGCGGCAGACGGAGCGAAAACGCGCGGTGGACGGACGCGGCTTGGCGCCCGCTGACTGGTCTGAAGGGCGTTCGCCACCACCCGATCGCTGACCAGACCGAGCCCGATCTGGCGGCCGCCCATCAGCTCGACATAGACCTGGGCAAGTAATTGGGCGTCGAGCAGCGCGCCGTGGAGCACGCGATGGCTGCGATCGACACCGAACCGCGAGCACAAGGCATCGAGGCTGTGCTTGGCGCCGGGATGGCGGGTGCGGGCGATCTGCAGCGTGTCGACGAAGCGGGTCTTCATGCAGATCGGATCGCGGCCGCAGCGGGCCAGCTCTCCGTTGAGGAAAGCGAAGTCGAAGCTGGCATTGTGCGCGATCAGCGGCGCATCGCCGAGGAACTCGATCAGCTCGTGGACGGCATCGGCGAACAACGGCTTGTCCGCGAGGAACGCCTCGGACAGGCCGTGCACCGCGAACGCCTCCTGCGGCATGCCACGCTCGGGGTGGTAATAGGCGTGGAAGGTGACGCCGGTCTCGCAGCGGTTGACCATCTCGACGCAGCCGATCTCGACCAGTCGGTCGCCGCCGGGGAAGCTGAGGCCGGTGGTTTCGGTGTCGAAGACGATCTCGCGCATCCAGCCTCTATCCGCCTGCCGCCGGGGTTAGGCAAGCGATCAGGCGGCGTACCGCATCGCGGGTCTCGTCGAGCGGGACGTCGGTGGCGACCACCCAGTCGGCGCGGGCGCGCTTGTCGGCATCGGGCAGCTGGCGGGCGAGGATGGCGGCAAACTTGGCCTCGGTCATGCCGGGGCGGGCGAGGACGCGCGCGCGCTGGACCCCGGCGGCGGCCGAGACCACGGCGACCGTGTCGACCAGGCGATCGCCGCCGGTCTCGAACAGGAGCGGGATGTCGAACACCACCAGCGCCGCCGTGGCATGGGCGGCGAGGAAGGCGGCGCGCGCCTGGGCGACGGCGGGGTGGACGATGGCCTCGAGCCGCGCCATCGCGGCATCGTCGGCGAGCACCCGGGCGGCGAGGGCAGGGCGATCGACGCCGGCCGGGCCAGTGGTGCCGGGGAAGGCCGCCTCGATTGCGGCGACGACGCGGCCGCCCGGGCCTTGGAGGCGGTGGACCGCGGCGTCGGCGTCGAACACCGGCAAGCCCTCGGCCGCGATCATCCCCGCCACCGTCGATTTGCCCATGCCGATCGAGCCGGTGAGGCCGAGGACGACTGGACGGGTCATGCCACCAGCAGGTCGCGCAGCTCGTCGTCGCGGTCGCGCGGGGGTTCGGCGCCGAAGAACAGCTCGAAGGCGAGCGCGGCCTGGCCGACCAGCATCTCGAGGCCATCCACCGTCTCGAGATCGCGGGCGCGCGCCGCGGCGAGCAGGGGGGTCTCCAAGGGCGCGTAGACGATGTCGTAGACCAGGCTATCTTCGCTAAGTTCGCGCATATCGATGTCGAGCGGGGGCTGGCCGACCATGCCGAGCGTGCTGGCATTGACCAACAGCGCCGAGGGCGGGACCACCGGGGTGAGCGGCAGGGCCTGGCCCTTGAGCCCGAACGCCGACAACAAAGCCATCGCTTTCAATGGGTTACGGTTCATCACCGTGACCGGACCGACGCCGAGGCGAGACAAAGCGAAGAGGATCGCGCGCGCGGCGCCGCCGGCGCCGATCACCGTCACCGGCTTGCCCGCCCAATCGAACCCGGCGATCGGCGCGTAGAAGCCACCGGCATCGGTGTTGGTGCCGACCAGCGCGCCATCCTCGGCGCGGATCACAGTGTTGATCGCGCCGATGCTGGCGCGGACGTCACCGCGATCCTCGACGGAATCGAGCGCGGCGATCTTGTGGGGGACGGTGATGTTGCAGCCGCGCCAGGCGGGATCGTCGCGCCGCGCGGCGAAATAGGCCGGCAGCTCGTCGGCGGTGACATGGGTCTTGCGATACTCGGCATCGATGCCGAGCGCGTCGAGCCAGAAGCCGTGAATCAGCGGCGACTTGGACTGGGCGATCGGATCGCCGATCACCTCGGCATAAGGCCGGGCGGAGAGGGTGGTCATGACGGGATCACTTCGCGAAGACGGAGATAATCGAGGACGTTGAGCAATGGCAGGCCGAGCACGGTGAACTGGCTGCCGTCGATGCGGGTGAACAGCTGCGCGCCCGGGCCCTCGATGCGGAAACAGCCGACGCAACCCGCGATCGCAGGCCATTCGGCATCGAGATAGGTCTGGATGAAGGTCGGCGACAGCGGACGGACGTGAAGCTTGGCGGCCTCGACATGGCGCCAGACCGCGGCGCCGCCCTCGGCGATCACCGCGGCGCTCCACAGCTCGACGCGGGTGCCGCTCATCCGCGCGAGATGGTCGGCGGCCTGGTCGCGGCTCTCGGGCTTGTCGAGCAGGGTGCCGTCGGCGAGGGCGACGATGCTGTCGCTGCCGAGCACCAGCGCCTGCGGCGCGCGCGCGGAGACCTTGAGCGCCTTCAGCTCGGCGAGCGCGTCGGCGAGATCGCGCGGGCGGAGGCCGGCGAGGCTGTGCTTGGCGGCCTCCTCGTCGACGCCGGCGGCGACCGCGTCGAACGGCACCCCGGCGGCGGTGAGCATGGCGCGGCGCGAGGCGCTTTGCGAGGCGAGGATGAAGGAGAGGATCATGCGACTACCGTTGCCCGGTCATCGCGGAGAGCCCAGACGATAGGGGAGAGGGATATCTGGCGAACTCGGCTCATGCGCCGGCGAGCTCGCTGCGGCGCTGGTTGGCGAGCGCGGTGATCGCCGCGGCGGTTTCCTCGATCGAGCGGCGGGTGACATCGATCACGGGCCAGCCATTGTCGGCAAACATCCGGCGGGCGAAGGCGATCTCACGGGTGACGGCCTCCTGCTCGACATAAGGGGTGTCGGGCTGCTGGTTGAGCGACAGCAGCCGGTTGCGGCGGACCTGGATCAGCCGATCGGCGCTGGTGGTGAGGCCGACGACCAGCGGCTTTTTGAGCGTGAACAGCACCGGCGGCGGCGGGCTTTCGACCACGATCGGGATGTTCGCGGTCTTCCAGCCGCGGTTGGCGAGATAGATGGAGGTCGGCGTCTTGGACGAGCGCGACACGCCGGCAAGGACGATATCGGCCTCTTCCCAATCCTCGGACGCGATGCCGTCGTCATGGGCGATGGTCCATTGGATCGCATCGACCCGCGCGAAATAGGCAGCGTCGAGGACGTGCTGGCGGCCTGGCCGCGCCTTGGCCTGCTGACCGAGCAGCCCCGACAAGGCATCGTTGACGGTATCGAGCGGGGCGACCGAGGGCAGGCCGAGCGCGGCGCAGCGCTGCTCGAGGATGCGCCGGTTGGCGGTGTTGACGAGCGTGAAGATCACCAGCCCGGGGTTCTGCGCGATCTCCTGGAGGATGCGCTCGAGATGCGCCTCGGTGCGCACCATCGGCCAGAAATGGCGGACCGTCTCAACGTCGTCATATTGGGCGAGCGCGGCCTTGGCGATGTTCTCCAACGTCTCACCGGTCGAATCCGAGAGCAAGTGCAGATGGAGCCGCATCATCGCCGCCTGTCCGGCGCCGCGACCGCCTGGCTGGACCGTTCTGTGGATAACATGCGGAGAAGGGCTAGCGTAACTCGGCTCCCCCGCCAAGCGACCGAGACGGCGTTGATAACTGCCCTTCTATCCACAATCCCGCGCACAGCCCGCGCATTCATCCACAGCCTGTGGATAACGGGGATAGCGAATCCCGAATCGGAGGGGTTCCGCCGCTCCTTGCCGGTCAAGCTGTTGGTGATTACGGGACGAATGACTTTACCCCGGCATCCACGTGCCAATCACTACAACATCCTCTTTTGAATCTTCTTTATATAGGAAGAAGGGCGCTGACCGACCGTCTCTCCACACCCGTTGCCGGCCCGCTTGTCGCCCCCCTTGTCGCTGACAAAGAAGGGGGCGATCAGGGCGTGCCCGTGGCGCCGCTGCTCGCGACGCTGAAGGGCCAGCGCCAGGCGGTGCCGCCGCTGTGGCTGATGCGGCAGGCCGGTCGCTACCTGCCCGAGTATCGCGCGCTCCGGGCAGAGAAGGGCGGCTTCCTCGCGCTTGCCACCGATCCCGCCGCGGCCGCCGAGGTGACGCTGCAGCCGATCCGCCGCTTCGGTTTCGACGGCGCGATCCTGTTCTCCGACATCCTGATGGTACCCTGGGCGTTGGGCCAGGATCTGAGCTTCGGGGTGGGCGAGGGGCCGCGGCTGGAGCCGGCGCTGGCCGGGCTCGAGGTGGATCATGCCCTGGAAGCCCTTCAGCGCGTCCCTGAGCGGCTCGAGCCGGTCTATGCGACCGTGGCGCAGGTGGCGGCGCATTTGGCCCCACAGACCACCTTCCTGGGCTTTGCCGGATCGCCGTGGACGGTCGCCACCTATATGGTCGCGGGTAGGGGATCGAAGGACCAGGGCGAGACCCGGCGCTACGCCTATCGCGACCCCGGCGCGTTCGCCGCGATCATCGCCGCGATCGTCGAGCTGACGATCGAGTATCTCGCGCGCCAGATCGAGGCGGGCGTGCAGGCGGTGCAATTGTTCGACAGCTGGGCGGGGAGCCTTTCGCCTGCGCAGTTCGAACGCTGGGTGATCGCGCCCAATGCGGCGATCGTCGCCGGGCTGCGCGCGCGCTGCCCGGGAGCGTGCATCATCGGTTTTCCCAAGGGCGCGGGCGGCAAGCTGCCGGCTTATGCGCGCGAGACCGGGGTCGACGCGCTGGGGCTCGACGAGACGGTGGACCCGGTGTGGGCAAACGACATGCTGCCGACCGGCATGCCGGTGCAGGGCAATCTCGACCCGCTGGCGCTGATCGCCGGTGGCGCTGCGCTCGACGAGGCGATCGACCGGATCCTCGCCGCCTTCCCCGAGCGGCCGCACGTGTTCAACCTTGGCCATGGCATCTTGCCGGATACGCCGATCGCGCATGTCGAGGCGTTGATCGCGCGGGTACGCGGCGAGACGATGGGCGGAGCAGGGAGCAAATGGTGATGGAATGGCTGGCGGGCGCCTATCTGTGGATCGTCGCGGCGCATGTGATCTTCGTGATTTTCTGGATGGCGGGGCTGTTCATGCTGCCGCGCTACCTGGTTTATCACCAGGAGGCGCTGGCCGCCGGCCGCGCCGACGAGGCGACCCTGTGGGTGGAGCGCGAGACCAAGATCCGCTCGATCATCCTCACCCCGGCAATGATCGTGGTCTGGGTGCTGGGGCTGACGCTCGCCACCGTCGGCCATCATTGGCAGGAGGGCTGGCTTCACGCCAAGCTGCTCTTCGTGCTGCTGCTGTCGGGCTATCACGGCTGGGCGGTGGGCTATGCCAAGAAGCTCGCGCGCGGCGCGCCGACGCTCGATGGACGGAAGCTGCGGATGCTCAACGAGGTGCCGGCGCTGATGGTGACGCTGATCGTGGTGCTGGTGTTCGTGAAGCCGTTCTGATGAGTGGGTGCGGTAGACACCTCTCCCACCCCCGGCGGTCATGCTGACCTTGGTTCAGCATCCATGGCCGAACGCCGCCCGGCGGACGCGCGGTGATGACGGGCCATGGATCCTGAAACGAGTTCAGGATGACGCAGGGGAGAAGGAAGCGGTTCCTCTCGTAACCGCTTGACGAAGCCGGCCGGGCTACTTACCTCCTGAATACGCGTAGAGCGGCGTCCTGCCGTTCCGCGTTCCTCTCCAGCTTATTGTCGCTGCGTTCCTTCGCCGACCAAGCTTACCCTCCCCCGACTATCCGCATCCGGAAATATCCATGCATCTTAAAGACTTAAAGAAAAAGACGCCCGCCGAACTGGTGAGCATGGCCGAAGAACTGGGGGTGGAGAGTGCGTCCACGCTCCGCAAGCAGGACCTGCTGTTCGCGATCCTCAAGGTCCAGGCCGAGAATGGCGACCAGATCTTCGGGCTCGGCACCATCGAGGTGCTGACCGACGGCTTCGGCTTCCTGCGCAGCCCCGAGGCCAATTACCTCGCCGGCCCCGACGACATCTATGTCTCGCCCAACCAGGTCCGCAAGCACGGCCTGCGCACCGGCGACACGGTGGAAGCCGAGATCCGCGGGCCCAAGGATGGCGAGCGCTATTTCGCGCTGACCAAGCTGGTCTCGGTCAATTTCGACGATCCCGACGCGGTGCGCCACCGGGTCAATTTCGACAATCTCACCCCGCTCTATCCCGAGCAGAAGCTCACCCTCGATCCGTTCGACCCGACCCAGAAGGACAAGTCGGCGCGGGTGATCGACATCATCTCGCCGCAGGGCAAGGGCCAGCGCACGCTGATCGTGGCGCCGCCGCGGGTGGGCAAGACGGTGATGCTGCAGAACATCGCCAAGGCGATCACCGACAATCACCCCGAGGTGTTCCTGATCGTGCTGCTGATCGACGAGCGGCCCGAGGAAGTCACCGACATGCAGCGCTCGGTGAAGGGCGAGGTCGTCTCCTCGACCTTCGACGAGCCGGCGACCCGCCACGTCGCGGTCGCCGAGATGGTGATCGAGAAAGCCAAGCGCCTCGTCGAGCACAAGAAGGACGTGGTGATCCTGCTCGATTCGATCACCCGCCTCGGCCGCGCCTACAACACCGTGGTGCCGTCGTCGGGCAAGGTGCTGACCGGTGGTGTCGATGCCAATGCGCTGCAGCGGCCGAAGCGCTTCTTCGGCGCCGCGCGCAACATCGAGGAAGGCGGCTCGCTCTCGATCATCGCCACCGCGCTGATCGATACCGGCAGCCGCATGGACGAGGTGATCTTCGAGGAGTTCAAGGGCACCGGTAACTCGGAAATCGTGCTCGACCGCAAGGTCGCCGACAAGCGCGTGTTCCCAGCGCTCGACGTCGGCAAGAGCGGCACCCGCAAGGAGGAGCTGCTGGTCGAGAAGGACAAGCTCTCCAAGATGTGGGTGCTGCGCCGCATCCTCATGCAGATGGGCACGATCGATTCGATGGAGTTCCTGCTCGACAAGATGAAGAACTCGAAGACCAACGAGGATTTCTTCGATTCCATGAACCAGTAAGGCACCGGCCGGCGCGGGTCGCCAGCCGTGTGACGAATGATGAACGGGGCAGCGGCCTCGTGATGACGGCGTGGGCGTTGCTCGCGCCGTTGTTGTATGGAACGACCATCGAAGGGGCGTGGCGTCGCCCCTGACTGCCGGGAGCAACGCTTTTGACCATCCTCACCATGCTCGCCGCGGCCGCGGCGACCGTTAGCGGGCCGGGCTCGCCCGCCGAAATCTGGCAGCATATCGTCAGCGACTTTTCCAACCTCACCGATCCTGCCGCGCTCGCCGCGTTCGGCTCGGTGCTGATGATCGATCTCGTCCTCGCCGGCGACAATGCGATCGTCGTCGGCGCGCTGGCGGCGGGTCTGCCCGCCGAGCAGCGCAAGAAGGTGATCCTGATCGGCATCGGCGCGGCGCTGGTGCTGCGGATCTTCTTCGCGCTGATCGTCACCTGGCTGATGGGCATCGTCGGGCTGATCTTCGCCGGCGGGTTACTGCTGCTGTGGGTGAGCTGGAAGTTCTGGCGCGAGATCCGCGCCGGCGCGCACAGCCCGGGATCGGACGAGATCGCCGGCGACGAGCATACCGGGGTGACGGCGGCGCGCAGCCTCGCCGGCGCCGCCTGGGCGGTAACGATCGCCGATGTGTCGATGAGCCTCGACAACGTCCTCGCCGTCGCCGGCGCAGCGCGCGAGCATCCCGGCATCCTCGTGGTCGGGCTGCTGCTGTCGGTGGCGCTGATGGGGGTGGCGGCGAACTTCATCGCCCGGATCATCGATCGCCATCGCTGGATCGCCTATATCGGCCTCGCCGTGATCCTCTTCGTCGCGGGTAAGATGGTCTATGAAGGCTGGAACGGGACCGGGCAGACGCTGGGGATCGTCAGCCTGTTCGGCTGACCTGCCGCTCTTGCTGGAGCCGATGACGGCCCGCTCTCCCGCCAGGGGAGGGCGGGCCGTTTGCGTTGCGGTGGCTCGCCGCGATGGGTGGGGCTATGCGGCGGCGACCGCGGTGGGAGTGATGAGACGATGGACACGATCTTTGCGGTATCGAGCGGCCGGCCGCCAGCGGGGATCGCGGTGATCCGGATCAGCGGGGCCGGCGCGATCGCCGCGGCGATGCGGCTGGCGGGGAGCGTGCCGGCGCCGCGGGTCGCGGGGCTGCGGGCGCTGCGTGACCACGCGGGTGGCCTGCTCGATCGCGCGCTGGTGCTGGTGTTTCCCGGGCCAGCCACCGCCACCGGCGAGGATCTCGCCGAGCTGCACTGCCATGGCGGCCAGGCGGTGGTCGCGGCGGTCGAGCGGGCGCTCGCGGCGCTGCCGGGGTTGCGGCGCGCTGACCCGGGCGAGTTCACCCGGCGCGCGCTGATCAACGGCCGGATCGATCTTGCCGAGGCCGAGGGGCTCGCCGACCTGCTCGGCGCCGAGACCGAGCGGCAGCGGCTCGCGGCGCTGAGCGCGGCCGAGGGGGTGGTCAGCCAGCAGGTGCGCGCGTGGATGGTCCGGCTGGCGATGCTCGGCGCCGCGGTCGAGGCCGAGCTCGACTTTGCCGATGAGGATGATGTCGCGACCGGCGGTGGCGATCGGCTTGGCGAGGTCAGGCGCGGGATGGCGATGCTGGCGGCAGAAATTGCGGCGGTGCTCGACAACCCGCCGGTCGAGCGGCTGCGCGATGGCATCCGCGTGGTGCTCGGCGGGCCGCCCAACAGCGGCAAGTCGACGCTGATCAATGCGCTCAGCCAGCGCGACGTCGCGATCGTGTCGCCGATCGCGGGGACGACGCGCGACCGGGTCGAGGCGGCGGTGACGCGCGGCGGGCTTGCCTATGTGCTGACCGATACTGCCGGGCTGACCGACACGGAGGATCGCATCGAGGCGATCGGAGTGGAGCGTGCCGAGGCGGCGATCGCGGCGGCGGACGTGCTGCTGTGGCTCGGCGACGACGCGCCACCGCGCGAGGCGGTCTGGGTCCATGCCCGGGCGGATCAGCCGGGTCGCGCGGCGCTGCCGCCGGGTCGGGCAATCTCGGTGGCGGCAGGCCGCGTCGCGGAGGTCGAGCGGCTTTGGGAGCTGATCGAGGCAGCGGCGGCGGGGTTGCTGCCGCGGGTCGATGCGATTGTGCTGCACCAGCGGCAGCGCGCCGCCGCGGCGGTGGCGGTCGCGCAGTTGCAGGAGGGAGCGGCGGATGCGCTGATCATGGCCGAGCAGCTGCGGGCGAGCCGGGTGGCGCTGGGGACAATCCTTGGGCTGGATGCGACCGACACCATGCTCGATGCGCTGTTTGGACGGTTCTGCATCGGCAAATGATGTTCCACGTGAAACATGCTCCGCTGGTGTTTCACGTGAAACAATTTTGACCGCATCGGCCACAGGCGATAGGCGGCGATCATGTATGACGTGATAGTCGTCGGTGGAGGGCATGCCGGCACCGAAGCCGCCGCGGCGGCGGCACGCCGCGGCGCGACCACCCTGCTGCTCAGCTTCGACCGCGCCAAAATCGGGGCGATGTCGTGCAACCCGGCGATCGGTGGGCTGGGCAAGGGACATATCGTTCGCGAAGTCGACGCGTTCGACGGGCTGATCGGCCGGGCGGCCGATGCCGCGGCGATCCATTATCGCATGCTCAACCGCTCCAAGGGGGCGGCGGTGCAGGGCCCGCGGGTACAGGCGGATCGTCGCCATTATGCCGCGGCGATCCAGCGGCTGCTGGGCGAGCTGCCGACGCTGACGATCGGCGAAGGTGAGGCGGAAGCGCTGGTGATCGACCGCGGCCGGGTAACAGGCGTAGTACTCGGCGACGGCAGCCGGATCGCGGCGCGGAGCGTGGTGCTGGCGACCGGCACCTTCCTGGGCGCCAAGCTGTTCCGTGGCGACGAACGCGACGAGGGCGGGCGCATCGGCGAGCGGCCGGCAACGCAATTGGCCAGCCAACTTCGGGCGCTCGAGCTGCCGATGGCGCGGCTCAAGACCGGGACACCGCCGCGGCTGGATGGCCGCACGATCGACTGGGCACGGCTCGCCGAGCAGCCATCCGACCCCGAGCCCTGGACGATGTCGCCGCTCACCGCCGCCCGGCCTCTGCCGAGCATCGCTTGCGCGATCACCCGCACCACCCAGGCAACACATGATGTGATCCGCGCCGGTCTCGACCGATCGCCGCTGTTCAGCGGCGCGATCGGCGCGCCGGGGCCGCGTTACTGCCCGTCGATCGAGGACAAGGTCCATCGCTTCGGTGACCGTGACGGTCACCAGATCTTCCTCGAACCCGAAGGGCTGAACGACCCGCTGATCTATCCCAACGGCCTGTCGACCTCGCTGCCGACCGACGTCCAGCAGGCGATGGTGGCAAGCATCGAGGGGCTGGAGCGGGCGGTGATCGCGGTCCCGGGCTATGCGGTCGAGTATGACTATCTCGACCCCCGCGCGCTGGATGCGACCATGGCGCTGCAGGCGCTGCCAGGGCTGTATTGCGCCGGGCAGCTCAACGGCACCACCGGTTATGAGGAAGCCGCAGGGCAGGGGCTTGTGGCGGGGCTCAACGCGGCCGCTCATGCCTGTGATCTGGCACCGGTGATCCTCGATCGGGCATCGAGCTATATCGGGGTGATGATCGACGACCTGGTGCTCCAGGGGGTGACCGAGCCCTATCGGATGCTCACCGCGCGCGCCGAATATCGGCTGTCGCTGCGCGCCGACAATGCCGAGACCCGGCTGGGGCCGATTGCCGCTGCGGCAGGATGTCTCGGCGCCAAGCGGCTTGCGCATCAGCAGCGTCGAAGCGACGGCTTGAAGGCCGTCCGTGCCGGGCTGGAGCATTCGCTGACCGCCTCCATCATCGCCGCACGCGGCGGGGTGGTGACGCAGGACGGCAGCCGCCGCACCGCCTTCGAGTGGTTGCGGACCAGCGGCATCGGCTTCGATCAGGTTGCGCCCGAGGGCGAGCATGACTGGCCGGCCGCGCTGATCGACGAGGTGGTCGAGGACGCGCGCTATGCGCCGTATCTCGAGCGCCAGGCGGAGGAGGTGGCGAAGATGCGTCGCGACGAGGCGGTGCCGCTGCCGTCGGATCTGCGGTTCGCGTCGGTGCCGGGGCTGTCGGCAGAGATGATCGACCGGCTGTCGATCGCGCGGCCGGGATCACTGGCGGCGGCGTCGCGGGTGCGCGGCATCACCCCTGCGGCGCTGTCGGCGATCTATCTCTATACCCAGCGCAAGGCGGCGGCATGACCGAACAGGAGGCTCGCCAGTGGATCGTCGATCAGCATGGCGCCGAACGCGCGGAGCGGGTCGAACGATTTCTGGCCATGGTCGCGCAGGAAAATGAACATCAGAATCTGATCGCGCCATCGACGGTGGCGACGATCTGGCAACGCCACGCCTTGGATTCAGCGCAGCTGCTCGCGCTGGCCCGTACAGGCGCCAAGAGCTGGATCGATGTCGGCACGGGAGGTGGCTTCCCCGGCATGATCGTCGCGCTTCTGTTTGACGGCAAGGTCGCGCTGGTCGAACCCCGGCGGCGGCGAGCCGACTTTCTCGAACGGGCGGCCGATGCCTGCGCGCTCACCAATGTCGCTGTCTATGCGGCAAAGATCGAGCAGGTCGACGCGATCGCCGACATGATCTCGGCACGGGCGGTGGCATCCGTCGAAAAGCTTTTGCAAGCGACCGCGCATTGCGCCACACCGACGACGCGATGGATCTTGCCGCGGGGCCGGCTGGATCCTGATCAGCTGAACAGCTTGAGATGCAACCGCCGCATGATGTTTCACGTGGAACACAGCCTGACGGATCCGGCCTCATCGATCCTGGTCGTGGAGAAGAAGCGATGACGTGCATTGCCGTAGCGAACCAGAAGGGCGGGGTTGGCAAGACCACCAGCGCGATCAATCTCGGCACCGCGCTTGCGGCGACCGGCAAGAGGGTCCTGCTGATCGACCTCGACCCGCAGGGCAATGCCTCGACGGGGCTAGGCATCGGCCACAACCAGCGCCAGCAATCGAGCTATCACGTGCTGCTCGGCGAGGCCGAGGTCGACGATGCGGTGATGCAGACCAAGGTGCCGCGGCTCGATCTACTGCCGGCGACGCAGGACCTGTCCGGCGCGGAGATCGAACTGGTCGAGTTCGAGGCGCGTACCCACCGCCTCGATCATGCGATCGCGCGGTCGACGGGCACCTGGGACATCATCCTGATCGATTGCCCGCCGTCGTTGGGATTGTTGACGATCAACGCGATGGTCGCCGCCAATGCACTGCTGGTGCCGCTGCAATGCGAGTTCTTTGCGCTCGAGGGCTTGTCGCAGCTGCTGACCACGGTGGAGCGGATCCGCGAGCGGTTCAATCCGGGGCTGGCGATCCTCGGCGTGGCCCTGACCATGTATGATCGTCGCAACCGGCTGACCGACCAGGTGTCTGCCGATGTTCGCGCCGTGCTCGGCCAAGTGGTGTTCGAGACGGTGATCCCGCGCAACGTGCGCCTGTCCGAAGCGCCGAGCCATGGCCTGCCGGCGTTGATCTACGATTATCGCTGCTCGGGCTCGCAAGCCTATATCGATCTGGCGCGCGAGCTCATCCAGCGCCTGCCGCAGCAGACCGCGGTGGCGGCATGACCGACGCCAAGCGTGGGGGCCGCCCCGGCGGCCTGGGCCGTGGCCTTAGCGCGCTGCTCGGCGACATGACCGCCGAGGCGCCGATCGCGCCGGGCGCGGCCAAGCCGCCAGGCGTGCGGATGCTGCCGGTCAGTGCGCTGTCGCCGCATCCCGGCCAGCCGCGCCGCCACTTCGACGAGGCCTTACTCGACGAGCTCGCCGCCTCGATCGCGGCGCGCGGGTTGATCCAGCCGATCGTGGTGCGGCCGCACGGCCACGACTATCAGATCGTCGCCGGCGAACGCCGCTGGCGCGCGGCGCAGCGGGCGCGGCTGCACGAGGTGCCGGTGGTCGTCCGCGACTTCAACGATACCGAGACGCTTGAGATCGCGCTGATCGAGAACATTCAGCGCCAGGACCTCAACGCGATCGAAGAGGCGCAGGCCTATCAACGGCTGGCGGGTGATTACGGCCATACCCAGGAAGCGCTGGCCAAGATCGTCCACAAGTCGCGCAGCCATGTCGCTAACCTATTGAGATTGCTAGAACTTCCCGACGGTGTTCAGGCACTGGTGACCGATGGCTCACTGTCGATGGGCCATGCCCGGGCGCTGCTAGGTGCGCGTGATGTCGAGGTGCTGGCGGGCCAGGTGGTGCGCAAGGGCCTGTCGGTGCGCGACACCGAGAAGCTCGCGCGCGGCGCCAAGCCCGAGCGCAGCGGTGGCCGGCCGCGCAATCCGCCACCCGCTGCCGATCCGGACATTGCGGCGCTGGAAACGCAATTGTCGGACCTGCTCGGGCTCAACGTGCGGGTGAGCCATGGCGCCAATGGCGCGGGCGTGCTGACGCTGGCCTATTCGACGCTCGACCAGCTCGACATGGTCTGCCAGCGACTGACCGGGGATAACATCTGAGGCTGGGCGGCCGGGCTGTTGTTCAGCGTAATGCCGACGTTGACTTCCGCCGGCATTCGGACTGGTTCAGCATCCGCGACCTGAGAGCGTCGGATCAGGCGGGACCGTTTGGCCATGGATGCTGAAACAAGTTCAGCATGACGGCGGTGGAGATGGCGTCAGCCGCGGCGTTCGACGCTGCGGGTGAGCTCGGCGATGGCATGATCGGCGAGCACGGTGCCGGCATTGGCGCTGGCCATCACCGCGCGCTCGGCGTGGCGGACGCGGGCGAGCGCGGTGGCGAGCATCGGCGCGCTCCAGCGGCGCAGCGCCTGGCCGGTTGCAGCCTCTTCGCGAAAGAACACGCGGTGGCGCTTGAGCACGCCGTCCAGCGCGTCGCCACGATCGAGATCGGCGCGCATCTCGGCCAGCGACATCAGCCGACGGGCGAGCTGACGCAGCCAGGGGATGGGCGAGGTACCGGCCTCGGCGAAGCGGCCGAGTTCGGCCCCGAGCATCGCGGTGCGGCCGGCGATCACCGCGTCGATCAACGGGCCGAGTTCGGTGTCGCCCAGATCGGCGCCGACCGCGTCGAGTGCAGCGGGATCGAGATCCTGGGGGCGATCGGGCGCGGCATCGAGATAGAGCGCGAGCTTCTCGATCTCGCGGGTCAGCACCGCGCGGTCACCCGCGGCCGAGGCGGCGAGCCGCTGCGCGGTATCGGCGAGCGGGCGCAGGCCGTGGTCGCGCGCGATGGCGACCGCGAGCTTCTCGAGATCGGCGGCGCTCGGTTCAAAGCAGGCAAAGGCCATCGCCCGCGGCGACTCGAGCGCGAGCTTGACGATCTTGGCGGTGGATTTCACCGTCGGCGCGAGCGCAACCACCGGGTTGCCGGCCTGGCTGGCGGCGAGCAGCGTGGAGAAGGCCTCGAGGCATTCCTCACCCGCGGGCGAGACGCGGATGAAGCGCGCGCCGCCGAACAGCGACAGCGAGCCGGCCTCGTCGGTGAGGCGGGCGGGGTCATTCTTGAGCTGAGCGCCGTCGAGATCGATCCGCTCTGCGTCGGCGCCCATCGCGGTGCCGAGGCGGGCGGCGAGTTCGGCGGCGGCGGAGGCGTCGGGGCCGTGGAGGAGGTAGAGCCGGTAATCGGGGGAGGGACGCTCCATCGCGGCACGAATATCGCGCGCATTGGCCTTCATCGCCTCACCCCTGCGCGTTCATGGCTGTACCGGAGCCGCCGGCGATGGCTGGACCGGCGCTGCTGACGACGGCTGGGCCGCCTTGGCGCGGCTACGGGCGTAGGTGGCGAGGCGGGCGATGATCTGGTCGGCAACGATGCCCGACAGCCGCTCCAGCGCCGTATTTTCGGCGGCGATGGTGGCATATTCTGACTGGACGACGTCGATCCCGGCATCGGAGCCGGCGGTGGCGTCGAGCAGCACGGTGCCGTCGGTGAGATCGACCAGCTGGTAGCGCGCCTTCAGCGAACGCCGCTCGCGGGTGACGCTGTCGTCGCGGCGGACGCCGAGCCCGGCGATCTCGTCCTGGAGGCGCACGTCGAGCCGGTATTGCGCGGTGCCGCTCGCCGACAGGCGATCGCGCAGCGCGTTGCTCATCAGCCAGCCGGACTTGCCCTCGATCGGGGCGACCTCGATCTGGGTCAGCGCGTTCGCCACCGGGCCGCTGCCGCCACCGGCGTAGAGCGGGTGAAGGCCGCAGCCGGGGAGCAGCAACAGCAGCGCGGCGGGAGCGAGCAGGGTGGCGAGGCGGTTCATGCGACGATGTTGACCAGCCGGCCGGGAACCACAATCACCTTCTTGGGCGGCTTGCCATCGAGCAGACGGACGACCTTGTCGCTGGCAAGCGCGGCGGCTTCGAGCGCCTCGCGCGAGGTCTCCGCCGGCAGCACCAAGGTGTCGCGGAGCTTGCCGTTGACCTGCACCGCGATGGTCGCCTCGTCGGCGACGAGCAGCGCCGGATTGACCTCGGGCCAGGCGGCGTCGGCGATCAGCCCGTCGAAGCCCTTGGCGGCCCAGGCCTCCTCGGCGACGTGCGGCACCATCGGCGCGACCAGCAGCATGAGATCGCGGATCGCGGTGGTGCGCGACTGGCTGGGCTGCGCCCGCTCGATCGCGGTGCACAGCTCGTAGAGCTTGGCGACCGCCTTGTTGAAGGCGAGCGCCTCAATGTCGAGGCCGATGCCGTGGATGGTCTGGTGGAGCTTGCGATCGAGCGCCGCGTCCTGGCCCTCGCCGGCGGTGTCGCCGTCGAACAGCCGCCACAGCCGCTGGACGAAGCGCCAGGCGCCCTCGATGCCCGATTCGGACCAGGGCAGGTCGCGTTCAGGCGGCGAATCCGACAGCATGAACCAGCGCGTTGCGTCCGCACCATATTGGTCGACGATCGGTTCGGGATCGACGGTGTTCTTCTTGGACTTGGACATCTTCTCGACGCGGCCGACCGCGACCGGCTTGCCGCTGGCGATCTCGAGCCCGTCGCGGACGTCGTCGGGGCTGAGCCAGCGATTGTCCCAGCTCTTGTAGGTCTCGTGGGTGACCATGCCCTGGGTGAACAGCCCGGTGAACGGCTCGGCGATGTCGAGGGCGCCGATGTGCTTTAAGGCGCGGGTCCAGAAGCGCGCGTAGAGCAGGTGAAGGATCGCATGCTCGACCCCGCCGATATATTGGCCGACTGGCAGCCAGCTCTCCGCGGTGGCGCGATCGAACGGCTTATCCTTGGGCTGGCTGGCGAAGCGGATGAAATACCAGGAGGAGTCCGCGAAGGTATCGAGCGTGTCGGTTTCGCGTACCGCCTCCCCGTGGCACGACGGGCAGGCGACGTGCTTCCAGGTCGGGTGGCGATCGAGCGGGTTGCCGGGGATGGCGAAGCTGACGTCGTCGGGCAGCACCACCGGCAGCTGGTCGGCGGGCACCGGCACCGCGCCGCACGCCTGACAGTGGATGATCGGGATCGGCGTGCCCCAATAGCGCTGGCGGCTGACGCCCCAGTCGCGCAGGCGGAACACGGTGGAGCCCTTGCCCCAGCCGCCAGCCTCGGCGCGGGCGATCACCGCGCGCTTGGCATCCTCGATGTCGAGGCCGTCGAGGAACTGCGAATTGACCAAGGCGCCGGCGCCCGAATAGGCCTCGTTGCCCGCGAACACGGGATCGGTGAGATCGCCGTCGGCGACGACGCGATGGACCTGCAGATCGTATTTGCGTGCGAAATCGAGATCGCGCTGGTCGTGCGCGGGGACGCCCATGACGGCACCGGTGCCATAGTCCATCAGCACGAAATTGGCGATGTAGATCGGCAACCGACAGGTTGCGTCAAACGGATGGGTGGCGGTGAGGCCGGTATCGAAGCCGAGCTTTTCCTGCGTCTCGAGCTCGGCGGCGGTGGTGCCGCCCTGCTTGCAGCGCTCGATGAACGCGGCAACCGCGGGGTTGCCGTTGAGGCTTTGTGCGATCGGGTGATCGGCAGCGACGGCGACGAAGCTCGCGCCGAAGATCGTGTCGGGCCGGGTGGAGAAGACCTCGACGGTGTCGCCGGTGGAGGTGGCGAAGCCGAAGGTCAGCCCCTGGCTCTTGCCGATCCAGTTCTCCTGCATCAGCTTGACCTTGTCGGGCCAGTGCTCGAGCTTGCCGAGGCCGGCGAGCAGCTCGTCGGCGAAGTCGGTGATCTTGAGGAACCACTGGGAGAGCTTGCGCTTCTCGACCAGCGCGCCCGAACGCCAGCCGCGGCCGTCGATGACCTGCTCGTTGGCGAGCACGGTCATGTCGACCGGGTCCCAATTGACCGACGATTCCTTGCGATAGACGAGGCCCGCGGCGAACATCTGCAGGAACAGCGCCTGTTCGTGGCCGTAATAATCGGGTTCGCAGGTCGCGAGCTCGCGCGACCAGTCTAGCGCGAAGCCGAGCCGCTTCAACTGCGCCTTCATCGTCGCAATGTTGGCGCGGGTCCAGGTGCCCGGATGGACGCCCTTTTCCATCGCCGCATTCTCGGCGGGCATGCCGAACGCGTCCCACCCCATCGGGTGGAGCACCTCATGGCCGCGCATCCGCCGGAAGCGCGCGAGCACGTCGCCCATCGTATAGTTGCGGACGTGGCCCATGTGGATGCGCCCCGACGGATAGGGGAACATCTCGAGCACGTAGCTCTGCGGCTTACCGCTGTGATCCTTGGCGGCAAAGGTCTGGCGATCGTCCCAGACCTTCTGCCAGGCCGAGTCCGCCTTCAGCGCGTTGAAACGCGATGCCATGGTGGTGATTACCCCGCGATCGAGGCGCGGCGCAGATCGCGGGCCTTGGTGAGGATGATATCCTCGAGCTTCTGGATGGTCGCGGCCTGAACCGGCGCGGCGACCCACTGGCCGCCCTGGTTAACCTGGCGCAGCGCCGCGACGCGGACCGCGTCGGCGCGCAGATCCTGGTCGAGGATCGACACGGTGACCTTCATCCGCTCGGTTGGCGACTGCGGGTTGATATACCAATCGGTGACGATCACGCCGCCGTTGGAATCGGTCTGGACCAGCGGCATGAACGACAGCGTGTCAAGCGTCGCGCGCCACAGATAGGCGTTGACGCCGATCGTGGTGACCTTGGAGGCGGCGAGATCGGTCTTGGCGGTGCCATCGCGGCCGCCGCAAGCGGCGAGCGGCAGGGCAATGGCGGCGACCATGAGGGCGGTGCGCAACGGGCGGATCATGGGCGTGTGGTCCTGCGAGAGAAAGCTGCCGTTGCTCTATAGTGACGCCGCACTGCCCGCAAGCAGCGCTTGGGTAAGACCAATATGTGTGCAGATTGCCACAGTCGGACAAAATCCCGCATTCCCCCCATGTTGTAGCTGGTTGGCGCGGGGCGATTCCATGGTAGGCGCGTTGCTGCCGGAATCGAGAGAGGGACTGGTTGTGTTCGCTACGCGTGCGATGGTCGGGATGGTTGCTGGGGCGCTTGTCGCTACCGCTGCCCTCGTCGCGCCCGCGTTCGGCCGGGTCGAGCAGCCGGGCACCGTCCGCCGCGCGCCGAGCGCGTCGCCGGCGCGGTTCACCGGGTCGTTCACGCCCTCCGCCGCCGATCCCCGGCTCGCCGCCTTGCTCGCCAAGGGTGGCCTCGACGCCGACGGCTTCCGCTTCACCCCCGCCGAATCGAGCCGCGACAAGCGCGCGGTGACGGTGGCGGTCCGGGCCCGGTCGAGCCGCACCGCGCTGGCCTCGGCCGACAACGTCCGCGCCGCGCCGACCCAGGCGCCGACCGTCGGCATCGCGCCGATCGCCTACAACCTTGGCGTGTCGGTGGGCTGGAAGCGGTTCGCGGTGTCGGGCAACGTCAACCGCCTTGATCTCGGCCCGCAGCCGGGCAGCCGCGAGTCGGCCGATGTCGCGGTCACCTATCGCGCCGGCCGCGCCAGCAGCCGCCTCGCCGCGACCACCGATCGTCCGCTGACGGGCGCCAACCGGCTGGTCGAGGATACGCCGAGCTATTCGGTTGACATGTCCAGCTCCTATTCGCTGACGCGCAACCTCAACGTGACCGCGGGCGTGCGCTATCGCTCGGATCGCGAGCGGATCGCACGGCTGGATGATGATCGCCGCGACAGCCAGTCGGTATATCTCGGGACGGCGTTCCGCTTCTGAGTGGGCGCGGTGGCTCGAGCCGCCGGATGATGATCCACATTTCCATGTCCTGCCGTCATGCTGAACTTGTTTCAGCATCCATGGCCGACATGCCCCCCGGGCCTGCCGTTCGTGCGGATCATGGATCCTGAAAAGAGTTCAGGATGACGAGATCTAGGGGATGTCGGCACATCCTCTCACGGCGTCAGCGCGTCGACCCCCGCCCAGCCGGTGAAGCCGAGATGACGCAGCCGGCGCCAGCGGCGGGCGTCCATGCCGCCGAGTGCAATAATTTCGACGCCGAGGCCGCGGGCGACCGTAGCGGCCTTGCCTGGGCCGAGCGCGGGGGCGTCGGGGTGCGAGCGGGTCGGGTAAATCGGTGAGACGAATAGATAGCGGGCGCCGGCACGGGCGGCGGCGATCGCCTCGCGGCGGTCGTGCGCGGCGGCGGTGAAGGGAGTGCGGCCGCCGTGTTGCGCGCCCCACAGCCCGACCGCACTCACCGTCAGCCGGCGAGCCTGGGCGATCCGGCGGATGCGCCGCAGCAGCGCCCGGCGCTCGGCCGCGGGCAGGCTGCGGTGGCGGACCACCACGCCGCTGCCCGGCGGCAGCCGGCGCAACGCGATCCATAAGCGCTCGCCCATCCGCTCGTCGGTCATCAGCCAAGGGTTCCGATCAGCCACCGCGACGCTATAGCGGCGCGCATGACCCAGGGAACACCACTCGCCGACGTCGCGGCCCGGATCGCGCGCGCCGCCGCCCTTGCCGGGCGCAAGCCCGAGGCGGTGACGCTGATCGCCGTCTCGAAGACCCACCCCGCCGACGCGATCGCGCCGCTGCTCGAGGCGGGGCACCGCGTGTTCGGGGAAAATCGTGTCCAGGAGGCGGCGACGAAATGGCCGGCGCTGCAGGCGCGCTTCGCCGACGTGTCGCTGCACCTGATCGGCCAGCTGCAATCGAACAAGGCCGAGGAGGCGGTGGCGCTGTTCGACGCGATCCACGCGGTCGACCGTCCGTCGCTGGTGACCGCGCTGGGCGCCGCGATGGCGAAGACCGGCCGGCGACCGGCCTGCTTCATCCAGGTCAACATCGGCGACGAGCCGCAGAAGGGCGGTTGTGCGATTGCCGACCTGCCGGGGCTGCTGGCGCAGGCGCGTGACGCCGGGCTGCCGGTCGCCGGGCTGATGTGCCTGCCGCCTGCCGATGTCGAACCGGCGCCCTATTTTGCCTTGCTCGTCAAGCTCGCGCGCGACCAGGGACTCGACCAGCTCAGCATGGGGATGAGCGCGGATTACGAAACGGCGGTGACGCTGGGGGCGACCCATGTCCGCGTCGGCAGCGCGCTGTTCGGCGCGCGCGAAGGAGCGACGGCATGACATTCGACGCATTGCTGTTCGACTTCGACGGGGTGCTGATCGAGAGCGAATATGCCGGCAATCGCCAGATCGCCGAGTGGCTGACCGCCGCCGGGCGCCCGACCACGCCGGCCGAATCGATGGCGAACTTCATGGGGCTGGCAGGGCATGATTTCCTTGCCGCGGTGGAGCGCTGGCTCGGCACGCCGATCCCCGACAGCTTCCACGCGGCGCGGCGCGCCGAGGACGAGCGGGCGATGGCGGAGGGGATCGACGAGGTCGCCGGGGCGGTCGCTTTCGTCCGCTCGCTGCCCGCGGACCTGCCCAAGGCGGTGGTGTCGTCGAGCCCGACCAGGTGGATCCGGCGGCATCTGGCGCATATCGGCCTTGCCGACGTGTTCGGCGAGCATCTCTACAGCGGGCGCGAGCATGTCACGCGCGGCAAGCCGGCGCCTGACCTGTACCTCTATGGCGCGGCACAATTGGGCGTGGCCATCGAGCGCTGCGCGATCCTTGAGGATTCGCCGGTCGGCGCGACCGGCGCGGTGGCATCGGGCGGCTATGTGATCGGCCTGTGCGCGGGGACGCATTGCGCGATCGGCCATGACCAGCGGTTGCTTGCGATTGGGGTCGACGCGGTCGCGCACGACTTCGCCGAGGTGGCGCGGCTACTCGCCTGAGCGGCGGCGCCAGCGGTCGCGCAGCGCGGCGCTGCCGCCGGCGACGAGATCATAAGGCAGCGCCAGCGCCTCGCGCGCGTGCATCCGCGCCACCGCGCGGCGGGTGCCACGGATGGTGAAGGGGATGGCGCGGGCGCGGATCCCGTAGAGCGCGAACAGCATGCGCACGCGCGGCTGGTGATAGCCGTCGGTGCAGCTCCAGCAGCGGCGCAGGCCGCGCGCGCGCATGAAGCGCGCGGCGGCGCGGACCGATTGCAGGGTATCGACGCTGTCCTCGTCGAGGTGAAGGCGATCGGCGCCGAGCTGCGGGGCGAGCAAAGCCGCCATCACCGCGGCTTCGGACGGGCCGTGGCGGCCGACCGCCCCGGAGAGGAACAGGGTGGCGTCGGGATGCGCCTCGGCGGTGGCGAGCGCATAGCCGATCCGGCGCGCGAGCGCGGGGCTCGGCACCCCGCCGGCGCGGACCGCGGCGCCGAACACGACAATGATGCTCGAGGGCGTACCGGTGGGCAGCGCCGCGTTGAGCGCGGTGCCCAAGGGCGTGCCGGGCGCATCAGAGCTGATGGCCGGTCCGATCGCGCTTGGTGGCAAGATAGCGCTCGTTGTGCGGGTTGGCGGGCAGGACGTGCGCCACGCGCTCGACCACCGTGACGCCGGCGCCCGCGAGCGCGGCGACCTTGGCGGGGTTGTTGGTGAGCAGGCGGATGGTGTGCTGGCCGAGCAGCTCGAGCATCCGCCCGGCGACGCCGAAATCGCGCGCGTCGACCGCAAACCCCAGCCGGGTGTTGGCGTCCACCGTGTCGAAGCCCTGATCCTGCAGCGCATAGGCACGCAGCTTGTTGACCAGGCCGATGCCGCGGCCCTCCTGGCGCAGGTAGAGCAGGATCCCCCAGCCGCTTTGCTGGATGGCGTGGATCGCGGCATGGAGCTGCGGGCCGCAATCGCATTTGAGGCTGCCGAGCACGTCGCCGGTGAGGCATTCGCTGTGCAGCCGCACCAGCGGCGGCTGGCCGTTGGGCTGGCCGATCAGCAGTGCGACATGCTCGTCGGCGCTCTCGGGCGAGCGGAAGGCGACGATCTCGGCATCCTCGGCGCCGTCGACCGGCAGCCGCGCACGGGTGGCGATGGCAAGGCGGGTGGCGTCTTCATGCGCGTCGATGTCGGCGCCCGTGATATGGTCCTCGGCGTCGCTGCCGCCGACGAAGAAGGCGGGGAGCAGCCCAGCGATGCGCGCGAGGCGCAGCGCCGCGGCGGCGGCGGCCGGGTCGTTCGCAGGAACGGTGCGGAACGGACCCTTGAGCGGCGTGGCGAGATCGAGCTGGGGGTCGGCGAGCGCGGTGGCGGCGGCGAAATCGATCCATGGCGCGCGCTCGATCAGCACCGGCGCGTCGGGCACCGCGGCGTCGAGCTGGTTGGCGAGCTTGAGCGTCGCGGCACGGCCGGCGGAGATCAGCACCCCCGCGGTGGCGGCGGGATCGAATGCGGCGAGCCGCGCGGCATCGGCGGTCTCGACCGCGAGCAGGGTCAGCCCGTCGATCGCGACCGGCCAGCCGCGGCGCAGCGCATCGATCGCGCGCGCGGCGGCACGGGGCCGGGCGGTCAAAAGGCGAACTCTGTCATGATCGGCACGTGGTCCGACGGCTTGAGCCAGCTGCGGCATGATTCGAATACGGTGTGGGCGGTCGCCTGCGCGGCGACATCGGCGGTCGCCCACATGTGATCGAGCCGGCGGCCACGGTCATTCTTGGTCCAGTCGGCCGAGCGATAGCTCCACCAGGTGTGGAGCCGCGCCGGGGCAGGGTAGAAATGACGGCCGAGATCGACCCAGTCGTTCGACGCCTGCAAACGATCCAGCGCCTCGACCTCGATCGGCGTGTGGCTGACCACCTTGAGCAGCGCCTTGTGGCTCCACACGTCGCTCGGCAACGGCGCGACGTTGAAGTCGCCGGTGATGATGGTCGGGCCGGCGAGCGACTGCGACCAGGCGGTCATCCGCTCGAGGAAGTCGAGCTTCTGGCCGAACTTGGGGTTGATCTCGCGATCGGGCTCGTCGCCGCCGGCGGGTACGTAGACATTCTCGAGGCGGACGCCGCCCGGCAGGCGGATGCCGACGTGACGCGCCTCGCGGTTGGCCTGCCAGTCGAACCGGTCGTCCTCAACGATCGGCACCCGGCTGAGGATGGCGACGCCGTGGTGCATGCGCTGGCCATGGATGACGATATGCTCGTAGCCGAGCGCACGAAAGCCGTCGAACGGGAAGTCCGCGTCGATCACCTTGGTTTCCTGGAGGCAGAGCACGTCGGGCTCGGCCTCGCGCAGGAACTGCTCGACGATGGCGAGGCGGAAGCGGACGGAGTTGATGTTCCAGGAGGCGATCTTCACGCGCGCCATGTAGCGGTGCAGCGAGGCGCGAACAAGGAAGCGGGTGCGGGCCCGCCCCAGCGCGGCAGGGGCCAAAAGAATGGCCCCCGCTCCGGGGGCATGGAGCGAGGGCCGGACTAGCGTTCGTCACGCAGGCGGAAGCGAGGAACACGCTCGAGCAACAGGGGGAAAAATCCCGAACGCCCCACATCCGCGAGGCCTTCACTAGGCCTCGCAACCTGTCGCCCGGATGAATGGGCAGATGAAAAACCGTTCAGTTTCGCCCGCCGCTTCTCCGCGGGTCGTTCCAGCGGAACGTGTTGTCGCTTACCGGCACGCCGAACTTCTGGCCGGAGAGGCGGATGGTGGTGCGGTTGTTCTGGCTGTCGAGCGCGACCCAGCCCTGCAGCATCAGCCCGGCCGGCGCGGCGGGGTCGCGCGCGAAGACGAGGGTGATGCGGCCATATTCGGGATGCTTTGGATCGTTGGCCTCGACCGAAACCACGCGATCGTTGCCGGTGGGGATCACCTTGGCATAGCGGCCGATGTCGCGGTCGGGATCGAGCAGCACGCCGAGCGGCGAGTTCTTGATCGGCCAGCGCTGCACCTGGCGCACCGAATAATCGATAAAGGTCAGCGCGCCGCCTTCGGCGACGATCAGGATCGGCACGCCCTTTTCATATTGGAAGCGCAGCTTGCCGGGCTTCTTGAGGGTGAAGGTGCCGGTGAGCACCTTGCCGTTGCGATCGGTCTGGCTGAACTCGGCGGTCATCGTCGTCAGCGATTGGAGGTGGCGCTGGACCGCGGCGAGATCACCGGTCGCCTGGGCGACGGCGGGTGCCGCGAGCGGGACGGTGGCCAGCACCGGCGCGAGCACGGCAAGAGCGAGGGGGGCAATACGGGGCAGCATCGTCTTCTCCTTGACCGGCGCGATGGCCGACCGGGCTTGAACGGATAGTGAATTGACGCCGGCGGGTCAGCTTCTGAAGCGGACCTCGGCGAAATCGAGCTCGCGGACCAGCTTGGCGGCGATCTCGCTGCCGACCGCGCGGGTGCGCGCGAGCGCGAACACCGCGTTGCGCTCGGCGCGGAGACCCGCGAGGCGCAGCTCGCGCTCGATCTTGTCCTCGCGGCGCGCCTCGGCGGCAGCCTCGCCCTGCTGGCTGCGGCTCTCGATGCGGTCGCGATAGAGGTCCATGATCCGGTTGCCGGCGGCGGTGTAGAGATCGGCATCGTTGCGGCCCTCGGCCATCGCATGCTGCGCCTCCTCGATCGCGCGGATCGCGGCCTCGGCGGCGGCGACGCGAGCCTCATTCTCCTCGGCCTGGCGCGAGGGCTCGGGTGGCATCGTCAGGCCCTTGAGCAGCAGCGGCAGCACCAGGCTGGCGGCGACCAGCGAGACGATGATCACCCCGGCAGCGAGGAAGATGGCGAGATCGCGTGCCGGAAAGGGGGTGCCGTCGGCGAGCGCGAGCGGCAGGGTAAGCACGCCCGCAAGGGTGAGCGCACCGCGGACACCGGCGACCGACATCGCCGCGAACAGCCGCCAGTTCGGCACTCGCCGATCTTCGCCGCGACGCAGCAGGGTGAGGCGGAAGGAGACCCACACCCAGGCGAAGCGGAGCAGGGCGAGACCGGCGGCGATCGCGATCACATAGGCGCCGAGCCACCACGGCGACTGGTGGCCGGTGGTCCGCACCGTCTGCGCAGCGCCGGTGAGGATCAGCGGCAATTGCTCGCCGAGGAGCACGAAGATGATGCCGTTCAGCGCATATTGGATCGTGTCCCACACCGAGTTGCGGCGCATCCGGGTGACCGGCAGCGCCTGGCGGGCGACCTCGGCGAAGCTCATCGTCACGCCGGCGGCGACCGCGGCGAGGATGCCCGAGGCGTGGAGATGCTCGGCGAGCAGATAGCAGCCGAACGGGATCAGCAGGCTGATCAGGATCTGCGAGCCGGTTTCCTCGCCCAATCGCCGTGAGATCCAGGCCTTGGCGCGGGTAACGACCAGCGTCACCGCGGTGCCGATCGCGAGGCCGCCGCCGGCAACCCACAGGAAGCTCGCCGCGGCGCCGGTGGGGGAGAAGCTGCCGGTGAGCGCGGCCGCGATCGCGAAGCGCAGGCAGACCAGCCCCGAGGCGTCGTTGAGCAGCGATTCGCCCTCGAGGATGTGCATCATCCGCTTGGGGATCGGCACCCGCGCGGCGATCGCGGAGACCGCGATCGGATCGGTCGGCGATACCACCGCGGCAAGCGCGAAGGCGACCGCGAGCGGCATCGCGGGAATCATCCAGTGAATGAACAATCCCATGCCGATCACCGTCATCAGCACAAGGCCCAGCGCGAGCTCGACCACGGTGGAGATGTCGCGGAACAGCTCGTCCTTGGGGATCCGCCAGCCATCGAGGAACAGCAATGGCGGCAGGAACAGGAACAGGAACAGCTCGGGCTCGAGATCGACGCGATAGTTGGTGGAGAGGCCGATCACGCCGCCAAAGGCGATCTGCACCAGCGGAGTGGGAATCGAGACCGGCAGCAATCGCGACAGCGAGCCGCTGACGACGACCGCCAACAGCAGGATGAGGACGATCGTGACGGATTCCAAGGGGCTCTCCGGGTAAGGGGGCCGGCCAGTTTAGGGGTTGGCGGCGCCGAAGTCAGTGGCTGCGGCGGTCGCGCAATCCTTCGTCACCCCCGACCGGGTCTGCGGTGACGAGGGAATGGCCGCCACAACGGCAAACGCGCCGACGAGGGATCCCGTCGACGCGTTGCGGACGCCTGTCGCCGGCATGCCGGCGTTCAGCGACTCAGGGCCGGATCAGCGGCACTTCACGTTGCCGCGATCGACCGAGCGGCCGAGCAGCGCGCCGCCGCCGGCACCCGCGAGCGTGCCGAGCGTGCCGCCGCCGACCAGATTGGCAAGCAGGCCACCGCCGACGGCGCCGATCACCAGACCGGTGGTGCCGTCGCTGCGGCGGCAATAGGCGCGGCCGTCACGGCCCTTGTAGATGCGGTCGTTGCGGCCGAGGTTGCGGGCGCGATGGTTGCCGCCCTGACGATAGCTGCTCGACGGATCCCAATTGTCACCACGGTCGCCCTGCCAGCGGCCGTCGTCGTGGCGCTGCGCCATCGCGGGCGTCGAGACGACGGGGGTGGCGAGCACGGTCAGCGCCAGTGCGGCGATCAGCGACTTCTTCATAACGCTACTCCTCGGATTAGAGCTGCCAGAACGCCCCGGCGGCGGGAGAGTTCATTTCGGCTGCGATATGGCGAAGGAGAGGCTTGCGGCGGGCAGGTTTGGCGACGTCAGTGGCAACGAACGGGGGGGGGGGAACCGCCGGGCCCGCCTTCGTCATGCTGAACTTGGTTCAGCATCCAAGGCCTGCACGACCGCCAGGCTTGCGGGCAGCGTCGGGCCATGGATCCTGAAACGAGTTCAGGATGACGACGTGTGGAACGGCGCGTGCGAAATCAGATCGCGTG
The DNA here is from genome assembly GCF_059416225.1 of Sphingomonas sp. GW821-FHT09E03. Lineage (NCBI taxonomy): Bacteria > Pseudomonadati > Pseudomonadota > Alphaproteobacteria > Sphingomonadales > Sphingomonadaceae > Sphingomonas > Sphingomonas sp. GW821-FHT09E03. The sequence goes on along the minus strand of NZ_JBWKOS010000002.1, from coordinate 131,427 downwards.
GCCCTCGGTATCGCGCAGCACCTCGCGGCGGCCGACATGGTCGGGGCGGCTGACGATGCCGTCCTTCTCCATCTTCTCGATCAGCCGCGCCGCCGAATTGTAGCCGATGCGCAGCTGGCGCTGGAGCCAGCTGGTCGAGGCCTTCTGCGATTCGCACACCAGCTGGATCGCGGCGCGATATTGCTGGTCCTCGGCCGAATCCTCGCCGGTCGGCGCGCCGTCGAGCGCGAAGCTCTCGGCGGGCTCCTCGGTGACCGAGGAAATGTAGTCGGGTCGGCCCTGCGAGCGCCAGTGATCGGCAACGGCGCGCACCTCGTCATCGGACATGAAGGGGCCATGGACGCGGACGATGCCCTTGCCCCCTGGCATGTAGAGCATGTCGCCGCGGCCCAGGAGCTGCTCGGCACCCTGCTCGCCGAGGATGGTGCGCGAATCGATCTTGCTGGTGACGTGGAAGGAGATGCGCGTCGGCAGGTTGGCCTTGATCACGCCGGTGATGACGTCGACCGACGGGCGCTGCGTCGCCATGATCAGGTGGATGCCGGCGGCGCGCGCCTTCTGGGCGAGGCGCTGGATCAGGAATTCGACCTCCTTGCCCGCGGTCATCATCAGATCGGCGAGCTCGTCGACGATCACCACGATCTGCGGCAGCGGTTCGTAGTCGAGCTTTTCCTCCTCGTAGAGCGGCGCGCCGCTTTCCGGGTGATAGCCGGTCTGAACGCGGCGGCCGAGCTGCTGACCCTTGGCCTTGGCGGCGCGGACCTTGTCGTTGAACCCGGCGAGGCTGCGCACACCGACCGACGACATCTGCCGATAGCGATCCTCCATCGTCTCCACCGCCCATTTGAGCGCGCGCACCGCCTTGGCGGGATCGGTGACGACCGGCGAGAGCAGGTGGGGGATGTCGTCGTACATGCTCAGCTCGAGCATCTTGGGATCGATCATGATCATCCGGCACTGGTCCGGCGTCAGCCGGTATAGCAGCGACAGGATCATCGCGTTGAGGCCGACCGACTTGCCCGAGCCGGTGGTGCCGGCGACGAGCAGGTGCGGCATCGGCGCGAGATCGGCGATCACCGGATCGCCGGCGATGTTCTTGCCGAGGATGATCGGCAGCTGTGCTGCCTGATCCTCGAAGGTCTGGCTGCCGACCAGTTCGTGCAGCGACACCGTCTCGCGCTTGGCGTTGGGCAGCTCGATGCCGATGACGTTGCGGCCGGGGATCACCGCGACGCGCGCCGAGATGGCGGACATGTTGCGGGCGATGTCGTCGGCGAGCGCGATCACCCGGGTCGCCTTGATCCCCGGGGCGGGCTCGAGCTCGTACATCGTCACCACCGGGCCGGGGCGGACTTCGGTGATCGCGCCCTGGACCTTGAAATCGTCGAGCACATTCTCGAGCAGGCGGGCGTTGCGCTCGAGCGCCGCCTTGTCGATCGTGCCCTTGGGCTGCGGCGGCGAGGGCACCAGCAGGTCGAGCGGCGGCAGCTTGTAGGTGTGGCCGAGATCGAGCTGCTGCTGGTGCGGCTTGGGCCGCGCGGCCGACGGCGCAACGCCGCGATCGGCGATCACCGGTGCCGGGCGCGGATCGGGCGCGGCGAGCGCGCGCGGCTGGATCGCGCGGCCGGCGAGCGTCAGCGGCTCGTCATCCTCGTCGTCCTCATCGTCGAGGTCGTGCACGTCATAATCGGCATCGAACCCGCCCCTGTCGGCGACACCGGCGTCGGCAAAGGCGGCACGGCGGCGCAGGCCCCATTGGCGCTCGCCGAGATCAATCTCGAGGCTTTTCGCCCAGATGATGATGCCGGCGACTCCGGCGACGACGCCGAGCCCGCGCTGCGTCCACAACGCCACGCCCGGGTTGCCGATGAATGCCAGCGCCCAGCCGACCAGCCGGGCGAGGCCGAGGCCGACCACACCGCCCCAGCCGGCCGGCAGCGCCAGCACCGAGGAAGCCGAGACGAAGGCGAGCGCGGTCGCGATCAGCGCGAGGCCGAGCAAGGCGTTGCGCAGCATCTTGATCCAGCGGCCGGCAGGCTGGCCCCGCCACAGCCGCATTGCCACGATCGGACCGACCGGGAGCAGCAGCGCGACCACCGGGCCGAGCAGGGTGAGCGCGATATCGGCGAGCCAGGCGCCCGGCGGGCCGGCGAGATTCTGCACCGCGCCGCCCGAGGCGGTGTTGAGCGCGGGATCGCTGGCGTGATAGCTGGCGAGCGCGAGCACGATCAACGCGGTGACGAGGAAGATCGCGAGCGCGGCGATCAGCGCGCCGCTGCGCACCGCGCCGGCCTTCACGGTCTCGCGCCACAGCCCGTTAGTCTGGCCCGCCTGTGCCCGGCTCGCCATCGCCTGATCCTTCAATGTCCGAATATGCCGGGGAATCATCGGGCTTGGCGTGGCCGGCGTCAAGCTGAGGGGAAGGATCCGACCCCGCCCAGACGCACTTCTCCTTGTTCGTCATGCTGAACTTGTTTCAGCATCCATGGCCCGGACTGCCCGTGGGCAGTCGATGAGCGTTGGGTCTTGGATCCTGAAACGAGTTCAGGATGACGAGAAGTAGTGATCGAGACCAAGCGTGGTGGTTTGCACGCCCGCGCTGCGGGCGTAGAGGGGCGGCATGGATACAGACGTCATCATCCTCGGCGGTGGCCTGGTCGGCGCCACGCTGGCCCTCGCCCTGGACGCGCACGGCCTGTCGAGCATCGTGGTCGATCCCGCCGATCCGGCGGTGACGCTCGCGCCCGGGTTCGACGGCCGGGCGTCGGCGGTGGCGAGCGCGAGCGGGCGGATGCTCGACGCGATCGGGGTGGGCGGCGACCTTGCCGGCCATGGCTGCGCGATCCGCCACATCCGGGTGAGCGACGGGCTGGAGCCGGGCAAGCTCGATTTCGTGCCCGATGCCGGCGATGGCGCGCTCGGCACGATGTACGAGAACAAGCGGCTACGCACGGTGCTGTTCGAGCGCGCAAGCGCGGCGGCGCATGTCGATCTGAGGATGCAGACCCGCGCCACCGTCGTGGACCGCGGCGAGTTCGCGGTTACCGCGACGCTCGATTCGGGTGCGGTGATCAAGGCGCCGCTGCTGATCGCCGCTGAGGGCCGCCATTCGCCGACCCGCGAGGCGGCAGGGATCACCGTGGCGCGGTGGAGCTATGATCACGCCGCGATCGTCGGCGCCTTTCACCATGAGCGCAGCCACGAGAATATCGCGTTCGAGATCTTCTACCCGAGCGGGCCGTTCGCGCTGCTGCCGCTGCCCGACGATGAGATCGGTCACCGCTCGGCGATCGTCTGGTCGGTGCACGCCAGGGATGGCGCGGCGATGCTCAAGCTCGGCGATCGCGCCTTCCTCGCCGAGGCGGAGAAGCGGATGGGCGGGTTCCTCGGTACGCTGTCGGCGGCCAGCCCGCGGGCGAGCTATCCCTTGGGCTTCCACCATGCGGCGCGGATCACCGCGCAGCGGCTGGCGCTGATCGGTGACGCCGCGCACGGTATCCACCCGATCGCAGGCCAGGGGCTCAACCTCGGCTTCCGCGACGTCGCGACGCTTGCCGAGGTGCTGGTCGAGGGCAAAAGGCTCGGGCTCGATCTCGGCGATCCGGCGCTGCTCGCGCGCTACCAGCGCTGGCGCGGGCTCGACACCTTCACCGTCGCGGCGGCGACCGACACGCTGACCCGGTTGTTCGGCATCCCCGGCAAGACCGCGAGCGCGGTGCGGCGGTTCGGCATCTCGGCGGTGGACAAGCTGCCGCCGCTCAAGAACCGGTTCATGGCCGAGGCGCGCGGCGAGAGCGGGACGCTGCCGAAGCTGCTGCAGGGATTGATGATCTAGCGCCGCGTCTGGTGGCGTTGAACCGTCATCCCGGCGACAGCTGAGGTAACGGAAGGTGGCTAGAGCCGCCGCGCTTCGTCGGGCAGCATCACCGGCACGCCGTCGCGGATCGGATAGGCAAGACCCGCCGCGTCGGAGACCAGTTCCGCCGCGGCCTCGTCATAGCGCAGCGGCTGGCGCGTCACCGGGCAGACCAAGCGCTCGAGCAGCCAGGGGTCGAGGGTCGGCATGATCAATGGTCCTTGGGCGACGCCGGGGCGGTGGCCGCGCGGGCGGTGCGCCACGCGTCGCTGCCGACCCGATTCTGGGTGTCGATCTGCTCGATCGCGGCGGCCTTCTTGGGCTCGAACAGATTGGCGAAGAACAACCAGGCCATCATCGCCGCACCATGGCGGCGGCCTTTGCGTGACTTGGGCGCCGGCGCGCTCATTGCAGCGTCACCTTGTCCTCGCCGTCGTGGCGACCGAAGAATTGCATCAGCTGGATGATCAGCTCGGCGCGCGTCTCGATATCGGGGGCCTCGAGCAGCGCCTGCTTGGCGGCGGCGTCGAACGGCGCGATCTGGGCGATGCCGTTGACCAGGCTCTCGTCGTCGAGCCGCTCCACCGCATCCCAGTCGACCGTATAGCCCTGCGCCTCCGCATAGCGGCGCGATTCGAGTTCGAGCGACGAGCGGTGGCCGAGCGACAGCGTCTCGTCATCCAGTACCGGCAGCAGCTCGGCCTCGACCTGGCGGAAGGCGGTGGTGACGTCGAGCTCGCGGACGATGCGGAACAGCGCGACGCCTTCGAGCACTAGGTTGAATCGGCCGTCCTCCAGCGCCTCGACCTCGGCGATCCGGCCGACGCAGCCGATGTCGTAGAGCTCGGGCCGGTCGTCGCCAGCCGTGCCGTTCGCGCCCGGCTCGGCCGGGGCACCCTGCAGGCGCGGCTGGATCATGCCGATCCGCCGATCGCGCGCCATCGCGTCCGACACCATCGACCGATAGCGTGGCTCGAAGATGTGCAGCGGCAGGTGCATGCCCGGAAAAAGCAGCGCGCCGGGCAGCGGAAACACCGAGAGCCGCGTGGTCTGGCGCGCGTCTTGGGTCATCCGAACAGGATCGCGGAGAGGCGCCGGCGCTGCGCTGAGACCCAGGGGTCCTCGAGCCCGACGGCTTCGAACAGCTTGAGCAGCTGGGCGCGGGCGGCGCCCTCGTTCCAGGCGCGGTCGGCGGCGACGATGTAGAGCAGATTGTCGGCGGCGCCATCACGGTCGCCGGCGGCCATCTGCGCATTGGCGAGCGCGAAGCGGCGCTCGTGGTCGTCAGGGTTGTTGGTCACCTCGGCGGCGAGTGCGCTGAAATCCTCCACCGGCTGGGCGGACTGGGCAAGCGCCAGCGTCGCCTTGGCGCGATCGATGCCGGCGTCCTTGAGATCGGCGGGCAGCGCGTCGATCGCGGCCTGCGCCTCGTCGTTGAGCCCGGCGGCAACCAGCGCGCGGATGCGGCCGGCAAGCACCGCGGGATGCTCGGGCGCCATCTCGGCGAGCTGGTCGTAGATGGATAGCGCGCGCTCCGCATCGCCCTGGGCGAGCACGTCCTCGGCCATTGCGATCAGCGGCTCGAGCTCGGCCTCGACGCTCGCAGCCTCCGACTGGATCGGCAGCTGCTTGAGCAGCTGGTCGAGCGTGACGCGCAGCTGCGATTCGGTGCGCGCGCTGGTGAGATCGGCGACGAGCTGGCCCTGGAACATCGCATAGACGGTCGGGATCGACTTGATCTGGAATTGCGCGGCGATGAACTGGTTCTTGTCGGTATCGATCTTGGCGAGGATCACGCCCTTGTCGGCATAGGCCGCCGCGACCTTTTCCAGCGTCGGCCCGAGCGCCTTGCACGGCCCGCACCATTCGGCCCAGAAATCGATGATCACCAGGCTCGTCATCGACGGTTCGACGACGTCGCGACGGAAGGCCTCGACGGCTTCCTTCTCGGCGGGGGACATGCCTAGCGTGGCCAAGTGGTGCTCCTTTGCTTGTGGGGCCCATGTGGGGCGGAATGGGCGCCGCGCCAAGCCCGTCGTTGCGTGCGCGGCGGCAGGATCAGTGGAAGTCGCGCGAGGGCGGCATGATGCGGACGTCGCGCGGGTGCTGCGGGCGGGGGTGCTGGGGGCGGATTGAGCGGGCGTCCTGGGCGACGATCGGCTTGGGGCGGATCACCGCCTCGGCGGGCGCGGCGGGCGGATCGGCCGGGTGATCGGCGGAGTGATCGGACGAGAGGCGGCCGAGCTCGTCGGTGCGATCCTGGACGCGCACGGTCATCAGATGGACGACGCCTTCCTCGCTGCGCTGGATCACCCCCTCCATCACCAGCAGCCGCGCCGCCATCACCGCGCGGCGATTGGCTTCGAAGTCGCGCGCCCACAGCAAGGCGTTGGTTACCCCGGTCTCGTCCTCGATGGTGACAAAGATGGCATTGCCCTTGCCGGGGCGCTGGCGGACCAGCACCACGCCGGCCACCTTGGCGCGGCGGCCGTCCTTGGCCGCGCTCGCCTGGGCGCTCGACAGCACGCCCTCGGCGGCGAACACCGGGCGCAGGAACGCCATCGGATGGCCTTTGAGCGACAGGCGCGTGGTCTGGTAATCGGTGGCGACCTGTTCGGACAAGGGCATCGCCGGCAGCGCAGCGTCTGGCTCCTGGCCAAGCTCGGGGGCGTCGGCGGCGGCGAACAGCGGCAGCTGCGCGGGCGGGGTGCGGCGCACTTCCCACAGCGCCTCGCGGCGGCCTTGCGCAAGTGAGCGGAACGCATCGGCATCGGCGAGCAGGTTGAGCGCGCGGGTGGGCAGGCCGGCGCGGCGGGCGAGGTCCTCGATCGAAATGTAGGGACTGGTGCGGGCTTCGGTCAGCTTGATCGCCCAGGCTTCGTGGAAACCGTCGATCTGGCGCAGGCCGAGGCGGACGGCGTGGGGGTGGGCGCCCGAGGGCTCGGCCGATTCGATCCCATGGTCCCAGGCGCTCGCGTTGACGTCGATGTCGCGGATCTCGACGCCGTGCTCGGCGGCGTCGCGCACCAGTTGCGCCGGCGCGTAGAAGCCCATCGGCTGCGAATTGAGGATCGCCGCGCAGAAGATTGCGGGGTGGAAGCATTTGATCCACGACGAGACATAGACCAGCCGCGCGAACGACAGGGCATGGCTTTCGGGAAAGCCATAGCTGCCGAAGCCCTCGATCTGCTTGTAGCAGCGCTCGGCGAAATCTCGCTGATAGCCACGCGCGACCATGCCGCCGACCAGTTTCTCGTAGAAATTGGTCATGCCGCCGACGTTGCGGAACGTCGCCATCGCCTTGCGCAGCTGGTTGGCCTCCTCGGGCGTGAACTTGGCGGCGACCATGGCGAGCTTCATCGCCTGTTCCTGGAACAGCGGCACGCCAAAGGTTTCGCCGAGCAACTGCTTCAATTCGTCGGCGGGGCCGTGGTTGGGATGGGGCGAGGGGTATTCCACCACCTCCTTGCCCGAACGCCGACGCAGGTACGGGTGGACCATGTCGCCCTCGATCGGCCCGGGGCGGACGATTGCGACCTGGACGACGAGATCGTAGAGCTTCCTGGGCTTCAGGCGCGGCAGCATGTTGATCTGGGCGCGGCTTTCCACCTGGAACACGCCGATGCTGTCGCCCTTGCACAGCATGTCATAGACGATCGGATTCTCGTCAACCGCCAGCGTGTCGAGCTCGTGACGGCCGAGGCCGTGGCGCTCCATCAGGTCGAATGCCTTGCGGATGCAGGTGAGCATGCCGAGCGCGAGGATATCGACCTTCATCAGCCCCAGGCAGTCGATGTCGTCCTTGTCCCATTCGATAAAGGTGCGGTCCTTCATCGCGCCATTGTGGATCGGCACCATTTCGTCGAGCCGCCCCTGGGTGAGGACATAGCCGCCGACATGCTGCGACAGGTGGCGGGGGAACTGGAGCAATTGATCGACCATGTCGCGCAGCCGGAGGATCTCGGGATTATCGGGGTCGAAGCCGGTTTCCTTGAGCCGTTCCTCCTCGAACTTGCCGGCGAAGCTGCCCCAGACGGTGCTGGTCAGCCGCTGGGTGAGATCCTCGGTGAGGCCCAAGGCCTTGCCGACCTCGCGCACCGTGCTGCGCGGGCGGTAATGGATCACTGTCGCCGCGATCGCGGCGCGGTGGCGGCCATAGCGCCGGTAGATATACTGCATCACCTCCTCGCGCCGCTCGTGCTCGAAATCGACGTCGATGTCGGGCGGCTCGTCACGCTCGGCGGACACGAAGCGCGAGAAGAGGAGATCGTATTTGAGCGGATCTACCGAGGTGATGCCGAGCAGATAGCAGACCACCGAATTGGCCGCCGAGCCGCGCCCCTGGCACAGGATCGGCGGCTCCACCGAGCGGGCGAAGTGGACGATGTCGTGCACGGTGAGGAAATAATGGGCGTAACGGCGGTCCTCGATCAGCCTGAATTCCTCGTCGAGCAGCGCGGTGATCTTGGCGGGAATGACACCGCCGTATCTCTTGAACGCGGCCCGGTGGACCAGCTCCTGGAGCCAGCCTTGCGCGTCCCAGCCCTCGGGCACCGGCTCGTGCGGATATTCGTAGCGGAGCTGGTCGAGGGTGAAATCGATCCGGTCGAGCAGGTCGAGGCTGGCCGCGAGCGCCTGAGGCCAGCCGGCGAACAGCCGCGCCATCTCGTCGGGCGGCTCGAGGTGGCGCTCGGCATTGGCGGCGAGGCGGCGGCCGGCGCGCTGGATGGTGACGCCCTCGCGGATACAGGTGACGATGTCGTGGAGCGCGCGCTGGTCGGCATGGGCATAATGGGCATCGGTGGTGGCGAGCAGCGGCACCCCGGCGGCATCGGCGAGGCGGGCGAGGCGGATCAGCCGGCGCTGGTCGCGGCCGGCGCGCGGCATGGTGACGCCGAGCCACACCCGCCCCGGCGCGCGGGCGGCGAGCAGCGGCAGAGTGGCGGCGAGGCCGGCATCGGCACGCGCCGGCGGCAGCATCGCCTCGGGCGCCGGCTCGGCGGGGCGGGCGCTGCTGTCGGGCAGCGCGATCAGCAGCAGGTCGTCGGCATGGCGCTGGAGATCGCCGAGGCCGAGGATGCAGCCGCCCTTGATGGCACGGCGGTTGCCGAGCGTGAGCAGCCGGGTGAGCCGGCCCCAGCCGTGGCGGGTGGTGGGATAGGCGACGATATCCGGCGTGCCGTCGGCGAACACCAGCCGGGCACCGACCGCGAGCTTGAAGTCGATCGGCGGCAGCTGCGCGCCGACCAGGCCGATCTTGGCGCGGTTGAGCGCGTCATGCGCGCGGACCACGCCGGCGACTGTGTTGCGGTCGGCGATGCCGATCCCGGCGAGCCCGAGCTCGATCGCGCGGCTGACCATGTCGAGCGGGTGGCTGGCGCCGTGGAGAAAGGAATAATTGGTCGCGGCGACCAGCTCGGCGAAGCGGGGCGCGGGAACCGGTTCGGCCGAGGCTGGCACCGCCGTCACGCGAACAGCCCGTGGAGGTACCAGCGCGGGCGCTCGGTCTCGACATACAGCCCGTGGCGGAAGATCCAGAAGCGGCGTCCGCGCTGGTCCTCGATGCGATAGTAATCGCGGGTCGGGATCGCGGCATCGTGGCGGCGCCACCATTCGCCGGCGATCCGCTCAGGGCCTTCGGCGCGCGCGACCTCGTGGACGCGGCGGCGCCAGCGGAAGCGGTGGGGCGGCCCGTCCGGCACCTCGGCGGCGATCGATTCGATCGGCTGCGGCGGATCGAACAGGTAGATCGGGCGCTGCGGCGGCTCGCCCTCCTCGGTCGCGCGCCAGGCGGCGGCTTGGGCGGGCGGCGGCGCGGTGGCGGGAAGCATCAGCTCGGCCTGTTCGGGGATGTGGCTGTCGCGCGCTGCGAACCGGCGCACCCGGCCGCGGCCGAGTCGGGTCGCGAGCTGGTCGACCAATTGGGTCATGCCCTCTCGTTCCTGCTGCGCGGCGCCGCCCTCCAGCTTCAGCTGCGCGGCATCGAGCCGCTCGGCGAGCATCACGTCGAGCCGCACCAGATCATAGCCGAAGCCGGGATCGAGCGGGTCGGCGAGGCTGTCGATCCGCTCGCGCAGCAGCCGGCCGAGCAGTGCCGCGTCGCGGGTCGGCTGGCCGGTCTCGACGCGCAGGCTCTGGACGTGGCCGTCGGCGCGGAACAGCCGCGCTTCCCAGCGGCGGCCGCCTTGGTGGCGCTGTTCAAGCGTGGTGGCGGCCTCGGCGATCAGCTCGGCGATGACGTCGAGCACATAATCGGTGCGCGCGACCGGTTCAGCAAAGCGGCGCTCCACCACCACCGGGGCGACGCGCTGGCGTGCCCGCACCGGCGCGGCGGCCTCGCCGGCGAGTTGGCGGATCGCGGTCACGGCGTCCTCGCCGAACCGCGCGGCGATGCTGGCGAGCGGCCGCGCCATCACCTCGCCGACCGTCTTGAGCCCGGCGCGGGTGAGCGCGATGGTCTCGTCCTCGCCGAGATCGAGCGCCGCCACCGGCAGGCGGCGCACCGCGCGCTTCTCGTCGGGCGCGGGCGCGCCGGCGAAGCGCGCCAGGGCGCGGGCGATCGCGGGGGTGTCGCCAAACGCATGGCGGACGAGCAGGCCACGCCGTGCCATTCGCCCCTCGACATCGGCGGCCAGCGGGCGCTCGCCGTCAAAGGCGTGGGTGCAGCCGGCGATATCGAGGATCAGCGTATCGGGCGGCTCGAGCGCGACGATCGGGGTGTAGCGCGCGCAGCCGTCGGCGAGCCGCTCGAGCCAGTCGAGATCGGCATGGGGATCATGGGGGAAGACCTCGAGCTCGGGGACGCGGGCGCGGGCATCGGCGAGGGTCAGCCCCGGCTGCAGCCCGGCCTGCGCCGCGGCGAGACCGAGTGCGGTCAGCCGGACGGCGTTGCCGACCGTCTCGGTAAAGGCGACCGGCGCCTCATCCCGCCCGACGAACAGGTGCGGCCTGGTGGCGCGCAGCCGCTCGATCGGCAGCCAGGGAAAGACCAGCGCCAGATAGCGGCGTTCCACGGAAACTCTTGGCATCACGATCCCATTCCACGCGCCATCGCGTCCCCGCGGGGCCCCCGCGACGGCGCAAGCATTCGATGTCGAAGGCGGGGAAGCCCGGCGCATTGGCGTCGAGCGCGGTTGACGGCACCGCCGCGACGCCCCAGCGGGTTGCCGCTGCGCTCGGGCTGGGCTGGGCGCCGACGCGGACGCTGAGCACGGTGACCCCCGAGGCTTCGGCGGCGAGCATCAGCCGGCGGGTGGCGGTGAGATCGAGTCCGCGCGCTGCGCCGGCGCTTTCGATCAGCAAGGTGCCAAGCCCCGGGAAGCGCGCGGCATCGGCGGCGGCGCGGAGCAGCGCGGCCTCGTCCGCCACCACCGCGAGCACCAGTGAATCGGCAGGCAGGCCGAGATCGGCGAGGCCGCCGGCATGCGGCCGGCCGATTGCGCGCTCGCACCCCTCGGTGCGGAGCCACAGCAGCGGCACTGCGCGTGCGGCCAGCGCGAGGGCGATGCCAAAGCCGATCCCGCTCGGCCCGTCATCGGCTTCGAGCGCATAGATTTCATGGAGTTGCGCCCGGGCCAGGCCCTCGCCAAGCCACGCATCCGCTGCCCGCGGGTCGGCTTGCGCAGGGCTTCCGGCAGCGGCAAGGCCACGTAGCCGGGCAATCAGGGCGGTCGAGTCGCTCACGAATGTTCTTGTAATGTTCTTATGGTTGAGTCGCCAAGCTAAATTCTTGCACGCAAAGGCTTGCCGTCCCGAAACCTCCGGGCTAATAGCGCGCCTCACCCCGCCCGGTGGCCGCTTCGGCAGCCGGGCATTAGGCGCCAGAGCGGGCGTAGCTCAGGGGTAGAGCACAACCTTGCCAAGGTTGGGGTCGAGGGTTCGAATCCCTTCGCCCGCTCCAGCCGCGTTGCCGCGCGGCCATCCACCAGCAGCATCTGCACTGGCCGAGCGTGACGCGAGGTCACCGGCTTGGCTATAGCCATACCCATGACCATTCGAATCGGAATCGGCGGCTGGACCTACGAGCCGTGGCGCGGGACCTTCTATCCCGAGAAATGGCCGCAGAAGCGCGAGCTGGAGTATGCCGCCGGCAAGGTCACCGCGATCGAGATCAACGGCACCTATTATTCGAGCTTCAAGCCGGCGAGCTTCGCCACTTGGGCAGGCGCGGTGCCGGATGGCTTCGTGTTCGCGCTGAAAGCATCGCGCTATTGCACCAACCGCAAGGTGCTCGCCGAGGCGGGCGAATCGGTCGAGCGGTTTGTCGGCCAGGGGATCGTCGAGCTCGGCGACAAATTGGGCCCGATCCTGTGGCAGTTCATGGCGACCAAGAAGTTCGATGCCGACGACATGGCAGCGTTCCTGGCGCTGCTGCCCAAAAGCCATGCGGGCGTGACGCTGCGCCATGCGGTGCAGGTGCGCCACGAGAGCTTCGCGGCGCCGGCGTTCGTCGCGATGGCGCGCGCGGCGGGGGTGGCGATCGTCTATGCCGATTCGGCGGATTATCCCGCGATCGCCGACGTCACCGGCGACTTCGTCTACGCGCGGCTGGAAGCGGCGGAGGAGGCGCATCCGGCCGGCTATGCACCCGCTGCGCTCGACCGCTGGGCCGCGGCGGCGCAAACCTGGGCAGCGGGGGGACGGCCCGAGGGGCTGCCTTATGTCGATGACACCGCGCCGGTGAAGCAGGCACGCGACACCTTCGTGTTCTTCATCAACGGCGCCAAGGTGAGGGCACCGCAGGGCGCGATGGCGCTGATCGAGCGGGTGTCGGCCTAGCGAGGGGTTGGTCTTCTCACGCCCACTTAAGCCAGCGGCAAGGCATGGGCGTCGGCTGGCGTTATGTAACCATAGGTCACCAGGAATGATCGCAGCGCGGCTGGGTAGCCTGCCGGCTCATGCCGATAGTGGGATAGCATCACGTGCCAGGCTGACGGCGCTTGCCCCAGCCGGGCGGCGTCGGCAACGAAGGCGGCGCAGCTGCCATTGCGCTCCCTAACATCGGACACGCAAATGCGGCGATGCGCGGGCAGGTCGCGCGCGAACAGCGGCCGCACAGCAGGATCGTCCGAGACGTCGACACTGCGCCCGTCGCGGACGGTCAACACCAGCGGTACGCCGCGCGTACAGGCGTTGCACTCGCCCGAATAATCAAACCCGGGCGCCTCGAGCACAAAGCCGGGTTGGCTATCTCTGGATAGACTGTGGGGGAACACGCTTGCCTCGCCAATCAACTCGGCGCTGCCGCGATACTGTAGGGGCACCGCATGGAAGCTGCCGACCGATGGCTCGATCACCGTAACAGCGGTGAAACCGCCGGATCCGCCCCACTGATTGTCCACCACCAATCCCGCATGTCCCCGCCCAGGTGCAAGGCGTACGACGGCCACTCGCACGAACGAGGCTTGGCTATCGCTCGTCATGCGGAACGGTGGCAATCCCGGCCGGCTGACCGACACGATCGCTTGATTGCTTATGCCGTCGAACCTGCACCCCTCGTTCTTTGCCGGCACGGCACAGGGCGTGGCTTCGACCTTCACCGTCAGGCCACCTGCGACGAACGACAAGGGCGCTCCCGGATGTATTCCCCAGGTTCGGAACGCGCCTATCGGAACCGTTGCCAGTGGCGGTGGGGCTGCACCGAGCAGGAGGACGGGCAACAAGCGGGCAGGCAGGCGCATCATATCTTCTCCCCAATGGATCTGAGGGTCGGACTGCACGACCTGGCCAGCGATCATGCTACTGCAAAACCAGAAACTTCGCAGCGATGTCAGTAGCCGGTTTCTAACGTCACGAACGTCAGCCGGCCTTTGATCTTGCCAACCAAGGTCACATTGCCGCCCGGCCAGTCGGGGCCGTTCATCGCCATTATGGCGCTGGACGTCATTTGGGCCGTAAAAAGCGGTTGGAACGTCGTTGCTCCAGGCGCGGTAACGATGGTGGTCTTTGTACGGTCATCGACCCAAGCCCCATAGCCCCAAGCGGTCCCGATCAGTCGTAACGCGTGATTTGAAGGTGGCGCCGGAGGCATCGGTTCATCGGACGTCCGCTGCTCCTCACATCCCACGGTGCGCAGCCGGCCATTAGACAGCGTGCCTCCCTTATAATCGGCTTGGAGCGAGTAGCAGCGGCCATCGCTCAAGGAGAGGGTAACGGGCAGAAAACCGGAAGACCACGCCGCAACGACCTGGACTTTGCTCGTTTCAGCTATCGCAAATGCGCCAACAATCTTGGCATGGCCCACAGCCGAGCCGCGCCTGTAGGTCGGATCGACGTGGATCAGGCTCGACACCACCGTATCAGGAATGCGGGTTAGTGGTGGTGCACCGGGGTCTGAGGGCACCGCGACACTTGGTCGTGATCCATCGTCACCGTATCCAGCGGGCGGGACGAACTGCGCATGAGCGCTGATCGCCGAAACTGCGATCGTGATGCCCACGCTTACGCAGGTTAATGCTGACGCCTTGTTCTTCATCGGCTGACCCCTACCGGGGCAGCGTACGACCGTGACAGTAAAGCGCTAGCTAGGAAATCAGGCGCTAGGTTGATGTAGGCACTACAAGTCCTGCATCGATCAACCAAGCGGCGGAAAACGGCATGAGCCGCCGATACAACACTGATGTGTCCCCGTTTAATGTACGCTTGTCACGCGATGATACGCGCCAAAGCGGCCGTTTCGCTGTCCACCGCTTTCAGACGCCTGGGTCAGGTCATGCCGACACCATTCCGGCATGACGACGCACAGGAGTGCTGCCCTAGACGCCAGGGGCGATGCCCGGAGTCTCGTCGCTGCCGCTGTCGGTGGTGATGCCGGAGTCCGCCGGTGTGGCGACAGGGGGCGGGGCGGGTTGATTGCCCTGGCCGAGGATCGCGGCATTCTCGATCTGGTCGAGCGCGGTGCGCGCGGTCACGTAGCGGTTAGCGGCTTCCATCCAGTTGCCGGCGTCGCGGGCGCCGGGCAGGCGGGCGATCTCGGCGCGGGCGGCCTCGACCTGGCCGCCCTCGAGCAGCCGCTTGGCGCGCGCCATGCGATCGGCGGGGAGCGTCGAGGGAGTGCCGGCCTTGCGCAACACCACGAGGTTGCCGAGCTGGCGACGGATTGCGGTAAACCAGCCATCGCTGCTGATGGTGTTGAGATCGGGCGCGATCGCATCGAGCCCCTGCCGCAGATCCTCCAGCGTCACCGGCTGGCGCGCCGCCTGGATCACGGTGGTCACCGCGCGCGGCTGGCTGGTGCCGAAGCGGGTGCGCAGCTGCTCCTCGAGATAGCCGAGGCCGAGGCCGCGATCGAGCGCGCGGCGTGCGGCGAAGGCGACGAGCATGCCTTCGGCGCGGGTCGCCTGGTTACCGGCAACGGTGGCGGTCGCGGTTACCGTGGCGGTGCGGGCCTCCAGCGCGGCGAGCTGCGCGGCGAGCGCCGCCTCGCGCGTCACCAGTGTCGCGGTATCGGTGACGGGCGCCTCGCCGTTGGCGTTGAGCGGCTGGGCAGGCGAATAGCCGGCGGCCGCCTTGTCGCGATCCGCGGCGGCGCTGGCGGCGGAGACATGGGCGGTGCCGGGCGTGCCGCCGAGCCAGGGCAGCCGCTTCATCATCACCCCCATCAGCGCGAGGCCGGCGATAAAGGCGAGCGCGACCAACGCGATGATCACGCCGGTCCGCGGTCCGCGCGTGCGTGTCGCAGAGATCGGCACAAATTCTGTCATGGCCTCTTATCCCCGGCGCCCGACGCATGGTCAATCGCCGGTTGATCGGCGAGCGCGAGCGCGGCGGCGACCAGCGCCTGATCGCTGGGCATGGCGCTGCTTGCCGCGATCCGCCAGCCGGTTCCGGCGGCGGCACGCACCGCCGGGCTGAGCGCGACGAGACCGATGCGCCGGCGATCGAGGCCGGCGTCGTCGACCAGCGCGGCGAAGCGGCGCGCGGCACGGGCCGAGTGAAGCAGCACCAGCCGGTCGATCGCCGCGGCGAGGGGCGCCGGTGCGATTTGCAGCGGCTCGCTGGCATAGACGACCCGGCGATCGGCGACAGCCGCCGCCGTGCCGGGGTCATGGTGGCGCCCGGCGAGCCAGAGCAGGCGGGTGAGGCCGTGGCGCCGCGCGCGCGCGATCGCGGCGATGGCATCGGCCTCGCCGGTAACAGCAACGGTGAAGCCTGCGGCTACGGCGGCGGCGGCGGTGGCCTCGCCGACCGCGACCACCGGCAGCGCGTGCAACGCGGCAAGCGCGTCGCCACCGTGGTGGACGGCGTTGGCGCTGGTGAGCAGCAGCGCATCGAACGCGTCGGGGGCTAGGGCCTGCCAGGCGACGGGGACGACCGCGAACAGCGGCAGTTGCACCACGTCGCGCCCGACGCCGGCGCGCTCGCGCAGGCGCGCCGCGGTGCGGCCGTTGCCGGGCTCGGGCCGCGCCACCAGCCATCCGCGGATCATCGCCGCGCGCCTATGGCTGGAACAAGCGCCGCACCGGCTCGGGCGCGGCGGCGAGCAAGGCGGCGGCGAGCGTGGCACCGACCAGGCAGCCGTCGATGCCCTCGGCCTGATCGGCGACATGGCATTGGCCGTCCTCGGCGATCAGCTCGGCGCGCAGCGTCAGCGTCTCGCCCGCCAGCGCGGCAAGCGCGGCGACCGGCGAGTGGCAATCGGCGCCGAGCCCGCCCAGCAAGGCGCGCTCGGCATGGACGCAGCGGCTGGTGGCGGGATCGTCGATCGCGCCGACGATCACCGCGGCGGTGTCATCGGCGGCGCGGACCTCGATGCCGACCGCGCCCTGGGCGGGAGCGGGAAGCATGACGTCGGTCGGAATCGCGACGCCGATGCCGTCGCGCCCGAGTCGATCGAGCCCGGCGGCGGCGAGTAGCGTGGCGTCGGCGTCGCCAGCGGCGAGCTTGGCGAGGCGGGTGTCGACGTTGCCGCGGAACACGATCACCTGGAGATCGGGGCGCAGCCGCAGCAATTGCGCGCGCCGCCGCGGCGAGCTGGTGCCGACCACCGCGCCCGGGCGCAGCGCCGCAATCGAGTCCGCGCCGATCAGCCGGTCGCGGACGTCGGCGCGCGGCAGCATCGCGGCGATCTGGATCGCCCGCGGCCGGATCGTCTCGACGTCCTTCATCGAATGAACGGCCGCGTCGATCTCGCCGTCGAGCAGCGCGCGATCGAGCTCCTTGGTCCACAAGGCCTTGCCGCCGATCTCGGCGAGCGCGCGATCCTGGACGCGATCGCCGGTGGTGCGGATCACGACCAGCGCGACCTCGTCCTCGGCCCAGCCATGCGCGGCGCACAAGGCGGTGCGGACCATGTTCGCCTGAGTGAGCGCCAGCGGCGAGCCCCGCGTGCCGAGCCTGAACCGGATCATCGCCGCGCCATGGCGCAACCCGCAGGCTTCGACAAGCGCGGCGCGTGCCGGTACAGCGGCGCGATGATCATCCTCGGACTCGAATCCTCCTGCGACGAGACTGCCGCCGCGCTCGTCACCGGCGATCGCCAGGTGCTTGCCCATCGGCTCGCCGGCCAGGAAGCGGAGCATCGGCCGTTCGGCGGCGTGGTGCCCGAGATCGCGGCGCGCGCGCATGTCGAGGCGCTCGAGCCACTGGTCGCGGCCGCGCTCGCGGATGCCGGGTTGCGGCTGGATCAGGTGGACGCGGTCGCGGCGACGGCGGGGCCGGGGCTGATCGGCGGGGTGATGGTGGGCCTCGTCACCGGCAAGGCGCTGGCGCATGCCGCGGGCAAGCCGCTGGTCGCGGTCAATCACCTCGAGGGCCACGCGCTGAGCCCGCGGTTGTCGGATCCGAGCCTCGACTTCCCCTATCTGCTGCTGCTCGTATCGGGCGGCCATTGCCAGTTGCTGCTGGTGGAGGGCGTCGCCCGCTACCGGCGGCTGGCGACCACGATCGACGACGCCGCCGGCGAGGCGTTCGACAAGACTGCCAAGCTGCTCGGCCTCGGCTTTCCCGGCGGGCCGGCAGTGGAGCGCGCGGCGGCGCTCGGCACCGCCAACGTGCCGCTGCCGCGGCCGCTCAAGGGCTCGGCCGAGCCGCATTTCTCGTTCGCCGGGCTGAAGAGCGCGGTGGCGCGCGCCGCGGAGCATCATGCGCCAGAGGATATCGCGGCCTCGTTTCAGCTTGCGGTGGTCGATTGCCTGATCGATCGCACCGCCAAGGCGCTGGCGGGCGTGGAGGCGACCGCCTTGGTGGTCGCGGGCGGCGTCGCGGCCAATCAGGCGGTGCGCGGCGCGCTCGAGCAACTGGCGCAGGCGCATGGCCTGCGCTTCGTCGCGCCGCCCCTGTGGTTGTGCACCGACAATGCGGCGATGATCGCCTGGGCCGGCGCCGAGCGATTCGCGGCTGGGCTCACCGACCCGCTCGACGTCGCGGCGCGGCCGCGCTGGCCGCTCGACCCCGCCGCCGAGCCGGTGCGCGGGGCAGGGGTGAAAGCATGAGGATGAAGGCATGAAGATCGGCGTGATCGGCGGCGGCGCCTGGGGCACCGCGCTGGCGCAGGTAGCGGCGCACCGCGGCGACGAGGTGCTGCTGTGGGCGCGCGAACCCGAGGTGGTGTCGGGGATCAACGAGCGTCACGAGAACGCGCTGTTCCTCGCCGGCACGCCGCTCGCGCCGACGATTTGCGCCACCGCGACGTTGGGCGATCTCGCGACCAGCGAGGCGATCCTGGTGGTGGCGCCGGCACAGCATGTCCGCGCGGTGCTGAGCGCGATCGAACCGGGGACGACGCCGCTGGTGCTGTGCGCCAAGGGCATCGAGGCGGGCACGCGGATGCTGGTGGGTGAGGTCGCGCGCCAGGTTCACCCCCAGGCGCCGGTGGCGGTGCTCTCCGGCCCCACCTTCGCGCATGAGGTGGCCGCCGGGCTGCCGACCGCAGTAACGCTGGCGGCGACGGACGACGGCCTGCGCCAGGCACTGACCGACAGGCTCGCGGCGCCGCATTTCCGCCCCTATGCGTCGAGCGACGTGATCGGTGCCGAAATCGGTGGCGCGGTGAAGAACGTGCTGGCGATCGCGTGCGGCGTGGTCGAGGGCGCGGGGCTCGGCCAGAATGCCCGCGCGGCATTGATCGCGCGCGGCTTTGCCGAAATGACCCGGTTCGGGCTGGCGCGCGGCGCACGGGCGGAGACGCTCGCCGGGCTGTCGGGCCTCGGCGATCTGGTGCTGACCTGCTCGTCGACGAGTTCGCGCAACTTCTCGCTCGGCGTCGGCCTCGGCAAGGGCGGTGCCGCGAGCGACCTGCTCGCCGATCGCCGCACCGTCGCGGAAGGCGCCTTCACCGCGCCGGTGCTCGCCGAGGCGGCGCGCGAAGTGGAGGTCGACATGCCGGTGACGACCGCAGTGTGCCGGCTGCTCGCGGGCGAGCCGGTGGCGGGGGTGATCGGCGCGCTGCTTGCCCGGCCGCTGCGCGACGAAGGCCGGTGAGATGGGCGGCGTTGCTGCGCGGCGTCAACGTCGGCGGCAACCGCAAGCTGGCGATGGCCGATCTAGCCGCCTTCATGCGTGCCGAGGGTCATGACGGCGTCGCGACATTGCTCGCCTCGGGCAATGTGGTGTTCGACGCCGACGAGGTTGATGCCGCAGCGCTGGAGACTCGCCTCGCCGCCGCGGCGCGGGCGCGGCTGGGCCTCGATACCGACTGGTTGCTGCGGCGCCATGCCGAGCTTTCCGCGGTGATCGCGAACAATCCTTATCCCGATGCGGCGGCGGAGCGCCCCAACCATCTGCTGGTGACGTTTCATCGCGACCCGGTGCCAGCGGCGCTGGTGGCGGCGGTGCCGGTCGCCGGCCCCGAGCGCCTGCAGGCGGCAGGCCGCGAGCTGTATGTCGATTACGCCGCCGGCGTTGGTCGATCGACGCTGCCGGCGACGATGGCGAAGCTCAAGTTTCCGCGCCTGGCGACGGCGCGCAACTGGAACACCGTCACCAAGCTCGCGGCGCTCACCGCCTGATCGAGCGTTAGCGCAGCGCGCGGGCGGCGAGTGCGGCGCAGTTCGCATCGCTCGCCTGCGGGCCCTGGCGGCCGGTGATGGCGCGGCCGAGCGCCTTGAAGATGTTGCCGGCCGAACGGATCTCGGGCGGGATCACCAGCGCCGGATCGCTGAGCGTGCCGCGCACGAACACCGCGCCGGGGACACGCAACAGGCTGTGGCGCTTGGGGGCGCCGGTGAAGCGCAGGTCGAGCGTCTCGCCGGGGAAGGACAGGCGGCCTTGGCCGGTCAGCTGGCTCTCGCTGGTGTCGACGATCAGCGGGCTGGCGCGGCCCTGGCCGTTCGCGATCGGCATGGTGAGAATCAGGCAGCGCAGCGAGGCCGAGTCGTTCTTGCCGGCGAGCAGCACCCGCCCGGCATCGAAGCCGGCCGCCGCGGCATAGCGCGCGGGCAGCGCGCCATCACGCACGGTGAAGCCGAGCCGGCCATCGGCCCGCGCGATCGCGGCGCGGATGGTGTCGCCGCGGCCGCTGAGCTGGGCATGCGCCTGGACCCGCCCGGTGAAGCTGCCGCCGGCACCGGCGAACGCCTCGACACGGCTGCCGGTGAGGCGAAGATCGAGACTGAGCCGCGGCAATGCCGCGCCGCCGCGCTGGTCGACGGTCGCGGTGCCGCGGATCACCCCGCTCGGCAGCGCGACGGCGAGCGGCGCCACGGTGAGCCGCTGATGATCGAGCGTCGCGGTGCCGCGCACGCCGATGATCGAGCTGTCGCCCGAGCCGCTGAACACATGGGCGATGCGGAAGGCGAGCACGCCATCGGTGGTCTTGATGGTGGCAAGGCTGATTCGCGTGTCGGGCACGATCCGCGGACCGATCCGCCGTTCGAGCGCCGCGCCGCGGGCGCGTCCCTCGTCCGACGACAGATCGGCGAAATCGAAGCGCTGCGCGGCGATCGCGCCATCAAGCTTGGTGCGCCCGTCACGTTTCTTGACGGTGAGGTGCCCGGCGATGTCGGAGCGGCCGATCGTGCCCTTGAGCGCGGTGATCGTCCAGTCGGGCGCGTCGTGGCGGACGTGTGCGGCGAGCGTCACCGGCTGGGTGCCGAACAGCCCCGCCTCGATCACCGCGTCGATCAGCCGCAGATCGGCGGCGCGCGCGGTGACGTCGAGCGTCATCGCATCGGTATCGAGCGGGCGATCGGTAGTGCCGCGCGCGACCATAGCCAGCCGGGCGCCGTCGAGTCGCGCGACGAACGGCCAGGGGCCGGGCTGCGGCCGGTCGACCGGCGCACCGGTAAAGCTGATCCGTACCGGCGCGCCACGAACCACGCCGCTGCCGGCTGCCCGCACACCGTGGCTCGCATCGGACGAGAAATTCAAAGCAACCGAACGGTTGCGCTTGGCATCCTGATAGGCAATCGTCGAGTTGCTGATCGTCAACCCTTTGAGATCGG
The DNA here is from genome assembly GCF_059416225.1 of Sphingomonas sp. GW821-FHT09E03. Taxonomy (NCBI): domain Bacteria; kingdom Pseudomonadati; phylum Pseudomonadota; class Alphaproteobacteria; order Sphingomonadales; family Sphingomonadaceae; genus Sphingomonas; species Sphingomonas sp. GW821-FHT09E03. Next base: position 110,190 of record NZ_JBWKOS010000002.1, on the reverse strand, counting down.
TCGAGGCGCCGCCGCTTTCCGGCTTGCCCGGGCGCGACCAATTGGTGCGCCCATCCTTGGTACGGACCAGCGCCAGCGCCAGCCGGTCGACGCGCAAATTGCGGGGACGGAAGCTGCCGCCGAGCAGCGGCCATAGCGGGAAGGTCACTTCGGCGCGGCCGAGGCGGACGAAGTCGCCGGGCCCGGCCCAGCCCGGCTGCGGGATGCGCACGCCGGCGACGGCGATCGTCGGGCGGAAGCCAAATCGGTCCACCCGCGTCATCTGCTCGATCACCACCGGCCGGCCGAAGCGCTGCGCCAGCCGGTTGGCGACCACGCCCTTGAGCACGCCCCAGGGAAAGGCCGCCGCGATCAGCAGCAACAGGAGCACCGCCGCGATGGCGATCATGAGGATGGTGCGCCAGCGCCGCGCCAGAAAGGTCATGAGGGTGTGACGCGTGGCGCCGGAAGTCGTTCCGGCTGCGACATCATGTCGGCCGCCGCCGCCGTGTCAGAAGTCGATCGCGATGCCCTTCAGCGTCCAGTCGCCATAGCGGGTGGGATCCTGCGCCAGCGGATCCTGCGCCGGGCGCGCGAGCGGCTGGGGCGCGGGTACCGGCGGGCTCTTGGACAGATAGGCCGGCGGCTTCACATGGGCTGGGCGTTGGCCCATCGGGGATTCTCCGGTTACAGGCGGATCGTGCCGTGTGCCCTACATCGGCCTTCCCAGGAGTTTCGACAAGTTGGCCCAAGCCCCCGAACCACTCGGCACCGCTTCCCGACGCGCGGCCCTGCGCCTGCTGGATGCGGTGCTGCGCCGGGGCGAACCGCTGGAGGCGGCGCTCGGCAGCGCCACCCGGCACGTTTATGGCCCGGATCGTGGGTTGGCCCATGCCATCGCCGCGGAAACGCTGCGCCGGCTGCCCGATCTCGATGCGCTGATCGATTCGGTGACCGAACGCCCGCTGCCCGACGATGCCAAGGCGCGGATGGCGCTGCGCATCGCGCTGGTCCAGGCGCTGGTGCTCGGCACCCCGCAGCATGCCGCGATCGCGACCGCGCTGCCGCTGGTGGATGGGGGCCCGCGCAAGCTGGTCCATGGCGTGTTCAGTGCGATCATGCGCTCGGGCGTGCTGCTGCCCGAGGTGCCGGCTTTACCTGCGACGGTCGAGATGCGCTGGGAAGCCTCCTGGGGCCCCGAGGTGGTGGAAGGCGCAACGCACGCGGTCGCCGCGCCGCCGCCGCTCGACCTTACCCTCGCTGATCCTGCCGCCACCCAGGAATGGGTGGAGAAGCTTGGCGGCGTCAGCCTGATGCCTGGCCATGTCCGGCTGGTGGATCCGGCGCCGGTCGGCGATCTGCCCGGCTATGCCGAGGGCGCGTGGTGGGTGCAGGATCTCGCCGCGTCGCTGCCGGTGCGGTTGCTGGGCAACATCGCGGGGAGCGCGATCGACCTGTGCGCGGCGCCTGGCGGCAAGACGCTGCAGCTGGCGGCGCAGGGCGCGGCGGTGACCGCGGTCGATGTGTCGCCGAGCCGGGTAAAGCGGCTGCGCGAGAATCTGTTCCGCACCCGGCTGAAGGCGCAGGTCGTCACCGCCGACATCCTGCGCTGGATGCCGGACGAGCCCACCGATGCGCTGCTGATCGATGCGCCGTGCAGCGCCAGCGGCATCTTCCGCCGCCATCCCGACGTCATGTACCGCGTCCGCCCGTCGATCATCACCGAGATGGCGGCGCTGCAGGCGCGGATCCTGGCGCGGGCGGCGGACTGGGTGAAGCCGGGCGGCGCGATGGTCTATGCCACCTGCAGCCTGGAGCCCGAGGAAGGCGAGCAGCAGCTCGCCACCTTCCTGGCGAGCCGGCCGGACTATCGGGTCGAGGCCCCGGATGCGGCGCTGCTGCCGGCAGGTATTCCGGTCAACGACGGCGGCTGGGTGCGGACGCTGCCCGGGATGCTCGCAGAGGCCGGCGGCTGTGACGGCTTCTTCATCGTGCGGCTGCGGCGCGACGCATAAATCTATGCTAATAAGCACAAGCTTTGCGGACCCGCATTGTAATGGTGGGCAAGCAAAGTAGAGACATGATCATGCAGCCCGTCCGCATCGCGCCATCCATCCTTTCCGCCGACTTCGCCAAGCTGGGGGAGGAGGTGCGCGCGATCGATGCCGCTGGGGCCGACTGGATCCACATCGACGTAATGGACGGGCATTTCGTCCCCAACATCTCGATGGGGCCGGCAGTGGTCAAAGCGCTGCGTCCGCACACCGACAAGCTGTTCGACGTCCATCTGATGATCGCGCCGGTCGATCGTTATCTCGACGCCTTCGCCGAGGCGGGGGCGGACACGCTGACGGTGCATTACGAGGCGGGGCCGCACATCCATCGCACGCTCCAGCACATCAAGGGGCTGGGCAAGCGCGCGGGCGTGGTGATCAATCCCGGGACGCCGGCCAAGATGCTCGATTATCTGATCGACATGGTCGATCTGGTGCTGGTGATGAGCGTCAACCCCGGCTTTGGCGGCCAGCATTTCATCGATGGCCAGCTCAAGAAGATCGCCGCGATCCGCAAGATGATCGACATGAGCGGGCGCGCCATCGACCTCGAGGTGGATGGCGGCGTCGATGCGGTGCAGGCCAAGCGCTGCATCGAGGCCGGCGCCGATGCCCTGGTCGCCGGCACCTCGGTGTTCCGCGGCGGACCGGATGCCTATGCCGCCAACATCGCGGCGCTGCGCGGATGAACGCGGAACCCGGCGACATCGCCGCACAGGACGGCATCGAGGAAGGCAAGCGCCTGATGCGCGTCGGCGGCGACAAGGGGCTGAGCCTTGCCGAGCGCCTGTCCGAACGGCTGCAGAAGATGACCTGGCGCACGCCGATCCACAGCATGCGTCTCAAGGGTCGTTATCCGCTCAAGCTGGTGGCGGTGCCCGACGATCCAGTGATCGGTGACGTCAAGCGCGGCCAGGCGCTGCTGCGCGGCGAGATCGTGTTCCGCGGCGAGGCGCGCGAGCTCGACGCGCTCAACTTCGCCCGGCGCGACTGGGGCAAGCCGTTCGCCGAATATGTCCACAGCTTCGGCTGGCTGCGTGACCTGTCGACGGTGGCGACGCGGGCACAGGGCGCGCCAATCGCGGAAGGCCTGATGGCGCGCTGGATCGGCGCCTATGCCGACAAGGTCGATGCGCTCGCCTGGCGGCCGGACCTGTGGGGCCGGCGCATCCTGTTCTGGACCGCGCATGCGCCGCTGATCCTGTCGTCGACCGATCTGGTCTATCGCTCGAGCGTGCTCAATTCGCTGGCACGCGGCGCTCGTCATCTCGATCGCAGCGCCGACAAGGTGCCGGCCGGCGCGCAGCGCATCGCTGCCTGGTGCGGGGTAATCGCGGCGGGGCTGCTGATCCCCGGCGGCGAGCCGCGGCGCAGCTTCGGCGAGGCCGGGCTGGCGCGCGCGCTGGCGAGCGGGCTCGGTGATGACGGCGGATCGGTGTCGCGCAGCCCGGCGATGCTGGTGGACACGGTGATGCTGCTCGCCATGCTCCGCGAGGCCTATGCCGCCCGGGGCGAGGAACTGCCCGGGTCGGTGCAGGCGGCGCTGGCGGCGGCGGTGCCGGCGCTGCTGGGCGTGATGCACGGTGATCGCGCGCTCTCGAGCTGGCAGGGCTGCGGCCCTGGCACACCCGAGCATATCGCCGCGGTGATCGAGGCGAGCGGGGTGCGCACCCGGCCACTCCGCCAGGCGCGCGACTGGGGCTATCAGCGACTCGCCGCGGGCAGCGCGGTGCTGGTGGTCGACGCCGCGCCGCCGCCGATCGCACGGCTGGTGGAGGGCGGCTGCGCCTCGACGCTCGCGTTCGAATTCTCCGACGGACCGGTGCGGCTGATCGTCAATTGCGGCGGCGCCCGCGCCGCGGTAGCGCAACTGCCGAGCGCCTTTGCCGAAGGGCTGCGCACCACCGCCGCGCATTCGACGCTGGTGGTGGGCGATTCCAACTCCACCGCGATCCATGTCGATGGCACGCTCGGCCGCGGCGTCGGCGAGGTCGAACTGAGCCGCCAGGAATCGGATGTCGCCAGCCGCATCGAGGCGAGCCACGACGGCTATGTTCGGCGCTGGGGCTTCGTTCACCGCCGCCAGCTGATGCTCACCGGCGACGGCCGCGAGCTGCGCGGCGAGGATGCGCTGCTGCCGCAGGGGCGCAAGCGCCGGTCGGGAAACACGCCGTTCTCGTTGCGCTTCCACCTTGGCGCCGGCGTCCAGGCGTCGCCGACCGCGGACGGGCTGGCCGCGATCATGCGCCTGCCGGGCGGTGCGCTATGGCAGTTCCGCTGCCGCGGCGGCGCGTTGACGATCGAGGATTCGCTGTGGATCGACGGCGAGGGCTATCCGATCGCGACTCAGCAACTGGTGGTGAGCGGCGAGGCGGCGGCCGGTGGCGCCAATATCAGCTGGGCGATGAAGCGCGCGATCTGACCGGCTGAACCAAGCCGCGGTTCGTCCGTTGGGGCGCGGTAACCCTCGGCAGGAGGGTTAACCAGCCAAGGAACAGTGCGATGAACACCACCACGCTCAAGGGCGACGCCCAGGACATCACCGGCAAGGTCAAGGAAGGCGCCGGCAAGGCGACCGGCAATGAGTCGCTGCAGGGCGAGGGCCTCGCCGACCAGCTGACCGGCGCGTTCAACAAGACCGTGGGCGTCGCCAAGGATGCGCTCGGCGGCGGCGTCGGCCCGGCGGCGGACAAGGCCAAGAACTTCGCCAAGGCGCGCCCTTATGCGACCGCGGCGCTGGCGAGCGTGATCGGCCTGGCGGTGCTCAACACGCTGCGCGGCAAGTAAGCCCGACGACTACACCGTCATTCCGGGCTTGACCCGGGATGACGGTTAGCGGCCGATGCCCGCCAACGCTTGAATCCCTGGCCCGAACGCGACAAAGCGCCGCGCATGACCAGCATCCCGATCCGCCGCGCGCTCCTGTCCGTCTCCGACAAGACGGGGGTCGTCGACCTTGCCCGCGCTCTCGCTAGCCAGGGCGTCGAGCTCGTCTCCACCGGCGGCACCGCCAAGGCGCTCCGCGACGCGGGGCTGGCGGTGCGTGATGTCGCCGATCTCACCGGCTTCCCGGAGATGATGGACGGCCGGGTCAAGACGCTGCACCCGATGGTCCATGGCGGCCTGCTCGCAGTGCGCGACGATCCCGAGCATGCCGCCGCCATGCAGGCGCATGGCATCGGCGCGATCGACCTGGTCGTCGTCAACCTCTACCCGTTCGAGGCGACCGTTGCCCGCGGCGCGAACCGCGACACGGTGATCGAGAACATCGACATCGGCGGTCCGTCGATGGTCCGCTCGGCGGCCAAGAACCACCATTATGTGGCGATCGTCACCGATCCTGCCGATTACCTAATCGTCGCGACCGGCGCGACCACGCTCGACCAGCGCAAGCAGTTCGCCGCCAAGGCGTTCGCCGCCACCGCCGCCTATGACGGCGCGATTGCGCGCTGGTTCGGCACCGTCGACCAGGCCGAGCAGTTCCCGCCGGTGCTGCCGCTCACCCTGACGCGTGGCGCGACGCTGCGCTATGGCGAGAACCCGCACCAGTCGGCCGCCTTCTACACCGCGACCGACGACGTCCGCGGCATCGGCCAGGCGCGCCAGGTGCAGGGCAAGGAGCTGAGCTACAACAACCTCAACGATGCCGATGCCGCATTGGAGCTGGTCGCCGAGTTCCGCGACGCGGCGCCGACCTGCGTGATCGTCAAGCACGCCAACCCGTGCGGCGTCGCCACCGCAGGCAGCCTCGAACAGGCCTATGCCGAGGCGTTCGCCTGCGACACCGTCTCGGCATTCGGCGGGATCATCGCGGTCAACCGCCCGCTCGACGTCGCCACCGCCAAGGCGATCACCGGCATCTTCACCGAAGTGGTGGTGGCGCCCGACGCCGATGACGAGGTGCTGGCGCTGTTCGCGGCAAAGAAGAACCTGCGGCTGCTGTTGACCGGCGAATTGCCTGATCCCGCCCGCAGCGGCCTGTTTGCCAAGTCGATCGCCGGCGGCTGGCTGGTCCAAGGTCGCGATGCCGGCACGCCGGGCGAGCTCAAGGTCGTCACCCAGCGCGCGCCGACCGCGCAGGAGCTGGACGATTGCCGCTTCGCCTGGACGGTGGCCAAGCACGTCAAGTCCAACGCCATCGTCTACGCCAAGGATGGCGCCACCGCCGGCATCGGCGCCGGGCAGATGAACCGGCTCGAATCGGCGCGGATCGCGGCGTGGAAGGCCAAGGATGCCGCCGACAAGGCGGGCTGGGCGAGCCCGCGGACGATCGGCTCGGCGGTCGCCTCCGATGCCTTCTTCCCCTTCGCCGACGGGCTGCTCGCGGCGGTGGAAGCCGGCGCGACCGCGGTGATCCAGCCGGGCGGCTCGATCCGCGACGACGAGGTGATCGCCGCGGCCGACGCGGCGGGGCTGGCGATGGTGTTTACCGGTATGCGCCACTTCCGGCACTGAGATCGAGTGCTCCTGCTTTCGCAGGAACACGGAAGCGTCAGCCGACCGGCGATCCCACGTTGGGCAGCGTCGCTTCCTCCGCGCGTGGCATCTTGCCGAACAGCGCGCGATCGGCGGGGCCGAACGCCCATTTCCAAAGGATGAACAGATAGGTGCAGGCGATCGCCGGCTCGCCGAGCAGCAGCTCGGCCCATTCCAGCCGGTGGGGCAGCGCGGTGAACAGCGAGCCGACCACGATCGCCGCCGCCGCGGCGCCGATCAGCGGCCAGCGCCACGGCGATACCGGCGCGGCGAGGATGCGGGCGAGCAGCCGCGCCTTGATCACCGAGGTGAGGCCGACGCTGAGCATCAGTGCGATCGCCGGGCCTGCCGCCTGATAGTTGGTCGGCCAGCCGAGCCGGCGCATCAGCAGGATCAGCGCCAGGCTGAGTTCGATCTGGAAACAGAGCATCACCACAGAGATGATGAGGTTGCGATGCCGCGCGGTATAGACCAGCGCCGATTCACATACCGCGCCGGTGGAGGCGAGCACCTCGGCGGTGAGCAGGAAGCCCAAGGCGGCGGCACCGGCGACGAACTGCGGGCCGACCACGCCCATTACCGCCTCGCCGGGGATCGAACCCATCAACGCAAGCCCGCCCTGCGCGGCCATGATCCAGAACGCCACCTGGCGAACCTGATTGGCGATGGCGAGGCGATCGTTGACCGCAAGGCTCTGGGTAATCACGGGCCCCAGGATCGGATCGAAGCTGGTCTTGAGCTTCTGCGGCAACGACGCGACCTGCTGCGCCATGTAATAGATGCCGACGATCTTGGGCTCGAACATGACGCCGAGGATGAAGCGATCGACGTTGCGGCTGCCCCATTCGAGCGCGTCGGCGCCGGCGAGCGGCGCGTTGGCGCGGGCGAGCGCGAACAGGCCGCCGAGATTGGGCGACCAGCCGCGCGGCAAGCCGTAAGCGCGCAGGAACGGCACCATGCTCGCGATCAGCGCGGCGACCATCGAGGCGACATAGGAGAGGACCAGCCCGTCCTTGATCGTGAAGAAGGAGAAGACGTAGGCGGCGATCGAGATCGTCCACGGCTCCACCACCGCGCGCGCCGTCACCGCGGCCTTGACGTTGAGCCGATAGGCAAGCGCGGCGAGGCTGACGTCTGACCAGGCGACCGCAACGATGATGCACGGGAAGAAACGGTCGAGCCCAGTGACCTGAGAGTTGGCGTACATCACCTCAGGGAAGGCGATCAGCACGCTGCTGGCGACGATCGAAGCGATGAAGGCCACTGCGAGCGCATCCCAGACGACGCAGACGTGCGGGCGCTCCGAGCTGCTCAGCGCCTGGGCGAGGCCGCGCTTGAGGCCGAGGGTGGCGAGGAGGGCGGCGAGTTCGACCACCACCACCGCGAGCGCGAAGCGGCCGACGAGATCAGCGCCGTACAGGCGGCCGGCAATGAACAGGAACGGGATGCGCGCGGCAAGGCGCAGCACAAAGCCGGCGATGTTGGTGCGGCCGCCCTTGGCGAGGGTGTCGATATCCCGGGTGTCGGTGGTCATGCGGCGAGGGTCGTCAGGACACTGTCCTCACGCTTTCGGCGCTGCGCGCCTTCGTCCCTCTCCCGGTAGAAGAAGGAAGGGGTTCTCTCGCCGGAGGCGAGTGGGACGCGCGAGGACAGATCGGCCGCGCGGATCAATGCGCCGCGCCCCAGCTGATCCCGGTGCCGATCTCGATTGCGAGCGGCACGTCGAGCACTACCGCGGGTTCGGCCGCCGTCGCCATAACCCGCTCGATCACCGGCCGCGCCGCCTCGACGTCGCCCTCGGGCAACTCGAACACCAGTTCGTCGTGGACCTGGAGCAGCATCTTGACGTTCGGCAGCCCGGCGGCGAGCAGCGCCGGCTCCATCCGCACCATCGCGCGCTTGATGATGTCCGCGGACGTGCCTTGGATCGGTGCGTTGATCGCGGCGCGCTCGGCGCCCTGGCGCTCGTGCTGGACCTTGCTCTTGATCCGCGGAAAGTGGGTCTTGCGCCCGAACAGCGTCGTCGTGAAGCCGCGCTCGCGCACGCTCTGCGTGGTCTCGGCGATATAGTTGTTGATGCCGGGGAAGCGCTCGAAATAGCGGTCGATCATCGCCTGGGCCTGGTCGGCGGCGATGTCGAGCCGGCCGGCAAGGCCCCAGCGGCTGATGCCGTAAAGAATCGCGAAGTTGATCGTCTTGGCGCTGGCGCGGGTATCGCGGGTCACCTCGCCGAACAATTCCTGCGCGGTCATGCTGTGGATGTCGTCACCGCGCGCGAAGGCTTCCTTGAGCTGCGGCACGTCGGCCATGTGCGCGGCGAGCCGCAGCTCGATCTGCGAATAATCGGCGGCGAGGATGACGTTGCCCGGTTCGGCGACGAACGCGTCGCGGATCTGGCGGCCGACCTCGCTGCGGATCGGGATGTTCTGGAGATTGGGCTCGGTCGACGACAGCCGCCCGGTCTGCGCGCCGGTGAGCGAATAAGAGGTGTGGACGCGGCCGGTGCGCGGGTTGATCTCGTTCTGCAGCGCATCGGTATAGGTGTTCTTGAGCTTGGTCAGCTGGCGCCAGTCGAGCACCCGCGCGGCGATCTCGGCACCGGGCGAATCCTTGTCGGCGGCGATCCGCTCGAGCTCGGTGACGTCGGTGGAATAGACGCCGGACTTGCCCTTGCGGCCACCCTTGATGCCCATCTGCTCGAACAATACGTCGCCCAATTGCTTGGGGCTGCCGATCGTGAACGGCGTCCCGGCGAGGCCGTGGATCACCGTCTCGAGCCCGGCGATCTGGCCGCTGAACTCCGCCGACAGGCCCGACAGACGCTCGCGATCGACCTTGATCCCGCGCGTTTCCATCCGCGCGATCACCGGCACCAGCGGGCGATCGACCATTTCATAAACGCGGGTCGAGCCCTCGGCGGGCAGCCGAGCCTTGAAGCGCTTCCACAGCCGGTAGGTGACGTCGGCGTCTTCCGCCGCATAGCGGGTGGCGGATTTCAGATCGATCTCGTGGAAGCCGCGCTGCGACTTGCCGGTGCCGACCACGTCCTTGAAGGCGATGCAGCTGTGCGACAGATGGGTGGCGGCCAGCTCGTCCATGCCATGGCCGTGAAGCCCGGCATCGAGATCGAAGCTCATCACGATGGTGTCATCGTGCGGCGCCACGTCGATGCCAGCGAGGCCGAGCATGACCATGTCGAACTTGAGGTTGTGCCCGATCTTGAGCACCGCCGGATCCTCGAACAGCGGCTTGAGCAGCGCCAGCGCCGCGGCGCGGTCGATCTGCACCGGGCTCTCGGCGAGCAGGTCGGTGGTGCCATGGCCGAGCGGGATGTAGCAGGCGCGGTTGGGCCTCAGCGCCAGGCTGATCCCGACGAGGTCGGCGCGGGTGGCATCGGTGCCGGTGGTCTCGGTATCGATCGCGAGCCAGCCCTGGTGGCGCGCCTCGGCGATCCAGCGGGAAAGCGTGTCGGCGTCGACCACCGTCTCATAGCCGTCGTGGTCGCACGGCGGATCCTCGGCGAACGGCACCGAGGCCGGCTCGGGCGTCGGCGCATCGGCGACCTGGCCGAGCCGCGCGAGCAGCGACTTGAAGCCGTGATGCTCGAGAAAGGCGCGCAACGGCGCATCGGGAATGCCCTGCAGCCCCAGTTCCTCGAGCGGATGCTCGAGCGGGATATCGCAGGCGAGCGTCACCAGCTTGCGTGACAGGCGCGCCATCTCGGCATGCTCGATCAGATTGTCGCGCAGCTTGCCCTTCTTCATTTCGGGCGCGGCGGCGAGCACGCCCTCGACGTCGCCATGCTCGAGGATCAGCTTGGCCGCGGTCTTGGGGCCGACGCCGGGGACGCCGGGGACATTGTCGACCGAATCGCCCATCAGTGCGAGCACCTCGCCCAATTGCTTGGGCGGCACGCCGAACTTCTCGATCACCGCTTCGTCGCTGAGGCGACGGTTGTTCATGGTGTCGAGCATGTCGAGCCCGGGCTCAATCAGCTGCATCAGATCCTTGTCGGACGAGACGATCGTCACCTGCCAGCCTTGCGCCAGCGCGGCCTTGGCATAGCTCGCGATCAGATCGTCCGCTTCCCAGCCTTCCTCCTCGATGCACGGCAACGAGAAGGCGCGGGTGGCGTCGCGGATCATCGGAAACTGCGGCTTGAGGTCCTCCGGGGGCGGCGGCCGCTGCGCCTTGTACTGATCGTACATCTGGTTGCGGAAGGTGCTCGACGATTTGTCGAGGATCACCGCCATATGCGTCGGCCCCTCGGCCTTGTGCAGGTCGTCGGCGAGCCGCCAGAGCATGGTGGTATAGCCATAGACCGCACCCACCGGCTCGCCATGCTTGTTGGTGAGCGGCGGCAGGCGATGATACGCCCGGAAAATATAGCCGGAGCCGTCGACGAGATAGAGATGGGGCATCGTGATCGGCGTGTAGCGGATCAGGCGGGGGGCACCAAGACAATCAACTCTTGCGGCAGGAATGTGGCGGCGGTGTGCCCCGGCCGCGACACTTCTCTCCCTGTTAGCAAGGTGCGACGAGCACCTTTACCCCCGTCCGTGCTGAGCTTGTCGAGAAGCACGACGAGATTCATGCCCGTCGACAGGTTCAGGGCGAACGGTCGTAGGGCTTACCCGCGCGACGATCCCACATAGCTCGCCACCGCGGCGGCGACCGACTGGATCAGCTCCTGGCGCTCGCGCATCGAGCGCTGGGTATCGCCGATCATCACCGCGATCGCGTAGCGGCGGCCATCCGGGCAGGTGAGCAGCCCGACATCGTTGAACCCGGCGTTCCGGCCGCCGAGATCCTGGCCGGTGCCGGTCTTGTGCGCGATCGTCCAGCCCGCCGGCAGCGCGGCACGTAGGCGGGCGCGGCCGGTGACCGAGGCACCCATGGTGTCGATCAGAATGCGGGTGGAGGTTTCCGAGAGCAGTTCGCCACGCGCGAGCCGCGCGATCGAATCGGCAATGGCGATCGGCGCAGCGCCGTCCGGCGGATCGGCGATATAGGCGTCGAGCGCCGCGATGCGCGCCTCGGGCGCCAGCCGCGCGCGTGCCGCCTCGAAGGCACCGCCGGCGGCATACGACTGGTTCCAGGTCAGCCCCGCCGTCTTCGACTGGAGCAGGCGCTCGCCGGGACCGAAGCGGATGTCGCCCAATTGCTTGCGCTCGATCATCGCACGCACCGCGCGCGGGCCGCCGACATAGGTGAGCAGGCGATCGTTGGCGGTGTTGTCGCTGTGCGTCAGCGCGCGGGTGAGCAGGTCGCCGACGGTGGTCTGGTAGCCGGCACCCTTCACCAGCATCGCGATCGGCTGGTGGAACAGGGTGAGATCCTCGGGGCGGACGAGGATCGGGTCGTCGAGCTTGGCCTTGCCCTGGTCGCGCAGGTCCATCAGCGTCAGCGCGACCCAGAGCTTGCTCACCGATTGTTGGGGCAGGCGGGTGCGCGCGCCGGGAGAGGTGACGGTCCAGCCCTCGTCCACCGCGCGGATGGCGATGCCGAACTTGCCCTCAAAACTGCGCGCGATGCCGTCGATCGCGCCGGTGAGCTGCGGTGGCGCCGCGTGGCGCGCGGGCGGGGCAGCGGCCGGCACGGGGATCGAGACGCCCACCGGCGGCGGCACCGTGGGCGCGACGCCGCTGGCACCGGGCCGCGAGGTGGAGCCGCACGCTGCCAAGGCGGCGACGCTGCCGGTAACGGCGATCAATCGGACCAATCGGCCGGTGTTCATGCTGTGGTAAACGCCCCGCTACCCAAGGCTCGAATCATTAGCTGCTGATTCATCGGACGAAACAGAGACATAGACGCGCTGCGATGAACCGCGGCTGACACGCGGCGAGTTGCGCGGGGGTGCGGCGCAACATTGCGGCGCCGGCGCCGTTGAACGCGCGAAACCTCTTTCCAAGGATAGCGACATGGCTGAGCAGACCAGCGACTTCTTCGTGGCGCGGCTGAAAGCCTGGGGCGTCACCCGCATCTTCGGTTATTCGGGCGATGGCATCAACGGCGTGCTCGGCGCGCTGCAACGTGCCGAGAAGAAAGGTGAGGGCATCGACTTCATCCAGGTTCGCCACGAGGAAATGGCGGCATTCATGGCAACCGCGCATGCCAAGTTCACCGGCGAGCTCGGCGTGTGCCTGTCGACCGGCGGCCCCGGCGCGACCCATCTGCTCACCGGGCTGTACGATGCCAAGCTCGATCACGCGCCGGTGTTCGCGATCGCCGGCCAGGCCGAGACCACGGTGCGCGGCGCCAGCTACCAGCAGGAGCTCAACCTCGACCGGATCTTCGCCGACGTCGCCGATTATGTCCAGGAAGTGACCGCGCCGGCGCAGATCCGCCACGTCACCGATCGCGGCATCCGCATCGCCACCGCCGGCAACGGCGTCGGCGTGGTGGTGCTGCCCAAGGACGTGCAGGATGAGCCGTATCAGGAGCCGCCGGTGCAGCATGGCTTCACCCGCTCGGGCACCGGCTACACGCGGCCGCTGGTCGTGCCGCAGCCGGCCGATCTCGCCCGCGCCGCCGACCTGCTCAATGCCGGCGAAAAGGTCGCGATCCTGATCGGCGCCGGCGCGCGCGAAGGCGCGACGGCGGTGGTCGATGTCGCCGAGCGGCTCGGCGCCGGCATCGCCAAGGCGCTGCTCGGCAAGGACGTGCTCGGCGACGACGTGCCGGGGGTGACCGGCGCGATCGGCCTGCTCGGGACCAAGCCGAGCTGGGACCTGATGCAGGGCTGCGACACGCTGCTGATGATCGGCACCGGTTTCCCCTGGGCCGAGTTCCTCCCTGCCGACGGCCAGTGCCGCGCAGTGCAGATCGACATCGACGCGGGCATGCTGGGCCTGCGCTACCCGACCGAGGTCAACCTCCATGGCGGCGCCAAGGAGACGCTGGAGGCGCTGTTGCCGCTGCTCCACGCCAAGGCGGATCGCGGCTGGCGCGAGGAGATCGAGGCGGGCGTCGTCGACTGGTGGCAGACGCTCGAGCGGCGCGCGCATGCCGAGGCGCATCCGGTCAACCCGCAGCGGGTGGTATGGGAGATGTCGCCGCTATTGCCCGCCGACGCCATCGTCACCTCCGATTCCGGCAGTTGCGCGAATTGGTATGCGCGCGATTTCAAGCTCAAGCAGGGCCAGCGTTCGTCCTTGTCGGGCGGGCTCGCCTCGATGGGCGCGGCGGTGCCCTATGCGATCGCGGCGAAGTTTGCCTATCCCGAGCGGCCGGTGGTGGCGCTGGTCGGCGACGGCGCGATGCAGATGAACAACCTCGCCGAGATGATCACCGTGCAGAAATACTGGCAGCGCTGGGCCGATCCGCGCTTCATCGTCTGCGTGTTCAACAACGAGGATCTCAACGAGGTGACCTGGGAGCAGCGGATCATGGAGGGCAACCCGCGGTTCGAGACCACCCAGGCGCTGCCCAACGTGCCTTATGCCAAGTTCGCCGAGCTGGTCGGGCTGAAGGGCATCTATGTCGACACGCCCGACGCGCTCGCCGGTGCCTGGGCGGAGGCGCTCGCGTCCGATCGGCCGGTGATCCTCGAGGTGAAGACCGATCCCGCGGTGGCGCCGTTGCCGCCGCACGTCACCCTGGCCGAGGCCAAGGGTTTCCTGTCGTCGATGGCCAAGGGCGATCGCGCTGCCGGGCAGGTGATCGCCGACACCGCGCGGCAGCTGATCAAGGAAGTAACGGGTTGAAGGCCGGCGCGGCGGTGCTGCTGGCGGGGCTGGTCGCCGCCTGTTCGAGCCCGGCCCCCAGTGGCCGACGCAGCGACGAGCGGGCGCGCGCACCGCTCGCTCAGCGGCTGGCCAGCGCCGATGCCGCCGCCGGCGCATTGCTGTTCCGGCAATGTGCGGCCTGCCACACCATCGGCGACGGCGCCGGGGACCGCGACGGGCCGGCGCTGCATGGCGTGGTCGGCCGGCGCATCGCGCATGGCAGCGGCCGCTACAGCTATTCGGCGGCGTTGCTCAAGGTGCCGGGCAACTGGACCCCGGACAAGCTCGACGCTTGGTTGCGCAGCCCGCAGCGGTTCGCGCCGGGGACGCAGATGCTCTATCCCGGGCTGCCCAATGGCGTCGATCGGGCGGACGTGATCGCCTATCTGCAGGCGAACAGCTCGGGGGCGGCCAAGCCATAGCCGACCGCCGGCGATCGGCTAGGGTACCAGCACCGTGTCGACCGCCTCGGCCAGCGCCTCGGGATAATCCAGTGTATAGTGCAGCCCGCGGCTTTCGTGGCGGTGGAGCGCGGAGCGGACGATCAGCTCGGCGGTCTGGAGCAGGTTGCGCAACTCGATCAGGTCCGGTGTCACCCGGAAATGGCCGTAATAATCCGCCACTTCCTCGGTGAGCATCTGGATACGGTGCTGGGCGCGCTCCAGGCGCTTGGTGGTGCGGACGATGCCGACGTAATTCCACATGAAGCGGCGAATCTCGGTCCAGTTCTGCTTGATCACCACTTCCTCGTCGGAATCGGTAACGCGGCTCTCGTCCCATGGGCGGATGTTCGGCACCGGCGACAGGTCGTCCCATGCCGCGGCAATGCTGGTCGCCACCGCCTCGCCGAAGACGAAGCATTCGAGGAGGGAGTTGGAGGCGAGGCGGTTGGCGCCGTGGAGGCCGCTCTCGGTGCACTCTCCCGCCGCATAAAGGCCGGGCAAATCGGTGCGGCCGCCGGAATCGATCACCACGCCGCCGCAGGTATAATGCTGCGCCGGCACCACCGGGATCGGCTGGCTGGTCATGTCGATGCCGAGCCCGAGCAATTTCTCGTGGATGTTGGGGAAATGGCCGCGGATGAAGTCGGCGGGCTGATGGCTGATGTCGAGATGGACGTAGTCGAGCCCGTAGCGCTTGATCTCGGCGTCAATCGCGCGCGCCACCACGTCGCGCGGCGCGAGCTCGAGCCGCTCGGCGTCGTAATAAGGCATGAAGCGCTTGCCGGTCGCGGGATTGATCAGCCGCCCACCTTCGCCGCGCACCGCCTCGGTGATCAGGAAGTTCTTGACCTCGAGATTGTAGAGGCAGGTCGGGTGGAACTGCATCATCTCCATATTGGAGACGCGCGCACCGGCGCGCCACGCCATGGCGATGCCGTCGCCGGTGGCGCCGCGCGGCGCGGTCGAGAACAGATAGGTGCGCCCCGCGCCACCGGTGGCGAGCACGGTCGCGCGCGCGGTGTGGAGGTTGACCTTGCCGGTATCGCGATCGACCGCATAGACGCCCCACACGTTGCCGGCGCCCGAGTAACGCTGCTCGTGGCGGCTGGTGGCGAGGTCAATCGCGACCTGATTGGGCACCAGCGTGATGTTGGGATGCGCCTCTGCCGCCTTTTGCAACGCCTCCTGGACGGCCCAGCCGGTCGCGTCGGCGACATGGACGATGCGGCGGTGCGAATGCCCGCCCTCGCGGGTGAGGTGGAGCGTGTCGCCCTCCATCGCGAACGGCACGCCAAGCTGGCGCAACCGCTCGATCGCGGCGGGCGCGCCTTCCACCACCATCTCGACGATGACGCGATCGTTGAGCCCGGCGCCGGCGATCATCGTGTCCTCGACATGGTTGTCGAAGGTGTCACCGGGCTCGAGCACCGCGGCGATCCCGCCCTGCGCCCAGGCGGTCGACCCCTCGTTGAGCGCACCCTTGGCGAGCACCGTCACCCTGAAGCGCGGCGCGAGGTTGAGCGCCGCGGTGAGGCCGGCGGCACCGGAGCCGATGATGAGGATGTCGGTGGTGGAGGTCATCGTTCAGCCCGCAAAGATGGGCCCCGTCCCGTGTCCGGGGTGACGGGGGTCAAGCAGCGTTCGCCGCGCGTGTCAGCGACAGGAAGACGTCCTCGAGATCGGGCTCCTTGGTGGAGACGTCGACGATGCCGAAGCCGCCGCCCTGGACCGCGGCGAGCACCTCGCCGGCGTTGACCCGATCCTTGGCATAGGTGATCTCCAGCGTCCGCGCGCCCTTCAGCTGGATCTTCTGGAAGCAGGTCGCCTGCGGCACCTCGGCGACGTCGCGGTCCACCGTGACCGCGACAATCTTCTCCTGCGCCTTGCCGACCAGCTCGCGGGTCGGCTCGTTGGCGATCAGCCTGCCCTGGTTGATGATCGCGATCCGGTCGCACAGCTCCTCGGCCTCCTCGAGATAGTGCGTCGTCAGCACCACCGTCACGCCCTGGTCGTTGAGCTCGCGGACATAGCGCCAGAGTTGCTGGCGCAGCTCGATGTCGACGCCGGCGGTTGGCTCGTCGAGCACCAGCACGGGCGGCGAATGAACCATCGCCTTGGCGACCATCAGCCGTCGCTTCATCCCCCCTGAGAGGGTGCGGGCATAGGCATTGGCCTTGTCCTCGAGGTGGACGGCGCGCAGCAGCTCCATCGAGCGCCGCTCGGCCTTGGGCACGCCGTAGAGGCCGCCCTGGATCTCCAGCGTCTCGAACGGCGAGAAGAAGGGATCGAACAGGATCTCCTGGTTGACGATGCCGATCGAGGCCTTGGCGTTGCGCGGGTGGGCGTCGATGTCGAAGCCCCAGATCGATGCCGTGCCGCCGGTCTTGTTAACGAGGCCGGCGAGGATGTTGATCAGCGTCGACTTGCCGGCGCCATTGGGGCCGAGCAGGCCGAAGATCTGGCCGCGCGGCACGTCGAAGGTCACGTCGTCGAGCGCGCGCTTGCCTCCGGCGTAGGTCTTGCAGAGTCCCTCGATGCGAATGGCGGCTTCGGTCATGGCATGCGCGATAGGCTCGTGCGGACGCCGCGACAATCCTTACGGCTACGAAGGATTGATGGTCTTCCCGCGGCTTGCTAACGCGTGCGCCATGATCGCGCCGCCAGAAACCATCCGTGTCTCGCACCGCCGTGTCGCCTGCGACGGCGCCACCGACATTCCCGGCGGGGCCGCGCTCGGCCATCCGCGGGTGTATCTGCAGATCGACGAGCATGGTTATGTCGATTGCGGCTATTGCGACCGACGCTTCGTGCTGATCGGCGGCCCGGCCGATGGCGCGGACCAGTCGACGCTGCCGGACATCTCCGAGGGCGCGAGCCTGCCGCACTGATAATCCTTCCCCCGCGGGGGAAGCGAGCGAGCGGGCCCATTTACCTGCGGCGCGGCGTGCCTATATCCAGGCGATGACCATTGCCGCAGATCCCCGCTCGTTCCTGTACCGCGACGCGCTGTCGCCCGATGCCGCGCAGGCGCTGACCGCGACGGCGCTCGGCAAGGCCGACGATGGCGAGCTCTACCTGCAATATCGCAAGTCCGAGGCGTTCGGCTTCGACGACGGGCGGTTGAAGACGGCAAGCTACGATACCAACGCCGGTTTCGGCCTGCGCGCGGTGTCGGGCGAGATGACCGCCTTTGCCCATGCCAACGAGCTGAGCGAGGCGGCGATCAAGCGCGCCGCCGAGACGATGGCGCTGATCGATCCCTCCGCCGCGCCCAAGGCGGCGGCGCCGCGCGCGACCAACCGCCACCTCTACACCGACGCCGACCCGCTCGATCTGGTGCCGTTCGCCGACAAGGTGAATCTGTGCCAGACGATCGACGCCGCGGCGCGCGCGCGCGACCCGCGGGTGGCGCAGGTCTCGGTCGGTCTGTCGGGCACCTGGGGCGTGGTCGAGATCGTCCGCGCCGACGGCTTCGTCGCCACCGACGTGCGGCCGCTGGTGCGGCTCAACATCCAGATCGTCGTCGAGCAGAACGGCCGCCGCGAGACCGGCACCTTCGGGATCGGCGGGCGCTATCTCTACGACCGCCTGTTCGACCCCGCGACCTGGAACCGGGGGATCGACGAGGCGCTGGCGCAGGCGCTGGTCAACCTCGATTCGGTCGCGGCGCCGGCGGGCGAGTTCACCGTGCTGCTCGGGCCGGGCTGGCCGGGGGTGCTGCTCCACGAGGCGATCGGCCATGGCCTCGAGGGTGATTTCAACCGCAAGGGCACCAGCGCCTTCTCCGGCCGGATCGGCGAGCGGGTCGCCGCACCGGGGGTGACGGTGGTGGACGACGGCTCGATCCAAGATCGCCGCGGCTCGCTGTCGATCGACGACGAGGGCACGCCGACCGGCGAGACGGTGCTGATCGAGGACGGCATCCTCAAGGGCTATATGCAGGATCGCCTCAACGCACGGCTGATGGGCGTGGCGGCGACCGGCAACGGCCGCCGCGAGAGCTTTGCGCATGCGCCGATGCCGCGGATGACCAACACCTTCATGAAGGACGGCAAGGACGATCCCGCCGAGCTGCTGTCGCGGGTCAAGAAGGGGATCTTCGCCAAGTCGTTCGGCGGCGGGCAGGTCGACATCGTCTCGGGCAAGTTCGTCTTCTCCTGCACCGAGGCCTATATGATCGAGGACGGCCGGATCGGCGCGCCGATCAAGGGCGCGACGCTGATCGGCGACGGCCCGACCGTGCTCACCAAGGTGACCGGGATTGGCAACGACTTCGCGCTCGACGAGGGGATCGGCGTGTGCGGCAAGGGCGGGCAGAGCGTGCCGGCCGGGGTCGGCCAGCCGACGCTGCTGGTCGACGGGCTGACGGTGGGCGGCACCGCGATGTGATCGCTGGGGAGGGGCGTCTGCCTCTCCCCTCCTTTTGGTCACGCCGGCGTTCGCTGGGGATGGGTCAAGAAGGTGGAGCCAAACGCCCGCTCATGCGCTCACCCGTGATGGCACTCGTCGAACTCGGCCGCTTCTCGCGCAACGAAGCGCATATCCTGGTCGGTCGGCTGGAGAGCGAGGGCATAGCGGCGCTGGCGTTCGACGGCGAGGCCTCGATCGGCGACGGCAGCTACTTCTTGATTCCGGTGCGGGTGATGGTGAACGAAGACGATCTCGCCACCGCACGAGGCATCATCCCGCCTGCCTGATTTTCGAGCAGGGGCGCCCGAGCGCCCTGCTTTTTACGCTTCCTTAACCCGCCGCGTGGCCGCCCGATGACAGTTTCGCGTCATATCGCGACTGGCACGATGATTGCGATGCACCCTGCGGGATAACAGAGGGGGCGCGGGTGAAGCTGGTCATTGCGATCATCAAGCCGTTCAAGCTCGACGAGGTGCGCGAAGCGCTCACCACGTTGGGCGTGGCCGGGATGACGGTTACCGAGGTCAAGGGGTTCGGTCGGCAGAAGGGCCAGACCGAAATCTATCGCGGCGCCGAATACAGCACCAACATGGTGCCCAAGATCAAGGTCGAGGTGGTCTGCGCGACCGATCTGGCGGCCCGCGTGGTGGAGGCGATCCAGGCCTCGGCCAACACCGGTGCGATCGGCGACGGCAAGATCTTCGTGCTCGATGTCGGCCAGGCGGTGCGCATCCGCACCGGCGAGACCGACGATGCGGCACTCTGAGGGGGGTAAGATGAACCAAGCAATCAAGACTGGCGCCAAAGTCGTCGGCGGCGCTGCCGTCGTCGCGGCGCTCTATGCGGCGCTGCCGGCCTGGGCGCAGGACGCCGCGCTCCAGGCGCCTGCCGCCGCCCCGTCGCCGCCGGTCGTCAACAAGGGCGATACCGCCTGGATGATGACCTCCACCGTGCTGGTGCTGGCGATGATCCTGCCCGGTCTCGCGCTGTTCTACGGCGGTCTCACCCGCGCCAAGAACATGCTCGCGACCATGACCCAGATCGGCGCAGTGGCCTGCCTCGCGATGCTGATCTGGGTGATGTACGGCTATACCATGGCGTTCGGCGACGGAGGCAACGACTTCATCTCCGGCTTCGGCAAGGCGTTCCTCAAGGGGATCACCAGCGAATCCACCGCGGCGACCTTCACCGCCGGCGTCGCCATCCCCGAATATGTCTTCATCTGCTTCCAGATGACCTTTGCCGCGATCACGGTCGCGCTGGTGCTGGGCTCGGTGGTCGAGCGGATGAAATTTTCCGCGGTGATGGTGTTTGGTCTGGTGTGGCTGACCATCGTCTATTTCCCGGTCGCGCACATGGTGTGGGCATCGGGCGGGCTGTTCTTCAAGATGGGCGCGCTCGATTTCGCCGGCGGCACCGTGGTTCACATCAACGCCGGCGTCTCGGCGCTGGTCGCGGCGCTGATCCTCGGCAAGCGCATCGGCTACCCCACCGAGCGGATGGCGCCGCACTCGCTGACGCTGACCGGCGTCGGCACCGGTCTGCTCTGGGTGGGCTGGTTCGGCTTCAACGCCGGCTCGGCGCTCGAAGCCAATGGCTCGGCAGCGCTCGCGATGATCAACACCTTCGTCGCCACCGCCTCGGCCGGCCTTGCCTGGATGCTGATCGAGCGGGCCAATGGCCACAAGGGCTCGGCGCTCGGCTTCTGCTCGGGGATCATCGCCGGCCTCGTCGCCGTCACCCCGGCGGCGGGTAATTCGGGCCCGTTCGGCGCGATCATCCTCGGCGCGGTCGCCTCGGTGGTCTGTTATTATGCGGTGACGCTGCTCAAGCCCAAGCTCGGCTATGACGATGCGCTCGACGCCTTCGGCATCCACGGCATCGGCGGCATGATCGGCGCGATCGGCACCGGCATCGTCTACGCCCCGTCGCTCGGCGGCCCCGGCAAGCCGGACTTCGTGATGGGCCACCAGCTGCTCGTCCAGATTGAGGCGGTCGCCGCGACCATCGTCTGGGCCGCGATCGGCACCGTGATCGCGATCTTCATCGCCAAGGCGATCACCGGCCTCAGGGTCAGCCCGGACATCGAGCTGGAGGGTCTCGACCTCGGCGAGCATGGCGAGCGTGCCTACAACTGATTGATTTCGGGGGCGGGCGGTGCCCGCTCCCCCACGATGTTCCTCCTGCGGACACCCTTGGCCCGATACGGCAACGTATCGGGCCACTTTTTGTCGGCGGGGGCAGCGACCGCGCCGCGCCGGCCAACAATCTGTTGCAAAGCAGCAGCATGCGGCCCCATGTGGCAGGCGTGCTGCGGCAATATGAACTGGTCGACCGGGTCCTTGAATATGACCCCGATGCGGATGAGGCGCTGCTCAACCGCGCCTATGTGTTCTCGATGCAGGCGCATGGCAGCCAGAAGCGCGCCAGCGGCGATCCCTATTTCAGCCACCCGATCGAGGTGGCGGGCATCCTCACCGATCTGAGGCTCGACGACGAGACGATCGCGACCGCGATCCTCCACGACACGATCGAGGACACGGTGGCCACGCCAGAGGAGATCACCCGGCTGTTCGGCGAGAATGTCGCGCGGCTGGTGGACGGGGTCACCAAGCTCTCCAAGATCGAGGCGCAGACCGAAAACGAGCGCGCCGCGGAAAACCTGCGCAAGTTCCTGCTCGCGATGTCCGACGACATCCGCGTGCTGCTGGTCAAGCTCGCCGACCGGCTGCACAACATGCGCACCCTCCATCATATCGCCAAGCCGGAGAAGCGCCGCCGGATCGCGAAGGAGACGATGGATATCTACGCGCCGCTCGCCGAGCGGGTGGGGATGTACGAGTTCATGAAGGAGATGCAGACGCTCGCCTTCGAGCAACTCGAGCCGGAAGCGTATGAATCGATCTCCAAGCGGCTCGAATCGCTCAAATCAGGCGGCGGCGACCGGATCGCCAAGATCGCCTCGGGGCTGAAGCTGCTGCTGGCGCGCGCAGGGGTGGAGGCGGACCTGTCGGGGCGCGAGAAGCACCCCTATTCGATCTGGCGCAAGATGAGCGAGCGCCACATCAGCTTCGAGCAATTGTCCGACGTGATGGCGTTCCGCGCGATCGTGCCGACCGTGGAGGATTGCTACCGCACGCTGGGGATCATCCATCGGCGCTGGCCGATGGTGCCGGGCCGGTTCAAGGATTATATCTCCACCCCCAAGCGCAACGGCTATCGCTCGCTCCACACCTCGGTGATCCATGCCGACAATGCGCGCATAGAGATCCAGATCCGCACCCCGGAGATGCACGCCGAGGCCGAGTTCGGGCTCGCCGCGCATTGGGCCTACAAACAGGTCAACGGTCGCCCGGACAACCAGCACAGCTGGATCGCCGACCTGGTCGAGATCCTCGATACCGCGGGCAGCCCCGAGGAGCTGCTCGAGCACACCCGCATGGCGATGTACCAGGATCGGATCTTCGCCTTCACCCCCAAGGGCGAGCTGATCCAGCTGCCCAAGGGTGCGACCCCGATCGACTTCGCTTATGCGGTGCACACCGATCTCGGCGACCAGGCGGTGGGCGCCAAGATCAACGGTCGGGTGGTGCCGCTTTCCACCGTGATCGACAATGGCGATCAGGTGCAGGTGCTGCGCTCCAAGGGCCAGGTGCCGCAGCCCGGCTGGCTCAATTTCGCGATCACCGGCAAGGCGCTCGCCGGCATCCGCCGCCACCTGCGCCATGCCGAGCGCGACGAGCTGATCGCGCTGGGGCGCAAGCTCTACGACAATATCGTCATCCGCATGCCGGCGACGATCGGGCCGGATGCGGTGGAGCATGCGCTGCAACGGCTCAAGCTGCCCGACCAGCCGGCGCTGATGGCGGCGATCGCGCGGCGGACGATCTCGGACGCCGCGGTGATGGAGGCACTGATGCCAGGCTCCGCGGGCGAGGACAGCGGCATGCTGGCGCCGCAATCGAGCGCGATCTCGATCAAGGGGCTGACCCCCGGCGTCGCGTTCGATCTTGCGGATTGCTGCCACCCGGTGCCCGGCGACCGCATCGTCGGCCTGCGTCGCCCCGACGCCGGGATCGAAGTGCATGCGATCGACTGTCCCGTGCTTGCCGAGCTCGCCGAGCGCGGCACGGACGAGACCGACTGGGTGGATGTCGACTGGGGCGACAAGAGCGACGGCGCGGTGGCGCGGATTGCCGTCCAGGTGAAGAACGAGCCGGGTGCGCTCGGCATCGTCTCGACCATCATCGGCGCGCACAAGGCCAACATCATCGCGCTCCGGCTCGATACGCGCGACACGATGTTCCACACCAACGTGATCGACGTCGAGGTGCACGACGTGCACCAGCTGATGCGGCTGATGGCGGCGCTCCGCGCGGCGGACGCGGTGAATGCGGTGGACCGGGTGTGAACGACGTGCCCGCTCGCGCCGCAAGCGCGAGATTGGTGACGAAGCCGTGACGAGCCGCTAAGACCGCACCATGCATCGCCCCGCGCTGTCCGTCGTCATTCCCTGCTACAATGAAGCCGCGTGCCTCGAGCTGCTGCACGCGCGCGTCTCGGCCGCCGCGCAGGCCGCGGTGGGCAACGACCATGAGATCGTGCTGATCAACGATGGCAGCCGAGACGACAGCTGGCTGGTGATGCAGCGGCTCAGCGCCGCCGACCCGCGGGTGGTGGCGATCAACCTGTCGCGCAACCACGGCCACCAGCTGGCGCTGACCGCGGGGCTCGACCTGTGCTCGGGCGCGCAGATCCTGATCATCGATGCCGATCTGCAGGATCCCCCCGAGCTGCTCGCCGAGATGCGGGTGGCGATGCGCGAGCAGGGCGCCGATGTCGTCTATGCGGTGCGGCGCAAGCGCGAGGGCGAGACGATCTTCAAGAAGGCGACGGCGGCCGCCTTCTACCGCGTGCTCGATCGCGTCACCGATACGCCGATTCCGCTCGATACCGGCGACTTCCGGCTGATGAGTCGCCGCGCGCTCGATGCCTTTCTCAGCCTGCCCGAGCAGGCGCGGTTCATCCGCGGCATGGTCGCCTGGGTGGGTTTCCGCCAGGTGCCGTTCCCCTATGACCGCGCCGAGCGGCATGCAGGCGAGACCAATTACCCGCTCGGCAAGATGGTGCGCCTCGCGTTCGACGCCGTCACCGGCTTCTCCACCGCGCCGCTGCGCTTCGCCAGCCACGCCTCGGTGATCCTCGCCGGCCTGTCGCTGCTGCTGCTGATCTATATCGCTTGGGGCTATTTCGAAGGCTCGCCGGTGCAGGGCTGGACTTCGACGATGCTCGTCGTCGTCGTGCTCTCGGCGGTGCAGATGTTCGTGCTCGGGATGATCGGCGAATATCTCGGCCGGCTTTACATCGAATCCAAGCGGCGGCCGCTCTATTTGGTCGCGGATATCGCCGGTCCGGTGAAGGGACGCTCGAGCCTGGGGTTCAACGCCGCCGAGCCCTCGCCGCAGTTCGACGACGCGCTGGTGCGCCAGGCGGCGGAATAATCACCGTCATCCTGAACTCGTTTCAGGATCCATGGCCCTGCAGGCACCGCGTGCTCGCGGGTCGCGTTGGCCATGGATGCTGAAACAAGTTCAGCATGACGCGGGAGAATGTGATCAGCCTCTGGGCTCCGCCAGCGTCACGATCGATACCCCCGGCGTCATCGGCAACCGGCCGACCGCATAGCGTTCGAGGCGGAAGATCGTCTCGAACAGCGTGTTGAGCGGCTTGGCGGGGGGCGAATCGTCGCTGTCGTCGCGCCCGGTAAGCCGGCCAGCGATGCGCGCCGCAGCGGCGAGCGGGAACAGCAGCGAATTGAAATAGGTGAGCTTGCGCGGGCGGAGACCGGCGGCCTCGATCGCGGTGGCGAGGCTCGCCTTGGAATAGCGGCGGTGGTGGTGGTTGACCACGTCATGCGCGCTCCACAGCCACTGGTGCGCGGGCACCGCGATCAGGATCTTGCCGCCGGGCTTGAGGCAGTCGCGCATCGCCTTCAACGCGGCGACATCGTCGTCGATATGCTCGACCACGTCGAGCACCGCGATGAGGTCATAGGCGCCGCGCTCGATCCCCGGCAGCGCCGGGAGCGGGGCGTCGCCCACCGGTCGGCCGAGTCGCTCGCTGGCGATCTGCCTCGCCGCGGGATCGATCTCGATCGCATCGACCTCGCCAAAGGAGGCAAGCATCGGCAGGTTGTGCCCGGTGCCGCAGCCGATCTCGAGGATCCGCGCCGGTTTGGGCAGCGCGGCGTAGCGGGTGAGATAATCGCTGAGGATGTCGCGGCGCGCGCGATACCACCAATGGGTGGAATCATGTGCGGCCATCCGGTCGTAGACGATGCGATCCATTATGCGAACACCAGCCAGCGGTTGAGAATGAAGGTGACGATCGTGGCAAGCGCGACCGCGGGCAGCAAGGGCGCCCAGGGCGGCAGGCCGAAGCCGGCGGTGCCGATCCAGGTGACCAGCGCGTTCAACGCCATGCCGGTCGCCTGCACCATCACGAACTTGACCTGCTGGACGCCGCCCGGCTCGCGGCTGCCATGGCCCTTGAAGCTCCACCGGCTGTGCAGGAAGAAACCCGCCGTCACCGCGACCACGAAGGCGAAGGGCACCGCATAGACGGCGTGGCGGCGCTCGAACACATAGAGGCTGAGCGGCAGGTAGACTGCCGCATAGACCAGCGTCGATATGCCGCCGGCGATGCCGAAGCGGATCAGCTGCCCGATGAGGCCGCTGTCGCGGAGACCTTGCAGTCGTGATCGTTGCGGCCCTGCCGATGCTTCCCTCGCCATCGCGCTCGCCCTAAAGGCAATGCGCCGGGAGCGAAACGGGCAAATCGAGGTCAGCAGCTTGAACAATTACTCCCGCGGGACCTGGACCCGCGATCTCGAGCGTCACTGGATCGCCTTGACGCTGCTGGCGTGGCTCGGCGTCACGGTCTGGTACGTGTGGAGCGACTGGAACATGGTGCGCTGGCTGTCGCTCGGCGACACCGACGACAACATGCGGCTGATGCAGGTCCGCGCCTGGCTCGGTGGCCAGGGCTGGTACGACCTGCGTCAATATCGGCTCAACCCGCCGGTGGGCGCGAACATCCACTGGAGCCGGATCGTCGACCTGCCGATCGCGGGGATGATTCTGTTCTTCCGCCTGTTCACCTCCAACGCCTGGGCCGAGCGGCTGGCGTGCGGGATCGCGCCGCTGCTGCCGCTGTCGATCACCATGCTCGGCGTCTCCGCCACGGTGCGCCGCCTGATCCACCCGCTGGCGTGGCCGCTGGCGCTGATCTTCCTGCTCGGCACCGCGGCGACGATGCTGATGTTCCTCCCCGAGCGGATCGATCACCACGGCTGGCAGCTGGCGATGCTCAGCCTCACCGTCGCCGGCCTGTGCGACGGGCGTGGGGCCCGCGGCGGCATCATGGTCGGGCTGGCGAGCGCGGTGTCGCTGTCGATCGGGCTCGAGATGCTGCCCTATGCGGCGATGGCCGGCGCGATCCTCGCGCTGCGCTGGGTGTGGGACCGCACCGAGGCGCCGCGCCTGTCGGCTTATGCGCTGAGCCTCGGCGGCGGCAGCGCGCTGGGCTTTGCGGCGTTCGCGTCCAATGCCAATTACGAGATGCGGTGCGACGCGCTGACCCCGGTGTGGCTGAGCGTGATGGTGGCGGCGGGCGCGCTGCTGTTCGTGCTCGCCTGGATCAACCCGGCGCAGCGCGCGGTGCGCCTCGGCCTCGCCGCGATCGCCGGCGTCGTGATCGCCGCCGGTTTCGCCCATTTTTTCCCGCAATGCCTCGGCCGGCCCGAAGGCGTGTCGCCCGAGCTGCAGAAGAACTGGCTGGACAATGTCCGCGAGGCCAAGCCGATCTACAAGCATCCCTTCCGGCTCGGCTTCCCGATCGCGGCGCTGCCGATCGTCGGGCTGCTCGGGGTCGTCGTCGGCACCTGGCGGGCGCGGCGCAGCCCGGCGCTGATCGGCTGGAGCGCGGTGGCGCTGTTCGTCGCCTTCGCTACCGCGATGCTGCTGTGGCAGATCCGCGCCGGCCCGGCGGCGCAGCTGCTCGCGGTGCCCGGCGCGACGCTGCTCGGCTGGATCATCCTCCCCTGGTTCGCCAACCACCGGCTGATGGCGGTGCGGATCGGCGGCACGGTGGTGGGCTTCCTGCTCGTCTCAGGCCTGTTCGCCGGGCTGATCATCAAATATCTGCCCGTGGACCGCCCCAATGCCTATACCAAGCGGGTCAACCGCGCCTCGGGCAATTGCGTGCGCTACACAGTGCTGAAGGCACTCGATCGCTATCCGGCGCAGACCATCTTCACCTTCGTCGATCTCAGCCCGCGGCTGATCACCGTCACTCATCATGACGCGATCGCCGGGCCTTATCATCGCAACGGCGATGCGATCCTCGATGTCCAGCATGCCTTCCAGGGCTCGGCGGATCAGGCGCACGGCATCATCCGCCGCCACGGCGCGACGATGCTGCTGCTCTGCCCCAACATGTCGGAATCGACCAACTACCGCGCCCGTGCCCCGGGCGGCTTCTACGACCAGCTCGCGCACGGCCAGCGGCCGGCCTGGCTGACCCCGCTGCCGCTGCCGGCGGAGTCGCCGCTGCGCTTGTTCAAGGTGGACTGAAGCGCGCGTGCTCCTGCGCCAGCGGGAGCACGAACCGTCAGCGCAGGCTGAGCTGCAACCCGTCGATCACGAACTGCACCGCGAGCGCGGCGAGCAACACGCCGAGCACGCGGGTGATCACCGCCTCGATCCGGGTGCCGAGCAGCCGCATCAGCGGCCCTGCGGCGAGCAGCGCGGCGAGGGTGAGCAGCAGGATCGTGCCCATCGCCGCGAGCACCACCAGCGTCGCCTGGATGCCGTTGGTGCGCGCCATCAGCAGCATCACCGTAGCGATCGAGCCGGGGCCGGCGATCATCGGCATCGCCATCGGAAAGATCGAGACATCCTCCGCCTCGGGATCGGCGGCGACCTCAGCGGCGCGGTCTTCGCGGCGCTGGGTGCGCTTCTCGAACACCATCTCGAGCGCGATCAGGAACAGCATGATGCCGCCGGCGATACGGAAGCTCGCAAGGTTGATGCCGAGGCCGTGGAGCAGGCTCTCGCCGAAGGCGGCGAACACCACCAGGATCAGCGAGGCGACCACCACCGCGCGGATCGCCATGCTGCGCTTCTGCACCGGCGAGGCGCTGGCCGAGAGACCGGCGTAGATCGGCGCGCAGCCGGGCGGATCGATCACCACGAAGAAGGTGATCAGCGTCGAGATATAGAGCTCGATCACACCCCGTCGCCCAGCGCGGGAACGACGCCGTCGCGCCGGCAGGCGGAGACATAGGTGTTGCGGATCAGGCAGGCGATGGTCATCGGCCCGACCCCGCCCGGCACCGGGGTGATCGCGCCGGCGACCTCGACCGCCGCGGCGAAGTCGACGTCGCCAACCAGCCCGGTCTCGGTGCGGTTGATGCCGACGTCGATCACGGTGGCGCCGGGCTTGATCCAGTCGCCCTTGATGAATTCGGGAATGCCGACCGCGGCGACGACGATGTCGGCGGCGCGGACATGCGCGGGGACGTCGCGGGTGCGGCTGTGCACCACCGTCACCGTGCAGCTCTGGCCGAGCAGCAACTGCGCCATCGGCTTGCCGACGATGTTGGAACGGCCGACCACCACCGCCTCCATGCCCGACAGGCGGGGGTGGATGTCCTGCAGCAGCATCAGGCAGCCCAAGGGCGTGCACGGCACGAAGCCCTCCGCGCCGATCGCGAGCCGGCCGGCGTTGACCGGATGGAAGCCGTCGACATCCTTGTCGGGGTCGATCGCGAGCAGCACCGCCTGGGCATCGATGTGCGCCGGGAGCGGCAGCTGGACGAGGATGCCGTCCACCGCGGGATCGGCGTTGAGCCGGGCGACCAGCGCGAGCAGCTCATCGGACGTGGTCTCGACAGGCAGGCGGTGCTCGAAGCCCTCCATCCCCGCCTCGCGGGTCGCCTTGCCCTTGGAGCGGACATAGACCGCGGACGCCGGATCCTCGCCGACCAGCACCACGGCGAGCCCGGGCGCGCGGCCGGTGGCGGTGCGGAAGGCGGCAACGGCGTCGGCGACGCGGGCGCGGAGGCGGGCGGCATGCGCCTTGCCGTCGATGATCATGGCGGTCATGCCCGAGGCGCATAACGGCTGGCGGCCATTTTCGCCAGCGTTGCGGCTCCCTCTCGCGCCGAGCGGCGGCGGTAGCCGTTAGCGGCTCAGACCGCGCCGCCGGTGACGATGCTGATCGCGAGGTTGCGCAGCACGATATCGAGGATGGCGATGATGATCAGCACCACCATCGGCGACAGATCGAGCCCGCCGGCGCTCGGCAGCACCCGGCGCAGCGGCCGGTACATCGGCTCGGTGAGCCGCTCGAGCCCGTCGTACAGCGCGCGGACGAACTGGTTGGAGGTGTTGATGACGTTGAAGGTGATCAGCAGCGACAGGATGAACTGGACGAAGATGATCCACCACACCACGTCGAGCAGCACCTGGAGAATCTGGATGATGGTCAGCGCGATCACGCGGGGTCTCCGAAATTGACGGTACCACGCCTAGCCGGTTCCGGCCGGCGTGGACAGGGGCGGCTCAGGCGTGGACCAGCGTGCCCGCGCCGGCCGAGGTGAAGATCTCCAGCAGCATCGCATGCGGCACCCGGCCGTCGAGGATCACCGCGGCATCCACCCCGGCGCTGACCGCGGCGACGCAGGTCTCCACCTTGGGGATCATCCCGCCCGAGATCGTGCCATCGGCCTTGAGCGCGGCGATCCGGCGCGGATCGAGGTCGGTGAGCAGTTCCTTGTTCTTGTCGAGCACGCCGGCGACGTCGGTGAGCAGGAAGAAGCGCGACGCGCCGAGCGCCGCGGCGATCGCGCCGGCCATGGTGTCGGCGTTGATGTTGTAGGTCTCGCCGTCGGCGCCGATCGCGATCGGCGCGACCACCGGGATGATGCCGTCGGCGCTCAGCGAATCGAGGATCCGGCGATCGACCGCGACCGGCTCGCCGACGAAGCCGAGATCGACATGGCGCTCGATTCCCTGGAGCTTGTCGGGCGCCTCGCGCTTGACCTTTTCGGCGGTGACCAGCCCGGCGTCCTTGCCCGAGATGCCGACCGCACGGCCGCCGGCCTGGCCGATCCAGCCGACGATTTCCTTGTTGATCGAGCCGGCGAGGACCATTTCGGCGATCTGCGCCGTCTCCTTGTCGGTGACGCGCAGCCCGTCGACGAAGCGCGACTCGACGCCGAGGCGCTTGAGCATCGCGCCGATCTGTGGGCCGCCGCCATGGACCACCACCGGGTTGATCCCGACCGCTTTCAGCAGCACCACGTCCTCGGCGAAATCGCGCGCCAGCTCGGGGTCGCCCATCGCGTGGCCGCCATATTTGACCACGAAGGTCTGGCCCGCGTAGCGCTGCAGATAGGGCAGCGCCTCGGTGAGGGTCTCGGCCTTGGCGAGCAGCGCGGCATTGGGAGCATAGTCGGTCATGCCAGCGCCTTTAGCGGGCGCATGATGAACCGTCACCTGGGGTCTCCCGGTGAGTGTCCACACCTCTATCGGACGAGACCCCGGCGTCGCTGGGGTGACGGATGTTCGGACGGGGCTCAGCTGGCCCGGTCGAGTCGCCGCCCGAGCGCGACCAGCGCGGTGATCAGGAACGGCATCAGCACCACCGACAGGATCACCTTGGTGAGCATCTGCCCGGCCATCAGCCCGAGGATCGGGCGCTCGCCAAAGAACGAGATGGAGATGAACAGCAGCGTGTCGATGATCTGGCTGATTACGCTGGCGATGATCCCGCGCAGCCACACGCCGCGGCCCTCGCCACGCGACAGCTTGGAGAAGATCAACACGTTCAGCGACTGCGAGATGCCGTAGGAGATCAGCCCGGCGATCATCATCCGCGCGCCCTGGCCGACCACCACCGGGAAGGCGTCGATCGCCGGCGGGTACATGCCGGGATCATGCGGCAGCGCGACGACGATCTGGATCAGCGCGGCGGAGACCAGCAGCGGCACGAAGCCGAGGCGGACCAGCGATGTTGCGGTGCGCTGACCGAACAGCTCGGCGACCGCGCTCGACAGCGCGACCAGGATCAGGAAGGCGAAGATCCCGGCTTCCACCGCCAACGGGCCGAGCGCGACCTGCTTTACCCCGAGCACGCCGGCGATGCAGACCATCCCGCCGTACAGGACCGAGAAGACGAAGAGGGCACGGGGGATGACGGGCGCTTGAGTGTCCATCGATGCGACGCTAGCGGGTTTCGCCGCCTCGTCAAACCACTAGCTCGGTCGCCACGCCAGTGTATGGTGCGCCGTCGCAGGCGGGGGGCCGCGTCGCAGCTTAACCGCGGATAGTTCATGAATCGCATCCTGATCGGCCTTGCCGGCATCCTCGTCATTCTCGGCATCGCCGTGCTGCTGTCGTCGGATCGGCGGGCGATCCGCCCGCGGATCGTCGGTGCCGCGTTCGCGCTGCAGGCCGGCATCGCGGTGCTGGTGCTCTACGTGCCCGCGGGCAAGTTCGTGCTCGAATGGATGTCGGGCGGGGTCGCCAACCTGCTCGGTTATGCCAACGCCGGCACCAGCTTCCTGTTCGGCGAACTCGCCGCCAATCCGCTCGGCAAGAATTTCGCGATCCAGGCGCTGCCGGTGATCATCTTCTTCGCGGCGCTGGTCTCGATCCTCTACCACCTCGGCATCATGCAATTGGTGGTGCGCTGGCTCGGCGGCGCGCTGGAATGGGTGATCGGCGCCTCCAAGGTGGAATCGCTGTGCGCGGCCGCCAACATCTTCGTCGGCCAGAGCGAATCGCCGCTGGTGATCCGCCCCTATCTCGCCGGCCTCACCCCCGCGCAGCTGTTTACGGTGATGACCAGCGGCATGGCCGGCGTCGCCGGCACCATCCTTGCGGCCTATGCCTCGATGGGGATCCGCATCGAATATCTGCTCGCGGCAAGCTTCATGGCCGCGCCGGGCGGTATCCTGATGGCCAAGATCATCATGCCGGATCGGCGTGATCTGCCGCAGGGCGAGCTGGCGCTCGGCGATCATCCCGAGGATGCCGCGGTGGCGATCGCCGAGGCGAGCCATGACGAGGAAAAGCCCGCCAACATCATCATGGCCGCCGCGCAGGGCGCGCAGACGGGCGTCCGCCTCGCGGTCGCGGTCGGCGCGATGGTGCTCGCGTTCGTGGCGCTGGTCGCGCTCGCCAACGGCCTGCTCGGCGGCATCGGCCACTGGTTCGGGATACAGAATCTGAGCTTCCAGGGGATGCTCGGCTATCTGTTCCAGCCGGTAATGTTCCTGCTCAACGTGCCGTGGAACGAGGCGGGGATCGCCGGCGGGCTGTTCGGCGAGAAGATCGTGCTCAACGAATTCGTCGCCTATATCGATCTCGGCAAGCAGGCCGCCGCGCTCAGCCCGCGCACCGTCGCGGTGATCACCTTCGCACTGTGCGGCTTTGCCAATTTCTCGTCGATCGCGATCCAGATGGCGGTGACCGGCAGCCTCGCGCCCAACCAGCGACCGATGATCGCCAAGCTCGGCCTGCGCGCGCTCGCGGCAGGCAGCCTCGCCAACCTGATGAGCGCGGCGCTTGCAGGGCTGCTGATCGGCTGAGTCTGGCCCCCACTTGTTCGTCATGCTGAACTTGTTTCAGCATCCAGGGCCCAAACCTCGCCACCGGCCCGTGGGCAGATCGGGCCATGGATCCTGAAACAAGTTCAGGATGACGGGACGTGGCCGCCGCTCGGCGTAGTTATTCCTCGTCGGTGCGCAGCTTCACCTTGTTGGGCAGGTCCTTGCCCTTGGTGCGGCGCGAGGGGAGCTGCACCGGGTTCTTCTTCTTCCACTCCTTGTAGGTCATCGGGCCTTCGGGGGTGTCGACGATGGTATCGTCCAGGCTCATGGCGGCGCTCCTCAGCGGGTCGGCACCGGCTCGGCGCCGGCATAATCGTAGAAGCCGCGGCCGGTCTTGCGGCCGTACCAGCCGGCCTCGACATATTTCACCAGCAGCGGGGCGGGGCGGAACTTGGGATCGCCGGTGCCCTCAAACAACACCCGGATGATCTCCAGGCAGGTGTCGAGGCCGATGAAGTCGGCGAGCGTCAGCGGCCCCATCGGATGGTTGAGGCCCAATTGGCAGGCGAGATCGATGTCGCGGATCGTCGCCACGCCCTCGCCGAGCGCGAAGATCGCCTCGTTGATCATCGGCATCAGCACGCGGTTGACGATGAACCCCGGCGCATCGTTGGCGCGCACCACCGCCTTGCCGAGCCGGTCGGCAAACGCCTCGATCGTTGCCACCGTCGTGTCGGACGTGGCGAGGCCGCGGATCACCTCGATCAGCCCCATCACCGGCACCGGATTGAAGAAATGCACGCCGATGAAGCGCGCCGGATCGGGCGTTGCCTGGGCGAGGCGGGTGATCGGGATCGACGAGGTGTTGGAGGCGAGCACCGCCTCGGCGCCGAGCACCGCGCCTACCTCCTTGAAGATCGCGCGCTTGATCTCCTCGCGCTCGGTCGCCGCTTCGATCACCAGCGCCGCCTCGGCCATCGCGCCAAGGCTCGCGACCGGCTCGATCCGGGCGAGGATGGCGTCGCGGGTGGCGGCGTCGATCTTCTCCTTGTCAACCTGGCGGGCGAGCTGCCGCGCGATCCCGGTCTTGCCGGCCTCGGCCCGCTCGAGCGAGACGTCGCTCAGCAGCGTGCGATAGCCCGCCGCCGCCGACACCTGCGCGATCCCCGCGCCCATCTGACCCGCCCCGATTACGCCGACCGTGTCCATCATCCGCTCCTGTATTTTGTCGCTCTCTTAGGGGGGGACGGAGGCGAGGCCAAGCGACGGGACTGTTGCTAGCGTCCATCTTGCTGGTGTAACATTATCATAATACACCTTGAGGGACCGATGATGGCGGCAATGATCGAACTGGGCGATGCGGGCGTGCTGGCGCCCGGGCGATGGCGGTGGCTGCGCGCACTCGGCTGGATGGTGTTGTTGTTCCTCGCCTGCGTCGCCGCCATGTCGCTGCAGGCTGCAACCAAGGCGGTGCTGCACCCGCCCGAGGCGGTACTGAAGGGGGTCGCGATCGTTTCCGCGGTGATCGCCTATTTGCTCTATGCAGCCCTGGTGCGCTGGGGCGAGCGGCGGACACCCTCCGAGCTGGCGCTGCGCGCCTTGCCGCGCGAGTTGCTGCTCGGCATCGCGATCGGCCTCGGCATGTTCACCCTGGTGTTCGCCAGCCTGCGGCTGCTCGGCGCCTATACGCTGGCGCCCGGTGACTGGAACGACATCGGTCACGATCTGCGCGAGACGCTCGGCACCGGCTTCGTCGAGGAGCTGATCGCGCGGCTGGTGATCTTTCGCCTGCTGATGCGCACCGCTGGCATCTGGCCGGCGCTGGCGGGTTCGGCGCTGCTGTTCGGTGCGGGGCATCTCGCCAACCCCAACGCCACCTATGTCGCCGCCCTGGCGATCGCGGTGGAGGCGGGTCTGATGCTGGCGGCCTTCTACCTGCTCACCGGG
Source organism: Sphingomonas sp. GW821-FHT09E03 (assembly GCF_059416225.1). NCBI lineage: Bacteria > Pseudomonadati > Pseudomonadota > Alphaproteobacteria > Sphingomonadales > Sphingomonadaceae > Sphingomonas > Sphingomonas sp. GW821-FHT09E03. Next base: position 75,536 of record NZ_JBWKOS010000002.1, on the reverse strand, counting down.
CGAATCTGGATGTCGGTCGGCGTCCACGCCGCGTGGAATTTCGCGCAAGGGGCGATCTTCGGCGCGCGGGTGTCGGGGCAGACAGGGAGCGGCAGCCTGTTCGTCAGCGCGCCGGTGCCGGGCGTGTCCGACATCGTCAGCGGTGGGCCGTTCGGCCCGGAGGCATCGCTGTCGGCGATGCTGGTCGGGCTGGTGATCTTCGTCATCGTCATGGCAGCGGCGCGGCGGCCACAGCCCGCGATCGCGTGATCTCGGCCGCGCGTTGCTTGCCGCAGGCTCAGGGCGCCGGGCGCTCCGCCTGGGCCTCGGCGAGGTAGAGCGCGAACAGGCCGTCGGGGTCGGTCCATTCGGCGATCGGCGTCCAGCCGCCGGCGCGCAGCAGGATACGGGCGTCGCGCGCGCCATATTTGTGGCTGTTCTCGGTGTGAATGGTCTCGCCCGCGGCCATGTCGAACGGCCGGCCGTCGATGGTGAAGCTGATGTCGCGGGTCGCGGCGAGGTGCATCTCGATCCGCGCGCGATCGTCGTTCCAGATCGCCTGGTGGACGAAGGCGTCGAGCGGCATTGTGCCGTCGAGTTCGCGGTTGATCCGCTCGAGCAGGTTGAGATTGAACGCGGCGGTGACGCCCTGCGCATCGTCATAGGCGGCGACCAAGGTTGGTTCATCCTTGATCCGGTCCATGCCGATCAGCAGCATCGCACCGACCCCCAGTGTGTCACGCATCGAGCGCAGCAGATCGACGCCCTGCCGCGGGATCATGTTGCCGATCGTCGAGCCGGGGAAGAAGCCGAGCTTGGGTGCGTCCGCGATCGTGTGCGGCAGCGTCATCGGTCGCATGAAATCCGCCTCAAACGGCAGCACCAGCAGCTCGGGGAAGGATTGCGACAGAGCGCGCGAGGATTCGCGCAGGAAATCGCCAGAGATGTCGATCGGCACATAGGCCGATGGCGCCACCGCGCGCAGCAGGATCGGCGTCTTGGTCGACGAGCCCGAGCCGAATTCGACCACCGCCCGGCCGTGGCCGGCGATCGTCGCCACCTCGGGACAGGCGGTCGCGAGGATCGCCGCCTCGGTGCGGGTGGGGTAGTATTCGGGCAGTTCGGTAATCGCCTCGAACAGTTCGGAGCCGCGGCGATCGTAGAACCAGCGCGCGGGGATGGCGCGCGGGCGGCGTTCCAGCCCGGCGAGCACGTCGGCACGGAACTGCGGGTCGGCAAGCGACGACTGGCCGTCCTCGGCCTCCGGCTTGAGCATCAAAGATCCTTTGCGAGCCGCACGCCGGTGAACTGCCAGCGCTGGTGCGGATAGAAGAAGTTGCGGTAGCTCGCCCGGGCATGGCCCCGCGGGGTGGCGCAACTGCCGCCGCGCAACACGAACTGGCCGTTCATGAACTTGCCGTTGTATTCGCCGACCGCGCCCTCGACCGCGCGAAAGCCGGGGTAAGGGCGAAACGAGCTGCCGGTCCATTCCCACACATCGCCGAAGAAGCCGGGGCCGCCGATAGACGGTCGCGGCTCAACCGGGCCGGCGGCGTCCATCTGGTTGCCCCCGGCGGGATCGTGGCCGGCGGCAGCGGCTTCCCACTCGGCCTCGGTAGGAAGGCGCGCGCCGGCCCAGCTCGCATAAGCGTCCGCCTCGTAGAAGCTGACATGGGTGACGGGTGCGGCCGGATCGATCGCGCGCCGTCCATCAAGCCCCATCCGGGTCCAGCTGCCATCCTGCTCCTCCCAATAGAGCGGCGCCTCGATGCCCTGCGCCTTGACCCAGGCCCAGCCATCCGACAGCCAGTGACGCGGTTCGCGATAGCCTCCGGCGGCGATGAATGCGGCCCATTCCAAATTGGTGACGGTGCGATTTGCGAGCGCGTGGCGGACAAGCAGGGTTTCATGGCGCGGGGCCTCGCTGTCGAACGCGAAGCCGTCGCCGGCGTGGCCGATCAGGGCGATACCGGCGTCGCGCTCGATCCAGTCGATCCGCGGCGGCATCGCCACCGGCACCTTGCGCGCGGCCGGGTAGAGCGCGGGCTCCAGCGGATTCTCGGCGAACAGGTGGAGGATGTCGGTGACGAGCAGCTCCTGGTGCTGCTCTTCATGGTGGCAGCCGAGCTCGACCAGCGTGCGTGCCTCGGCGGGGAGGCTGGGCCATGCCGCCACCAGCGCGGCATCGACATGGGCGCGATAGGCGCGGACCTCGTCAAGCGTCGGCCGGGTGACCATGCCGCGGCGGTGTCGCGCGTGGCGACGGCCCTCGGCCTCGTAGTAGCTGTTGAACAGGAAGGGGAAACGCTGGTCGTGCAGCTGATAGCCGGGCACATGGTCGCGCAGCACGAAGGTTTCGAAAAACCAGCTGGTGTGGGCGAGGTGCCATTTCGCCGGCGACGCGTCGGGCATCGATTGCACGGTAGCATCGGCGTCGGACAAGGGCGCAGCGAGCGCGAGGCTCAAATTGCGGACCGCGGTGAACCGATCGATCATCGGGACCTGCGCGGCGGCAGCCTTCAGCATCGTGGTTCCTTCCTGCTTGTTGACCCGAGCGTCGGGTAGCCGATCGCCGTTAGCGCGTCGCCCCCGGCACCCACAGAACGTCGCCCGCCCCCGTTTTGTTCACGTGACGCGCCGCAACAAACAGATAATCGGACAAGCGATTGAGATAGGCCAAGGCTTGCGGGTTGAGCGCCGCCTCCATCGCCACCGCGGCACGCTCCGCCCGGCGCGTGATGGCCCGCGCAAGGTGGAGCGCGGCGGCGGCCGGCTCGCCGCCGGGCAGCACGAAGCTGGTCAGCGGCGGCAGACCATCGTTCATCGCGTCGATCTCGCGCTCGAGCCGCTCGACCTGGCCGGCGATGATCCGCAGCGCGGTCGCCGAGGCGGTGAAATCGCCGCCGGGGGTGGCGAGATCAGCGCCGAGATCGAACAGGTCGCTCTGGATCCGCTGCAGCGCCGCGGCGAGCGGGCTGCCGCCGAGCGCGACCATGGCGATGCCGATCGCGCTATTGGCTTCGTCGACATCGCCGATCGCCGCCATCCGCGTGTCGGCCTTGGACACGCGCGAGCCGTCGACGAGCCCGGTGCTGCCGGCGTCGCCGGTGCGCGTGTAGATTTTGGTGAGCTTGACCAGCGGCTCAGGTCCGGCCGGCGAGGAACATGATCAGCACCACGATGGTGATCGCCAGCGCCTGGAAGAAGATCCGCATCTGCATCATGCGGTTCGATTTCAGCGAGGCGGCGCTCGGGCCTTCGCCCTGCTTCACCTGATCGGTCGATTCCTGGAGGAACGAGACGATTCCGCGGACCAGCGCGACCACCGTGGCGATCATCGCCGCGATCAGGAGCAGGGCGAGAAAGGTGTTCATGGGCACAGACTACGCCTCTGCGGGGATGCCTGCAACGGCGGATGATGCGGTCTGCCGTGCGTCCGTCGCTTCACCTGTATCAATGGCCTTCGCGCCGCGATCGCGATACGCGCACCGTCAGTGTCGTTCGATCCGTCCCATGCTCCGCCGCGGCTGCCCCGGGTGCTCACCCGCCCCGGCCTGCCCTATTTTGTCACCAAGGCGGGCGATCCCTGGACACCGATCGGTCATAACGATGCGGTCACCTGGCCCGATCTAGCGCCGCTGTTTCGCCGCCGCGATCTTGGCGCGGTGGAGCGCCACCTGTGGTGGCTCAAGGATCATGGCGTCACCTGCATCCGGCTGATGCTGGAATATTGCCACGGCGAGCATCGCTACCTCGAGAAGCCGGCGGGGCGGTTCGTGCCCAACATGGTGCGGCTGTGGGACGATCTGTTCGTGCTGCTCGAACGGGTCGGGATGCGGGTGCTGCTGACGCCCTACGACACCTTCTTCATGTGGATTCGCTGGAAGGATCATCCCTACAATCAGAAGAACGGCGGCCCGTGCGCGAGCCGGCGCACGTGGATCACTTGCCCGGCGATGCGCGCAGCGATCAAGCGGCGGCTGGCGTTCGCCAGCGATCGCTGGGGCGGCAGCCCGGCGCTGTTCGCCTGGGATCTGTGGAACGAGCTGCACCCCGCGCATGGCGGCAACGACCCAGCGGCGGCGATGCCGTTCATCGACGATGTCTCATCGTGGCTGCGTGCCTATGAAACCGAGCGGCACGGGCATGCCAATCTGCAGACGGTGTCGGTGTTCGGGCCCGAGCTGATCAACCACCCGGCGCTGGTGGAGCCGATCTTCCGCCACCCCGGGCTCGATGTCGCCAATACCCATCTCTACGAGCATGGCACGATCGACGATCCCAAAGACACCGTCGCACCGGCGCTGGCGGTGGCGCGGCTGATGCGCACCGCGGTCGATGAAGCGGGCCGGGGGCGGCCGGTGTTCGATTCGGAGCATGGCCCGATCCACGCCTTCAAGGATCGCAAGCGCACCCTGCCGGCGACGTTCGACGACGAATATTTCCGCCACATCCAATGGGCGCATCTTGCGAGCGGCGGCGCCGGCGGCGGCATGCGCTGGCCCAACCGTCACCCGCACGTGCTCACGGCGGGGATGCGCGCGGCGCAGCGGGTGCTGGCCGATTTCCTGCCGCTGATAGACTGGACCGAGTTCAGGCGGACCAATTTGTTCGGATCGATGCTGAGCGACGATCCCGGCGTCGCGATTGTCGGCTGCGGGGATGAGGCGCAGGCGGTGGCCTGGGCGGTGCGGACCGACGCCAAGGGACCCGAGCGGACGCTGGTGCCGCGGCTCGATGCACCGGCGATGACGGTGACGATACCGGGGCTCGCAGCAGGCTGCTACGCCGTCACCGGGATCGACACCCGCGACGGCACGATCGTCTGCCGGGCAGAGGCCAGCACCGCGGACGAGCCGCTGCGCGTGACCGTGGGGCCGGTGCGCAGCGACATGGCCGTGGCGGTGCGGCGGCTCGGCTGAGCCGCCGTCCGGCCGCGATCAGTGGCTGGCGGTCTCGCCTGCCGCCCGACGCTCGACATATTTGAGTGTCAGCGCCGCATTGTGCCCATCGATCCAGGCGGCCATCGCTTCCTCTTCGCTGAGCGAGGTCTGCAGCAGCGGGCTCCACTTGGTGAAGCTGCCGGCATCCGCGAGGGTAATCAGCGACTTGTAGGCGGCCGCCTCGAAATTCTCGAACGCGAAATTCGCGAAGCTGTTTTTGAGGATCTCGTCGGGCGCGAACACATGCGCAATCGCGGCGAGGTTGCCGGTCAGGCTCAGCCCGATGTCCTTGAGCGTCGAATGGGTCTCGTTGAAGCCGGCGAGGATCTCCTCGAGCCGGTGGATCTGCTGCTCGGTTTCGCCGCGGTGATGGCGCAGCATGTCGGCCACTTCGGGATAATTGGCGAGGTGATCGAGCTGGCGGTCGATCAGCGCGAGCGCCTGATGCTCGACGCCATGGGCATTCTTGAGGCCGGTCACGAACACCGACTGAAGCACGTCATTCTGGCTGGGCATAAGGAATTCCTCTGATTGCTGCCGTGGAAGGCATGAACGCCGCCGAGGTTCCCGCGGGGGAGCCTCGGCGGCGATGAAGCGGCGCGTGGCACGCCGCCGGGTCAGGTCAGCCGATCTGCTGGGTCTGCGCGCCGCTGTCCGGGCGTGCCGGCCCGAGGATCGGTTCGTCGGCAAGCGGCTCGTTGCGGAACACGCTGAACTCGCCCTTGCCGTCCGGCGTCGGGCCCGAGGTCCAGGCGCCTTCGGGATAGGAGCCGTCGATCGAGGTGACGTAGAAGTTGTAGTTGTTCTGCTGGTCTTCCATGTCCTGTGGGAAGCTGTTGGGGATCGGCAGATTGCCGGCTTCCGCGCCCAGCTCCTCGATCACCGCGAGCCACTGCTGCTGGTGCATGGTATCGCGCGCGATCATGTAGTGGAGCATCTTCTTCATGCCCTCGTCATGCGCGGCGTTGAACAGCCGCACCGCGAGCACGCGGCCGGTGCTCTCGGCAGCGACGTTACAGTACATGTCGGCGGCGACATTGCCGCTGGCATAGATGTGGCTCATGTTGAACGGCACGCCGTCAGAGTCCATCGGCATCGCCGCCATACCGGCCGACAACAGATTCTTGTGGATGATGCCTTCGATGCTGTGCCGCGGGTTCTCGCCACCCATCACGGCGCCGACGATGCTGTCCTTGACGCCCTCTTCCTGCAGATGCGCCGGCGCCTTGTCGAGATTGAGCGCGACGGCGGTCGCCAGCATCTCGATGTGACCGATCTCCTCGGTTGCCGTGTTGAGCAGCATGTCGCGATATTTGGTGGTCGGCGCGCGATTGCCCCATGCCTGGAAGAAATATTGCATGCAGACGCGGATTTCGCCTTCGACGCCACCGATTGCCTGTTGCAGCATCCGCGCGAACGCAGGATCGGGCTCAGTCACTTGGACTGGGTATTGCAGTCTCTTGTCGTGATAATACATGATAAAGTCCTGCGTTATGCCGCATCACCTGTTCGATGATGTTGGGGCTGCAACGCGTTGCTTCGCGCATGTTTGCCGACAATCGTCACATGGTAAACGCAGATCAATGAGATAGTTGGCGGCCGGCACGGCCGAGCGCGGTCGACCGGAAAGCGTACCGCCCGTCGCACCGGATCATGGTGCTGGTCCGCAACCTGCTGTAGGCGCGCTGCGTGAGCTACGAACCTTTCATCGCGGTCGACTGGGGTACGACCAACCGCCGCGCCTATCTGATCGAGGATGGTGCCGTGATCCAGACCGAGCGCGACGGCCTCGGCATCCTCAGTGTTCCGGCCGGAGGCTTCGCCGCCGAGGCGCAGGCGCTGGCGGCGCGGCTTGGCGGTGCGCGGATGCTGCTTGCCGGCATGGTCGGTTCGAACCGCGGCTGGGTGGATGCGGGCTATGTCCGCTGCCCGGCAACGCTCGAGGCGCTCGCCGCGCAGCTGGTGCGGCCGATCGACGGCGTCGCCATCGTGCCCGGGGTCAGCCGCGTCGCCGATGGCCGCGGCGACGTGATGCGCGGCGAGGAGGTACAGTTCCTCGGTGCGGTGGCGGGCGGTCTGGTGCCGGCGGACGGGCTGCTCTGCCAACCGGGCACTCACAATAAGTGGGCCCGGATCGACGGCGGCGTCCTGGTCGACTTCACCACCGCGATGACCGGCGAGCTGTTCGCGCTGCTCCAGCGCCATGCGCTGATCGGCGCGGCGATGACCGGCACGGTGACTGATGGTACGGCATTCCGGGATGGCGTCGCCGATTCCGCCAAGGGCGATCTGCTCGCCCAATTGTTCGGCGTGCGGCCGGCGAGCCTGCTCGGCTTGCGCAACGATGCCGATGCCGCCGCTTACGTCAGTGGTCTGCTGATCGGCAGCGATTGCCGCGCCCGGCTTGCCAGCGGCGGCGGCCATGTCCATCTGCTGGCCGACCCGATGCTCGGCAGCCTTTATGCCGCGGCGATCGTGGGGGCAGGGGGTAGTTCGACGCTGGTTGACAGCCATGCCGCCTTCCTCGCCGGAATTACCCGTCTGTGGGAGCTTGCCCGATGATCGATTTCGCCACTGCCTTTGCCGCCTGCCCGCTGGTCGCGATCCTGCGCGGGGTCCGCCCCGACGAGGTAGAGGCGATCGGCGACGAGCTGGTTGAGGCAGGCTTCACCCTGATCGAGGTGCCGCTCAACTCGCCCGATCCGTTCGCGAGCATCGAAAAGCTGGAGAAGCGGCTTGGCGGCCGCGCGCTGATCGGCGCCGGCACGGTGCTGCGCGTCGAGGATGTCGCGCGGGTGCAGGGCGTCGGTGGCCAGCTGGTGATCTCGCCCAACACCAACGTCGAGGTAATCGCGGCGACCGCGGCGGCGGGGATGATCTCGATGCCGGGCTATTTCACCCCGTCCGAGGGTTTTGCCGCGATCGCCGCGGGCGCCACTGCGCTCAAGCTGTTCCCGGCCGAGGCGGCGACCCCCGGCGTGCTCAAGGCGCAGCGCGCGGTGCTGCCCAAGGACTTGCCGATCCTGATCGTCGGCGGCGTCGCGCCGACCAACATGACGCCGTGGCTGGCCGCGGGCGCCAACGGCTTCGGGCTCGGCTCGGCGTTGTACAAGGTCGGGGCGACCGCCGCTCAGGTGGGCGAGGCGGCCCGCGCCTTCGTCGCCGCGCTTAAGGATCAGCCGCAGGGCTGAAGCGGCCGGCCGCTGCGCCGATCGGGCTCAGCCGGGGCAATGCTCGCCCGGCTGCGCCGCTGGCAGCGGCATCGGCGGCGGCGTGGTGTCGCTGATGCGGATCGGCCGGATCGTGCCGTCGCGTGCGTAGCTGATCGTCTGCACGGCGGTCTGGCGGACGCCGGTGAACGGGCCGGTGCGGCTGCGCTGTTCCCAGCGATGATAAGCGATGATCCAGGCGCCGTTGGCGGGATCTTGGGCGAACGAATGATGCCCCGGGCCCTGATGGGTGGCGTCGCTGGTGAGGATCGCGCCGCGATAGTGCCATGGTCCGGTCGGTGACGGCGCAGTGGCATAGCGCACCGAATAGGTCGCATCGTTCCAGCGGCCGTGGCTGTACGAGAGATAATAAACGCCGTTGCGCACGTGCATGAACGCGCCTTCGGTGAAACCCGGCGGGGTTTGTACCGGGATCTCGCGGGCGATATGGACCATGTCCGCGGCAAGTTCGAACACCCGCAGCGTCGCGCCGGCGCTGCCGCCCGCATAGAGATAGGCTTTTCCGCTCGCCGGATCGACGAAGGTCATCGGGTCGATCGCCTCGAACCCATTGCCACCGGTCAGCAGCGGCGCGCCGCTGTCAATAAACGGGCCGGCGGGCGAATCGCTCACCGCCACGCCGAGACGGCTCGGGGTCGGGTTTTGCGGTCCGACCGAGTAATAAAGGAAATAGCGGCCGCCGCGCACCGCCAGCCCGGGTGCCCACAGGAAATGCTCGCGCGCACCGTCATCGCCGATCCACTTGATCGAGGCGATGTCGATCAGTGGCGCGGATCGCGTCCAGCGCTGGAGATCGGCGGACGAATAGGCATAGAAGCGGCTGGCGACGAAGCCGTTGCCGGGATCCACCGCATTGGTCGGGTAGATCCAGTAGCGGCCGCAGGCGACGGCGATATGCGGATCGGCACCGGCGAACACCGGATTGTGGGCGCCACCCGCGGGCGATCGGTCGGTGGCCGCCAGCGACGACGGCAGCATCACCAGCGCGGTGATGCCCAACATGGCTCGGCGCATCCTCGTCTCTCCTATTGTGCGGAGAGCCCTAGTGACGCGCCCGGGCGGTTACAATCGGCAACCTTGCGTCATTACGCGGCAGTACCGTGCTGCGCGCCCCCGGCACGCAGGCCGGTGACGCTGACCACCAGCGTCTCGATCTGCGCCTCGCTGAAGCCCGCGGCGATGAAGCGGTGGATCTCGGTGGTCGGCAGTGCAAAGCCACGGTGCCAGGCGTGGACGGCGAGGCGACGCAACGCCTCGAGCCGCTGGTCGGCGAGGCGCGAGGCGGTGCCGATGCCGAACAGGCTGCGGATCGCCCGCGACACCTTGCCCGGCTGGCCAAGGCTGCCGAGCCCGTCGCGCTTGGCCAGCGCGATCACGCTCCACTCGAGCGCCGAGAAGCCGGTCTGAACCTTGGCGGCAACGCCACTGCGGCTGCCGGCGGGCGCGGCGAACATGTTGTCGAGATCGAGATAGGCCATGCTTAGTCCCCAAGTGCTTGAACGCACGGCACCTGTCGCTGGCCCTCGCCTGCGGTTAGCCGGTCGTCGGTGAGTTATGTCGCCGACGACCAGCTGCCTTCACGGCCTCTGCAGTCGGTGTGTTGAGCGTAAGAGGGTGCGGCTCAGCGCCGCACGATCCGGATCAATCGATCGGTTGCTTCATGGGCGGGGGTCCCCTGCCACTGTCGGCTCCACCTCGGATCCGGCTTCAATACCAAGCGGTATATAAAAGGGCCGGCTCTTCCGTCAACCAGTTTCTATACCGGTCGGTATTTTCCTGCAAAGATTATTTGGTCGGCCACACCGCGAGGCTGGTTTCGACCAGCTGACCGAGTTCGGCGCAGGTCGCGCCCGAGCCGCCCTGGATCGCCAGCCCCTGCAGCAGCGCAAACAGATAGCGCGCCAGCGCCGTGGCGGTGAGATGGTCAGGCACCTCGCCGGCGTCGACCGCCTGCTGGAACCGGGCGATCAGCGCCTCCTGCGACGATGCGCGGCGCTTCATCACCTCGGCCTTGATCGGCTCGGCCTCGACACCGCAGGCGGTGGTGCTGATCACACCGAGGCAGCCCTTGGGATCGCAGCTGCTGGACTGCACCGCCAGCGAGCCGCGCAGCAGCCGCTCGGCGACGCCGCGCGCAGTCGGCGCCTCGAGCGCCGAGCGCATATAGGCGAGCTTCTCGCGCTCGTAGAGGTCGAGCGCCTTGTGGAACAAGGCCTCCTTGTTGCCGAACGCGGCATAGAGGCTAGGCTTGGTGATCCCCATCTCGGCGGTCAGTTCCGCCATGGACGCCGCCTCATAGCCGTTGCGCCAGAACACCCGCAGCGCCGCCGCCAGGGCGTCGTCGGGGTTGAACTCGCGGGGTCGGCCGCGGGGAGCCGCGGTGGCACAAACGCTATCCATACTGAACGGTACATAGTGGCAGCGCGCGAAAAGTCCAGTTGCGGCGCGGGCTTAGCCTAAGTCGCTGAGTCCGGCCTAGAGTCCTTCGCCCTCGACCCAATGGGCGTTGGACAGGCGCCGCGCGACATTCCAAGTCTGCGTGCGGATATCAGGCACCGCGACGATCTCCCAGAAACCGCCGCGGGTCATCGGTCCCAGTGCGTACACGCAGGCGCTGGCGGTGCCATCGGTGCCGATCACCTGGGCGTCGCCGGTGACATCGATGCCGAGGTGCGCGGCATCGGGGCGGATGAGGCCGCGGGTGGCGAGCGCGCGCAGCAGCGGCGCGGTGGTGCGGTTTAGGTCGCCCTGCGGCCCGGTGCAGTTGATGATCCGGGTGACGTTCAGTCGTGCCGCCGACTCGGCGCCGCGCGGGCGCCAGGCGAGGTCGACACCACCGGCTTGCTCGGTGAAGGACAGCGTCTTGCCGGCGACCACCTCGAGTCGGCCGCTGGCGGTCATCGCCTCAAGCCGGTCGGCGACCGCGGGGGCGAGCCGGTGGCGATGGACATCCCACCACGGCCGCAGGTGACGCAGGAAGCGGGCGCGCTCCGCCTCGCTGGCGTTGGCCCACATCGCCTGGGTATAAGGGCGCAGTTCGTCGACGGCGTTGCGCCAGTCCACCGCCTCGCTGCGCGCGCGCACGGTGTGCACCAGCGCCGAGGCGACTGTCGCCGGCCGCTCGGCGATCTTGTGCCAGGGCGTCGCCGGCGCGTGCCGCCGCGGCAGCAGACCGCGTCGCGACAGCGCGACGATCCGGCCGGCAAAGCCGCGCGCGTCGAGCATCAGCGTGACGTCGACCATCGTCAGCCCGGTGCCGATCACCAGCACCGTGTCGTCGGGGCCGAGCCCGTCGGCGACATCTGCCGCCCAGGGATCTCCCTTGTAGCAGGTGGGCGACAGCGCCGCGGCGTCGAGGCCGGGCGGATCATGCGGCGGCAGGTTGCCGACCGCGAGCACGATCGCGTCGGCGGCGATGCGCCGACCGTCGGCGAGCCTCACCTCTTCGCCCGGGCCGATATCCACCGCCTCGCCGCGCACCAACTCGAGCCGGCTGCCCCAGCGCGCCTGCGCGGCCGCGAGCAACTCGCTCAGATACTCGCCATAGACCATCCGCGGCACGAACGCGCTCGCGGCCTCGGCAACGCCGCGTGCCTCCAGCCAGCGGACGAAATGCGCCGGATCGTCGGGGAAGGCGCTCATGTTGGCGGCGCGGACGTTGAGCAGGTGGCTGGGGTGGGCGGCGCCATAAGCCAGCCCCTTGCCCGGCGTCGGGCCACATTCAATTAGCGTTGCGCTCGGGCCGTCGTGGCGAAGCAGGTTGATCGCCTGGAGCGTGCCCGAGAAACCGGCGCCGATGATCGCGACGTGGCGGATCATCGTGCGGCGGCCGGCAAGAGGACGGACAACGGAGGCATGCGTGTCTTTCCGTGGGCGGTCACGACATGTGCCGCTTGTCGAGTTTGCGCGCCAGGGTGCGGCGGTGCATGCCCAGCCGGCGCGCCGCCTCGGAGATGTTGAAGCCGGTGTCCGCCAGCGTCTGGTGGATATGCTCCCATTCGAGCGTCTTGATCGAGGTCGGGTGCAGTGACAATTGGGCGTCTGCATCGCCCTCGACGCGGGCGAAGGCGGCCTCGATGTCATCGGTGTTGGCAGGTTTGGTCAGATAGTTAGTGGCGCCGAGCTTGATCGCCTCCACCGCGGTGGCGATGCTGGCGAAACCGGTCAGCACGACGATGCACATCGCCGGGTCGGCAGCGTGGAGCAGCTCCACGCAGGTTAGACCGGAGGCGCCGCCTAGCCGCAGATCGACCACGGCGAAGTGCGGCGCGAAGGCCTGAGCGACCTCGGCAAGACGATCGGGACTGGGGAGCATTTCGACCGCATAGCCGCGCCGTTCGAACGAGCGCGCCAGCGTGCGGGCGAGCACGGCGTCATCCTCGATCACCAGCAGGCGGCGCGGGGGCTCGGCGGCCAAGGGCGAAGCAGGCGGGAGCGCGGGGTCATCGGTCATCGGCGATCATCCGGGGCGATGGTGGCGAGCGGCACGCGCATCTGCACCTCGGCGCCGCCCGCGGTGAGATTGCGTGCCGACAGCGTGCCGCCGAGCGTGCGCAGCACGTTGGTGGACAGGAACAGGCCGAGCCCGGCGCCGCGGCGCTGCTTGCTGCTCTGATACGGCTTGCCGAGATTGGCGAGGATGGTGTCGGCGAAGCCCGAGCCATTGTCATGGACGGTGAGCACCAGCGTGCCGCCGTCGCGCTCGACAACCAGGACGATCCGGTCCGCCGCCGCCTCGAGCGCATTGTCGAGCAGGTTGGTGAGCGCCTGCTCGAGCGCGCGATCGGCGACGATCGGCAGGTCGGTGCCGATCCGGTCCTCGACCCGCACCGCATCGGGGTGGGTCCGGCGCCAGGTGGTGACGAGATTGGCGATGAACCGCTGCAGCGTCGTGCGCGCCGGCGCCTCGCCGGTCACCTCGCCGGCGGCGAACAGGATGCCGCCGAGGATCTCCTTGCACCGCGCCACCTCGGTGCGCATCTCGTCCACCTCGGCGGCGAGATGCGGCGTGCCCGCCACCGCGGGCTCGTTGCGCCAATCACCAAGGATCACCGACAGCGAGGCGAGCGGCGTTGCCAACTCGTGCGCGGCGCCGCTCGCGAGCAGCCCCATGCGGACGATATGCTCCTCCTCGGCAGCCTGCTGGCGGAGCGCGGCGACATGCGCGTCGCGCGCGCGCAGATTGTGCGCGACCCGGGTCACGAACAGTACCAGCAGCACCGCGGCCAGGGTGAAGTTGAACCAGCTGCCGAACACATAGGGGCCCGACAGGATGGTGGCGAGGTGGGGGGGCAGCGGCAGCGGCAGGTTGACGACCGCGAGACCCGCGAAAATCGCGCTGGTCAGTACCACCAGTGCCCAGCTCGACCATGCCTCGAGCAGCACCGCGCCGAGCACCACCTGGAGCAGGTAGAGCGTCACGAACGGGTTGGTGACCCCGCCGCTCAGGAACAGTTGCGCGGTGAGGCAGCCGACATCGACCAGCAGGGAGGCGAACAGCTGGACATTGGTGATCGGCGGCCGGCTTAGCGCGATCGTCGCGAGCACGTTGAGCGCGACCAGCAGCGCCAGCGGCAGCAGCATCGGCCCGATCGGCAGCGCGATGCCGAGGCCGAAGCGCACCGCGAGGATCGCGGCAAGCTGGCCACCCACCGCCAGCCAGCGCAGCTGGATCAGCAGCAGCAGGTTGCGCCGCCCGGCATCGATCGGGTTCGATCCGGCGGCGGCAAGGGCGGCGATCGGCCTCATCGGTGAGCTCTTAGAGCAAGGCCGTCACGGCGTCATCCCGCCACCACCTTGGCGCGGAATGATCGGCCGGCGGGGTTAATTCTTCGCCCGGCTCCGAACCGCTCGCAGCGCCATGAACGCGAGCAGCGCCGCCATGCCGAACCAGGTCAGCGCATAGACGAGATGGTTGTTGGGGAAGCTCACCACCGTCAGCCCTGCACGGGGCAGGGTATCGGCCGTGGCGCCCGGCGCCCTGGCGGCATCGATGAAATAGGGCGCGACCCGGCCCAATTCGCGCGCCGCGGCGATCGCGGCGACGTCGCGCGAATACCAGCGCCCGGCGGCGGGATCGTTGCTGCGCAGGAAACCGCCCTTGGGCTCGGTGATCCGCAACAGCCCGGTGACGGTCACCGGCGCGGCGGGCGCGGCAACCGCGTTGCGCCGGTCGGGCGGCACGAAACCACGATTGACGAGAACGGTGAAGCGATCGGTGACGAGCGGGGTCATCACCCAGAAGCCACCGCCGAATTCGGTCACCGCCTGGGTGAAGGTATCGGCGCCGGCGCGATACCGGCCGGTGACGGTGACCCGGGTGTAGACGTCGTCGCGGGTCACGCGGGGCCAGGCAGCGGGCCCGGGAGCGGGAATCGGTGCCGCGGCAAGGCGGCGCTCGGTCTGCGCGATCAGCGCCCGCTTCCAGCCGAGCCGCTGAACCTGCCAGACGCCGAGCGCGACCAGCAGGAGAAAGACGGCGAGGGTGAGCGCCGCGGCCAGTTTCCGCGCCATCGTCTCGACCCTCGCCTACCGGCTACATGCCGCTGTCGGTGGCGGCGACCGAGCCCGGCATCATGTTCTGGTTCATGTGGTACATCACCCACAGCGATCCGCTGAGCGCGATCACGACGATGATGATCGTGAAGATCAGCGCCATCAGCGTCCAGCCCTGCTCCGACTTGGAGTTCATGTGCAGGAAGTAGATCATGTGGACGACGATCTGCACCAGCGCGAACGCCATGCAGATGCCGGCGGCCAGCGTATGGTTGGCGATCGCCCCGCTCATCACCAGCCCGAACGGGATGGCGGTGAGGATCACCGACAGGCCGAAGCCGATCAGGTAGCTCTTGCGGCTGCCGTGGGCGTGGCTGTCGCCATGGGCGTGATCGTCGTGCCCGTGACCGTGGCCAGCCTTGCTGTCGTCGCGGATGTGGGTGCCATGGACGGCAGGTGTATCAGCGCTCATCGCAGCACTCCGAGCAGGTAAACGACGGTGAAGACGCCGATCCAGATGACGTCAAGGAAGTGCCAGAACAGCGACAGGCACTGCAGCCGGCGCTTGTTGGCGTCGATCAGTCCCTTGCGGCCGACCTGGACCATCAGCGTCGCCAGCCAAATCAGGCCGAAGGTGACGTGGAGCCCGTGGGTGGCGACCAGCGTGAAGAAGGACGACAGGAACGCCGAGCGCTGCGGGCCGGCGCCCTCATGGATCAGGTTGGAGAATTCGTAGAGCTCGATGCCGAGGAAGCACAGGCCGAACACCGCGGTGATCGCGAGCCAGCCCTGCGTCGAGCGGACCTTGCCCTCGTCCGCCGAGATCATCGCGAAGCCATAGGTGATCGACGAGAACAGCAGCATCGCGGTGTTCACCGCCACGAGCGGCAGCTCGAAGATCTCCTTGGGGTTCGGCCCGCCGGCGTAGCTGCTGCCGTAGACGCCATAGGCTGCGAACAGCATGGCGAAGATCAGGCAGTCGCTCATCAGGTACAGCCAGAAGCCCAGCATGGTGCTGCCGCCGGCGTCGTGATGGTGCTCGTCGAGTTCGTAGAACATCGGTGCCTCGGCACCGGGCGGCGTGATCGCAGTGGCGCTCATCGGGTCAGACTCCTGCCGCTGCCAGCGTGGCGGTGCGACGGTTTTCGGTGTCGGTCACCTCCTCGGCCGGGATGTAGAAATCGCGGTCGTAGTTGAAGGTGTGGCCGATCGCGACGACGAGTAGCGCGACGAAGCCGAGGATGGCGAGCCACCACATGTACCAGATCATCGCCATGCCGATCACCATCGACAGGCCGGCGAGGATCACGCCGGTGCCGGTGTTGCGCGGCATGTGGATGGCGCGATAGCCGTCCAGCGGGCGGGTGTGGCCGCGCTGCTTCATGTCGTCCCAGGCGTCCAGGTCGTGGACGATGGGCGTGAACGCGAAGTTATAGGCCGGCGGCGGCGACGAGGTCGCCCATTCCAGCGTGCGCCCGCCCCAGGGATCGCCGGTGAAGTCGCGGAGCTTGTCGCGGTTCTTGATGCTGACGAACAGCTGCATCAGGAAGGCACCGATTCCGGCGGCGATGATCAACGCGCCGAGTGCGGCGATGATGAACCAGATCTGCAGGCTGGGATCGTCGAAGTGGCGCAGACGGCGCGTCACCCCCATGAAGCCCAGGATGTAGAGCGGCGTGAACGCGACCCAGAAGCCGACCACCCAGCACCAGAAGCTGATCGTGCCCCAGAACTTGTCGAGCTTGAAGCCGAACGCCTTGGGGAACCAGTAGTTGATCCCGGCGAACATGCCGAACACCACGCCGCCGATAATCACGTTGTGGAAGTGCGCGACCAGGAACAGCGAGTTGTGGAGCACGAAGTCGGCCGGAGGCACTGCGAGCATCACGCCGGTCATGCCGCCGATCGCAAAGGTGAAGATGAAGGCGACGGCCCACATCATCGGCAGCTCGTAGCGGATCCGCCCCTTGTACATGGTGAACAGCCAGTTGAAGATCTTCGCCCCCGTGGGGATGGAGATGATCATCGTCGTGATCCCGAAGAACGAGTTCACGCTCGCGCCCGAGCCCATGGTGAAGAAGTGGTGCAGCCAGACGAGGTAGGAGAGGATGCAGATCACCAGCAGCGCGTAGACCATCGACGTATAGCCGAAGAGCCGCTTGCTGGAGAAGGTGGAGACGACTTCCGAGAACACGCCGAACGCCGGCAGAATCAGGATGTACACTTCCGGATGACCCCAGATCCAGATCATGTTGGTGTACATCATCGGATTGCCACCAAGGGTGTTGGTGAAGAAGTTGGTGCCGACGTACCGATCGAGGCTGAGCATCGCCAGCACCGCGGTGAGGATCGGGAAGGCGGCGACGATCAGCACGTTGGTGGTGAGCGCGGCCCAGGTGAAGATCGGCATCTTCATCAGGGTCATGCCCGGCGCGCGCATCTTGACGATGGTGGCGAGCAGGTTGACGCCCGACAGCAGCGTGCCGACGCCCGCGATCTGCAGCGCCCAGATGTAATAGTCGACACCCACATCGGGCGAGTAATCGAGCCCCGAGAGGGGGGCCATCGCCAGCCAGCCGGTGCGCGCGAACTCGCCGATGAACAGGCTCGCCATCACCAGCATCGCGCCGGCGACCGTCATCCAGAAGCTGAAGTTGTTGAGGAACGGGAAGGAGACGTCGCGTGCGCCGATCTGCAGCGGCACCACGAAGTTCATCAGGCCGGTGACCAGCGGCATCGCCACGAAGAAGATCATGATCACGCCATGGGCGGTGAACACCTGGTCATAGTGATGCGCGGGCAGGAAGCCCTGGTTGTCACCGAATGCCATCGATTGCTGGGCGCGCATCATCAGTGCGTCGGCAAAGCCGCGCAGCAGCATGACGATGCCGAGCACCATGTACATCGCGCCGATCCGCTTGTGATCGACGCTGGTGAACCATTCCTTCCAGAGATAGCCCCAGACGCGGAAGTAGGTGAGCAGCCCGAGCAGCGCGACGCCCCCCACCGCAACACCGGCGAAGGTGGCGATGAGGATCGGCTCGTGGATCGGGAAGCTTTCGAGCGTCATTCGCCCGAAGATGGTCTTTAACAAGGTATCGGACATGATCTGGTTCGGCCCTTACGAGCGGGCGGTCGCGACCGTGCCGGGCAGGGCCGGACGGTCGAGGCTCGACATGTTGCGGTTGGCGGCGTCGCCGGGATTGGTGCTGCCGGGGGCGTTGTTAAGGTCGTGCGGCGCGTTGCGGTGCGGGCTGCTGCCCTTTTCCGCGGGCGTCTTGTTGATCGCCCCCTTGGCTTCGCCAGGACGAACCGCACTGTCGTTGATCGGCGCGTGGCTGCCCATGTCCTTCATATCATGCGCCATGGTCTGGCTCATGCAGGTCTGGCCCGGGCGCACGCACTGCTCGACGATCTTCTTGAACAGCGTCGGCTCGACGGTGGCGTAGTTGATCACCGGCACATTCTCGCTCGGCTTGGACAGCTCGAGGTAGTCGTCGGCCGTGAGGCGACCCGGGGTGCCGCGCACCCGCTCCACCCAGGCGTTGAAGCCGGCGTCGTCGACCGCATCGGTCCAGAAGTGCATGCCCGAGAAGCCGGCGCCGCTGTAGTTGGACGACAGACCCTCGTAACGGCCGGCCTTGTTGATCACCGCATGCAGCTGCGTCTCCATGCCGGGCATGGTGTAGACCATCCCCGCCATTGCGGGGATGTAGAAGGCGTTCATCACCGACGACGACGACATCCGGAAGTGCACCGGGCGATCCACCGGCAGCACCAGCGAATTGACGGTGGCGATGCCCTGCTCGGGGTAGATGAACAGCCACTTCCAGTCGAGCGAGACGACATCGACCTCGAGCGGCTTGACGCCGGCGGCGACGAGCTTGCCGGGGCCGGTGCGCGACAGCGGGCGATAGGGATCGAGCGTGTGGGTCGCGAGCCAGGTCAGCGCGCCGAGCGCGATGATGATCAGCAGCGGCATCGACCAGATCACCAGCTCGAGGCCGGTGGAATGATCCCAGTCGGGCTGATACTCGGCTTCCTTGTTGCCGGCGCGGTAGCGCCAGGCGAACACCCCGGTCATGATCAGCACGGGAATGACGATCAGCAGCATCAGCGCGGTCGACCACAGGATGAGGTCGGCCTGCTGGCGGGCGACGTCGCCGGCTGGGTTCATCACCACCCAGTTGCAGCCGCCCAGTATCAGCGGGGCGGCCAGGGCGGTTGCCGCGAGCGCGCGGCGAGGGTCAAAGAATCGGGGCATGTCGCGGCGAGCTACGGTCCGTTGTGCAAGTGCGAAATAGGACAATTTGTCCTATCCCGTCGTCCTCCTACCGCTTCTAGAGGCAAAGCGGAACGATCGGAGAAGTATGTTTTTATGAACCAGGCCATCGCCTCGTCCGCCACGGCGGAACAGGATGTCCGCTCGATGTATGCCGATGGCCACCGTGACGTCCGTCCCGGCGAGATCGCGATCGGCGTGATCATCGGTCGCACGTCCGAGTTCTTCGACTTCTTCGTCTACGCCATCGCCTCGGTGCTGGTGTTCCCGCAGGTGGTGTTCCCTTATCTCGATCGGGTTACCGGCACCCTGTGGTCGTTCGCGCTGTTCCCGCTGGCGTTCATCGCCCGCCCGATCGGCACCCAAATCTTCATGGCGATCGATCGCAAGCACGGCCGCGGCACCAAGCTGACGATCGCGCTGTTCCTGCTCGGCACCTCCACCGTGTCGCTCGCCTTCCTGCCGACCTACGGCCAGATCGGCCACGCCTCCGCGGTGGTGCTGGCGCTGCTGCGCATCGGCCAGGGCCTCGCGCTCGGCGGCGCGTGGGATGGCCTTGCCTCGCTGCTCGCGCTCAACGCGCCCGAGGGCAAGCGCGGCTGGTATGCGATGGTGCCGCAGCTCGGCGCCCCGCTCGGCCTGCTCGTCGCGAGCGGCCTGTTCGCCTTCTTCCACGGCCTGCTGCCGCCGGCCGACTTTCTGTATTGGGGCTGGCGCTACCCGTTCTTCGTCGCCTTCGCGCTTAACGTGGTGGCGCTGTTCGCCCGCCTGCGCATCGTCGTGACGCCGGAATATACCCAGCTGTTTAAGACCCGCGAGCTGACCCCCTCGCCGGTCGGCGCGACGATCAAGTCGCAGTGGAGCAACATCGTGATCGGCGCCTTCGCGCCGCTCGCCAGCTTTGCCCTGTTCCACATGGTCACGGTGTTCCCGTTGTCGTGGATCAACCTGTTCACCCGCGAGGACCCGACCCGCTTCCTGCTGATCGAGATGGTCGGCGCGCTGTTCGGCCTTGGTGCGATCGTCGTCTCGGGCATGCTCGCCGACCGGATCGGCCGCCGCTCGCTGCTCGGCTACACCGCCGCGGGCATCGCGGTGTTCGGCTTCGTCGCGCCGCTGCTGCTCAACGGTGGCGACAAGGGCGAACTCGCGTTCATGATCGCCGGCTTCGTCCTGCTCGGCCTGTCGTTCGGCCAGTCGTCGGGCGCGGTGACCAGCAACTTCCCCAAGGGCGCGCGCTACACCGGCGCGGCGCTGACCTCGGACCTTGCCTGGCTGTTCGGTGCCGGCTTTGCGCCGCTCGCGGCGCTGCTGCTTGCCGACACCTTCGGGCTGGTCGCGGCCGGCTTGTACCTGCTCTCGGGTGCGGTCGGCACGCTGGTGGCGCTTGGCCTCAACAAGGAACTCGCCCGCCGGCTGGATTGATCTGACTGGGGAGGGGTGGTTGGCTCTCCCCGCCGTCCCGGGCTCGACCCGGGATGGACAAGCAGCGTCGAAGGAGCCCGTAATGAAGCCTGCGATCAGCCGCGACACCCTGCTGTGCATGTCGCTCGCGGCGCGGCCCGGCACCTTCGGCACCCGCTTCCACAATCGCCTCTACGAGCTGCTCGGGCTCGATTATGTCTACAAGGCGTTCACCACGCAGGATCTGCCCGGCGCGATCGGCGGCATCCGCGCGCTCGGCATCCGCGGCTGCGCGATCTCGATGCCGTTCAAGGAAGCGGTGATCCCGCTGCTCGACGGGCTCGCCGGCTCCGCCGCGGCGATCGACAGCGTCAACACCATCGTCAACGACGCCGGCACGCTGACCGGCTACAACACCGATTACAGCGCGGTGCGCGCGCTGCTCGACGGCGCCGACGTCGATCCCGCCACCGCCTTCGTGCTGCGCGGGTCGGGCGGCATGGCCAAGGCCGTCGCCGCGGGCTTGCGCGATCGCGGTCATCGCCACGGCACGATCGTCGCGCGCGACGAGGGCAGGGGCCGCGCACTTGCGGACAGCTATGGCTTTGCCTGGCAGGCCGAGCCCGGCGACCTGGTCGCGCCGCTGCTGATCAACGTCACCCCGCTCGGCATGGCCGGCGCCGACGCAGACGCGCTCGCCTTTCCGCCGGCCGCGATCGAGGCCTGCGCCATCGCCTTCGACGTCGTCGCGCTGCCAGCGGAAACGCCCTTCCTTCGCGCCGCAGCAGCGGCCGGCAAGCGGCGCATCACCGGCGCCGAAGTGGCGATGCTCCAGGCGCTGGAGCAGTTTGTGCTCTACACCGGGGTCATGCCAACCGACGAACAGGTGGAAACCGCCGCCGCCTTTGCCCGCGACTGATCCGGCCATCCGGTTGCGAGCGCATCGGAACCGCTACACCGTTTCCCCTTCAAGGAACCGGTGGATCGCCTGTACCACCACCGACCCCTCGCCCACCCCGGCAGCGACCCGCTTGACCGATCCGGCGCGGACATCGCCGACCGCATAGATACCCGGCTTGGCGGTCGCATAAGGCGAATCGAGCGCCTGACCGTCCGCATCCCGGCCGGTGAGGACGAAGCCCGCGGCATCCAGGTCCAGGCACTCGCGCAGCCACACGGTGTTGGGCTCGGCGCCGATCATCACGAACAGATTGCCCGCGGTCACGGTGGTGGTCTCGCCGCCGCGCACGTCGCGCCATGTCACCTCGCGCAACACCGTGTCGCCGGCAAGAGCGGTGATCTCGCTATAGGGATGCAGCGTGATCTGCGGCGATTGCGCGATCCGCTGCACCAGATAATCGGACATCGTCTCGGCAAGCCCCGCCTTGCGCACCAGCACATGGACATGGGCGGCGTGGCGCGACAGGAACACCGCGGCCTGGCCGGCGGAATTGCCGCCGCCCACCACCACCACCTGCTGGTTCTGGCACAGCGAGGCTTCCATTGCGGTGGCGGCATATTGCACGCCCGCGCCCTCATATTGGTCATAACCCGGCACCGACAGCCGGCGGTAGCGCGCGCCCGAGGCGACCACCACCGCGCGCGCCTGGACCAGCTGGCCGTCCTCGAGCTCGATCCGGTGCGGCGCGACCGAGCAATCGAGCGATGTCGCCATCCGCGATACTGCGATCCGCGCGCCAAACTTCTGCGCCTGCACCTGCGCGCGGCCGGCGAGCGCCTGCCCGGAAATGCCGGTGGGGAAACCGAGGTAATTCTCGATGCGGCTGCTGGTACCGGCCTGGCCGCCCGGCGCCAGCGCCTCGATCACCACCGTCTTCAGCCCTTCGGACGCGGCATAGGTCGCCGCCGCCAGCCCGGAAGGGCCGGCGCCGACCACCGCGACGTCCCACACCTCCTCAGGATCAAACCGCTCGGTCAGCCCCAGCCGGTCGGCGAATTCTGGCGTGGTGGGATTGCGCAGCACGCTGCGATCGGGGGTGATCACCGCCGGCAGGTCGCGCGGCTCCAGCCTGAGCTGCACCATCAGGTCGGCGGCCTGGGGATCCGTCGCCGTGTCGATCAGCCGCAGCGGATAGCCGTTGCGGATCGCGAACCGTTCCAGCCGCAGTGTATCGCCCTGTGCCGCCGCGCCGATCAGCGTGATCCCCGCTTCGCCATGATGGAGGAAGCCCATCCGCCGCAGGATGAAGGCGCGGATCACCAGCTCGGCGATGTCGGGCTCGGCGGCGAGCATGCGGCGGAAATCGGCGGCACGGACGCGGATCACCCGCGCGTCCCCAAGCGCCCGCGCGGTGACGAGCAAGGCGCGCGCGCTGACATGGTTGAGCTCGCCGGTGAACTGGCCGTGACGATGGGTGGTCAGCAACCGGTCTTCGCCGCGATCCTGATCGGTGTTGAAGATGCCGATCTCGCCATCGAGCACCAAGAAGAAATCGGCGCCGCGATCACCGCGCGAAAACAAGGTGTCACCTTCTGCGAGGGCTTCCTCGTCGCCATAGCGACCGATCCGCGCGATCATCTCTGGTTCGAGCACCGGAAACACCTGCGCGGTGCGGGCATAGGGATCGTCGGCGCGTGGCGGCGGCGTGAAGGGATCGCCGATCGGTGCTTCGAGTGTCTGCTGCATCGTCCTAGTCCCCGGCCACCGTATAGTCTGACTGGCTGCGGCCGATGCTGGCATGCTTTGTCGCGGCTGGCCAGCCGGTCCGAAACGGACCCGGCGAGCCTATAGCCCGATCCGCCGCGCCAGCCAGCGGGCCGCCTGTTCGGGGGTACGCTTGGCCGAGTCGCGATCGACCATGTAATTGGCCTCGCGCATCGCCGCGACCGGGATGCGGCCGGCAAGCGGCGCCAGCGCGTCGAGCAGCCGCCGGTCGCCGGCGTGGCCCGGTGCCACCATCAGGATCGCATCATAGCCGGGGATCGCATGGCGCGGATCGCCGAGCACGGTGAGGCCGTCGGCGGCGATTCGACCATCCGATGAAAAGGCGGAGATCACGTCGACCTGACCGCTCGCCAGCGCCCGGTACATGAAGGTCGGGCTGTACGGCGTCGCCGCGGCAAAGCGCAGCGGGTAGGCGCGGCGCACCGCTGCCCATTCCGGCCGCTCGAGAAATTCGAGGTCGCTGCCGAGCCGCAGCCGCGGCGATGCCGGCGCTAGATCCGCCAACGTCGCGATGCCCTTCGCCTTGGCATCGGCGCCGCGCATCGCGAAGGCATAAGCGTTTTCAAAGCCCAAGGCGCCGACCAGCCGGACGTGGCGATCCGCCGCCGCCCAGCGGCCGATGGCATCGACCATCGCCGCGCGCGTGGGCACGTCGCGGCGCTTCATCTCATTGGCCCAGATCGTCCCGGCATAATCGACATAGACGTCGATATCGTTGCTCGAAAGCGCCCCGAAGATCACCGCCGAGCCGAGCCCGTCGCGATAGCTGACGCGATAGCCGGCGCGCTCCAGCCGATCGCCAATCAGCCGCGCCAGGATATATTGCTCCGAGAAGTTCTTGGCGCCGATCACCACCGTCCGGTCCTGGCCGCCGCGCGGCCACAGCGGCACCGTCGCCGCGGCGGTGCCGGCGAGCAGAAGGCCGGCGGCGGCCAGCCACAGCCCACGCCGCCGCGTCGCGATGCCGCGCTCGATCAGGCCGATCAGCGCATCGACCAGCAGCGCCAGCGCCGCCGCGGCGCAGCAGCCCGCCAGCACCAAGGCCCAGTTCTGGGTCTGCAACCCGGCGAAGATCAGGTCGCCAAGGCTCGGCTGACCGACGGTGGTGGAGAGTGTCGCCGCGCCGATCGTCCATACCGCGGCGGTACGGATCCCGGCGATCAGCACCGGCGCCACCAGCGGCGCCTCCACCAGCCGCAGCTTCTGCCCCGGCGTCATCCCCACCGCATCGGCGGCCTGGGTCACCGCCGGGTCGAGCCCCGCCAGCCCCGCCACCGCGTTGCGCAGGATCGGCAGCAATGCGTATAGCGTGAGGGCGATCAGCGACGGCAGAAAGCCGAGCGCCGGGATGCCGCCGCCGACCAGCGCCGACAGCCACAGCAGCAGCGGGTAGAATAGCGCGAGCAGCGCCAGGCTCGGCACCGTCTGCACGAGGCTGGCGAAGGCGAGCGCGACCCGGCCGATCGCCGGCCGCCGGCTGGCGACGATCGCCAGCGGCAGGCTGATCGCCAGCCCGAGCGCCAGCGCCGCGGCGGACAGCAGCACATGGCTGGCGAGCAGCGGCGGCACCCGGCCGAGTGCCTCGAGGAAGGCGTTCATGCGGCGTCGTCGCCGGCGAGCGCGCGCAGCCGCTCGGCCTGGTGGCGCGGCACTGCCATCAGCGCCTGCGCCGCCGCGCCACCATCGCCGCGCGCGAGTGCCGCCGGTGTTGCATCGGCGACGATCCGCCCCGCGCTCATCACCAGCACCCGGTCGGCGAGCAGCAGCGCCTCGGCCATGTCGTGGGTCACCAGGATGGTGGTCAGCCCCAGCCGGTCGTGCAGCCGCCGGATCTCGGCGCCGAGCGTGTCGCGCGTCACCGGATCGAGCGCGCCGAGCGCCTCGTCGAGCAGCAGCAGCTTGGCCCCCGGCGCCAGCGCGCGGGCGATCGCCACCCGCTGCCGCTGGCCGCCGGAGAGCGCGTCCGGCATCCGCGCCGCCATCTCGCGCGGCAGCGCGACGAGATCGAGCAACTCGCCGACGTGCGCCGCGTGGGCGCCGGCGATGCGCGGCCCGATCGCGATATTGTCGCCGACGCTCATGTGCGGGAACAGGCCGATGCTCTGGAACACATAGCCGATCCGCCGGCGCAGCAGCGGCGCCGGGCCTGCGGCGACATCCTCGCCGTCGATCAGCACCCGGCCGTCGCTCGGCTCGACGAGCCGGTTGACCATCTTGAGCAGCGTCGACTTGCCCGAGCCCGAGGTGCCGACCAGCGCCACGAAGCTGCCCGCGGCGATGCCCAGCGACACGTCGTCCACCGCCAGCGTGCTGCCGAACCGCCTGGTCACCCCATCGAAGCGTAGCTTTTCCGCTGGCATCGCCGCGCACGATGCGGGATGCCGGGGCAGCCGTCAAACAGAGCGGCATCGCAAGGGAGAGGATCAATGAGCGAGCTGCGCGCCATCTTCATCACCGGCGGAGGATCGGGGATCGGCCGGGCCACGGCGCGGCTGTTTGCGAGCCGCGGCTGGCGGATCGGGCTTGCCGATGTCGACGAAGCAGGCCTTGCCGACACCGCGGCGATGCTCTCCGGCGCGCCGAACGACAGCTATGTCATGGACGTACGCGACCGCGACGCATGGCGCGCCAGCCTCGATGCGTTCACGCATGGCAGCGGCGGGCGGCTCGACGTCCTGTTCAACAATGCCGGGATCGGCACCGGCGGGCCGATCGCCGAGGCGAGCATGGACGATCTCGACCGGCTGATCGCGATCAACTTCACCGGCGTCGTCAACGGCGCCCGCATCGGCCACGCCTATCTCGCGCGCACGCCGGGATCGGTGCTGCTCAACACCTCGTCGGCATCCGGCATCTACGGCTCGTCGGGTCTCGCCACCTATTCCGCCACCAAATTCGCGGTCCGTGGCCTCTCCGAAGCGCTCGACGGCGAATGGCACCGCGACGGCATCCGCGTCCGCTGCCTGCTGCCGAGCTTCATCGAGACGCCGCTGCTCGATGGCGTCGCCACCGGCTCCAATCGCACCATCCGCGAGAGCGTCACCGGCGCGGGGCTGGAACTCACCCCGGTCGACACCGTCGCCGAGGCGGCTTGGGCGGCGGTCCATGGCGACGCGGTCCATACCTATGTCGGCAAAACCGCGCAGCGTCTGCGGTTCGCGGCGCGGTGGATGCCGGGCAGCCTGCGCAAGACGATGCGGCGGCCGCTGCGATGACCGCGCCCCGGAACAACGCCGCGGGTGACGGGTATCTCCAGCCACTCGACCAGCCGGACAGTCACATCATGGGCAAGACCAAGCATGCAGCATCCAAGGCGGCAGACCGCCAGCGCGCCCGTGCGTCGCTGATGATCACGCGCCATGCCGGGATGAGCGCCGAGGCCGAATGGACCGCGACCGGGATGCTGTCGATCGCGGTGCTGGTGTCGTCGATCCTGCTGTCGACCGCGGTGATCGTGCGCGCGGCGCGAACCCCGCGGCGCTAGACCCGCTATTCGTCGACGATCGCGTCGATCGCCTCGGCGAGCTCGATATCGCGGCCCGACAGGCCGCCGGCATCATGCGTGGTGAGCAGGATTTCCACCCGATTGTAGACGTTCTTCCACTCGGGGTGGTGATTGGCGCGCTCGGCCATCAGCGCCACCTGGGTCATGAAGCCGAACGCCTCGACGAAGTCGGCGAACACGATCGAGCGGGTGATCGCATCGCGGGCCTCGTCATAGTCCCAGTCCGGCAGGGCATCGAGCGCGTCGGCGCGGTCGGTCTCGCTGAGGGGCTCGATCATCGGTGTTCCTTGCCGGGATGGATCGCCCACGGGTATGGCGAGAGCCATGAGCGAGCAAGAGGTCTTCGGCATGGCGCCCGACGCCGATGCGATCGAGCGCCACGCCCGCGCGACCATCGAGCGCCTGCCTGCCGCGTTCCGCGCCCATCTCGGCGCGGTCGTGCTGCTCGTCGAGGAAGAGGCCGATGACGAGACGCTGGCGGCGCTCGGCCTCGATCATCCGCTCGACCTTACCGGGCTCTACCATGGCCGACCGATCGGCGAGAAATCCTCCGTCGACAGCGGTGCGCTACCCGATCGCATCCACCTCTATCGCCGGGCGCTCCTGGAGGAATGGGTCGAGACCGGAGTCCGCCTCGACGATCTCGTCGCCCATGTCACCATCCACGAGATCGGCCATCATTTCGGGCTGTCGGACGACGCCATGCACGCGCTCGAGGATGCGGTGGGGCAGGGCAATTGACCGCGCTGGTGCTGGACCGGGTGACCTGCACCCGCGGCACGCGCTGCCTGTTTGTGGATCTGTCGCTGACCTTCGCCGCGGGTGACGCGGCGCTGGTCACCGGCGCCAATGGCGCCGGCAAGTCGAGTCTGATCCGGATCGCCGCTGGCCTGCTGGCGCCGGCGGCGGGGCGCGTCGTGCGCGACGGGGCGGTCGCACTGCTCGCCGAGGCACCGGCGCTCGATCCCGAGCAGCCACTCGCCGCCGCGCTAAGGTTCTGGGCGCGGATCGACGGCAGTTTGCCGGCGCTGCCTGCCGCCATGGAGACGCTGGCCATCGCCCATCTCGCCGCGCTGCCGGTGCGGATGCTCTCCACCGGTCAGCGGCGGCGCGCCGGGCTCGCCCGGGTGGTTGCCGCCGCGGCGCCGATCTGGCTGCTCGACGAACCGGCCAACGGGCTCGACGCCGAGGGGGTAGGCCTGCTCGACGGGCTGATCGCCGCGCACCGTGCCGCCGACGGCATCGCGCTGGTGGCGACGCACCTGCCGATCGCGCTACCCGGCGCGCAGAAGGTGGCGCTCGGGGCATGATCTTCCTTCACCTCGTCAAGCGCGACCTGCGCCGCGCCTGGCTCGGCGGTGGCGGCTGGTGGCCGATCGCCTTCTTCCTGCTGGTGGCGACGCTGTTCCCCTTCGCGATCGGCCCGGATGGGGCGCTGCTCGCCCGCATCGGCGGCGGCGTGATCTGGGCGGCGGCGCTGCTCGCGGCGCTGCTGCCGGTGGAGCGGTTGATCGCGCCCGATCTGGAGGCAGGCGTGCTCGATCAGCTTGGCGTGCGCGGCGTGCCGATGGCGCTGGTCGCGCTCGCTCGCATCGTCGCACACTGGCTCGGCTTCGCGCCGCCGCTGATGCTCGCCGCGGTGATCGCCGCCGGGCTGCTCGATCTGCCCGCGGTGACGCTGGCGCGGGTGGAACTCGGCCTGCTGATCGGCACGCCGGGGCTCGCCGCGCTCGCGGTCGCCACCGCCGCGCTGGTCGCCGGGCTGCGCGGCGCCGGCGCGGTGGCGGGCCTCGTCATGCTGCCGCTGGCGGTGCCGCTGCTGATCTTCGGCGCCGGATCGCTGGATGGCGCCCCCGCCGCGTTCAAGCTGCTCGCCGCGGTGTCGCTGTTGCTGCTCGCCGGCGCGCCGTTCGTGGCGGCGGCGGCGATCCGGGCGGGGCGGGACTGAGGCCGGGCACCGAGGGCCGCGAGCTACACGGGCGCGCGCTGTCCTACACGCGCCGTCCTTGATATCGTCAGCTCAACCCGGCTCGACGCTCTTTGCCATCGTTATCAAAACAGAAACGATGACCCCATTGAGGTTTCGTCAGGCGTGACAACTTCCTCAACTTGTCAGGCGCGGTCGCGTCGTCAGCGCGACCAGCGCGCCCAGATCGCGGTCGGCAGCACCAGACCGCGTTGCTCCTCGCGCACGCCTAGCTCGCCGCATTCCACCCGGCCCGGCAGGTCGGCGAATTGCTGGCGGACCAGTTCGCCGATCGCCAGCGCGCTCATCCGCACCGCATAGACGGTGAGGAATAGGAAGCGGCTGTCGGCGTCGAGCAGCCGGCGGCAGTCGGCGATCAGCGCCGGCAGGCCCTCCTCAAGCTTCCACACCTCACCATTGGGCCCGCGGCCCCATTTGGGCGGATCGAGGATGATCCCGTCATAGCGCTTGCCGCGCCGCACCTCGCGGCCGACGAACTTGGCGGCATCGTCGATCATCCAGCGCACCGGCTTGCCGTCCATGCCGGACAGCGCGGCGTTGGCCTTGGCCTCGGCGACCGATTTCTTCGAGGCATCGACATGCGTCATGCGCGCGCCCTGGGCGGCGAGCGCGAGCGTGCCGACTCCGGTGTAGCCGAACAGGTTCATGCATTCAGGGCTGTCCATCCCGGCGATGCGGCCGCGCATCCAGTCCCACACCGGCGCCATGTCCGGGAAGAAGCCGAGGTGGCGGAACGGCGTGTTCTGCGCGGTGAAGCGAACCTCGTTCCAGGTTAGCGGCCAGCCCTCGCGCGGCACCGGGCGGGTAATATTCCAGCGGCCGCCGCCGTCCTCGTCGGAGCCGGGCACGAACTCACCATGCGCGTCCCACTGCGCCTGCGCCGGTGCCCACATCGCCTGGGGCTCGGGGCGGATGAAGCGATAGGCGCCATAGCGCTCGAGCTTGCGGCCATGGCCTGAGTCGATCAGGCCGTACTCGGCCCAAGGTTCGCCGATCAGGGTCGAGACGGTGAGGTCGTGGGTCATGATGCGGGGGTGGCGCGCTCGGCAATATAGGCGGTGATCGCCGCAAAGGTGGCGGGCAGGGTGGCGCAGCGCTCCTCGCGCTCGAACAGGTCGCCGAGCCGCGACGGCAGCGTCGGCCGCATTCCCGTCGCCCGTTCCACCGCGTCGCGGAACTTGGCAGGATGCGCGGTGGCGAGGGTGACGACCGGCACGTCGCTCTGGTGGCGGCGCGCGGCGGCGAGCGCGATCGCGGTGTGCGGGTCGATCACCTCGCCTGCATGCTCATGCGCCCAGCGCATCGCCATGGTCATCTCGTCGAGATCGATACGATCGCTGGCGAACAGCGCGGCGCCCTTGTGCTGCCCGTCGGTGAGTCGCATCGCGCCCGACGTTTCGAAGCCCTGCATCTGGCGGCTGAGCGAGGCGCCGTCGCGCGCGCCGAGATCGAACAGCAGCCGCTCGAAATTGGATGAGACCTGAATGTCCATCGACGGCGTCGGCGTCTGCTGGACCGTGCCCTTGGAGTAATCGCCCGCCGAGATCGCGCG
The DNA here is from genome assembly GCF_059416225.1 of Sphingomonas sp. GW821-FHT09E03. Taxonomy (NCBI): domain Bacteria; kingdom Pseudomonadati; phylum Pseudomonadota; class Alphaproteobacteria; order Sphingomonadales; family Sphingomonadaceae; genus Sphingomonas; species Sphingomonas sp. GW821-FHT09E03. The sequence goes on along the minus strand of NZ_JBWKOS010000002.1, from coordinate 45,473 downwards.
GTGGAGGATGTCGTTGACGTTGGTGGCGACGATCAGCTTGGCGATCGGCAGCCCCATCTGCGCGGCGACATAGCCGGCGAAGACGTCGCCGAAATTGCCGGTCGGCACCGAGAAGGCGACTGTCCGCTCTGGCGCGCCGAGGCGCACGGCGGCGTAGAAATAATAGACCACCTGCGCCATCAGCCGCGCCCAGTTGATCGAGTTCACCGCCGACAGCGCATAGCGCCCCGAAAAGCCGGGATCGTTGAACATCTGCTTCACCAGCGCCTGCGCGGTGTCGAAATCGCCCTCGATCGCGATGTTGTGGACGTTCGGCGCCAGCACCGTCGTCATCTGCCGGCGCTGAACATCGGACACCCGGCCGAGCGGGTGGAGCATGAAGATATCGACGCCCTCGCGTCCCGCCAGCGCATCGATCGCCGCCGAGCCGGTGTCGCCGCTGGTCGCGCCGATCACGGTGACGTGGCCGGTGCTGCCTGCCAGGAACTTCTCGAACAGGAGGCCGAGCAACTGCAGCGCAACGTCCTTGAACGCCAGCGTCGGGCCGTGGAACAGCTCGAGCAGCCATTGATCGTGATCGAGCTGCACCAGCGGCGTCACCGCGGCATGGGCGAAGCGGCCATAAGCGGCCTCGCACAGCTCAGTCAGCTCGGCGCGGGTGAGCGCGTCGCCGACGAACGGCAGCATGACCGCCACCGCGGTATCGACATAGGAGAGGTTGGCAAGCGCGGCGATCTCGTCGCGCGACAGCGTCGGCCAACGCTCGGGCAGGTAGAGCCCGCCGTCATTGGCGAGGCCGGCGAGCGTCACCGCGCGAAAATCGAGCGAGGGCGCGGCCCCGCGGGTACTCACATAGCGCATCAATGGCTCCAGCGGCGTCGAACCGCGATGGCGTAGATCACCGCGGCGATCGCGGCGAAGAAGAACCACTGTACCGCATAGGAGACGTGGTTGTTGGGAATCGACGACAGCTCGGGCTTGCCGTTGGCGGCGAGGCCGGGGCCGGGCTGGTTGCTGACCAGCATCAGCCGCTGCGGGCGGTGGTCGGCAAGCCCGGCGATCAGCGGCCGCGCATCGGGTGCATGGCTGATGAAGCCCGACACCTTGCCCCCTGTCCAGCGCGAGGCGAACTTGGGATCGCGCGTGGTCCCGATCTGGACCAGCATCCCCGGGCCTTCCGCCCCGGTGCGGCAATCGGCGATGACCCGGAAGCCGGCGGCGCCGGCGCCCACCAGCGTCTGGCTGACCGGCTGCAGGCAGAAGCCGCCGGCACGGCGGAACAGCAGCGTATCGTCGGGGAAGCGCGGGAAGGCGATCGCCGGCAACCGCGGGTTGGCGGCGAGCTGGGCGAGATAGGCACTCTTCTTGGGCGCGCGGTCGAGCAGCTGCCACAGGCCGAGGCCGATCATCGCCGCGACCGCCAGTGCGACGACGATGGTGGGGATGACGGGGACGCGCTTCATGGTCGCGGGTCGATACGTCCCTCGCGGGCGGCGTTGCGATATTCGGCGGACATCAGCGCGCCCTTAGCAAGCCTCAGCGATGCAATCACCCCCGCCAGCGTGAACGGGATCCAGATCAGTGCATGGACCCACCACGGCGGGTGCAGGCTGAGTTCGAGGGTGATCGCCAGGGTGACGACCACCGCGCCGAGGATCAGCGTCAGGAACGCCGCCGGCCCGTCGCCGACGTTGAACTGGGCGAAGTCGAGCCCGCAAGCCGGGCAGCGGTCGGCGAAGGTAAGCCAGCCGGCGAACAGCGTCGGCTGACCGCACCGCGGGCACAGGCCCTTGAGCGCAGCCTGCGCGATGGAGGGTGGGGCGGTCAGCTCATCCGCCGTGAACCGGCGCGCCCCAGCCGCCCCAGACGTAGATGGTGACGAACAGGAACAGCCAGACGACGTCGACGAAATGCCAATACCAGGCGGCCGCCTCGAAACCGAAATGCTGCCGCGGGGTAAAGTCGCCGCGATAGGCGCGCGCCAGGCAGACGATCAGGAAGATCGTCCCGATCAGGACGTGGAAGCCGTGGAAGCCGGTCGCCATGAAGAAGGACGCGCCATAGTTGATGCCCTTGAACGGGAATGGCGCGTGCATGTATTCATAGGCCTGGATCGAGCTGAACAGCAGCCCGAGCACCACCGTCAGCCACAGGCCCTTGAGCACGCCGTCCTCGTCGCCGACGCCGAGCAGTCCCCAGAAGCCGCGCTTCACCCCGCCGCGCTGATTGTGGATCAGCGCGTGGTGCGCCCAGGTGACGGTGGTGCCCGAGGTGAGCAGGATCAGCGTGTTGAGCAGCGGCAGCTCGAAGGCGTTGATGACGGTGAGGCCTTTGGGGGGCCAGGTCGCCGCGATCGCCGCCGCCCCCTCCTGTGCCCGCTCCACCTGCCCATCGACGAAGCTCAGCGCGGTAGGGAATAGCGCGAAATCGAAGAACGCCCAGAACCAGCCGACGAAGAACATCACTTCCGAGGCGATGAACAGGATCATGCCGTAGCGGAAGTGGAGCTGGACCACCGGGGTATGATCGCCATGATGCGCCTCGGCGATCACGTCCGCCCACCAGCTGTACATGGTGAAGAGCACGCCGCCGAGCCCGGCAAGGAAGATCCAGCCGCCGCCATTGGCCTTGTCCGCCGCGAGATGGCCGCCGTGCATCCAGGCGATCGCGCCTGCCGCCATCACCAGCGCTGACATCGATCCGAACAGGGGCCAGATGCTCGGCGGCAGGATATGGTAGTCATGGTTCTTGGCGCCGGCCATGCTCGTCTCCCTGGTCTGACCTTATTGGGTCTTGTTCTTCGCGTCAGTCTAGCTCGCGGTCTTGGCGGAATCCACCCTCGACGGACTGACCGGATAGAAGGTGTAGGACAGGGTGATGGTCTCGACGTCCGCGGCGTCGGGATCGGTGAGGATCTTGGGATCGACATAGAAGATCACGGGCATCCGCGCCGTCTCGCCCGGCTTCAGCGTCTGCTGGGTGAAGCAGAAGCACTGGATCTTGGTAAAATACTTGCCGGCCTGGCTCGGCGTGACGTTGAAGGTGGCGGTGCCGGTGATCGGCGTCGCCGCATGATTGGTGGCGGTGAAGAACACCATGTCGCGGGCGCCGATGTCGACGGTCTCGTGCGGATTTTCGGGCCGGAAGCTCCAGGCGAGCTTGGGGCTGACATTGGCGTCGAAATCGATGCCGATCTGGCGGTTGACCCCGCCCGGTGCGCGCAGTCCGCGCTGGGTGGTGCCGTTGAGCCCGGTCACTTGGCAGAACAAGCGGTAGAGCGGCACGCTCGCCCAGGCGAGCCCGGTCATGAAACAGATGCCGAGCACCGCAAGCCCGGCGGTGCGCAGCTGGCGGTTCACGCCATGCCCTGCCGGATCTTGGTGATCGCGATCGCGAAGATCAGGATCACGAATGCGCCGAGCAGCAGCGCCGTGACGATCGCGCGCGCGCGCTGGCGGCGGCGGACAAGATCCTGTTCGTCCGGCGTCATGTCAGCACCCAGCGATCGACGACCAGCGCGCCGAAGATCACGAACAGATAAAGGATCGAATAGCTGAACAAGCGCTTCTCCGGCTTCATCGCATCCTCTGCTGTCGTACGCCGGGTGGCAACCCGCAAAGCGAGCGCAGCGAAGACGGCGGTGATCACGCTGGCGACGCCGCCGTAGATCGCGCCGGTCAACCCCAGCGGCCAGGGCGCAATCGCGGCGATCGCCATCGGGATGGTGTAGAGGCCGATCTGGCGTCGCGTCACCACCTCGCCCGCGACCACCGGGAGCATCGGCACGCCGGCATTGGCGTAATCGGTCTTCACGAACAGCGCGAGCGCCCAGAAATGCGGCGGCGTCCACAGGAAGACGAGCATGAACAGCAAGAGCGGCAGCAGCGCGACCTCGCCGGTCGCCGCGGCCCAGCCGATCAGCGGGGGGAAGGCACCGGCAGCGCCGCCGATGACGATGTTCTGCGGAGTCCGGCGCTTGAGCCAAACGGTGTAGACCAGCACGTAGAAGAGGATGGAGACGGTGAGGATCGCCGCAGCGGCGAGGTTCACCGCAAAACCCATCAGGATCACCGCGAAAGCACCAAGCCCGACCCCGAAGTGCAGCGCCGACTGGCGGTCCATCCGCCCGTCCGGCAGCGGCCGCTTCTGGGTGCGCCGCATCAGCGCGTCGAGATCGGCCTCATACCATTGGTTGAGCGCGCCGGCCGCACCGGCGCCGAGCGCGATGCACAGGATGGCGGTGAAACCAATCACCACCGGAACGGCAACCGGCGCGGCGAGCATCCCACACAGCCCGGTGAACACCACCAGCGTCATCACCCGCGGCTTGGTGAGCGCGACAAAATCGCGCCATTCGGCGGGGGGCAACAAGGGCGTGGCGGTGGTCATGATCGGCGGCGGTATAGGCCTGGCGGCGGGCAGGGGGAAGGCTTGGTGGCACCTGCCCTGGCCACCCCGCTTTGCTGCTGTGTCAGCGGCTCAATCGATCTTCGGCAGCGTCTCGAACTGGTGGTAGGGCGGCGGCGAGGACAAGGTCCACTCCAGCGTCGTCGCGCCTTCGCCCCAGGGATTGTCGGGCGCCTTCTTGCCGGCGATCAGCGACCAGATCACGTTGACGAAGAAGATCGCCATGCTGCTCGCCATGATCATGTAGCCTACCGTCGCCACCGTGTTCCAATGCGCATAGGCGTCCGGATAATCCGGATAGCGGCGCGGCATGCCCTGCAGGCCGAGGAAGTGCATCGGGAAGAACATGACGTTAACGCCGACGAAGAAGATCCAGAAGTGCAGCTGGCCGAGCAGCTCGCTGTACATCTTGCCGAACATCTTCGGGAACCAGTAATAGAAGCCCGCGAACAGCCCGAACACAGCGCCGAGGCTGAGCACGTAATGAAAGTGGGCGACGACGTAATAGGTGTCCTGCATGTAATCGTCGATGCCGCCATTGGCGAGCACCACGCCGGTGACACCGCCGACGGTGAACATGAAGATGAAGCCGATCGCCCAAACCATCGGCGTTTTGAAGCTGAGGCTGCCGCCCCACATGGTCGCGATCCAGCTGAAGATCTTGATGCCGGTCGGCACCGCGATGATCATCGTCGCCGCGGTAAAGTACATCTTCACGTTCACCGACAGCCCGGTGACGAACATGTGGTGGGCCCAGACGACGAAGCCGACCACGCCGATCGCGACCATGGCATAGGCCATGCCGAGATAGCCGAACACCGGCTTGCGGCTAAAGGTGGCGATCACCTGGCTGACGATGCCGAAGCCCGGCAGGATCATGATGTAGACTTCGGGGTGGCCGAAGAACCAGAACAGATGCTGGTAGAGGATCGGGTCGCCGCCGCCGGCCGGGTCGAAGAAGGTAGTGCCGAAGTTGCGGTCGGTGAGCAGCATGGTGATCGCCGCGGCGAGCACCGGCAGCGCGAGCAGCAGCAGGAAGGCGGTGACCAGCACCGACCAGACGAACAGCGGCATCTTGTGCAGCGTCATGCCCGGCGCACGCATGTTGAAGATGGTGGTGATGAAGTTGATCGCGCCGAGGATCGACGAGGCGCCGGCGAGGTGGAGCGACAGGATCGCCATGTCCACCGACGGCCCCGGTTCGCCATAGGTCGAGAGCGGGGCATAAACCGTCCAGCCGGTGCCGGCGCCGCCGAAGAAGGGGGAGGCGAGCAGGAGGGAGAAGGCAGGAATCAGCAGCCAAAACGACACGTTGTTCATGCGCGGGAACGCCATGTCGGGCGCGCCGATCATGATCGGCACGAACCAGTTGCCAAAGCCGCCGATCATCGCCGGCATCACCATGAAGAATACCATGATCAGGCCGTGCGCGGTGATCAGCACGTTCCACAGGTGGAGCGCGTGATCGAGCCCGCCATCGCCGCCCGGCAGCCACGCCGCCCAGCCCGTGAGATACTGGATCCCCGGATGCATCAGCTCGGCACGCATCAGCCCCGAGATCGCGCCGCCGATGATCCCGGCGCAGATCGCGAAGATCAGATAGAGCGTGCCGATGTCCTTGTGGTTGGTGGACATGAACCAGCGCGCGAAGAAGGCGGGCTTGTGCTCGGCCTCGCCATGATGCGCGGCATCGCCGTGGGCCACGAAGGCGGACGGGTGGGGGGCGGAGGGGTGGAGGGCGGTATCGGTCATCTTATTGTCCCGCGTTGCCGGCGGCCGGATTGGCGGTCGCGCCCTGGGGGGAGGTGGGGGCGACCACCGTGACATTCTCGGTGGGGCCGGTCGCGGCGTCGGCGGCGTTGCCCTCGGCCTGCCGGGCGGCCGAGCCCTCGGCGCCGGGCTGCGGGATCACCTTGGCCGACGCCGTGCCGGCGCGCGGCATGGTGCCGCCCTTGGCGCGGACCCAGGCGGCGAACTGCGCCGGCGGCACCGCTTCCACCGCGATCGGCATGAACGCGTGGCGCGCGCCGCACAGCTCGGAGCATTGGCCGAAATAAAGGCCCGGCTTCTCGATGGTGAAGCTGGTTTCGTTGAGGCGGCCGGGCACTGCATCGAGCTTGATCCAAAACGCCGGCACCGCCCAGCTGTGGATCACGTCCTGCGAGGTGGTGATCAGCCGGATCGGCACGCCGACCGGGAGCACGATGCGATTGTCCGCGGCGAGCAGCCGCGGGCCATCGGCGTCGGTGCGGAACCGCTCGCCCTTGCCGACCTGATCACGCTCCTTGAGCATGTTGGCGGTGATCTCGAATCCGCCATTGTCGGGATATTGGTAGCTCCAATACCATTGGTTGCCGATCGCCTTCAGCGTCACCGCGCCTGCCGGTGCCGGCTTGAACTGCGCCTGGAGCAACCCGATCGAAGGGATCGCGATCAGCACCAGGATCACGACCGGGATCAGCGTCCAGGCGACCTCGATGATCGTGTTGTGGCTGGTGCGCGACGGCACCGGGTGGGCGGCGCGGCGATAGCGGAACACCACCCAGGCGAGCAGCGCGAGCACGAACAGGCAGATGCCGATGATCAGCGGCAGCAGGATCGAATCGTGCATCCAGTGCGCGAACCGGCCGTTGGCGGTGACCTGCGGCTGAATGCCGATCCGGCCGCTGATGGGATGGCCGACCTCGGGCGCGGCGATCATCGCCGGGGCGCCATCCATCGCCAGCTCGGGCGAACTGGCCGCCGCGGGCACCGGCGCAGCGGGCGGCGCCGTCGTGGAAGCCGGCGCGACCGCGCCAGCGCTCGCCGCGGCCATCGCGAGGCCCGCCGCCAGCATCATCCCCTTCAATCCAGTGAGCATTCGTGCGGTCATCCCGTTCGGCCCCCTTTGCCTGCCGGTGCAGGTCTGTGCAGCGCGAACCCGCGCCCTTTTGCAGGAGGGTATAGGCGGCGGTTCCGCCGTCCTCAAGCGAAACGGCAGAATTAGCGCGGACGCTGCTTGGCGAGCCGGCGTGGAATACCTAAGAGCGGGCAATCCGCCGTTGTCGATGAAGGCCGGTGGCCCCGATCGAGAGAGCCGATGACCGACGACGACGTCCTTGCCGAATTCCGCGCTGCCGATGCGCTGCTCGAGGGGCATTTCATTCTGTCGTCCGGGCTGCGTTCCCCACGCTACCTGCAATGCGCCAGGGTGCTGATGGACCCGGCGCGCGGCGCGCGGCTCGCCACGGCGCTGGCGGCGCGGCTGCCTGCCGAAATCAAGGCGCGGATCAGCGCGGTGGTGTCGCCAGCGATGGGCGGGGTGATCGCGGGGCACGAGATGGCGCGCGCGCTCGGCGTCGAGGCGATGTTCCTCGAGCGGCCCGACGGCACGTTCGAGCTGCGCCGCGGCTTCCGGCTGCAGCCCGGCCAGCAGGTGCTGATGATGGAGGACGTCGTCACCACCGGACTCTCGTCGCGCGAGGCGATCGCCGCGATCGCGCGGGCCGGCGGCGAGGCGATCGCGGCGGCGGCGCTGATCGACCGCTCTGGCGGCAGCGCCGATCTCGGCGTGCCCTTCTTCCCGCTGATCGAACTGGAGGTGCCGACCTTTCAGCCCGACGCCCTGCCGCCCGAACTGGCGGCGATCCCCGCGATCAAGCCCGGAAGCCGGGCGGCAGCATGACCGAGGCGCTCCGCCTCGGGGTCAACATCGACCATGTCGCCACCGTGCGCAACGCGCGCGGCGCCGGTTACCCCGATCCGGTCCGCGCCGCAGTGCTGGCCGCCGAGGCCGGCGCCGACGGCATCACCGCGCATCTGCGCGAGGATCGCCGCCACATCACCGATGCCGATATCGCCCGGCTCTCCGCCGAGCTGACGGTGCCGCTCAATCTCGAGATGGCGGCAACCGGCGAAATGCTCGCGATCGCGCTGCGCCATCGGCCGCACGCCGCCTGCATCGTCCCCGAGAAGCGCGAGGAACTGACTACCGAAGGGGGGCTCGACGCCGTGGGGCAGTTCGAGCGGTTGCGGCCGCTGGTCGAGGCGCTGGGTGCGGCGGGCACGCGGGTGTCGCTGTTCATCGAGCCGGCGGCGGCGCAGATCGATGCGGCGCTGCGGCTCGGTGCGCCGGTGGTGGAGCTGCACACCGGGCGCTATTGCGAGCTGGATGGCGATGCCCGCACCGCCGAATTGCGCCGGATCGCCGATGCCGCCGCGCTGGCGGCGAAGAACGGCATCGAGGTCCATGCCGGCCATGGCTTGACCTATGACAATGTCGCGCCGATCGCGGCGATCCCGCAGATCCGCGAGCTCAACATCGGGCATTTCCTGATCGGCGAGGCGTTGTTCGTGGGGTTGGCCGAATCGGTGCGGCGGATGCGGGCAGCGATGGATGCGGCGCGTGGGTGATGTGAGAAGAGGCCTCGTCGGCGCGGCGGCGCCGAGGCGAGTAGGAGGTTTGTCCGGACGGAGCGGGGGCTGCCCGCCAATAAGTCCGAGAGCGCCGATGGCGCCGGCGGTGCCCCGCGCGCCGCGCAACGATGGTCCTGCTTCTTCTTCGCGCCTCCGCGCCGCCGCGCGGACGATCCTTCTTCACCCGGCCGGCGCCCGATGATCATCGGCCTTGGCTCCGACCTCTGCAGCATCGAGCGCATCCAGGCGTCGATCGCGCGGTTCGGCGAGCGTTTCGAGGCGCGGGTGTTCACTGCGGTGGAGCGCGCCAAGGCGGAGCGGCGGCCGTTCACCAAGGCCGGCACCCTCGCCAAGCGGTTCGCCGCCAAGGAGGCGTTCTCGAAGGCGGTCGGCACCGGCTTTGCCGCGGGGGTGTTCATGAAGGACATCGGCGTGGTCAACGCCGCCTCGGGCGCGCCGACCCTGGCGCTGACCGGTGGGGCCAAGGCGAGGCTTGACGCGTTGACGCCCGAGGGCCACCGCGCCCAGGTACATTTGACCATGACCGACGATCATCCCTGGGCCCAGGCCTTTGTGATCATCGAGGCAATCCCGGACCAGAACGGATGAAGGAAGCGGTGTTGGACGGCAACCAGGCGCCCGAATTGCACGAGGGCCCGCCACCCCCGATCGAGCATGAGGCGACACCGGCATCGCCCGCCCGCCGCGGCACCGACTGGTGGGGCGAGGTCAAGGGCATCTTCTGGCTGATCGTGATTGTGCTCGGCTTCCACAGCTTCGTCGCCAAGCCGTTTTACATCCCTTCCGAATCCATGCTGCCGGGGCTCAGGATCGGCGACCGGCTGGTGGTGAGCAAGTTCGCCTACGGCTGGTCGTTCGTGTCGCCGACCATTCCCGATCCGGTGGCGATCTTCGACAGCGTGGTGCTGCGCAAGCCCGAGGAGAGCTGGAGCGTCGGCTTGCCGTTCATGCACGGCCGCCTGCTCGGCCGGCTGCCGAGCCGCGGCGACGTGGTGATCGTCACCCCGCCGGGGACGCACAACGACTATATCAAGCGCGTCATCGGCCTGCCCGGCGACACGCTGGAGGTGCGCGCCGGCACGGTGATCCTCAACGGCAAGGCGGTGGTGCGCGGACCGCTGCATTATGTCGACATCCCGGTCGACACCAACAGCCCGTGCAGCGACAGCGAATATCCCGGCGCGCGGGTGCGCAGCGCCGGCGGGGCCGAGATCTGCCACCTGCCGATCATCACCGAGACGCTGCCCGAGGGCCGGCATTATGACACCGTCGAGCTCGGCTGGAGCCCCGGCGACGATTACGGCCCGGTCCGCATCCCCGCCAACCACGTATTCCTGATGGGCGACAATCGCGATCGCTCGGCCGACAGCCGGTTCGAGCTGAGCCAGCTCGGCCTCGGCGGTCCGGTGCCGTATGAAAATCTCGGCGGCCGTGCCGAGTTCATCACCTTCAGCCTTGATGGCGATGCCTCGCTCAATCCGCTGAGCTGGTGGGGCGCGCTGCGTGGTGGCCGCGCCGGCGTGTCGCTGCACCCAGCCCAAGGACAGTAAATGGCCGATCCGCATCTCGTTCAGGAATCCAGCCCCAACGAGCTGCGCGATCCCTTCACCCGCCGCGAGTTGAAGCGCGCCTCGATCTGGCTCGGCCTGGCCTGCGCGATCGCGCTCACCGTGGTGCTGGTCCAGCCGCTGCTGATCATCTTCACCGGGATCGTCTTTGCCGCGATGCTCGACGGCGGCGTGCGCCTGCTCGGCAAGGTGCTACCGATCGGCCGCGGTTGGCGGCTGCTGATCGTGGTGGTGCTGGTGCTCGCCTTCCTGTTCGGCACCTTCTACCTCACCGGGGTGCAGGTCACCGAACAGGTGATGCAGCTGCGCTCTACGCTGGAGACCCAAGCCAACCGCTTTACCGGCTTCCTGACCAGCAAGGGGCTGATGCCCGGCGCCTCCGACGTCAACAGCATCATCCGCCAGGCGCTGGGGTCGGTGGGGCGCGTCACCTCTTGGGTGGGCACTGCGATCGGCGTGATCACCACCGTGTTCATGATCCTCGTCCTCGGGCTGTTCCTGGCGATGGACCCGCGCGCCTATGAGCGCGGGCTGCAATGGCTGGTACCGACCGACTCACGCGCCGAATTCGCCCATACCGTCGAGCGGATGGGCGTCACCTTGCGCAAGCTGCTCGCCGGCCGGCTGATCGGCATGGCGTTCGAGGGTGTGCTGACCGGAATCGCGCTGATGATCGGCGGCGTGCCGATGGCGCTGCTGCTCGGGATCATCGCCGGCATCCTCGCCTTCATCCCCAACATCGGCGCGATCGTGACCGGCGTGCTAATGGTCGCGGTCGGCTTCAGCGCCGGCTCCGAGACCGGGATCTGGGCGATCGGCACCTATCTCGTGGTGCAGACCTTCGATGGCTATGTGGTGGTGCCGATGGTCGCCAAGCGCACCGTCGACCTGCCGCCGGCACTGACCCTCGGCACCCAGATCCTCGCCAGCGCGCTGTTCGGCATCCTCGGGCTGATGCTGGCGGATCCGATGACGGCCATGGCCAAGACCGCACTCGAGCGCAGCGCCGAACGCGAGGCCGAGCGCGAGGACAAGGATTCAGATCAGGCGGTCGAATAAGGCTAGATAGCGCGCCGCCGAGTCGCTGCCCGGCTGCGGAACGGCCGCGGGGCGCGGACGGCTCAGCCAGTCGGTCAGCGCCGCGGCCAGCCCGGCGGCATCGTCCTGGCCGATGACGCTGCCGAGCACGGGCGCCGTGACGATCTCTGCGACCGACGGGCTCGATTCGGTCGTCACCACTGGTGTGCCGACCGACAAAGCCTCGCGCAGCACGCCGGGAACGCCCTCATAGGCCGACGTCAATGCGACCATGGCGGCGCCCGCCATCGCCGGCAGCGGATCGCCGGCGTGGCCCGGCAGGTGGACGCGGCCGGCCAGATTTCGGGCCGCAACCTGACGCTCGAGCGCGGGGCGCAGCTCGCCCTCGCCGAGGATCACCAGCGCGACATCGGCGGGCAGCGCCGGCATCGCGTCGATCAGCCGATCCCAGCGCTTTTGCGGCACCAGGCGGCCAACGCCGAGGATGTAGCGGCCGGCAGGCAGCGCGACGGGGGCGGCATCGGGCACGCGCGGCGCGGGCGGGTTGGGGATGACGCTGGTTCGCCCGGTCATCGCCATCGCCCGTGCCGCGACTGCGGCGGTCGCCGGAGTCATCGCCACGAGGTGGTCGAGAAAGCGGCCATGCAGCCTTAGCCAGGCGCGGTGGCCGGCATCGACCAGCCGGCCATGATCGCCGCGCTCGATGGCGTTGGAGAGCTTGGCGACGATCGGCGGGCAGCGGCGGCCAAGGCGTAGGCGGGTCCAGGCGGCGATGCTGGTGTAGAAACTGCCGGCGCAGAAGATCACGTCGGGCGACAGCCGCGTGACGATGCCCGGCAGCCTGAACTGCGCGCGGTAGCTAGGGTCGTCGAGTCGGACGAGCTCGATGCCGTCGGGCAGTTCCGTGGCGAGCGGGCCGGTGGGGTCGCCGATCACCAGCGTCACCCGCCGTCCGGCGGCGATCCAGGCGCGGGCGAGGCGCAGTTGCGCCCGTTCGACGCCGCCGCCGGACAGGTCTTGGGCATAAGTCAGAATGTGCTGGGCAGTCATGCGCGCCGGCGGTGGCACAGGGCTGCGATCAGGCCAAGTTGTCCCGTTCAGGAGCAGGCCGATATGGCCCTGACGCCGCAGTGTTAAACTCTATTCACGTGCAAGACATGTGGCGTGTCGCTAAGGGCGCATGACGTCCACGGTTCGGATCAGCGGGTGCAAATCGACCAGATTCAGGGCCGGCAACACGCCGGGATTATCCCGCCTGCCGACCTGGTCGGGCTGGAACCGCTGCAGACGATCAAGAGCCGCTGGCCGGCGATCATCGGCGGGGTGCTGACGGCGGCGATGCTGGTCGGGCTGGGGCGCGAGCTGTTCGGCTCGGGGCTTGCCGGGCTCAGCAAGGCGGTGCCGCGCAACCCGCTTTTCTATGTGATCTTCCTGATCATGTACGTGGTGCCGCCGCTCGCCGACTACGCCATTTTCCGCCGGCTGTGGCGGATCCCGCCCGCCGGGCTGATCGCGCTGGTCAAGAAGCGGATCGCGAACGACGTGGTGATGGGCTATTCGGGCGAGGCCTATTTCTATGCCTGGGCGCGGCAGCGTGCGCACCTGGTCGCGGCGCCGTTCGGCGCGGTCAAGGACGTCTCGATCCTGTCGGCGATCGCCGGCAATGCGATCACCTTGCTGATGATCGCCCTGGCGCTGCCGATCGGCGGGCGGCTGATCCCGGCTGAGATGCTGCGCTACGTGCACGGCTCGCTCGCGGTGATCTTCGGCACGTCGCTGCCGTTCCTGATCTTCTCGCGGCGGGTATTCTCGCTGCCGCGGCGCGATCTGTGGGTGGTGTTCGCGATCCATTGCACCCGGCTGATCCTCGGCGCGCTGCTGCTCGCCGGTGCCTGGGCGCTGGCGCTGCCGTCGGTGACGCTGGGCACCTGGGTATTCCTGTCGGCGGGGCGGCTGCTGTTCTCGCGGCTGCCGCTGCTGCCCAACAAGGACCTGTTGTTCGCCAATTTCGCGATCCTCGTGATTGGCCAGGATCAGGCCTTGTCGGAACTGATCGCGTTCACCGCGGCTTCGGTGTTGCTGCTGCATGTTCTGCTGATCACCATATTCGGGATCCACGCGCTGATGACGAGGAAACAGGCATGATGGTGTTGGCGGCGGCGGCGCTGCTCGCGGGGGTGGCGGGGGCGCCGGTGATCGGCACCGACGCGACCGCGTGCGCCGGGGGCGGACCGGCGATCCTGGTCACCGCGCTCGGGCTCAAGGATCGCAAGGGCCGGATGAAGCTGGAGCTGTATCCGGCGACCGAGGACGACTTCCTCGAGGATGACCGCGACCTGATCAAGGAAGGCAAGTTTTTCCGCCGGGTGTGGGCGCCAACCCCGCCGGCGGGGCCGGTCGAGCTGTGCATCCGCGCGCCGCACCCCGGCCGCTATGCGCTGCTCGTCACCCACGACCGCGACGGCAAGAACAAGTTCAACTTCTTCCAGGACGGCGCCGGCTTCCCGAGCAACGCCAAGCTCGGCATGTCGCGGCCCAAGCTCGCCCAGGCGGTGATCGACGTCGGCGCCGGGGTCACCGCCACGACGGTGCGGATCCAGTATCTGCACGGCCTCAGCGGTTTCGCCCCCGTCGAGGCACGCTGATGCGCATCGTCGACGTCAACGAGATCTATTCGCCCACCGGCGGCGGGGTGCGCACCTATGTCGATCGCAAGATATCGATCATGGCGGAGCTCGGCCACGAGCTGATCGTGATCGCGCCCGGTCGCGAGGATCGAGTGGACGAGCGCCCCGGCGGCGGTGCGATCCATTACATCAAATCGGCCGGCATGCCGTTCGACGCCAATTACGGGCTGTTCTGGGAGCCGGCGCCGATCCACGCGCTGCTCGACCAACTGGCTCCCGACGTCGTCGAGAATTGCTCGCCGTGGCGGCCGGCCTGGATCGTCGCCGACTGGCAGGATCGGCGGCCCGCCGGTGCGATCAAGTCGTTCTTCATGCATAACGACAATGTCGAGGCCTATGCCAAGCGCTGGTTCCAGCACCTCGCCTCGTCAGAGCGGATCGAGCGCGCCTTCTCCTGGTACGATCGCTACCTCGGCAAATTCCTCGATCGGTTCGACACGGTAGTGACCAACGGCCCTGCTCTCACCCGGCGGCTGGCCGGACGCGGCGTGCGGGTGGATGCGACCATGGCGCTAGGGATCGAGCGGGTTCATTTCTCGCCGGCGCTGCGGGACGAGCAACTGCGCGTGGCGATGCTGGCGCAATGCGGCCTGCCGCCCGAAGGGCATCTGCTGCTCGGCGTCGGCCGCCATCATCCCGAAAAGCGCTGGCCGATGGTGATCGATGCCGTCCAGCGCGCCGGTGCGCAGGCGCCGGTCGGCCTGGCGATCCTCGGCCAGGGCATGGATACCAAGGTGCTCGAGCGGCATATCCGCGACAACCCGCATATCCGCTTGTTCTCGCCGGTCTACGATCGTCACCGGCTGGCGACGATCTTCGCCAGCGCCGATGCCTATATCCACGGCTGCTGCACCGAAACGTTCGGGCTGGTACCGGCTGAGGCGTTGGCTTCGGGCGCGCCACTGATCGTCCCCGACGGTGGCGGCGCGGGCGAGATGTACGACGCGCTATATGCCGAGCGCTACGAACCGCGCGACGTGCGCTCCTGCGCCGATGCGATCTTGCGCCTGGTGGCGCGCGATCGCCCGATCGTGCGCCGCGCCGCCGCCGTCGCTGCGGGCCGGGTGCGCACCGATCACGAGCATGTCGCCGATCTGATCAGCCATTATGC
Source organism: Sphingomonas sp. GW821-FHT09E03 (assembly GCF_059416225.1). Classification (NCBI taxonomy): domain Bacteria; kingdom Pseudomonadati; phylum Pseudomonadota; class Alphaproteobacteria; order Sphingomonadales; family Sphingomonadaceae; genus Sphingomonas; species Sphingomonas sp. GW821-FHT09E03. Next base: position 30,246 of record NZ_JBWKOS010000002.1, on the reverse strand, counting down.
CGGGGTGATCGCGGCGCGCGATCAGGTGGCAAAGTCCGCGTAGCGCGACGGCTGGTGCCACCCGAACGCGGTAAAGGTCCGGGTGATGCTGGCGAGCAGGGCCGGCACGCCGGTGTCGCCGGGGTGGACGGCGATGCGCACCGTCGGCATCGGCTGCAGCACGCGCCGTAGCGTCGCGGCGGCGGCGAGCGAACTCAGCTGCCGCGGTACCGAGCGGCTCGCCCAGGTGATCACCGGACCGCGTGCCACGATCGCGCCACCGGGCGCCCACACCCGCAGATGGTCTTCGGCGAGCGCGAAGCCCGCGTCCGCCAGCGCCTCGCGCGCGCCGGCCGAATAGAGCCAGGCCGGGGCGATGAAGCCCGTCACGGCGCGGCCGGTGATCTCCTCGACCAGCGCCTTGCCGCGCTGCATCCGTGCCAGCGCCTCGGCACGCGACAGGCCGAGGAACTCGCCTTCGCCGGCGGTCATGTGCCGGGCTTTGAGCGCGGCGCCGCCTTGGTGATCGGCATCGTCGCGATGGGTCCAGCCGTGGACAAACATCTCGACGCCCTCATCCGACCAGCCACGCAGCCGCGCCGCGAACGCCGGGGTGATCGGCGCGCTGCTCCAGTGGTCGGGCACGACCAGCATTGCGAGGCGCCGGCCGACATGGGGAGCGAGGTGGTCGAGCAGCCGGTCCACCTCGCTCTCAAAGCGTGGCGACACGTCGTGGATCGAGGCGAGCAGGCGTTTCATCGCTTCAACCGATAGACCGAGATCATCTCGCTGCCCATCGGGCGTCGATCCGCCAGCCGATAATCGGCCGCCATCGCCTGCTCGACAATGGCATGCGATTGCGGCCGCTCGCCAGTATAGGGCGGCCGCATCACCACCACCGCCGGGTGCCGCGCCAGGATGCGGCGGATCTCGGTCTCCTGGTCCACACCGGTGGCGCCGGCCTCGCGGGTTCGGCCGAGATGCGCGGGGACGATATAGCGCGACAGGGTGCAGCGCTTGGTGACAACATAGAGCATGGTGTTGCCCGAATAGACGTAGAGGCAGCCCGGCCCGCGGCCGACGCTCGCCGCCAGTGCGGCGAGCTGCGCCGGGGTGCCGCGCCCTGCCCGAAGCGCCGTCAGCAGGATTTGGCCGCCCAGCGCCACGACCAGCAGGATCGCGAGGCTGGCCTTGCCACGGCCGTGGCTGGCGCCGAGGAAGCCGGCCGCGGCGATGCAGGCCGGCACCAGCAACGGCAGCGCATAATGATCGAACCAGGGCGGAAACAGCGCCACGCCGATGATCGCGGCGACCAGCCACAGACGCACGAACCGGCGTGCCGGCTGGTGTGTCTGTGGCTGATCGCCGCGGAACGATGCCCACGCCATGGCGATGACCGGCGAGACGATCAGCATCAGCTGCGCGGCATTGAGCAGCGATTCGCGGTGGTCGCTGGTCTTGCGCGCGAAGATCGACAGGAAGTTGGCGTAGAGGAAGGCCTGCCACTCGCCATGAAGCGCGTAATAGGCCGCCGTCGCAATCGTCGGCAGCAGCGCGAGCACGATCAGGGCCAGCCCATAAGCGGCCGTTCGCACGATGGTGCCAGCGCGGCGGTAATCGGCCGCCATCAGCCACAGGCCGAAGAAGATGCCCTCGAACACCACCGAATATTTGATCTGCAGCGCGACACCGACGAGCGCCATCGCCGCGGCACCGCGCCACCGCCCGCCCCGCAGGATCAGCGCCGCGGCGAGGATCATCAGCGAATTGTAGAAGACGGGTGCCTGGCCGCCCTGGCCGCCGAGCAGATCGAGCCACAGGATATAAGCGATCCCGGCGAGGGTGGCGCCGCGGGCAAAGCCCGCCCGCGTCGCCAGTCGCGCGATCATCAGCGCGGTGAACACCACCGAGGCGAGCGCCAGTGCCTGATAGGCCCAGATGCCGGCAGGGTAGCCGAGCGCGGCAGGGACGGCGTAGAGCAGAAACAGCCCGACCGGCTTGCGGTCCCACACGTCGACGAAGGGCAGCGCGCCATGCCACATCGCATTGCCGACGAAATAATAGAACTCCTCGTCGACGTGCAGCACGGGGTTGCCGAAGGTGATCGCCCGTGCCGCGAGCGCGACCAGCAGGATCAACAGGAATTGGTGGCGCGAGCCGGAACGGGCATACATTGCGGGCAGCCTTAGAGCGCAGGTGTTACAGCGCGATTTCCGCTGCGTCGCCCGCCCGTCAGGCCTTTCGCGCCGTCACCAGATAATCGAGGCCGGTAGAGCTGGTGAGCGTGAAGCCGGTCGCCGGCGAGAAGCCGAGGCCGCGGGTGTCGGTCACCTCGAGATCGGCGTCGGCCAGCAGCGCGGTGAGCTCCTCGGGGCGCAGGAACTTGTTCCAATCATGGGTGCCGCGGGGAATGCGGCCGGTGCCTTCGGCGAGGCCGATCAGCGCCAGGCGGGAGAGCGGGGTGCGATTGGGGGTGGAGAGGATCAGCAGCCCGCCATCGGCCAGCACGTCGGCAAGGCCGCGGACGAAGCCTGCGGGATCGCTGACATGCTCGATCACCTCGAGGCTGGTGACGAGATCGAAGCGCGTGGAGACCTCCTCGACGCCGATCGCCCGATAGGTGATCGCCAGGCCGCTGCGTTCGGCATGGGCGCTGGCGACGGCGATGTTCTCCGCCGCGGCGTCGATGCCGGTGACGGTACCACCGAGCCGGGCGAGCGGCTCACAGAGCAGGCCGGCGCCGCAGCCGACATCGAGCACGGTCTTGCCGCGCAGGGGCGCGAAGCTGGTGTCGTCGCCGTCCCAGTGCAGGTCCACCGCCTCGCGGATGTAGCGCAGCCGCGCCGGGTTGAGCTTGTGGAGCATTGCCGACGAGCCGTTGGGGTCCCACCAATCCTTGGCCATGGCGCCGAAATGCGCGGCCTCGCGCGGGTCGATCGTGCTGCTTGCTATCACCATGGCGGCTACCTATCAGGACGGCCCTTCTACCCCAAGGAGTTTGGCCGCAGCGATGGCACGGATCGTGATGAAGTTCGGCGGCACGTCGATGGCCGGGATCGAGCGCATCCGGAGCGTCGCCGCGCGGGTCAAGCGCGAGGTGGAGGCGGGCAACCAAGTCGCGGTGGTAGTGTCGGCGATGGCGGGCGAGACCGACCGGCTGGTCGGCTTCTGCCGCGAAGCCTCGGCGCTGTACGATCCGCGCGAATATGACGTCGTCGTCTCGGCGGGCGAGCAGATCACCAGCGGGCTGCTCGCCATCGCGCTCCAGGCGATCGGTGTCAGCGCGCGCTCGTGGATGGGCTGGCAGCTGCCGATCCACACCGACGACGCCTTCGCCAAGGCGCGGATCGGCACGATCGACACCGCCGAGCTCGACGCCAGCTTGTCCGCCGGCGAGGTGGCGGTGATCCCCGGCTTCCAGGGCGCGACCGAGGACGGGCGGGTGACCACGCTTGGCCGCGGCGGCTCCGACACCTCGGCGGTCGCGGTGGCGGCGGCGATGAAGGCGGACCGCTGCGACATCTATACCGATGTCGACGGCGTCTATACCACCGATCCCAGGATCGTGCCGCGGGCGAGGAAGCTCGCCAAGGTGACCTACGAGGAAATGCTGGAACTCGCGAGCGTTGGCGCCAAGGTGCTGCAGACCCGCTCGGTGGGGCTGGCGATGAAGGAACAGGTCCGCGTCCAGGTGCTGTCGTCGTTCACCGGCGAGGATGCTCCGATGGCGGACACATTGCCCGGGACGATGATCGTCGGGGAAGAGGAGATCGACGACGTGGAACGCCAGCTCATCACCGGCATCGCGCATGACAAGAACGAGGCCAAGATCACGCTGACCGGCGTGCCCGACAAGCCCGGCGCCGTCTCCGCGATCTTCGCCCCGCTCGCCGCGGCGAACATCAACGTCGACATGATCATCCAGAACATCGCGCACAACCACGGCTCGACCGACGTCACCTTCACCGTGCCCGCCGCCGACCTCGCCCGCTCGATCGAGGCGCTCAACCAGGGCCGCGACGCGATCGGCTTCGGCGAGCTGGTCCACGACACGCGCGTCGCCAAGGTCTCGGTGGTCGGCGTCGGCATGCGCAGCCACGCCGGCGTCGCCTCGACGATGTTCACCACGCTTGGCGCCCGCGGGATCAACATCCAGGCGATCTCGACCAGCGAGATCAAGGTCAGCGTGCTGATCCACGAGGACGAGACCGAGCTGGCGGTGCGCGTGCTGCACACCGCTTATGGCCTCGACGCCGTGGACGCCGCGGCATGACCGTCGGCCAGGAGCGCCTGCAGCGGCGGATGGCGCGCGGCGCCGCCTTTCTCGGCAGCGACGTCGCGATCATGGCCGGTGCGATGTCGTGGGTCAGCGAGCGCAACCTCGTCAGCGCGATGTCCAACGCCGGCGGCTTTGGCGTGATCGCCTGCGGCGCGATGACGCCCGAGCTGCTCGACGCCGAGATTGCCGCGACCAAGGCGCTGACGACCAAGCCGTTCGGCGTCAATCTGATCACCATGCACCCGGCGTTACCTGAGCTGATCGCGGTCTGCGCCCGGCACGCGGTGGGCCATGTCGTGCTCGCCGGTGGGCTGCCGCCCAAGGGCAGCCTCGAGGCGATCAAGGCCGCGGGCGCCAAGCTGATCTGCTTCGCGCCGACCCTGGCGCTCGCCAAGAAGCTGATCCGCTCGGGCGTCGACGCGCTGGTGATCGAGGGCATGGAAGCCGGCGGTCATATCGGCCCGGTGTCGACCAGCGTGCTCGCGCAGGAGATGCTGCCCGAAATCGCCGACCAGGTCCCGGTGTTCGTCGCCGGCGGCATCGGTCGCGGCGAGGCGATCGCGGGCTATCTCGACATGGGCGCGGCGGGCGTCCAGCTCGGCACGCGCTTCGTGTGCGCGACCGAATCGATCGCCCATCCCAATTTCAAACGGGCGTTCATCCGCGCCTCGGCGCGCGATGCGGTCGCCAGCGTGCAGATCGATCCGCGGCTGCCGGTGATCCCGGTGCGTGCGCTCAAGAACGCAGGCGGCGAACTGTTCACCGCCAAGCAGCGCGAGGTCGCGGCGCACCTCGACGAAGGCCGCGTGGTGATGGGCGAGGCGCAGCTCCAGATCGAGCATTATTGGGCGGGCGCGCTGCGCCGCGCGGTGATCGACGGCGATGTCGAGCATGGCAGCGTGATGGCGGGCCAGTCGGTCGGCATGGTCTCCAAGGAAGAGCCGATCGCCGACATCATCGCGACCCTGATGAACGAGGCGGCCGAAGCGCTGAAGCAGCGCGCCGCCTGAGGCGGCACGCGGGCTCCGACACCGATGCAAGAATGGCGGAAAACCGCCGAAGGTCTCACGAAAGTCACACCTACACGAGGGTGAGCCGAGGGGCCTCGGTGCCGTGCGCGCAAGGCGTTCGCGGCGATTACCGGCCCGGTCAAAGAGCATCGCCGGTGCTGTCCCGGCGACTCGGTTTATCATAGCCCGGCGGTTGTAGGACAGCCCCCGGTGCGGCGCCGACAGCGCCGTGGCTTACGAAACGTTAACTATCTGATCCGCATAACCGTCGCTGCCGGGGGGCAGGAGGTTTTGCCGTGTTGCGTCGTTCCACCGCCCTGTCCGGATTAGCGCTGACGCTGCTCGCAGGCTGCGCGTCCACCCCCAAAGAGGTAGCGATCGCGCCGCCGCCGCCCGCGCCGTCACCGCCGGTCACCGTGGCGATGCCGCGCGGCGCCTACCCGGGCATGGCGATCCCGGCGCTGCTTGCCGATGGGCAGTATGCGACGCCCAACCGCAATCTCTCCGCCGCCGGATCGGTGTGGCACCTGCGCGCCGCGCTCAATGTCGCCGCGCTCGCCTGCCGCGGCACTGACGAGGCGGCGATCATCGCCGGCTACAATGCGCTGCTGGCGCGCGAGAAGGCGCCGCTGGCGCTCGCCCAGACCAGCTATGCCGCCGAATATAAGGTCGGCGGCGGCGACTGGCAGGATCGCTACGACGACCAGATGACGCGATTGTACAATTTCTTCTCGCAATCGCCCGCCCGCGACGGCTTCTGCGCGGCCGCGGCGACGACGCTGGCTGACAGCACGACGGTGGATACGGCCGCGTTTCCGGCATTCGCCGCGACCCGGCTCGCCGTGCTGGAACAGCCGTTCACCGATTTCTACGCGGCGTTCGACAGCTGGCGTCGGCAGCGCGCCGCCGCCAGCCAAATGGCGTCGGTGGGGCCGATGCCGGCCGCGATGATGACTGCGGCGCCGGCGAGCCGGCCGATGGTGGTGCAGCCGGTGCCGGCGGCCCAGCCGTACCTGCGGCCGCAGCTCGATCTCGATACCAAGGTGGTGGCGGACACCGCGGTGGCGCACTGACAGCGAGCAGGGGGCCTTACGCCTCCCCCAGAATGAACAGCGCCTCGACCGGACGGCCCAGCGCCGCGGCGAGCTTGAGCGCGAGGATGGTCGAGGGGACGAACACGCCGTTCTCGACGGTGTTGATGGTCTTGCGGCTGACCCCGATCATCTCGGCGAGCGCCGCCTGGGTCAGCCCGAGCCGCTCGCGCTCGTCCTTCAGCGTGTTGAGCAGGCTGTCGCTCATCGCGCGGCGCGCAGTTCCAGCGTGGCGAAACAGGTCAATGCCGCCGCCAGCGCGGCCGTGATCACGATCTTCGCGACATCAGTCGCCGCCAGCGGGTGGAAGCTGGTCAGGATCGCGAGCATGCCGGCGCAAATGATCGCGGCCCAAAAGCCGGCGGTGAAGCCGTCGCGACGATGCTCGCGGGTCGATTCATCATCCAGCAGCGCGGCGATCCGGCCGCTTCTCCAGCGGCTGGTCGGCAGCAGATTGAGCACCACCAGCAGCACCATGACCAACCAGAAGCCGAGCACGATCCGCGGCGAGGCAGGATCCGGATCGGCGGGCAGCGGCAGGAAGCCGATCACCGCGTTGACGATCAGCACCCCCGTGAGAAGATAGAAGATGATGGCCCGCTGCCGGCTCTTGCGCTCCGCGCGTTCGATGTCGTTCACTGCGCTTCTCCTGTAACCTGTAGGTGACATGTAACCCAAAGGTTACGCGTGTCAACAGGGTTTCACCCGCCGCGTCATTCGGTTAACGGCAGGCTCATGAGGGACGACGGCGTCGACCAGCCCCAGCAGGGACGCTTCGAGGGAGCCGAGCACCGGTTTCCGGTGCGCGTCTATTTCGAGGACACCGACCTGTCGGGCGTGGTCTACCATGCCAATTACCTGCGCTACATGGAGCGGGCGCGATCGGACATGCTGCGGCTGGCGGAGATCGACCAGCGTGCGGTGTTCGAGGCAGAGGAAGGCGCCTATGCGGTCGCCGAGGTGGCGATCCGCTATCTCGCGCCGGCGCGGCTCGACGATGCGCTGCTGGTGGTGAGCCGCGTCACCCAGGTGCGCGCCGCCAGCGTCGTCATTCATCAAACAGTCAGGCGCGGTTCGCTTGTTCTCAGCCAGGCGGAGGTGACGGCGGCGCTGGTGTCGCCATCGGGCCGGCCGAGGCGGCAGCCGCGGGAATGGACCGATATCTACCGGCGCCTGATCGACAGCGGCGCCCGGCATGACAGGGGAAGTGAATGAATCCGGTGTTCAACATGGATGCGGCGACGCTGTCGCCGGTCGCGCTCTTCCTCCAGGCGGATTGGGTGGTGAAGTTCGTGATGGCGGGGCTGCTGCTCGCCAGCGTCTGGACCTGGGCGCTGATCGTCGCCTTTTGGCGACGGCTCGGCACGATCCGCAAGGAATCGGTGCGGTTCGAGCGTGATTTCTGGAAGGCCGAGGATATCGATGCCTTCCACAAGGCCGAAGGCGACAAGGAATGGCCCTCGGCGCGGGTGTTCTCCGCCGGCGTCAAGGAATGGCGCCGCTCCACGGCTGGCGGCAACATCGACAAGAGCGGGACGCGCGAGCGGCTGGCGACGACGATGGCGGCGGCGGTGGCCGGCGAGATCGACCGGATTTCCGACAAGCTCAACATCCTGGCGACGATCGGCTCGGTGGCGCCGTTCGTCGGGCTGTTCGGCACCGTGTGGGGGATCATGCGCAGCTTCACCGGCATCGCCCAGGCGCAGAATTCGAGCCTCGCGGTGGTCGCCCCCGGCATCGCCGAGGCGCTGTTCGCGACCGCGATCGGATTGTTCGCCGCGATTCCCGCGGTGATCGCCTACAATCGCTTCAGCCATGGCGTGAACCGGATCGAGGCGAGCCTCAATCGCTTCGCCGACGGCTTCCACACCACCTTGAGCCGCCAGCTGGACGGTTCGCGCTGAGATGGCGATGAACCTGCCCTCCAACCGGGGCCGCGGGCGGCGCACGCCGATGGCGGACATCAACGTCACGCCGCTGGTGGACGTGATGCTGGTGCTGCTGATCATCTTCATGGTCACCGCGCCGCTGCTGACCGCGGGCGTGCCGGTGCAACTGCCCGACAGCCGCGCCAAGGCGCTCGATCAGGACCAGAAGCCGGTGCAGCTGTCGCTCGACGGCGAGGGCCGGCTGTACATCGACAAGGATGAGGTGACCGAGGCGGCGCTGCCGCAGCGGCTGGAGCAGATCGCTGCCGTCCAGGCCGGCGGCCAGCCGCCGCAGGTGTTCCTGCGCGCCGACCGCGGGCTCGACTACGGCCGGGTAATGGCGGTGATGGGCGAGCTCAACCGCGCCGGGCTCAACCGGGTGGCGCTGGTGACGGTGGAAGGCCATGGCGCTGAGGGCAGTGGGGCGGCCAACCGCTGATGGATCGCGCGGAGAAGATCGGCTTTGGCGTCGCACTGGCCGGGCACGTCGTGCTGTTCGGCCTGCTGTCGGTCGGCTTTCTCGCCACCCCCAATCCGGCGAACCTGAAGCAGCAGCCGGTCGAGGTGAGCCTGGTCAAGGAGGTCGCGCTCGAGGCGACCGCGCCGCAGGCGGTGACCCCGCCCGCGCCATCGGTGGCGCCTGACAAGGGCGAACCCGAGGATGCCGCGCCGCCGGCCGAGGACACGACTGCGGCCGAGCCGGCACCCGCACCCAAGCCCGCCCCACCGGCGCCGCAGCCCAAGCCAGCGCCGCCCAAGCCGCAGCCCAAGCCTGAGCCGGTGAAGCCGGCCCCGCCGAAGCCGGCGCCACCAAAGCCTCAGCCCAAGGCGGCGCCTGCGCCCAAGCCCGCGCCGGTCAAGCCCCGCCCGGCGCCCGCCGCCCCGGCCAAGACCGCAGCCGCCAAGCCGACGCCGAGCAAGCAGACCGCGGCGGCGTCGCCCGCCAAGGCAGCCCCGGCGAAAGCGACCCCGGCCAAGGCCTCGGCGGCGAAGCCCGCAACGAGCAAGGGCAGCGGCAGCAGCGAGACCGCGACCACGGCCAAGCCGCGCGGCTCGCGCCTCGGCGCCGACTTCCTCAAAGGGCTGACCGACAAGCCCTCGACCAGCACCTCGACCGCGCCGGTCGCGGCCAAGATCGACGCGCGGGCGATGGCCTCGATCGTTCAGGCGATCGCGCGGCAGATCCAGCCGTGCGCCGATCGCCAGGTCAATCCGGGGCCGGGCGCCAATCAGATCGTCACCACGCTCAACCTGCGCCTTAACCAGGACGGCACGCTGGCGGCGACGCCGAAGATGGTGCGCCAGTCGGGGGTGGATGACGAGAACGATCGCTACCGCCAGCGCGTGGTCGATCTCGGCGTCGCCGCGTTCAAGGGCTGTTCGCCGCTCAAGCTGCCGGCAGAATATTATTCGACGCCGTCGGGCGGCTGGAACAACATCAATTTCCAGTGGAAGCTGCAGTGAGCGCGGCGACCGGGCTGCGGCCGTCGCCGTGCGAAAAGGATTTGGGAGGATGCGTATGATCCGGTCGTTGCTTGTCGCGCTGAGCGTCACCGTCGCCATGCCGGCGCTGGCGCAGGATGCGCCGCCGCCGGCGCCCGGCCAGGCGGCAACGCCGCAGGACCAGGGGCCGGCGCCGCTCGAAGTGTCGGTGACCGGCGGCGTTTCGGCGCCGATGCCGATCGCGATACCGGCGATGCCGACCGCGCAGGTGGTGTCCACCGCGGCCGGCTCGACCGACGCGCTCGGCCGCCAGCTCGCCGACATCATCGGCAACGACCTGCGCAATTCCGGGCTGTTCACCCCGCTCGGCGCCGGCCAGCTCCGCCCCGTCGGCTTTCCCGAGGTCAACGCCCCGGCGTTCGATTATTGGGGCGGCACCGGCGCGCAGGCGCTGGTACAGGGCTATATCCGCGCCGGCGGCGATGGCAATCTCACCGTCGGCTGCTATCTCTACGACGTGTCGTCCAAGGTGGAGCTGACCCGCCAGGGCTTCGTGGTGCCGCCGTCGGACTGGCGCCGCGCCGGGCACAAATGCGCCGACATGGTCTATGCGCGGCTGACCGGCGAAGGCCCCTATTTCGACAGCCGCGTTGTCTATGTCTCGGAGACCGGCCCCAAGGCCAAGCGGGTCAAGCGGCTGGCGATCATGGACCAGGATGGCGCCAACCACCGCTTCCTGACCAATGGCCAGTCGATCGTGCTGACGCCGCGGTTCGCGCCGAACCAGCAATCGATCGTCTACATGAGTTATGAGAACAACCGGCCGTCGATCTACGTCTACGATCTCGGCTCGGGGCGTCCGCGCCGGGTGGTGCAGAATGCCAGCCTGACCTTCGCGCCGCGCTTCTCGCCCGATGGCCGCTGGATCCTGTTCTCGATGGCGCAGAACGGCAACACCGATCTCTACCGCGTCTCCAGCCAGGGCGGCACGCCGCAGCGGCTGACCAATTCGCCGGGGATCGACACCGGCGGCAGCTATTCGCCCGACGGCAACCGCATCGTCTTCGAGAGCGATCGCTCAGGCGGGCAGCAGCTCTATGTGATGAACGCCGATGGCTCGAACCAGCAGCGGATCAGCTTCGGCGGCGGCCGCTATGCGACGCCGGTGTGGAGCCCGCGCGGCGACCTCATCGCCTTCACCAAGATCGCCGGCGCGTTCCGGATCGGCACCATGTCGTCGTCGGGCGGCAACGAGAAATTGCTCACCAACGCCTGGCAGGACGAGGGCCCGAGCTGGTCGCCCAACGGCCGCGTGATCACCTTCTTCCGCTCGGGGCAGGGCGGTTCGGGTAAGGCGGACCTGTGGGCGGTGGACCTCACCGGCCAGGTCGAGCGCAAGATCCCGACGCCGCTCGACGGATCGGACCCGGCATGGGGACCGCTGCGGCCCTAGCCGCGTTGTACATGAGTTTCGGGGGCGAAACGATCACTACGGGAGATAGAATGATGGCCAAGCTTACCACCACCTTGCTGACCGCCGCGGCGCTCGCCTCGCTCGCGGCCTGCGCGCATAAGCCCAAGCAGCTGCCGCCGCCGCCGGTCGACAACAGCCAGCCGCTGCCCGACAGCAGCGCTTCCACCGGCAACACCGGCGGCGCGATCGTCCCCGGCTCGGACGCCGATTTCCGCCGGTCGGTGAGCTCCAACACGGTCAATTTCGACGTCGACGTCTATGACATCGACCCCACCGCACGCGCGATCCTCGACAGCCAGGCGCAGTGGCTGCAGCGCTACCCCAACGTCCGCGCCACCGTGGAGGGACATTGCGACGAGCGCGGCACCCGCGAATACAATCTCGCGCTCGGCGATCGCCGCGCCAATGCCGCCAAGAACTATCTGGTCGCCAAGGGCATCGATCCCTCGCGCCTGACCACGATCAGCTATGGCAAGGAACGCCCGGTGGCGATGGGCTCGGACGACAGCAGCTGGGCGCAGAACCGGCGCGCGGTGACGGTGGTGCTCAACTGAGCTGACGCGGGCGGGTGGTCCTGCATGAAGCAGGATGCGCCTGCCCACTTGCCTTCGTCACCCGGGAACAAATCCGGGTGACGGGCTGTGTTTGGCTAGCTGCTCCCCCCTCCGTGCGCCGGCCCTTGCAACTCGGTTGATTCCGATATAATTGTGATATCACTTTCCAACGGAGGGTGAGATGACGAACGCGGAAATTGGCGGCGTGAACGGGCTCAGCAGGTCGGGCGAGCGGGGGGCGACGACGGCGAGCGGCTATCCAATGCTGCTGGGCATCGTCGCGGCGGCCGTGATCGGCGGCATCGGCATCGCCAGCATCGATGGCGCACCGGTCGTCGGCGTGTTGCTGCTGATCGCGGGCGTGCTCGCGATCGCGCTGATCGCGCCGGGCTTCTACATGCTCCAGCCCAACCAGGCCGCGGCGATCACGCTGTTCGGCAGCTACAAGGGAACTGACCGTCGTACGGGTCTGCGCTGGGTGCTGCCGTGGCTCGCCCGCCGCAAGGTTTCGGTACGCGCCAACAACATCATCTCCGAGCGGATCAAGGTCAACGACCTGCGTGGCAACCCGATCGAGATCGCCGCGCAGGTGGTGTGGCGAGTCACCGACACCGCCCAGGCCTTGTTCGACGTCGACGATTATCGCGCCTTCGTGCTGGTGCAGATCGAGGCGGCGGTGCGGACGATCGGGTCGCGCTACGCCTATGACGATATCGAGCATCTCGAGGTGACGCTGCGCGGCCATCACGAACAGGTTGCGGCCGAGCTGCGCACCGAGCTGATCGCGCGGCTGGTGGTCGCCGGCATCACCGTCGACGAATGCGGCTTTACCCATCTCGCTTATGCGCCCGAGATCGCGCAATCGATGCTCCGCCGCCAGCAGGCCCAGGCGGTGGTGGCGGCGCGGCAGACGCTGGTCGCCGGCGCGGTGGGCATGGTCGAGATGGCGCTGGAGCAGCTCTCGGCGCGCCAGGTGGTGGAGCTCGACGACGAGAGGCGGGCGGCGATGGTGTCGAACCTGATGGTGGTGCTGTGCGGCGAGCGCGATACCCAGCCCGTGGTCAACACCGGCACGCTCTACCAATAGCGTCGTGACGACACCCCCGCGCAAGGCCTTTCCACTGCGTCTCGATCCAGCGCTCTACGCCGCGATCGAGCGAGCGGCGGCGAGCGACCTGCGCAGCGTCAATGCGCAGGTCGAATGCCTGCTGCGCGAGGCGCTGGGGCGGCGCGGCGTGACGCTTGACCCACCGGCACGCGCGCGGCGCGGCCGGCCACCCAAGGAGGATGGCGATGAGTGATGGAGAATGGTTTGCCCCCAAGATGTTTGGTCTGGGGGCAGGGCTGCCGATCGCCTGGCAGGGCTGGGTGCTGCTCGGCGTCTACCTTGCCATCGTCGCTGCCGGCGTGCGTTGGCTGGCGCCGCGGCACCCGGCGGCGTTCGGGGTGGTGATGGTGATCGTCACCCTCGCGCTGATCGCGATCGCCGCCCAGCATACCCGCGGCGGCTGGCGGTGGCGCTGGGGCGGGGAGTGACGGCGTTAGCGACAAGCTGAACCATCTCATCGGTCGCGCTGAGCTTGTCGAAGGGCATGAGACTCACGGTGCTTCGACGGGCTCAGCACGAACGGAGATGGCCGGGGCATAGCGGACCGGCGGGTTCAGCCGAACGCCTGGTCGAGCAGCTTGGCGAGACGCAGGCCGCCGCGCTCCACTTCGAGCCGGGCGACGGGGACGATGCGCTCGATCGTCGCTTCGTCGAGCATCACCTTGGCCGGCGTCGGGCCGCAGGGATCGCCCTTGAGCGCGCTGGCATAAGTGACGTCATGGGCGACCTGCCAGGATTCGCGGCTCCAGTCGGTGACGGTGCCGGCGGCGACCTTGGCCTTCACGCCTGCGGGATAGCGCCGCACCAGGCTCGGCCCGGTGGTGATCGCGCGCTCGGCGAGCGTGCCGTCCCAGATCGAATGGAGATTGAAGCGGCGCGGGCTGTAGTCGCCATAAGCGGCGGCGACGTCATTGCCGCCCTTGTCGCCCTTTTCGCCGGCGTGGAGCGGCTGGTGGAGATCGCCGACGAAGTGGATCAGGAACACCAGCGCCTGAACGCGCTCCTTGGTGGGCGTGCGCTTGTTCTTGAGCAGCGCCATGTCGCGGGTGATCTGCGCGGAGACGCAATTGCCGTCCTTGCAGGCGTCGGCGAGCGTGAACGGCTGGCAGATGTTCACGTCCTGGAAGTGCCAATTATAGGCATAGCCGAAGCGCGACTTGCCGTCGGCGTTCTTGAGCGGCTTGACGCAATCGGCCCAGGTGCTCGCGCCCTCGATCGTCGTCGCCGGGCAAGTGGGCGTGTCGAGCTGGCCGCTCTGGGCGAGCAGGCGCTGCACCGCGACGCGGGTGGCTGGGCGGACGTTCGCCATGGCGATCTGCGCCACCGTCTCGTGGCCGAATTCCCAATAAGCTTGGGCGGGGGACGCAACGATCAGCGCGGCAGCGCTGGTGACGGCGGCGGCGGCAAGCCGGGAAAGCAACTTCATGCCGGCGCCTTAGCGGCTGGCATGACCGCCGCCAACGGGCCAACCGCATGACTTTCCGGTCATCTGCCGTGGCCTATGTGCCTGTGAGCAGCAGCGCCGTGCTATTCGTCGCCGTAGATCGCCACCTGGCGCGCGCCCTCGGCGGTGACCAGGCCGCGGTACATGCCGGGAGTGGTGAAGTGCCACACCGGCGCAATGCCGGGCGCGGCGACGATGACGCCGCCGGTGCCGCCAAGCGCCTGGATGTCCGCCATCACCGCCGCCGCCGCGGTTGCCGGCGATTCGCCGAGCAGGCGGATCCGCGCGGCGATCTCGTGGCCGGCGCCGGCGCGGATGAAAAACTCGCCCGAGCCGGTGGCGGAGACCGCGCAGGCACGATCGTCGGCATAGGTGCCGGCCCCGATCAGCGGCGAATCGCCCACCCGGCCCCAGCGCTTGCCGGTGACGCCGCCGGTGGAGGTGGCGGCGGCGAGGTGGCCGGCGGCGTCGCAGGCAACCGCGCCGACGGTACCGTATTTCATGTCGACGTCGAACGCGGCCTTGCCGCCGGCGTTGAGCTCGTCGAGCTGGCGGCGGCGCTCGGGTGTCGCGAACCAGGCGGGGTCGACCTGCTCGAGCCGCTGCTCGATCGCAGAGGAATCGGCGCCGGCGCCGATCAGCAGCACGTGCGGGCTGGCCGCCATCACCGCACGCGCGAGGCTGACCGGATGGCGGGTGCGGCTCACCCCGGCGACCGCGCCGGCGTCGCGGGTGCGACCGTCCATGATCGCGGCGTCGAGCTCATTGGTGCCGCCGTGGGTGAAGCAGGCGCCGCGCCCGGCGTTGAAGTGGGGATCGTCCTCGAGCACGCGCACCGCGGCCTCGACCGCGTCGAGCGCGGTGCCGCCGGCCGCGAGCAGCGCGGTGCCGGCATCGAGCGCGGCGTTCAGCGCGGCGCGGGCCCCGGCGTCGGCCTCCGGCGCGGTGCGCTCGCGGAGCAGCGCGCCGGCGCCGCCATGGATCATCAGGGACCAGCCGGGGGAAGGGGGCATAAGGATGTCCAGCACGTCAGATGGTGGAAGGGGTATTCGCCGCGCGTTTCGCCGGGGCGTCGGCACGCAGGCCGATCAGCGGCCGCAGCGGGCGGATCGAGCGGCCGACGAGATAGAAAAGCCAGCAGCCCGCCACCGTGCTCGCGACCAGGATCGCGAACTCGGTCGCGGCGGGCAATCCAGCGGGGAGCAGCGCCCACATCACCAGGACGATCACGGTCTGGTGGATCATGTAGAAGGGGAAGATCGCTTCGGTAAGCATCGGCCGCCAGCGATGGTCGCGATTCCACCAACGTTCGGCGATGCCGATCAACGCGATGATCCCCGCCCATTGCTGGGTGGCATGGGCGGCGCCGTAATAGCCATAGACCCAGCGCGGTGTCGGCGTCGCCGGCCAGCCGAGCTCGACCGCAGCGATGAAGCCATAGCCAAGCAGGGCAAGAACCGCTGCGAGCGGCCACCAGCGGCCGATCGCAGCCATCGCGGCTTCCGACCGGGCAAGCGCGAAGCCGAACAGGAAGGCGGGGAAATAAGTGATGTGCGCGATCCAGTCGTCGAGCAGCGCATGGGTCTCGCCGACCATCGGGAACCAGCGCGCGTGGACGCAGACCAGATAGCCGATCGGCAGCCACAGCACCGCCGCGGTGCCGAACAATCGGTCGAATCCCCGCTGCAGCCCGGGCAGGCGGAGGAACAGCGTGCCGAACGCGAGCAGCGCGGTGTAGACCCATAGATAGCCGACGAACCACAGATGGTTCCAGGTCGGCAGACCGATCCCGCCGAGCTTGCCGAAGCTGAAGAAGTCATGCGTCCAGAACGGCCAGTAGCCGCCGGCATAGCCGCGCTTGGTGACCAGCTCCACCCAGGGCTGCGGCGGCACCACCACCGAGACGCCGAACGCGAGCGGCACCAGCAGGCGGTAGCTGCGGTTGCGGAAGAAGCCCGCGGTGCCGCTCGACCGCCGCAGCAGCGCACGGCTGGCATAGCCCGAGACGACGAACAGCAGGCTGAGGCGCCAGGCGTTGGTGGCGAGCATCGGCACCGTCGCCCATTGTTCGACATGCACGGATTTGACGTGGAAATTCCATGGCACGAACACCATGCCGATATGGTAGAGGATCAGCAGCGCGAAGGCGCCGATCCGCAGCCAGTCCATGCCATAATGCCGGGCCATCGGCGGTGCCTTTGAACTGCAAGGCTGGCGTTGTATAGGGCTGGCGCTGTAGAGGGTTAGTTCATGTCACTTCGTCCTTGGCGCGATATCGTCCGCCGCCCGAGCCGCCAGATCATGGTCGGCAACGTTCCCGTCGGCGGGGGTGCGCCGGTCACCGTCCAGACAATGACCAACACGCCCACCGAGGACGTGCGCGCGACGGTGGACCAGATCCGCCGCTGCGAGGAGGCGGGCGTGGACATCATCCGCGTCTCCTGCCCCGACGTCGAATCGACCGCGGCGCTCAAGCAGATCGTCCGCGCCTCGCGCGTGCCGATCGTCGCCGACATCCATTTCCACTACAAGCGCGCGCTCGAGGCGGCGGATGCCGGCGCGGCGTGCCTGCGAATCAACCCGGGCAACATCGGCTCGGCGGCGCGGGTCAAGGAAGTGGTCGACGCCGCCAAGGCCAATGGCTGCGCGATCCGCATCGGCGTCAACGGCGGCAGCCTCGAGAAGCATCTGCTCGAGAAATATGGCGAGCCGTGCCCCGATGCGCTGGTCGAGAGCGCGATGGACCACATCAAGCTGCTCCAGGATCACGACTTCCACGAGTTCAAGGTCGCGGTAAAGGCCTCCGACCTGTTCCTCGCGGTGGCGGCCTATCAGCAGCTCGCCGAACAGGTCGATTGCCCGCTCCACCTCGGCATCACCGAGGCGGGCGGGTTCGTCGGCGGCACGGTCAAGTCGGCGATCGGGATGGGCAGCCTGCTGTGGTACGGCATCGGCGACACCATCCGCGTGTCGCTGTCCGCCGAGCCCGAGGACGAGGTCCGCGTCGGCTTCGAGATCCTCAAAGCGCTCGGCATCCGCAACCGCGGCGTCCGCGTCGTCTCCTGCCCGTCGTGCGCACGCCAGGGTTTTGACGTGATCCGCACCGTTCAGGCGCTCGAGGAGCGGCTCCAGCACATCCGCACGCCGATGAGCCTCAGCGTGCTCGGCTGCGTCGTCAACGGCCCCGGCGAAGCGCGCGAGACCGACATCGGCATCACCGGCGGCGGCAACGGCAAGCACATGGTCTATCTGTCGGGCGTTACCGACCATCACGTCCAGGACGCCGGGATGATCGATCATATCGTGCATCTGGTGGAGGCCAAGGCGGCCGAGATCGAGGCGGCCGACCAGGCGCTGGCCGCGGTGGCACCGGAGGCGGTCGCGGCGGAGTGAGGCGGGGCGGGCGATTGTCGCCGGCACAACGCTCGGCTGGCGGCCGGACGTGACCTCCCCGCCGTCATCCTGAACTCGTTTCAGGATCCATGGCCCGACGGTTGCACCAGCGGGTAATGCAGGTGCTGGATGCTGAAACAAGTTCAGCATGACGAGTTTGTGGAACGACCTCCTTCGGCCGGATGAGGGCCGATGCCGTGCCGACGCATGGCGTGACCTGGCCGGCGCAGGCCGCTAAGCCCGCTCGCATGCGTCTTTCCGCCCGCCTCGCCTTTGCCGTCGCCGCCGTGGGGATCGCGATCTATTCGGCGATGGATGCGATCATGAAGGGGCTGTCGATCGCGAGCGGCGCCTATGATGCGGTGCTGTGGCGATCGCTTGCGGGCGTGGCGCTGATGGCGCCGGTGTTCCTGCTGCAGAGACGACCTTGGCCCGGCCGTGCGGCGCTCACGCTGCATCTTGCCCGTGGCGCGACCGGCGGTGCGTCGGTGCTGCTGTTCTTCTGGGGATTGGTCCGCGTACCGATGGCGCAAGGCGTGGCGCTGACCTTTCTCGCGCCGCTGATCGCGCTGTTCCTCGCTGCGGCGACGCTCGGCGAGCGCATCCGCCGCGGCGCGATCGGCGGCTCGCTGGTCGCCAGCCTCGGCGTGCTGGCGATCGCCGCGGGCGAGGTCCGGGCGCGGGCGTCGGACGAGGTGGTGCTCGGCAGCCTCGCCATCCTCGTCGCCTCGGTGCTCTACGCCGGCAGCCTGATCCTGCTCAGGCGCCAGGCGCAGGCCGCCGACCCGCTCGAGGTGGCGCTGTTCACCAGTCTGGTGCTGGCCGGGCTGATGCTGCTCGGCGCGCCATGGCTCGGCAGCCTGCCGACGGTGCCGCAAATCCCGGCGATCCTCGGTGCCGCCGTGCTCGGCTCGATCTCGGCGCTGGCGCTGGCCTGGGCGTATCGCCATGCCGAGGCGCAGGTACTGGCGCCGGTGGAATATACCGCCTTCGTCTGGTCGGCGCTGTTCGGCTTTCTGGTGTTCGGCGAGCATGTGTCGCTGTTCACCACCGGCGGCGCGACGCTGATCATCGGCGGCTGCGTGATCGCGGTGCGCGATCCCGGGCCGGGTCCGCAGACGGAGGCCGGGGCATGATCCGTGCCGCGACCCCGGGCGACGTGCCGGTGATCCTCGGCTTCATCCGCGATCTCGCCGCCTTCGAGCGTGAGCCCGATGCGGTAAAGGCGACCGAGGCGAGCCTGCACGCGGCGCTGTTCGGCGACCGGCCGGCGGCCGAGGCGGTGATCGCCGAGGATCGCGCGCCGCTGGGCTTCGCGTTGTTCTTCCACAATTTCTCGACCTGGACGGGCAAGCGCGGGCTGTACCTCGAGGATCTGTACGTGACCCCCGCGGCGCGCGGGCGCGGCGTCGGCACGGCGCTGCTGCGCCATTTGGCAGGGATCGCGGTGGATCGCGATTGCGGCCGCTTCGAATGGTCGGTGCTCGACTGGAACGCCGATGCAATCGCCTTCTACCGGGCGATGGGCGCGGTGGGGCAGGAGGAATGGACGGTCCAGCGCGTCGAGGGCGTCGCGCTCGCGCGGCTTGCAGGACGCGACTAGGCGGTCCGTTCAGCCCTTCACGTCGATGTTCATCGCGATCGAGATGCGGTCCCCGGTGCCACGATGCGGGCGGACGCCGTGGCGCACCCAGGCCGGGAAGAGGACGAGGTCACCGGCGCGGGTGAGCAGGCGCTGCTCGACCGGCTGCGGCTGGCCATCCACCCCTTTGAGGCGAAAGCCAGGCAGCCGCATCAGCGGCACGGGGAAACGCGGATCCTCGAAGAACAATTCGCCGCCGGGATCGCCGTCGGCAGGCGGCCCGCCCATGTCGACATAATAGACCGCGGCCCAGAGCACGCCGGGATGGGCGTGGCTCATGTTGAGCGCCCCCGGCGGCGAGACATTGGCCCACATCCTGATCGTCCATTCCACCGTGGCGGGATCGCGATCCTCGAAATGCGACAGCCGCTTGGCGGCTTTGATCGCGAGATCGGCAAGCTTGGCGGCGGCGGGGCCGCCCCAGTCGAGCATGTCGGTGGCGCTATGCCAGCCGCCGACGTTGGAGCGGTTGAGGCCGGTATCGGCAGCGGCGCGGGTGCGGATCGCCGCGGCGAGCGCCGCGGTCATGCCCTCGGCGTGGCTAAGCTGGCCATGGAGGATCGGGGTTTCGAACATCCCCACCTGCGCGGCGCGGACGCGAATCGCGTCTAGCGCCGGCTGGTCGAGGGTAGAGGCGGTAGGGGCGTTGGTCATCGACTCATTCCCCACCGGGGGCGTGCCTCAGCGACCCGCCATGTCGTCCTTGTTCATCGGATCGTCGCCCTTGGCCTTTTCGGCATTGTAGCGTTCGATCGCCTCGATGGTGATCTGCCGTGCCTCCGCGGCATCGCCCCACTTGCCGACGCGGACCCACTTCTTTTTTTCGAGATCCTTATAGTGGGTGAAGAAGTGCTCGATCTGCTCGAACACGATCTCCGGCACGTCGCCGCGGCCGCCGACGTTCGAATAATAAGGGAACACCGCATCGACCGGCACGCAGACCAATTTCTCGTCGCCGCCAGCCTCGTCCTCGAGGTTGAGCACCGCGATCGGCCGGGCGCGGACGACGCAGCCCGGAATGAACGGCGAGCGGGCGATCACCAGCGCGTCTAGGGGATCGCCGTCGGGCGACAGGGTGTGCGGCACGAAGCCGTAGTTCGCCGGATAGCGCATCGGCGTGTGCAGGATGCGATCGACGAACAGCGCGCCGCTGGCCTTGTCGAACTCGTATTTCACCGGCTCGCCGCCGGTGGGGACTTCGATCACGACGTTGAGGTCGTCGGGCGGGTTCTTGCCCGTGGGAATCAGATCAATGCGCATAGTTGGTTCCTGTTCACGAAATCAGCGCGGCATCAGCAGCTTGTCGAGGCCGCCATCACCGTTCCCTACCTTCTGGAGGCGCGGATAGCGGGGGCCGCCATGATAGTCGATGGCAAGGTCGCGGAAGCGTGTTCCATTCTTGACCAATAGATGGATCGGCTCCTTGGACGTCTTGGCCGCGAGGATCGCCGCCTTGATCCGCTCCGGGCTGAACGCCTCGCCGTTGACGCCCTGGATCTGGGTGCCGATGTCGATGCCCGCCTTGAACGCAGGCGAATCCCAGATCGAGGCCGAAACCTCGCCTTCCTTGTTGATCATCAGACCGAGCGAGTAGGTCACGTCGGTGCCGCGGGTCTTCTCGAGGCCGGTGAAGTATTTGGTCGGCTCGGCGGTGTAGACGAGCTTGTAGCCGTTCATCGCGAAGCCGTTGACCGGTGCGGGCTGGCCGGTCTCGGTCAGCCGCTTGGTGAGGAAGCCGGCCCAGTCGTACGGCACGATGCCGTTGAGCGTCGCGACGACATCGTCGAACGTATAGGTGAGTTCGCCATAGTCGCCGTCGCGCACACCGAAGAAGGCGCGGGCGAAATCGTCGATCGACTTGGTGCCGCCGGACTTCTGGCGGAGCATGGCGTCCACCTCCATCCACACCATCAGGCCCTCGTTGTAATAATCCTCCGAACGCTGCCAGCTGGTCCAGCCCTTGGGCCGGCGCTGCGAGATGATCGGATCGTTGGTGGTGTCGACCAGGTCGCGCCACTGGCGAGCGGGCGCATTGTCGTAATTGCCGGCAATCGCGGCATAGGCGTCGAGCGTGTCCTGCTTGGAGACGAGCCCCGAGCGCGCCTGGAGCACATAGCCCCAGAACTGGGTCTGGCCCTCATAGACCCACAGCAGCGAATCGCGCATCGGCGCGCGGAAGTCGGGCGTCCACAGATCGGCGCCGCGGCGGAACTTGCCGTCCCAGCTATGGGTGAACTCGTGCGGCAGCAGGTTGCGCGCCGGCGCGTTCTGGTCCCATTCGGTGAAGTAATTGGGGCGGCTACCGTCTTCCGAGCTGCGGTGATGCTCGAGGCCGATGCCGCCGAGCTGGTCGGACAGCGAGACCAGGAAGTCGTAATGGTCGTAATGCTGGGCGCCGAAGGTCTTCACCGCCTGGTCGACCAGGCGCTTGTGCGCGTCGATCTGTTCGGGCGTGGCGGCGAGCTGCTCGGGGCTGTCGGCGAAGACGTCGAGATTGACCTTGGGGCTGAGCGGCCAGACCTTGCCGTAGCGGCCGGCGAGCACCGGCGAATCGACCAGTATCTCGTAATTGGTGGTGTCGTAGGTGTAGACCGAGCCCGCCGCGCTCTGGCTGTGCTTGGCCGGCACCGCGCCCGCCGCGGTGAAGCCCGCCGGGAAGGTCGCGGTCATCTGGATCGGGATCTGGCGGGTGAAATAGCCGGCCGGATAGAGGCTCACCGAATTGGGCTGGAGGCTGACCAGATTGGGGGTCATCGTGATCCGCCCCTGGTCACCCTTGGTGGCGGAGATGAACTGGAAGCTGACCTCGAGCCGCTTGGCGCCGGTGGGCACGTCGACGTGGAAGGCGAACACGTCGACCGGGTCGCGCGTCCACGGCACCACGCGGCCGTTGGCACGGACCACCAGCCCGGCGACCTTCTCGATCTGGCCGCTCGGCGAGTGGTTGCCGGGCAGCCACTTGGGGAAGAGCAGCGCCATCGGCCCGCTCTTGGCGACGGGGATGGTCTCCTTGACCTGGAAGATGCCGCGCTCGGTATCGGTGGCGTCGACGTCAAGCCGGATCGTGCCGCCGGGATAGGCGACGTCCTGAGGCTCGGGAATGGTGTCGACGAACGGCACCGGCCGGGGGGCGGTGTTGCCCGCGGGCACCTGGGCGAGGGCAGGGGATGCAGCGGACACGAGCAAGGACGCGACGAACAGCTTGGCGGTCATGGAAGGCCTTCGGTCAAGAGAATGCGCAGGTGTTAGAGCGGCTGAAAGGGCAGTCGTCCAGTCCTTTGCCGTCGCGCTCAGCCGCCGCCGATGACGTTGATGGTGAAGGCGAGCACGCCGAGGTTGAACACGAACGCCGCCAGGCATTGCCCGATCGCCACCCGGCGCAGCTGGCGGGTCTTGATCGACACGTCCGAGGTCTGGAAGGTCATCCCCAGCGTGTAGCTGAAATAGAGGAAGTCCCAGTAATCGGGCTCGTCGCAATCGGGGAAGTCGAGCCCGGCGGCATCCTCGCCGTCCGCCTCGCTGTAGAACAGATGCGCGTAATGCAGCGCATAGATCATGTTGGAGAACAGCCAGGCGAGCGCGAGCGTCGCGATCACCAGCCCGATCGCGATCGCATCGTTCTTGCCCTTGAGCTCGGCCGCGACCGCGACGAGGATCACGATCATTGTGACCCCGGTAATGCCGAGCAGCACCGCGCGATTGGCGTCGTTGCTGCGCGCGGTGCGGCGCATCTTCTCTGCCTCGCCGTGGCGGAACAGGGTGGCGAGCGACACCAGGAAGATGAAGGCGGCGATGTCGAACGCGGTCATCGTGCCGCGGCCCTTGCCGAGCAGCGGGATCAGCCCGGCGAGGCCCGCGGCGAACAGCAGCGCGAACATCACGAACCGCGGCGGCGCGATGCGCTTGCCGATACCCCAGAAACGTTGCTGTGTGGTCATGGTGGCTAGCGCTAGCGCTTCGGGCCCACCTCGCCTAGATACCCGCCACTTATGGCCCGAATAGAGACCCCGCGGCGCGTGCGCGGCACCCAGGATATTGTTGGCGACGAGCAGCGTCGCTTCGCGCACGTGCTCGCCACGTTCGAGCGGGTTCGCGCGCTCTACTGTTTCGCGCGCGTCGACGTGCCGGTGTTCGAATCGACCGACGTGTTCGCGCGCTCGATCGGCGAGACCACCGATGTCGTCTCCAAGGAGATGTACACCTTCCCCGATCGCGGCGGCGACATGCTGACGCTGCGGCCCGAATTCACCGCCGGCATCGCCCGTGCCTTCCTCACCGAGGGCTGGCAGCAGCATGCGCCGATGAAGATCGCCACCAGTGGCGCGGTGTTCCGCTACGAGCGGCCGCAGAAGGGTCGCTATCGCCAGTTCCATCAGATCGATGCCGAGGTGATCGGTGCCGCCGAGCCCGCCGCCGATGTCGAATTGCTGGTAATGGCGGACCAGCTGCTGCGCGAGCTCGGCATCGCTGACGGCGTGACGCTGCAGCTCAACACGCTGGGCGATGCCGCGACACGCGACGCGTGGCGCGATGCGCTGGTGGCGCATTTCGAAAGCCATCGGGCCGACTTGTCCGAGGACAGCCTGACCCGACTCGAAAAGAATCCGATGCGGATCCTCGATTCCAAGGATCCACGCGACCGGCCGATCGCCGATACCGCGCCGGACATCGATGCCTATCTGACGCCCGAGGCGCGCGCCTTCTTCGATGCCGTCACCGCCGGGCTCGACGCCGCCGGCGTCGCCTGGACGCGCAACGCGCGGCTGGTGCGCGGGCTCGATTATTACCGGCACACCGCGTTCGAGTTCGTCACCGACCGGCTCGGCGCGCAGGGCACGGTGCTCGCCGGCGGCCGCTACGACGGGCTGATCGGCTCGCTCGGCGGCGCGGAAACGCCCGGGGTCGGCTGGGCGGCCGGGGTCGAGCGGCTGGCGATGCTGATCGACGAGCCGGCGGGCGAGATCCTCGACGTGGCGGTGATTGCCGAGGATGTTGCAACGAGCCAATCGGCAATGGCAACGACGGCGGCCCTGCGGCGCGCGGGACTGAGGGCGGAAGTCGTCGTCACCGGCAGCCCGCGGAAGCGGTTCGATCGCGCGTTGAAGCTCGCGCCGCGGCAGATCGTATCGTTCAGGCAGGCAGACGACGTGATCGGCTTCTCTCAGCGTGGCTATGGCGCGGAGACGGCGGAGATCGATCGCGTCGCCGCGATCATCGAGCCGCTACTGGCTGGCGCATGACCGCCATCTCCCCCGATCGCATCGCCCAGATCGAAGCCCGCCGCGACGAGTTGCAGGCGCTGATGGCGACCGGCGAGCTGCCGTCTGACCGCTTCGTCCAGGTCTCCAAGGAATATGCCGAGCTCGAGCCGGTCGCGCAGGCGGCGGGCGAGGTGCGGCGGTTGCGCCAGGAGGCCGACAGCCTTGCCTATATGGCCGAGGATGCCGACGACGACGAATTGCGCGCGATGGCGGCCGAGGAGCTGCACGACAATCGCGCCGCGCTCGAGGCGGCGGACCGCCGCCTCGCGCTCGCGCTGCTGCCGCGCGACGCGGCGGACGAGCGCGCCGCGATGCTCGAGATCCGCGCCGGCACCGGCGGCGACGAGGCGGCGCTGTTCGCCGGCGACCTGTTCCGCATGTACCAGCGCTATGCGGAAGGGCAGGGCTGGCGCGTCGAGCTGATCTCCTCCTCGTCGTCCGACGCCGGCGGGTTCAAGGAAGCGGTGGCGAGCGTCACCGGCCAGGGCGTGTTCGCGCGGCTCAAGTTCGAATCCGGCGTCCACCGCGTCCAGCGCGTGCCCGCGACCGAGGCGGGCGGGCGGATCCACACCTCGGCGGCGACGGTGGCGGTGCTGCCCGAGGCCGAGGAGGTCGACGTCCGCATCGAGGACAAGGACCTGCGCATCGACGTCTATCGCTCGTCCGGCCCCGGCGGCCAGTCGGTCAACACCACCGACAGCGCGGTGCGCATCACCCATCTGCCGAGCGGGCTGGTGGTGATCCAGCAGGACGAGAAATCGCAGCACAAGAACAAGGCCAAGGCGATGAAGGTGCTGCGCACTCGCCTGTACGAGGCCGAGCGCGAGCGGCTCGCCTCGGAGCGGGCCGGCGCGCGCAAGTCGATGGTCGGCTCGGGCGACCGCTCGGAGCGGATCCGCACCTATAATTTCCCGCAAGGCCGAGTCACCGATCACCGCATCAACCTGACGCTGCACCGATTGCCCGAGATCATGCAGGGCGAGATGGGCGAACTGATCGGCGCGCTGATCGCCGAGGATGAGGCGGAGCGGCTGGCCAGCCTCGATGCCTGAGGGCAGGTGACAGGATCGTGGCACCGGGCTCCATGACCCTCCACGCCGCGCTGGCCGAGGCCGCCGCGCGGTTCGGCTTCTCCGCCACGCCCCGTCTCGATGCCGAGCTGCTGATGGCACACGCGCTCGACATCGAGCGAAATCGGCTGCTGCTCGATCTCGATCGCCCGGTACCGCCCGAATTCGCGGCGCTGGTCGCGCGCCGGGAGGCGCACGAGCCGATCGCCTATATTACCGGCAGCCGCGGCTTCTGGAGCATCGACCTTGCGGTCGGCCCCGGCGCGCTGGTGCCGCGCGCCGACAGCGAGACCCTGCTGATCGCTGCCGCCGCGCATTTCGGCAGCGGTGCGCCGGCAAGCGTGCTTGATCTCGGCACCGGCCCCGGCACGCTGCTGCTCGCCGCGCTCGACGAATGGCCCGCCGCGATCGGGCTTGGCATCGACCGCTCGGTCGCGGCGCTGGGCTATGCCCGCGCCAATGCCGCCGCGCTCGGCCTGCAAAGCCGGGCGCATGTCGCGATCGGGCACTGGGCCGCCGCGATCGACGCGCGCTTCGATCTGGTGCTCGCCAACCCGCCCTATATCGGCACGGCGGAAGTCCTGCCGGCCGAGGTCGCCCGCTACGAGCCGGGCAGCGCGCTGTTCGCCGGCGCCGACGGACTCGACGATTATCGCCTGCTCGCGCCTCAGCTTGCCCGGCTGATCGCGCCAGGCGGCTGCGCGGTGATCGAGATCGGCCACACCCAGGCGGCCAGCGTCACCGCGCTGCTCGTGGCAGAGGGTCTTGCCGTCACCGTCCGCCAGGATTTCGGCGGGCGCGACCGATGCCTCATCGCCACACCTTGCAATTGAACCGCCGCACCCCAATATTTCACTTGTCGGACCGGCCCGCCGCCCGCTAATGATGAGACGGGGCACGCACCTTCACCATTGTTGGTTGAATAAAGGGCGATGGCCCGCATCCTTTGTCATGCAACCGCTGCTCCCGGCGGTCGCGGCAGGCTCGACCGCAAGCGCTTGGCGCTTGAGGCGATGCCCGAAGGATTGCACCGCGGTACCGGGAAAAGGCCAGACTTGGTTTTGAACACCACACACTCTGATCATGGGACATTAGCTTGATCAACAATCGGCAGAACGGCCGTCGTCGCGGTCGTGGCGGCAACAATAATAACGGTGGTGGTGGCGCTCCGCGTCAGGGTGGCGGCCAGGGTCGTCCCGACAATGGCAACCGGATCGACAGCCGTGCGCGCGGCAACGCCAATCAGCTGTTCGAGAAGTACAAGAATCTCGCCAGCGATGCGCAGCGCCAGGGCGATCGGGTCAACACCGAATATTATCTGCAGTTCGCCGATCACTATTTCCGCGTGATCGCCGACCAGCGTGGCCGGTTCGAGGACCAGCAGCCGCGCCGCCAGCAGCCGTTCGAGCTCGATGGCGACGATGATTATGGCGACGAAGGCGAGCCGATCCGCGCCGGCGAGCAGGACGGCGACAGCCGCGACGACCGCCAGGAGCGCAACGATCGCCAGTCACGCGATGACCGCCCGCGGGATGACCGTCAGGCCCGCGACGATCGCCAGGACCGCCAGCCGCCGCGCCGCGCCGCGCAGGACGGCGACCAGCCCCGCCAGCCACGCAGCAATTGGGAAGATCGCAGCGGCAATCGCGAGGCTCCCCGCGAGGATCGCGCGCCGCGTGAAGACCGCGCCGCCCGTGACGAGCGTGGTCCCCGCGAGGAGCGTGTTGAGCGTGCGCCGCGTGACGATCGGCCCCGTGACGATCGGCCCCGTGACGACCGCCCCCGCGAAGAACGCCCGCTGCGCCGCCCGCGGTTCGAGCAGGAGCAGCCGGTCGAGGTCGCCGGTCAGCGCCGGTCCGATCCACTCGCGGAAGGCGAGTCGCTGGTCGACCGCGCCGAGACCGTGCTCGAAGCCGATGCGCCGCTGCAGCGTCCCCGTCGCGGTAGGCCGCGGCGCGATGCGCAGCCGGTAGTTGCGGCCGATGGCGATGCCGGCGCGCCGGCGCCGCAGGCGACCGATGCCGGTGGCGAGAGCAACGGCTTCGAGGCCGATCGCCTGCCGCCGTCGCTCAATATCGCCGCGGCCAACGATGCCGAGGAAGCGCCCAAGCCGCGCCGTCGCCGCACCCCGCGCGCGACCGTGGAAGCACCCGCGGCGGAGTGATCCGCTGCCGGCATCCGCGGATGCCGCCTGCGCCTAGATAGAGGGCCGGTCCTGCGAGGGGCTGGCCCTTTGTCATGGGGAGGGCCTGGACGCGCGAAGGCTTTGCCATGGCGCTGCAAACATGATCTCATCTCCTCAAACATAAGGAGAGGTCGAGATGACGATCGCAGCGATTCTGCACGGCAAGGGCGATGCGGTGGTATCGCTCACCGGCGCGGCAACGGTGGCGCAGGCGGTGGCGCTGCTCGCCGAACGACGGATCGGCGCGATGCCGGTGATGGATGGCGAGGCGGTAATCGGCATCTTCTCCGAACGCGACGTCATCCACTGCCTCGCGGCCAAGGGCGCCGATGCGCTCGCCTTGCCGGTGTCCGCGGTGATGACCTCGCCGGTGGAGAGCGTGGCGCCCGACCATGCGGTCCTCGGCGCGCTGTCGCTGATGACGCGGCGACGGATCCGCCATTTGCCGGTGGTGGTGGAGGGGCGGCTGGTCGGCGTCGTCTCGATCGGCGACCTCGTCAAATACCGCATCGACCAGATCGAGGCCGATGCCGCGGCGATGCGCGACTATATCCAGGGCGGTTGAACGGGTGGCATGGCGCTGCCGGGCCGCTCAGCCTGGCAGCGGCTGCTTGCGAATCACCTTGATCAGCTCGCGCATGGTTGCGCGCGCGAGCAGCAGCATCCAGCCGCCATAGACCAGTCCGCCGATCGTGACGAGGATGGCGAGCCGCACCGGCGGCGCGGTGGCGGGCGCCGCGGTGACCAGCGCGAGGTCGGCGAGGTGGACGACCGCCCCCATCACCAAGGCGGCCCCGACCGCGGGGGTGATCGCCGCTGCGAGCGCGCGCGGGCTCGCCCCGATCACCGGCAACGACCGCCAGCTACTGATCGCGAGATAGAGCGGATAGGCGGCCAGCCAGCTCCAGGCGAGCCCCTCGGGGCCCCAGCGCACCCCGATCAGGAAGGCAGCGGCGAGGATCGCGGCACCGCCGGCGCCGTTGCGCGCGGCGATGCCGGGGCGGCCCTGGGCGTCGCACGCGGGCGAGTAGAGCACCTGTAGCGTCATGAACGGCATGGCGAGCGCGAGCAGCCGTACCACCGGCACCGCGTCGGCCCATTTGGCGCCGAGCATCGTCAGCACCAGCGGCTCGGCGGTGGCGGCTAGGCCAAGATAGAAGGGCATCGCCGCGACCATGATGATCCGTACCGCGCGCACGAAGGCGGCGCCGATCGCCTGCTGGTCGTGCTGGATACGCGCATAGGCGCTGAACGCGACCTCGTTGAGCGGCGGCACGATCTTGGAGACGAACACCTGGGCGAGGAACAAGGCGGTGGTGTAGATGCCGAGCCGGTGGGGATCGAACCAGCGTCCGGCGATGAACACGTCGGCCTGGCTCTGCAGGAACCAGAAGAACTGGCCGGTCGCCATGGCCCCGCCGAACCCGACCAAATGGCGGGTGCCGCGGAAATCGAAGCTCGGCCACATCAATGCGCGCGCGCCCCAGGTTAGCATCGTCGCCCGCGCCACGTAGAGCGCGAGCGGGGCGAATACTAAGGTCCACACGCCAAGACCGGCCAGCGCGCCGGCGAGCGCGGTTGCCGCGCCGGCGAGCGCCCCGGCGATGTTGGCCGCGGCCTGGCGGCGAAAATCCATCCGCCGGCTGAGCAGGGCATATGACAGCGCTGAGAATGGCGTCGTCACATACAGCAGTGCCTGGACGCGCAGCAGCTGCGCGACCTCGGGCTGGCGGTAATAGGCCGCGGCGAGCGGGGCGAGCAGCAGCTGCGCCACCGCCAGCCCGCCGTTGACGACAATGAGCATGCCGAACAACTGCCTGGTGTGAAGCGGCGTCACCTCCTCATGCCGGATCAACCCGCTCGCGAGGCCGTAGCCGTTGAGCATGTTGAGGAACACCAGCACCACCCCGGTCATGGCGTAAAGGCCATAATCCTGCGGGTTGAGGATGCGGATCACCAGGAAGGTCGCGACCCATTGCACGCTCTGGGCAAGGATTTGACTGCCTGAGCGCCAGATCACCGCCCGGCGTACCTGGCTGGTCAGCGATTCTGCCGGTCGGCCGGCGTGATTCGTCGTGCTGTTCACCCTTACGGCGATAGGCGTCAGCTGTTCACAACCCGTAAAGCCGCAGAAAACCGCGGGTTTTCCCCGCCCTGTCAAAAATCTGCCAAAAAGCGTTTGACGGCTTTGGATGACCCTCCTAGAGGGACGTCACCGCAGCGACGGACCACACGGTTCGCTTCTCGGTCACCACAGATAAGGCGCTCTGATCGCCCTTCTAGCAAGGAGGGTTGGATAGAGCGTCGGTTTTGTCGGCTCTTTGACATTGTAGGTAAGATGAAGGGACATGTGGGCGGCGGCTCCGGGTCTTGGCGGCATTCAGG